>NZ_CP013659.2:1978750-2586875 GCF_001465795.2 Planococcus rifietoensis | reverse complement strand
GATGATTACCGAAATAGACCAGACCGATGAGAAGATTGCGCGCGACATCCAGTCGATCCAGCGCCCGGCTTACCGGATTGAAGCGGAACTGATGGGGTTTCACGATATTCCCCACATTTCTGAAACAATTTATGAAATCCAGCAGAGCGAAGAGACCTTTCTCGGCTATCAGGACGGCTATTTGAAAGGGTTTATTTCCTATAAAGAAGAAAATGGCGTCGTCGATATTTACCGGCTTGTTGTGGATCCGCTTCAGTTTCGCCAAGGAATCGCCCGCAGTTTAGTGGACCATTTGCTCCAGCAAAAGAACGCAGCAGAATTTATTGTCAGCACCGGCACAGCGAATGTCCCCGCCCATAAATTATATGAATCATTCGGCTTCCGTGAAGAAGAAACTTTCGAAGTTGCGCCAGGTGTCACATGCACTCAATTTCGCTTGGTTGTTTGACCGCTTGCCGCCGCAGTTCTTTTGAGGGCTGCAGGCGGTTTTTTATGCTTTCAGGAGATGCAGGCACATTTATTTATTTTTAATTCGAGATAATATAAAATGAGGGAAGTGGATATGTCCCTGTCCGCACAGAAAGGAGTGCGATTCAGATGATTCAAATCTTGCCGCGCATTAACGAATTGGCGCAAAAAGAGCGCAGCTACGGATTGAGCTACGCGGAAATTCGGGAGCAGCAAGTGCTCCGCCGCGAATATCTCCAGGAAATCCGTGGACAAGTCGAGACAACGGTAACGAATATGACGGTAATTGACCCGCTTGGCGCAGATGTTACGCCAAGCAAAGTCAAAGACTCAAGATAAACGAACAAACCCATGCGGTTTCAGAGAGGAAGAACATAGATGAACGATTATTTAGTGAGAGCTTTGGCTTACGATGGCCAAATCCGTGCTTTCGCAACGCGCACGACAGAAACGGTGAACGAGGCGCAGCGCCGCCATTATACATGGCCTACAGCGTCCGCGGCGCTGGGCCGTTCGATGACCGCAAGCGTCATGCTCGGCGCGATGCTGAAAGGCGAAGAAAAATTGACGATCAAAATCAATGGGGGCGGCCCGCTCGGCACGATTCTCGTAGATGCTAACGCAAAAGGGGAAGTGCGAGGCTACGTGTCCAATCCCCAAACCCATTTTGATTTGAACGAGCAAGGCAAACTCGACGTCCGCCGGGCAGTCGGAACAGAAGGGACACTGACTGTCTCCAAAGATATCGGTTTGCAGCATCCGTATGTCGGCCAAGTGCCGATCATCTCGGGTGAGCTCGGAGATGATTTCACCCATTACATCGTGACTTCTGAACAGACGCCTTCCTCAGTCGGCGTCGGTGTTATCGTCAATCCTGACAATACCATCTTGGCTTCAGGCGGGTTCATCATCCAGTTGATGCCAGGGACAGATGAAAAAGTGATCAGCCAGCTTGAACAGCGACTGGCCGAGATCCCGACCATCTCCAATATGGTGCGCGCAGGTTTGACGCCTGAAGATATCTTAGACGAAGTATTGGGCAAAGAAAATGTCAAAGCGCTCGATACGATGCCAGTGAATTTCCAATGCCAGTGCTCGCGGGAACGCATCCATAATGCGATCCAGGGCCTTGGATCTGCGGAAATCGAAGATATTATCGTGACAGAAGGCAAGGCGGAAGCGCAATGCCATTTCTGCAACGAAACCTACGTCTTCACGAAAGATGAATTGCAGGACATGTTGTCTTAATTTACTTTATAAAAAGCCTGTGGAATATTCCGCAGGCTTTTTGATTTGGAAGCTAAAGGTCGGTATGATATGATGTTATTATCTCGAATTAAAGATATTATAAACAGGAGGTTTTTACATGATGAAGCATATTTACAACCCACCCGCGGATGCGGCTAAGCCGACATTCCTGTTGTTGCACGGAACCGGCGGGACAGAAACGGACTTGCTGCCGGCAGCAGGTCATATCGACCCGGAAGCGGGCGTGCTGAGCGTTCGCGGAAATGTATCGGAAAACGGCATGCCGCGCTTTTTCAAACGCTTGTCTGAAGGCGTCTTTGATATGGAAGACTTGCGTGAACGAACAGAAGAGCTGCATGCATTTATTGGCCAGGCGGCTGATGAGTACGGCTTTGACCGCAATAATGTCATTGCACTAGGCTATTCAAACGGTGCAAATATTGCTGCAAATCTGTTGTTCTCGTACGAAGATTCATTGAAAGCGGCAATTTTGCATCACCCAATGGTACCAGACCGCAATAAGCAATTGCCGAACTCGGAAGGCACGCGCGTTTTCATCGCTGCTGGCACCAACGACCCGATCTGCCCGAAAGAAGAATCGGAAGATCTGGAAAAACTGCTAAGCGGAGCCGGCGCCGAAGTCGACCTGCATTGGGAAAACCAAGGCCACCAGTTAACGATGGATGAATTGGTTGCAGCGAAAGCTTGGTATGAAAAAGGGTGAACAAAACTCCTCCAATTCTGGAGGAGTTTTCAGAGTGTTGAAGAAGTTGGTGTTCCACTATGAATAATAAGGAGATCATATATTCTACATTCAAAATTAATGTTCTGTCTAAGTATTTGGAGAAGTGTTTGCTCGACTCCAGTGGAACAGCGAGACGACCGAGACCCCGCAAGGCGCACAGCGACTGAGGAGGCTTGGGCGCGAGCCCACGGAAAGCGAGCAATAAGCTTCGGAAAATACGTCTTCTAACCTTTCTCGACAGCCTGAAAGCTCCTCCAATTCTGGAGGAGTTTTTTCTTTCGCTTGATTCCGTTCCGCAAGCTTTGACAATCATGTTATGCTTCGGTCATGATTAATGAAAACGAACCGAAGGAGGGATGGCGGTGCAAAACAATCCGCGCATCACCGAGCAGCTTGAGGCTTGGGTGAAAGAAAACAAAGGGCATGCCGTTCTTGGCACCACGGCCCAATACATACCAGCACTGGGTAAAGTCGACCCGGGCAAACTCGGGATCTGCATGATAGATGAAGACGGTCATTATTATTGTGCAGGGGACACCGATACCGAATTCACGTTGCAGAGCATATCCAAAGCACTGACATTCGTGGCGCTCAGCTGCCATTATGGTTTGGACTTCGTATTGGAGCGGGTGGACGTGGAGCCGACGGGCGAAGCGTTCAACTCCATTGTGCCGTTTGAAATCCATCGGCCGAATAAGCCGTTCAACCCGTTCATCAACGCAGGCGCCATTACAATCTCATCGCTGCTCCCAGGACAGAATGCGCAAAAGAAATTTGAGTTCTTGAAAGGCTTTCTGGAAGAGCTGCTTGGGCACCCAATCGAAATTGACAAGGAAGTTTACGATTCGGAATGGGCCACATCACACCGCAACCGGGCGCTCGCTTATTATTTGAAGGAAGCGAAGTTCCTGGAACTTGAAGTGGAAGAAGCGCTCGATATCTACATCAGCCAATGCTCCATTAAAGTATCAGTGAAGGATTTGGCGCTTCTCGGCTTGATCCTTGCGTATGACGGCTATAACCCAATCACGAAAGTGAAGCATTTTTCCGAAGAAATCGCACAAGTGACGAAAGTGTTGATGGTCACTTGCGGCATGTATAATTCTTCCGGCAATTTCGCGGCACATGTCGGCATTCCGGCAAAAAGTGGTGTTTCAGGCGGCATCATGGCAGCCGTCCCGCCGAAGCTCCATTCTCAAACCTATGAATTCCGGGCAGGAGCGGGGATCGGCGTTTACGGACCGGCAATTGACGTGCAAGGAAACAGCGCTGCTGGAACGATGATGCTCCGTCAAATTTCAAAAGAGTGGGATTTAAGCATTTTTTGATAAAAATGCCAAAATTAAGAAGGGCTTTGCAGTGAATTTACTCTACTGCAAGGCCTTTTTTCATAGTTTTTTTCGATTTTTCTATTTATTTGTTTCCGGATATGGTGAGGGGGTACTGAAAGACTAGGCAGTACATAAATAGATGAGGAGTGGAAAAATGGCACATGATCCGAAGAAATTCGATGAAAACAGCAAGAACGAACAATTGGAACAATTCCGTTCAGATGACAGCGGCAAGGATTTGACGACGAACCAAGGCTTGAAATTATCAGAGGACGAGTTTTCCTTAAAAGCGGGTGAACGCGGGCCGACGTTGATGGAAGATTTTCATTTCCGTGAAAAAATGACCCATTTTGACCATGAGCGCATTCCAGAGCGTGTAGTCCATGCACGTGGATTCGCAGCACACGGTGAATTTGAAGCTTATGAATCGCTTGAACATTTGACAAAAGCAAAATTCCTTTCGAAAAAAGGCAAAAAAACCCCGGTCTTCGTCCGCTTTTCTACAGTAGCAGGCTCTCGCGGTTCTGCAGAGACAGTACGCGATGCACGCGGCTTTTCGACGAAGTTCTATACAGAAGAAGGCAATTACGATTTGGTCGGTAACAACATTCCGGTATTTTTCATCCAGGATGCCATCAAATTCCCTGACTTGGTCCATGCGATTAAACCAGAACCGCATAACGAGATTCCGCAAGCGGCAACAGCCCATGATACATTCTGGGATTTTGTTGCAAACAACCAAGAATCGGCCCATATGGTCATGTGGACAATGTCCGACCGCGCTATTCCGAGAAGCTTGCGCACAATGGATGGCTTCGGCGTCCACGCATTCCGCTTCGTCAACGCGGAAGGGAAATCCCATTTCGTGAAATTCAACTGGAAATCGACGCTCGGCGTGCACTCTCTCGTATGGGATGAAGCCCAGAAAATCAACGGGAAAAACCCCGACTTCCACCGTGCAGATTTGCATGAAGCCATTGAAAGCGGCGATTATCCGGAATATGAACTGGGCGTCCAGATCGTTCCGGAAGAAGACGAGCATAAATTCGATTTTGATTTGCTCGATGCGACGAAAATGTGGCCGCAGGAAGAAATCCCGATCCATATCGTCGGCAAGATGACCTTAAACCGCAATGTCGATAATGTCTTTGCCGAAGCTGAGCAAGTAGCGTTTCATCCAGGCCACGTAGTACCGGGAATCGATTTTTCGAATGATCCGTTGCTCCAAGGGCGCCTGTTCTCATATACAGATACGCAATTGATTCGCTTGGGCGGGCCGAATTTCCATGAGCTGCCGATCAACCGCGCCGTTTGCCCATTCCATAACAACCAGCGCGATGGCTACGGCCGCCAGACAATCAACAAAGGGAAAGTATCTTATCAGAAGAGTTCCTTCACCAACCATACGCCGGCACCTGTCAGCGAAGCGGACGGCGGGTATGTCCATTACCAGGAGAAAGTGGAAGGGCGCAAAGTGCGCAAGCGCAGCGATAGCTTTAAGGACCACTTCTCGCAAGCAACGATGTTCTGGAACAGCATGAGCGATGCCGAACAGCAACACATCATTGAAGCGTTCAGCTTTGAGTTGGGTAAATGCGACAGCATCGATATCCGCCAACAAGTCGTGGATATGTATGCGAATGTCAATCTCAAACTGGCACAGGAAATTGCCGACAATATCGGCGTTAAAGCGCCTGAGACAGGGAACACCGACACCAGCAAAAAATCACCGGCATTGAGCCAGGAAAATACGGTGAAATCCGCGAAGACGCGCAAAGTAGGCGTTATTGTGGCACCTGACTTTAACGGCAAAGAAGTCATGGAAGTGCTCGACCAGCTCAAATCCAAAGGGCTGCAGTACGAAATCATCAGCGAAAAGCAAGGGAAATTGGATGCAGGAAACGGCAAGCAATTGAAAATCGACCACACGTTCACTACTGCGGATCCGGTATTATTCGATGCCATCTATGCAGTCGGCGGGCCGGATGTCAGCAAGAAATTTGCACGTAACGCTGCCTATTATGTAACGGAAGCATTCGGGCATTTCAAACCGATCGGCGCTACGCATGAAGGCAAAAAATGGCTGGATGCCAATGGTTATACAGGAGAGCCAGGCGTCGTTACAGGCGATTCCATGAAAGGTTTCGCGGATAGCTTTATCGACGCAATCGCCGCACACCGCCATTGGAATCGCGAAGTTTGATAAAATATGGTGGAAAAGTAGTATTTTGGCATATTTCAAACTGAAAATGTTTAATAACATACCTGAGGGGTAATTTCAAGACTAGAAAGCAAAAAACTTCTCAAAAAAATGGAGGAATTTGAAATGGCTAACAATAAATTCATGGGAACATTCGACACAGAAACAGAAGTATTGAAAAAGATCGAAGACATGAAAGCGCAAGGCTCACGTGAAGAAGACATGTATGTGATGGCCCGCAACGAAGACCAGATCTCAATGGTACGCGGACGCACAGACGTGGATTACAAATCATCTGAAGGCAATTGGATGGATAAATTCATGGGCTTCCTATCCGGCAATGAACCAACGCGCGAAGCCTTCTCCAATATGGGTGTGGACCAAGCAGAAGCAGACCGCTATTACAATGATGTCCAAAACGGCAAGATTCTCTTGTTCGTTGACCGTGAATTCGGTGCGAACTATGAAGGAGCAGCGCCATACGACAATACGAGCTACGGCAATGTCGACAGCACGGAAAGCTCAGGGACTGTCGATAGCACGACTAGCCAGAGAAAAGTCGACAACTCGGCTGTGGCACGCGATGGCTTGACTGTCGATACCAATGATGAAAACGATGTAGCGTATAATACAGAGCGCGATTCCTTAGGTTCTGAAACTGCGGGCGTCGACAGAGAACGTGGTACTGGATTCGGCCTCGGAGCAGAAGACCGTACGACAGACGATGTCAATGCGACAGGCACTCATCGTGCGACTTCTGATTTCAACGATGATGTGACAAACCGCAACCGCACAGTCGAAGATATCGACCGCGACCTAGACCGTGCAGGAACTGAAGAAGAACGCCTACGCTTGCACGAAGAGCGTTTGCAAGTCAATAAAGAACGCGTCCAAACGGGCGAAGTCCACGTCGACAAGCATGTCGTCGAGGAAGAGCAAACACTTGAAGTACCGGTTGAGCGCGAAGAAGTATATGTGGAGCGCCGCCCGGTGAACGAAGAAACTACAACTGGCACGCACAATTATTCAGAAGGCGAAGATATCCATGTGCCGGTTTCTGAAGAACGCGTCGATGTAACGAAAAAAGATGTTGTTTCCGAAGAAATCTCCATCGGCAAAAACAAAGTACAGGATACAGAGCATGTCAGCGAAACAGTCCGCAAAGAAGAAGCTGACATCCACACAGACGGCGACTTGGTCGAAGAAGACGACTTTGATCGTAAAGACCGTACAGACCGCGATAGACTATAAGAAGCAAGAAAGACAAGCGGAGGGGAAACCCTTCGCTTTTTTGTATGCACGAGGCAATTCGATTATAATGGAGACAAGCTTGGAGGGATGAAAATGGACGGGAAAAAAAGAAGCGATGTAAAGCCGGGGCTTGAAGTGAACGTGATCTTGAAAAAAGATCAGCGGACTGGCAAGAAAACAAAAGGCGTCGTCAAAGATTTATTGACGAACTCAGCGACGCATCCTCACGGCATTAAAGTGCGCCTGGAGGACGGGCAAGTTGGCCGTGTCTGTGAAATTCTAAACAGCAAGTGAAAGGACGGGATTTGCATGAGCGATCAGCACAACCAAGACGACTTGCAATCATCTGACCCGAGAAGGATCGGGGCAAACCGCACGAGCAAAGAACAAGACGAACAAGAGCGTGTTCATGAAGATTTGGCAACGCGAAAAGACAAGCGCCGAACAGGCGACCCCGCCAAACCACAGGAGCGCAATTTTATTTGAATGGAAAGCAGGCCGCTTAAATGGGCCTGCTTTTGTGCTATTATGAAAGAGATCGCCAACGCAAAAAGGAGTCTACCATGAGTGATTTTTTTGAACGAAAAAAACAAGAGCTCGGTGTCGAGCTGAATAAAATACAGAAAAAAGCGGTCACCAAGACAGAGGGCCCGCTATTGCTTCTCGCATGCCCGGGTTCCGGGAAAACGACGACCATGATTATGAGAATCGGCTATTTGATCGAAGAAAGAGCCGTGCAGCCAAAGCGCATCAAAGCGATTACCTTCAGCAAGGCATCGGCGACCGATATGCTTGAACGCTATGCACGGTTTTTCCCAGGACTTGCTCCGGTGGATTTTTCCACGATTCATAGCTTGGCTTTTCAAATCACGCGCGACTATCTATCGGCAGACGACTACATCATGATCGAAGGGGGCGATTCGAATCGCCTGAATAAAAAGCGCCTGCTGAAAGACATCTACGCCCGTGAAAACGATGAGCCGATTACCGATGATCTGTTAGAAGAGTTGGTGTCGTTCATCAGTTTTGTGAAAAACAAAATGGTGCCAAAGAAAAAATGGAAGACCTTGGATGAACCTTTCCCAAGCGCCATCGACATTTTAACGATCTACGAAGAGTACAAAGAACATCATGAGCCGAGGCTTGTAGATTTCGATGATATGCTGACAATCGCTTTTGAAGCGCTGAATACAGACCGTAAGCTCTTGTCAAAATATCAGCAACGCTGGGACTATGTCATGACGGATGAAAGCCAAGACACGTCCATGGTCCAGCATGCCATTGTTGAGAAGCTGGTCGAAAACCACCGCAATTTATGCGTCGTGGCGGATGACGACCAGTCCATTTATACGTGGCGGGCGGCGGAGCCGAGCTATTTGCTCAAATTCCGCCAGGTGTACCCGGATGCCTATATCATGAAGATGGAACGCAATTACCGATCATCTGGGACCATTGTCAACACGGCCAATCAATTCATCAAAGCGAATAAATTGCGCCATGATAAAAACATGTTCACCGACAGGCCAGAAGGCGGACCGATCGTTATTCGGCGCCTCGCCTCGCAAGAAGCTCAGTTGAAGTATTTGTTAAAAGAACTTTCCACTCTTGAGGAATACGGAAATGTTGCGATTTTGTACCGCAATAATTCCTCTTCGACCTTGCTGATGGATGAGCTGGATCGCCTCGGCATCCCTTTCTATATGAAAGATGCGGACAACCGCTTTTTCAGCCATTGGATTGTCCAGGACATTTTAAATTTTATGCGTTTCAGCCTGCGTCCGGAACGGGTGGATTTATATTCCAAGATCGCTTCAAAGACCAACGCCTACTGGTCCGCCTCTCAGCTCAAGCAATTAGGGCGGATGCAGCCGACAAAGCAGCATGCGTTTGAAGAAATCACCTTGGCCATTACCATGAAGGATTACCAGCTTCGGATCATCGCAGAACAGCGGAAATCGATGGACGCATTGAAGGATATGCCGCCTTTGAAAGTGATTCAGTCCATCCGGCGCGATATGGGCTATGACCAGATGCTCAAAAGCCGTGCGGAGAAATTCGGCATGAAGCTCGATTACTTACAGCAGATTCTCAGCACGCTCGAACAAATTGCCGAACCGCTTCCAACGATGATGGATTTCGCGAAACGCTTGAAACAGCTGGAAGACGTGACAAAGCAGGCGAAAACTGAAAAGACCGATGATATGTTGACATTGTCCACGTTGCATAGCTCAAAAGGCTTGGAGTTTGACCGGGTTTATTTGATTGATTTGGTGGAAGGGATTGTGCCAACAGAAGAAGACGCCGACGATCCTGCGTTGCTGGAGGAAGCAAGGCGCTTGTTCTATGTTGGCATGACACGTGCAAAACGCCACCTGGAATTGCTCAGCTACGACAAGGAATCGCGCTTCGTGGAAGAAGTGCGGCGCATCGCCTTGCCGAAAATGAAGCGCGCGGGAATCGTTAAACAATCAGCGCCGAAAGCCCCGAAAGCAAAAATTACAGTGCCGGACAATCCCGATGCGGTCCGTTCTGTAGAGGAATTGCGGGTGGGTGCGAATATACGCCACCGCGTCTTCGGGAATGGGCGGATTACGGATTTGGATGACGAGAAAGTCGGCATCCAGTTTGCCAAAGAGCATAAAGAGTTTCTATTGGAAATTTGCCTGCAATATCAATTGCTCGAACTGGCATAAGAAAGACAGACGCAGAAGCGAGGCAGTATAGATGAAGATCAGGGATTGGAACCGCAGCCTGAAAGTCAGGCTAGTGGGCGAGTTTTTTATGAATACAAGTTTTTGGATGGTGTTCCCATTTCTAGCGATTTATTTTGCAGAAGAATTCGGGAAAGGGATGGCGGGCCTCTTATTGATCGTCTCCCAAATGTTTTCCGTGGCTGCCAATTTGTTTGGCGGCTATTTTGCTGACCGTTTCGGACGCAAGCGTATGCTCGTGTCCGCTGCTGTGGCGCAGGGTTTTGCGTTCTTACTGTTCGCTATGGCAAACTCGCCGTGGCTCAGTTCTCCTGAGCTCAGCTTTGTAGCGTTCACTTTGGCCGGCATGTGCGGCTCCTTGTACTGGCCGGCGAGCCAGGCGATGATTGCAGACGTCATTCCGGAAAAATACCGGAGCGATGTATTCGCGGTGTTTTATACAACGTTGAATATTGCCGTCGTTATCGGCCCTTTGTTCGGCGCGGTGTTGTTTTTCTCTTACCGTTTCGAATTGCTGTTGGCAGTTGCCGTCATTTCGATGCTGCTTGGACTATTGCTGCGCCTTTACACAGAGGAGACCTTATCGGCTGCAGTGATGGATAAATGGAAAGAGGGAAATGCAACTGGCTGGAGAGGCGCAGTGCTGACACAGGTAAAAGATTACGGCATCATTTTGAAGGACCGGGTCTTTTTGCTGTTTGTCGTAGCAGGTGTCATGGGGGCGCAGACCTTCATGCAATTGGATCTTGTCATTCCGGTCTATTTGAAAGAGACAATCGACCGCCAAACGATTCTCGATTTTCTGGGGCGTGAGTGGTCCGTGACCGGAGAAACTTCTTTTGGCATCTTACTGGCGCAAAACGGCTTGATTGTGGCACTTCTGACAGTAGTCATTACGCGGTGGATGACCAAATTCCCGGAGAAATGGGTATTTTTCTTCTCGGCCATGTTGTTCGGCTTATCGATGGCGATTTTCCCGATGACTTCGTGGTTTTGGATGTTCTTTGTGGCGATGGGGGTTTTCACATTCGCTGAATTGATGATTGTCGGGCTGCAGCAAAGCTTCATTTCCAAACTGGCGCCGGAGTCGATGCGCGGTCAGTATTTCGCTGCGGCAAGCCTGCGCTATACGATCGGGCGGATGATTGCGCCGATTTCGATCCCGATGACCGCCTGGTTCGGTTTCGGTTGGACCTTTATCATCCTTGGTACGTTTGCGGTGTTGAGCGGATTCGTTTACCTGTGGATGTTCCATTTATATGAAAAAAGAGCGGTTGCCAGTGTATAACTGGACATAAAAAAGCCTGAGCGGTTAAGCTCAGGCTTTTTGCATGGTCAGTTTTGTTCTTTTGCCAATTTCACTAGCATATGTGCAAGCATGTGCTGCTCTTCTTTGTCGCCTACTTGCCACAAGCGCTGCAATAGATACTCTTCGCTATTTTTCGGATCTTCTTTTTTCGCTAGGTAGTCAGCTACTTTGGATGCTAGCTGCGCGATGCGCTCTTCGCTTAAGCCCATTTTCTCGCCCATCGCTACTTTATCGCCTAAATAATCGATGAAAGTCGAGAATTCGGCCAAAATTTGTTCTTTCTTTTTACTATCCGTATTGCTCAATTTTTCTTCTACTTTTTTATCAACGTTTTCCATGTATAATTCACTCCTCGTCATTTTTTGTTGCTAATTAGTGTTTACCACAGTCTGGAAAATTTAAACGTTAGAATATTGAAAAAGAAAAAGCTGGCTGCCGTTTAAGCAGGGGCGGTTGGGGTATTCAGATAACAAGTAAGGATTAAAGGAGGATGATGGGTGAATGACATTATACGACGAAATCCAAGAACTGAAACAATTCGAATGTGAGGACCGCTGTGTGCTGAGTGTCTATCTCAATACGAATCCAGCAGACCGTGAAGCGCAGAACGGGGCCTGGAAAATCCAGCTGAAGAATGGGCTGAAGCGCCTCGACGAATACTTAACCGCCTCAAAAGATGAAAAAGAGTTGAAAGCCTACAAGGAATTGCGCAAGAAAGTCGAAAAGGAAATAACGGATAATCAAGGCGACCTCCAGAAGGGTGTCGTTATTTTTGCATCGACTCAAAACGATTTGTTTTGGGTGAAGCATTTGCAGATTTCTGTCAAAACCGATTTCCAATGGGAAAATAAACCAGCGCTTGACCAATTGCGCTATATCTACAAAGCGTACCCATATGCAGGCGTGGTCCTGCCGAGCTTTAAAGGCATCCGTGTGCTGGATACTTCTGTCGGCATCGTCAATGAAGAAGTCTATTATGAATTCGACGCAGGCCTGGAAGTATGGACTGAACAAAAAGGCGTTAGAAGCTCAGGGCGCATCCAAGGGCGCAGCGGTGCCGGCTCTACTGGCGGCGGTGCTGCCGGTGGAAACAGCCCAGTTATCGGAGGCAGCGGCGGCGGAAGCCCGACCGACGAACTGGACCATCGCTTGAAAGAAAACTTGGACCGCTTTTATAAAGACATGGGCTCGAAAATCGAGAAGCTGAAAAAAGAGCGGCGCTGGGAAGAAATCCACGTCATCGGAGAAGCTGAACATGCCCAGTCATTTTCGAAAGTGCTCCACAAAAAGCCAAATAGCTGCATCCACAAAAACCTGATCAATAACAGTGCAGATAAGATTTTGCACGAAGTATTCGAGAAATAACAAAAAGCTCCGGGGCTAACCGGAGCTTTTTTAATTGGGCTGAGGACAGAACGTGCAGGTGCCGAATACTGGCAATTCTTTATACAAGCAGCAGGTTTTCCGCATCGGCCCGGAAACTGCCCGTTCAAGCTGCGTGGTGCCGATGAAATTTCGCCACTGGGATTTGCGCAGCGGTTCCCAATTCTGGTCATCCATCAACCAATCGATATCTTCAGCGGCGATTCGCGGGTGTTGCTGTTGAAGGGTAGCGTAATACCAAACAAGTGAACCGAGCACATTTTCCCAGCACGTGATCGGTGAGATTTTTGCATGGCGGCGCAATTGCTCAAGCAGTGCGCTTGTTTGCCCGATCAATACATAATGGAAAGCCTCGCTTCTTTGTCCAGCAGCTATTTCAACGAAGTCAGCTGACTCGACGTGAAATGACATGAGCGGCAAGCCGTAATTCTGCATCCGGCCAAAGCGCAGTTTTTCTGGCGGCGTCTCGAAATAGCCGCCGTGTTGGTGGATTAAGCTGAATTGGGCTGTCACGAACAAGGCAATTTGGCGAAAAAAATAAGAAACCGCGACTCCGTTGTTTTGCGTCCCGCACCAATCCTTTAACTCTTCAATCAATACTTCGGGATTGGAAGAAAAGGGATGGGCAGGACTACGGTCGACGATGACGGATTGCATTTGAAGTGCTTGTTTGGCAGCCATAGGCAAGTGCATCTCGATTCCCCCTTTTTCTCCATGCTACCGGAAGTGGGTGGGCCTGCCAAGCATCAAAAAAGCCGCTTCCCGATTCAGGAAAGCGGCTTTTACTGTTTAGACGGACTGCAGGGCGACGGCAGGGCCGAAGAATTCATAATGGATTTGCTCATCGGACATGCCGAGTGCGCGCAATTCGCTGATCATTTTCTCCATGAAAGGAACTGGCCCGCAAACATAAACTTCGCCGCTTGCATCGACCATGTCTTCTAAGATGTCGCGCGTGATATAGCCTTGCGGTTCATCGGAATACAAAGTTTTGTATTTGGCATTGTCCATCGCCGCGGCGTATTTTTGGACGTCTTTGTCGAAGGCATGCAAAGTTTCGTTACGCGCTGCGTGAAGGAAGGAAACCGGGCGTTCCGGTGTTTGTGTGGCTACTGTTTCGAACATGCTCATCATCGGGGTGATGCCCACGCCGCCGCTGACGAAAGCGACAGGCGTATCACGTTTTGTGTCGAGCACGAATTCGCCGGCAGGTGCGCTGACTTCGATGCGGTCGCCTTCGTTCATGTGTTCATGCAAATAAACAGACACCATGCCGTTCGGGTCATTGTCAGCTTCACGTTTGACGGAAATGCGGAACTCATCCGGACGTGATGCTTGGGACAAGCTGTATTGACGGTTGAAAAGGAACTCTTCTCCAGGGATTGCGAGGCGGACCGTGATGTATTGACCCGCTTCGTAGCTCGGCACATTCTTGCCATCAGCTGGTTTTAAATAGAAGGAAGTGATGTTTTCACTTTCTTTCACTTTGCGTGCAATGGTGAAGTCTTTGAAGAAGCTCCAGCCGTTTTCCTGGGTTTCGGATTTTTCGTACATGCCGTTTTCGATGCTGATGAAAACATCGGCAATTACGCCGTATGCTTCTGCCCAAGCGTTGATGACGTCATCTGTCGCGGCGTCGCCAAGCACTTCTTTGATCGCTTTCAGCAAATATTCCCCGACGATTGGGTAATGTTCAGCTTTAACGCCAAGACTGACGTGTTTATTGGCGATCTGCACGACTGCTGGAAGGATTGCTTCGAGATTATCGATGTGCACAGCAGCGGCATATACCGTATTGGCAAGGGCCGTTTGCTGGCGGCCTTGTTTTTGGTTGGCTTGGTTAAAAATATTTAAGAGTTCCGGATGCGCTTCAAACATATTGCTGTAAAAAACGGTGGTGATGGTTTTTCCGTGTTCAGCTAATACAGGGGCAGTGGATTTGACGATGGTTCTTGTTTGTTCGGATAACATAGTCAATCTCTCCTTTTGTTTTCTATAATCCCACTATAAACCGAAAGAAATTTTAAAGATATATTTAAAATACATCTTTAAAATTTAGACACATTTCATTTCACAGAAAAGTCACACATGGAATACATGCCTAAAAAAGCCCCGATTCTACAGATGTGTTTCCTTTCCAGAAATTATGTCGGCGCGTATAATAAACGTGCAGGGAAGGTGAAACCAATGAGATTGACGATGTATACGGATTATTCATTGCGCGTACTCATCTATTTGGGAACAAAAGAAGACGGCAAACTGACAACCATACAGGAAATTTCCGATGCTTATCATATATCCAAAAATCATTTGATGAAAGTGACGTTCGAACTTGGCAAAGCAGGATTCATTGAAACGGTCAGGGGCAGGGGAGGCGGAATTCGATTGGCGGACCGTCCAGAGAACATTAATGTCGGCAAGGTTGTCCGTAAGATGGAAGAAGATTTCCACTTGGTGGAATGTTTTAACCCGGAGACCAATATGTGCCCGATTTCCCCGATCTGCGGGCTGCGCGGCGTCCTCGGCAAGGCGCTGCACGCATATCTGTCGGTATTGGATGAATACAATTTGCAAGATCTTCTATTCAATAAAGAAGGATTACGTGATTTATTGCGCACGTAAAAAAGCCTCCGCTATCGGAGGCTTTTTTTATAATTCGATTGTTTGGGGATCTTTGCCTTTGCGGTTCATCAAACGAACACGCGTCGGCGTTATTGCCAAGATGATCAAGTTCGGGTCTTCAGGGCCGTCAAACCAGCCGGTCAAGTGCTCATTCCATACTTTGTCGATCATTTCGCGGTCATCGCGCAGCGACATTTGCCCTTCAATTTCAAGGAAGCTATCGCCGACGCCTTCTCCTTCGTAGCCGAGCAGGATGTGGGCATTCGGGTTTTTCTCGAGTTCGTCGACTTTCTGCGTTTGCTTGCTTGTAGCCGTATATAAAGTAAACTCGTCATTGAAAAACGTCATATAACGTGAATGCGGTTTATCGTCTTTGATCGTTGCCAAAGTCCCGATCATGCTGTCTTCCAAGATTTTCAATGCTTGCTGTTTCAGTTCTTCTTGTGCCATTCAAATCTCTCCTTTGCGGTAATATCGTCCGTCAGAAAAACTGCGGGCAAGAAGCCCACAGAAGAAATCATTCTGGATGTTTTTCCTCGCTTGCTGAATCGTCTTTTGTGCCACGGGGATTCTTTTCGTCTTTCATATCCTGCTTCAAGTCTTCCAAAGGGATGGAATCCACGTTCATTTCTTCTTCGTGCATTTCGGTCATGGTTTCTTTATCTGTTTTCACTTGCTCAGGATTATCCATTGGAGCTCCGTCGCTTGTTTTTCGTTCCTTTTCGTTGAAACGGTCTTTTTCTGCCATCGTTAGCACCTCTCCTTTAGCGTTCTTGTCTATCTATTCCTTAATTGGAGTGCTTTAAAACATTAGAACTTGCTGGTGATACCGGGCTGGCGTATGATTATTTAATAGGGCTAAATAAGGAGGATGGCTATACAATGACTCAACAAACAAAGGTGAACGTGGGCGGCCTGGATTTTGAATGGGACCTCTCGCAAGGGCGCTTCCTGTTCGAAGGCCAAAATTCTGTACTGTTTTGGACTTCCACTGCAATGAAAATGTTCTTTGATTCCATCGAGGAAATTTCTGGAGAAGAAGCGGCAGCTGTCGTTTTGGAGTCGACAGGGTTTCGCCAAGGCCAGGTAGTCGGGGATTATTTCCACGGGATGGGCGGGGTTTCGGTGATGAAAGCATCCGACCTCATTACCAATACATACGCATCGGCCGGTTGGGGAGTGGCTGCTATCCATAACCTGGATGTGGAAGCAGGCACCTTGGAAGTGACGCTGAAAAATAGCTGGGAATACCAGATTAATCTGGCACAGGGAAAAAAGACCGGCGGCAGTTTTTTGCCGGCCCATTATGCAGGGATCTTCAGCTCGCTTCTGGACCGCAGCATATGGTATGAAGTAGTCCACTCGCAGATCGAAGGGCATGACGAATGCCTGATTCGCTATTTCCCGTCAGACGAGACGATTGACAAGAACATCCATGCGCTGGCACGCCGCAAAGAATCGGAGAAAATCCGTGAACTCGAACAGCTGGTGGATGAAAAGACAGCGGATCTCCATGACATGATCCGGGAAATTTCTTCGCCGCTTATTCCAGTGCTCGAAGATATTGTAGTCGTTCCGCTTCTCGGACGCTATGATGAAGCGCGTGCCGAAGAGTTATTGACCAAAACGCTTGAGAATTTGCCGAAATACAAAGCGCGTTACTTGCTCCTCGATTTGACCGGGCTGAATGAAAGCTTCAACCAGCATGCGGCGATGCTAATCGAAAAATTAGGGTCTGCCGCGAATTTGATCGGCACGAAAACGGTGCTGGCCGGCATTTCGCCGCACACCAGCATGACGATTACAGAAGCGGGCGTAGACCTCTCTGGCTATGAATGCTTCCGTACACTTCAACACAGCATCCACTTTGCTTTGGCACAGAACGGCAAGACGATTATTTAATAATAAAGCTTTCCCTATCAGCAAAACGCATAAGGAAAGCTTTTTTTGGATATTTTTGAATAAATTGGATAAAAATATAAAGAAAATACTATTTAGTATATTGAGATTTCTTAAAAGAAATGATAAGCTCGAGAAGAACTATACATAGCTGACCACTGGGGGAGCCGGAATTGACTGGCTGAGACGAGCGAATGCTTGGACCCCTTGAACCTGATCTGGACCATGCCAGCGTAGGGAAGTGGTACGTATGCTTCCTTTTGTCTGCATACACCGCTTCCCCATGGGAAAGCGGTGTTTTTTTATGGGCTTTAGGGTCATGCATAAGCTGAGAGGAGTTGAGACATTTTGGAGGAAACATGGGGCTATATGGAGTCGGGGCTTTGCACGCCGGCATACAATATGGCAATGGACGAAGCATTGATGAACTGGCAGCGCAAAACGGGTATGAAGCCTGTGCTCCGATTTTATGGATGGTCGCCAGCCGGTATTTCAGTGGGATTTTTCCAGAAACTGAATGGCAGCATCGATCTTGAACGAGCTGCGCAAATGGGCATCCCCCTGGTCAGGAGGCAGACCGGCGGAAAAGCCGTACTCCACGATCAGGAATTGACTTATAGCGTAGTGATTCCGGAACATCATCCATCCATGCCGAAATCAGTTAAAGAAGCGTATTTGGTCATTTCCCTAGGCTTGCTTGAAGGTTACCGCAATTTAGGGATTCAAGCACAACTAGCTGCGGAGAAGAAGCCTTCGAAAGAATCTTCAGCGGTATGCTTTGAAGAACCGTCTTGGCATGAACTGACTGTTGAGGGTCGAAAAGCGGCCGGCAGCGCACAGACAAGAAAACAAGGCATCATTTTGCAGCACGGCTCGATTCCGCTGCAGCTGGATGAAAATCGGTTGTTCGAATTGTTCGTGTACCCGAGCGAAGCGGTGAAGGAAAGGGCGCGACAAGCTTTCCGCACACGCGCCGTCGCGATCAACGAGCTGATTGGGGAACCGGCAAGCATGGAAGAAGTGCAACAGGCATTCAAGTCTGGATTCGAAACCGGGCTTGGCATCCGCCTGGAAAAATTCGAACCACCAGCTGAACTATTGGAAGACGTGCGCGTGCTCGAAGCCAAATACGCGAGCGAAGAATGGAACCACCGACGAGAAGAGAAAGGGGAACTTATGCGATGACAAAAGCAAAGCAGCGTGAACGTAAACCCGAATGGCTGAAAGTGAAACTAAACACCAATGAAACTTATAACGATCTGAAGAAACTAATGCGGGAGAAAAATTTGAACACGGTATGTGAGGAAGCCAGATGCCCGAACATCCATGAATGCTGGAGCGAACGCCGCACCGCGACTTTCATGATCCTGGGGGATACGTGTACAAGAGCGTGCCGGTTCTGCGCCGTCAAGACTGGGTTGCCGAACGAACTGGATTGGGGCGAGCCGGAGCGTGTAGCGGAATCGACGGAGATCATGAACTTGAAGCATGTCGTTGTCACAGCGGTCGCCCGTGATGATTTGAAAGACGGCGGAGCTGCAGTTTTTGCGGAAACTGTCCGTGCCATTCACCGGAAAATGCCGGAAACCACTGTTGAAATCTTGCCGTCCGATATGAAAGGCGATTACGAAAGCCTGCATATGTTAATGAGCAGCGAGCCGGATATTTTCAACCACAATATCGAAACGGTGCGCCGCCTGACAAAGCGCGTCCGTGCAAGAGCTACCTACGACCGTTCGCTGGAATTGCTATTGCGGGTCAAGGAAATCGCGCCGCATGTCCCGACGAAGTCGAGCATCATGGTCGGACTTGGTGAAACGAGAGAAGAGATTATCGAAGCGATGGATGATTTATTGGCGCACAAAGTCGACATCATGACGATCGGACAATATTTGCAGCCGACATTGAAGCATTTGGATGTCGTCCGTTATTACCACCCCGATGAATTCCAGGAATTGAAGGAAATCGCATTGGCCAAAGGTTTCAAGCATTGCGAGGCCGGCCCGATGGTTCGTTCTTCATACCATGCGGATGAGCAAGTGAACGAAACCGCTGTTCAGAAACGCATCAAATACATGAAAGGCGTCGAATCGACTGGCGCAAAAATCGAACGTATCGAATTTTAAAATAAGGGAGCCAGTGCATAAAAACCTTTCTTAGAGGAGAGCTTGAATTGAGGAAAATACTTATTGCGGCCATGCTGTTAGCTGCTGTATTGTTCATTATGGGCGCATGCAGCCCGCTGCTGGCGGCAGAGGAACCAGACCTCTTTGAGTATGAAGGGGCGGTAGTTGGGAATAACAGTGCCGTCTTCAATACCCTTAACATGCTGCCGGGTGCAGAGCATTTTACAGGCTTTGAATTGGAGACGAAACAACAGCCTTATGGAATCATCGTCTCTTACGATTGGACACAAGCCGCATCATCGGATAAAGAAACTGCGGTCCGCAATGCAACGTATTTGTTTACGCTGATCGACAATGTGGATTGGGTCCAATTTGACTTCGATACAGGAGCGGGTGTGGGACAATACCGGCTAACGAGAGAGCAATTGCAAGCTTGGTACGAAGTGGATTTGACCGGAATTGATGAGCAAGAGAAATTGGAAGAGCTGCTCGAACAATATTTGGATGAAGACCAAAAAATTGACGCACTGTTAACACAATCCTGAAACTGCATGAAACCTAAAAAAAGCAGTGGCATTGAGCCGCTGCTTTTTTATGTTGAATTGTGCTGAAAAGATTTCCCGGGAAATGGATAGAGGAAACCGTTTATTTTGCGATCTTTGCGACCTCCACAATCACTTGAGTCGCTTTTTCCATGTTTTCAGCGGAGATGAACTCGAATTTGCCATGATAGTTTTCGCCGCCTGTGAAGATGTTCGGTGTCGGCAAGCCCATATAGGATAACTGGGATCCGTCCGTGCCACCGCGTACAGGGATGATGTCTGGGGAAAGCCCCAATGTCTTCATCGCTTGTTCGGCCTGATCGACGATTGCCATCACCGGTTCGATTTTCTCACGCATATTATAGTATTGGTCTTCGAGCTCGAGTTCGATCGCTTGTTCCCCGAATTCTTTTTGCAATGTGGCCGCCACTTGTTCCATATGGCGTTTTTTCGCTTCGAATTTGTCTTTATCGAAATCGCGCACAATGTACTGAAGTACCGCTTGTTCTACGGAACCATTGAAGTTGTTCAAGTGGATAAAGCCTTCGTAGCCTTCCGTTTTCTCAGGCACTTCATCAGATGGCATTTCAGCTTGGAAGCGCGTCGCGACCGTAATGGCGTTGACCATTTTATTTTTTGCAGAACCGGGGTGGACGCTGGTTCCGTGGACTGTCAATTTTGCGCTCGCGGCATTAAAACTTTCGTATTGAAGCTCGCCAAGCGGCCCGCCGTCCATCGTATACGCATAATCGGCGCCGAAACGGGCAACATCGAATTTATGCGGGCCGCGGCCGATTTCCTCATCGGGCGTAAAGCCGACACGAATTTTTCCGTGCTCGATTTCAGGGTGTTCGATCAAATATTCCATGGCAGTCATGATTTCGGCAATTCCTGCTTTATTGTCGGCACCGAGCAAAGTCGTACCGTCTGTCGTGATTAAAGTATGGCCAATGTAATTTTGCAAGGCCGGGAAATCAGCCGTTTTCATCGTCACTTTGTCATTTAATGAAATGTCTTTCCCGTCGTAATTTTCGACGCGCTGCGGGTTGACGCCTTTTCCGGTGAAGTCGGTCGCCGTGTCGACATGTGCCAGAAATCCGATGACAGGGCGCTGTTCTTCCGTATTCGCCGGCAAAGTGCCGAATAAATAGCCGTGGTCGTCCACTTCGACTTCCTCCAAGCCGATGTTCTTCATTTCTTTTTCCAGTTCAGCGAGTAAATCCCATTGCCCCGGGGTAGAAGGGGTTGCGTCATTTTCAAAATCGGATTGCGTGTCGATTTTGGCGTAGCGAATCAGGCGTTCGATCAATTTTTCGATCATGGTAGAGCCTCCTATGTATGTAATGACTCCATTTTAACACGAAATTCGAAATACATAGAAAAACCAGCGCAGTGGCGCTGGTTTTCAACTTGTCGAGAAAGGTAAGAAGTCGTATTTTCCGAAGCTTATCGCTCGCTTTCCGTGGGCTCGCGCCCAAGCCTCCTCAGCCGCTGTGCGCCTTGCGGGGTCTCGGTCGTCTCGCTTATCTTTGCGAAAGTAATGCGCAGCATTATTGAGCAGAAGGGTTTACGAGCGAACGCTTCTCCAAATACTAAGATAATCCATTGATTTTCTATTGTAGAAAAGTTGATCGCCTTTTTGATTCGTTGTAGATTACAGACTTCTTTCACACTTTTTAAAAAACAGCGCCTGGGCGCTGGTTTTTAATCTTGTTGTTTGGCGGCAAGCGAGCGGATATGGGCTTGTTTGACTTGCGCCAGTAAAGCGTGTTCAGTCAGCAAACGGTAACCGGTTTGGGCCAATGCTTTGGCGCCTTTGACCAAGGCTTCGTCACCAGCTTTGGAGCGGGCGGCTTCCCGGAATTCTTCGGTGTGGGCAATGAGGCTTTCGGGTCCGATTTTGATATAGCCGTGGGCAGTCGGCACTTCATAGCTGATATTTCCGGCATCGGTCGAACCGAGCCCGGAAATGCGCGAATCGGCTACCTTGTCGCCTAGTGTTTCGAGTTCGGCTTTAAGAATTTCATCGAGTTCAGGCGTGACGACAAGATCTTTTACTTCATTCTGGAAACGTTCGATTTCGACACGGGCGCCTGTCGCCAGGGCTGCACCTTCAGCGATGGCACGTACTTTTTTCGCCGTCTCGGCTGTTTTTTTCCAAGAATCGCCGCGGATATAGAAGCGGGCAGAGGCATATTCCGGGATGATATTCGGCGCGTCGCCGCCATGAGTGATGATGCCGTGTACACGTGCATCATCCGGCAATTGCTGGCGAAGGGCATTGATGCCATTAAACAATTGGAGCACGGCATCGAGAGCGTTGATGCCTTTTTCAGGAGACCCGGCAGCATGGGCCGGCTTGCCGTAGAAATGAAAACTTAAGGGATCCACAGCAAGTGATGGGCCTGTAACCGCTGAGTTTCCAGAGGGGTGAAGCATCAATGCAGCATCGATTTTTTCAAGAAGTCCGTGTTTGACGAAACTTCCTTTCGCGCTGCCATTCGGCCCGCCTTCTTCAGCGGGGGTGCCGAGGACGACGACGCGCCCGCCGGTGAATTCCAAGGTTTTACTGAGCGCAATTGCGGCTGCGACACTGGTCGTGCCGATAATATTGTGTCCGCATGCATGGCCGATGCCCGGCAAGGCGTCGTATTCAGCAAGAAACGCGATGGTCGGCCCTGGCTTTTGGCTGTCGCGGACCGCGTAAAAGGCAGTGTGGTGGCCAGCGACACCGTCTTCCACCTGGAATCCGGCTTCTTCAAGCAATCCGGTCAACAGTCCGCTCGCGAACACTTCTTCGTTGCCAATTTCCGGATTTTCATGGATGGCATGGCTGATGCGTAAATACTGTGCACGGTTCTTGTCGATCGATTCCGTAATCGTCTCGCGCGCTTCGCTAATGATGGTCATGTAATCGTCCCCCTCAAATGAAATTTCTTTTTTTAACAGCATGCAATTGCAAATCGTTTGTTTTCTTATTGGTAATCGACTAATTCTTCAACCGAAACAAAAGTCGGGATTTGAGCGCCTTCTGTGTGCTCGATGACAAATTCAGCTGTGTCTTCTTCCTGGTACAATTCAACGATGCGCTGATACGCTTCGTTATCTTCCTGGCCTTTTTGCGCGGCGATCAAGTTGATATAAGGTTTTGCCGTATCGCTTTCACGGGCAATTGGATCTTCTGTCGGATTCAATCCTGCATCCACTGCAATGCCGTTGTTGACGATGGAAGCAGCGACGTCAGCCATAGCGCGCGGCGTATGGGCGGAAGTCATCGGGACAACTTCAATGTTTTTCGGGTTGTCGATGATGTCTTCTTCCGTTCCAGTCAACCCGGCATCGTCGGATAACGTGATGAGCCCGGATTCATCGAGCAAGAGGAGTGCACGGCCCATGTTGGTTGCTTCATTCGGCATCGCGATTTGGGCGCCTTCTGGAAGTTCTTCGATCGATTCGTATTTATCGGAATACAAGCCCATCGGCGCAATGACGGTAGAGCCGATCGGCACGATGTCGACATTATGCTCTTCGACAAACTCATCGAAATACGAGATGGTCTGGAAGGCATTCAAGTCGAGTTCGCCTTCAGCGAGTGCCAAGTTAGGCGCCACATAATCCGAGAACGTGATGATGTCGAGCTCGATGCCTTCTTCAGCGGCTTTGTCGCCGACATAATCCCAAATGGTCGTGTCCGATCCACTGATACCAAGTGTCACTTTCGTGGTTTCGCCGGCTGAGCTATCGTCTCCACATGCGCCGAGAAGCGCGGCAATGCCTGCTGTTGCTAAAAGAGCTGTAATTTTTTTCATGATGAAATCCTCCAATGGGTTTTTAAAGTAGTGGTGCTGGTGAATGAACCACCTTATTGAGTTTGTTTAACGTGAATTAAAGGACTTAGCTCCGGCGTACTCTGCGGGACATGAGGTTGCCGAGTGATTGAACGCCTTGGACAAGGACGACCAGAATGGCAACAGTCAAGAGCATGACCACCGTGTCGAAGCGCTGATATCCGTAAGTGATGGCCAAGTCGCCGAGTCCGCCGCCTCCAATCGCGCCAGCCATTGCGGATGCGCCGATCAAGCCGACGATAGCGATGGTCAATGCGAGGACAAGGGAGCTGAGCGCTTCCGGGATAAGGAAGCGGAAAATGATCTGGCCGGGAGAAGCGCCCATCGCCTGGGCTGCTTCGATGACGCCTTTATCGACTTCGAGCAATGAATTCTCGATGAGTCGGGCGATGTAAGGCCCAGCATAAAATACCAATGGCACGATGGCTGCGGCTGTGCCGATCGATGTGCCGACAATGATGCGCGTTAGTGGAATGATGGCGACCATCAAGATGATGAACGGAACCGAACGGAAGATATTGATGACGATGTTCAATACGTTAAATACGGCTTCATTTTCGAGCAGGTGGCCTTTTCGTGTGACGACCAGCAAGATGCCGAGCGGCAAGCCGATGAAGAGCGAGAAAACGAATGATGCACCCGTCATGTAAAGCGTCTCCCATAAAGCTTCTAGAATTTGCGATTGATCAACCTGCATGTTGCTGCACCTCCTCTACTTGGATGTTATCGTTTCGGATCGAGGCGAGTGCGCGGTCGATTTCTGCATGAGCGCCGTCGAACTCCACAATCAAGTTGCCGTATGGAATGCCTTGAAGTTCTGTAATGTTGCCGAACAAAACATTCAAATCGAGCTGGAATTCGCGTGAAACCCGTGACATGAATGGCTGGCCGACTGAATTCCCGGTAAACTGCACCCGGTAGATTGGGCGTGTCCCGTCGTTGTGGCGGATTTGCTCAAGGAGCGAATCTGGCAATTCATCGTTCATGACAGAACGGACGAAACGTTTCGTCGTCGCGTGCTGGGGATTGGTAAACACTTCAAATACGCTGCCTTGTTCGATGACACGTCCTTCTTCGAGAACGGCCACTTTGTCGCAGATTTCCCGGATGACGCCCATCTCGTGGGTGATGAGCAAGATGGTGATGTTGTATTCCTGGTTGATGCGGCGCAGCAGATCCAGGATGGACTGGGTCGTCTGCGGGTCGAGCGCTGACGTTGCTTCATCGCATAGCAGTATGGACGGGTTGGTGGCGAGTGCTCTTGCAATGCCGATGCGCTGCTTTTGCCCGCCGGATAATTGATCCGGGTATTTTTTCGCTTGGTCGGCAAGCCCGACAAACTCCAATAGTTCCGCCACTTTTCGGTCAATTTCCGCTTTTGGTGTCTTGGCGAGAATCAGCGGCATCGCGATATTATGGTGTACGGTTTTCGAGTTCAGCAAATTGAAATGCTGGAAGATCATGCCGATGTCTTTTCGTGTATCGCGGATTTTGCGTGCGCTTAAAGTGGAAATGTCCTCTCCATGGATGAGCACGCGTCCTGTTGATGGGCGCTCGAGCAAATTCACCGTGCGGATCAACGAGCTTTTCCCTGCGCCGCTAAATCCGATGACGCCGTAAATTTCCCCGGTCTCGACGGTCAAATCAATGCCGTTGAGCGCATGGACTTCTTGCTTGCCGGATACGTAAGTTTTCTTGACTGCTTCAAATTGAATCATGGTGTCCCTCCTGTGGCTGCAAATAACGATTCGAATGAGTGCGAACGAACACTTTCTTGAAATAACAACAAAAAGCCCTCTTTTTTCTTATACGCAAGAAAAAAGAGGGCTCCAAAATATGAAACCATCTCATTCTCATCTTCCAAATGCCGAAGCATTTGCAGGAATTAGCACAGTTTTCGCTGATTTGCGAATCTGCTGCCGAAACGTCATAGGGCCTGTCCCTCGATTTCTCTGGATAAGAAAGTGATGTAAGCTATTCAATTCGTGATTCCTACTCTATTTCGAAATAGCGAAAAAGTCAACAGCTTTGACGTAGTTTTTTTTCGGGAGATAAGCTACTTATAGTAGTTAAAATTTTTAGAAAAATATCCTTGACTTTAACCAGGGCTGTCCTCTATACTTTTCCACAAGCAAAAAAATAACTGAATACTCTTATCACGAGAGGCGGAGGGAATAGGCCCTACGATGCCCGGCAACCAACAGGCTCATGTCTGGAAAGGTGCTAAATCCTACAGCGCGCATTTGCGTCGCTGAAAGATAAGAGGAGGCAAATCCGTATATAACGGCCCTCTTCTTTCTGAAGAGGGTCTTTTTGTGTCCTCCTCATACCGAACAAAACTATTACAAAAAACAGGAGGAATTGACAATGACAAACTTCAAACCAGAAACTCTTCTATTACACGGTGGCCAAGAACCAGATCCAGTGACTGGCGCTCGCGGCGTACCGGTCCATAAAACGACTTCTTATGTATTCAAAGATACCGAGCACGCACAAAACCTATTTGGCTTGAAAGAGACAGGCAATATCTATTCGCGCATCATGAATCCAACAGTTGATGTGTTCGAACAGCGCGTCGCACTTCTTGAAGGCGGGACCGCTGCAGTGGCTTTGTCATCAGGAATGGCAGCCATTGCATTCTCAGTATTGAATGTAGCTGAAGCGGGAGATGAAATCATTGCTGATAGCAACCTATACGGTGGAACTTACAATTTATTCGCCAACACATTGCCGCGCTACGGCATTAACGTAAAATTCGTCGATGCCACCGATCCTGAAAATTTCCGTGCAGCGATTACCGACAAGACGAAAGCCTTGTTCGGTGAAATCATCGGAAATCCAAGCTTGAACGTGTTCGACGTCGAGCGGGTAGCTAATATCGCCCATGAAAACGGGGTTCCGCTGTTGATCGATAATACATTCGCATCGCCTTTCGTCAGCAACCCGATCGAATTCGGTGCAGACGTGGTCATCCATTCCGCTACGAAATGGATCGGCGGGCACGGAACGACAATCGGCGGCGTAGCGGTTGATGCCGGACGGTTCAACTGGGACAATCCGCGCTTCCCGAATTACACGGAGCCGGATGAAACCTACCATGGCATCCGTTTCGGAATTGATGTGCCGGAAGCGGCATTCGCGACGAAATTACGCGTCCAGCTATTGCGCGATTTCGGCCCGTCGCTCAGTGCGGACAGCGCCCATGCACTGCTTCAGGGACTTGAAACCTTGCATCTGCGGATTCCACGCCACGCGACGAATGCGCAAAAGGTCGCTGAATATTTGAAAGACCATCCGCAAGTCGAGTGGGTCAATTACCTTGGCCTCGAAGGACATCCATCCAAAGCACTTGCTGATAAATATTTGAAAGACAGCTATGGTTCGATCGTCAACTTCGGCATCAAAGGCGGACGGGAAGCCGGCCGCAAAGTAATCGATGGCGTTAATTTATGGTCGCACGTGGCGAATGTCGGTGATGCCAAATCATTGATCATCCACCCGGCGTCAACAACTCACCAGCAATTGACAGCAGAAGAACTGAAAAATTCAGGCGTTACGGAAGAATTGATCCGTTTGTCTGTAGGATTGGAAAACCACGAAGATTTAATCGCTGATTTGGAGCAAGCGATCCAAGCGGCAGTACTCGAGAACGCGTAAGGAGGGATTCGGATGACGACAGTATCCATCGGCCAGCTAAAACTTGAATCAGGTCAACTATTGCGCGAAGTGGAATTGGCGTATGAACGCGTCGGAGACAGTTCTGCGCCGGCGATTCTGGTTTGCCATGCGCTGACGGGCGATCAATATGCAGTGGGAACTGCAGATCAACCAGGCTGGTGGGCAGGGCTGATCGGCCCAGGAAAAGCGGTGGATACCGGGCAGTTCCAAGCCATCACGTTCAATGTACTCGGCGGCTGCAACGGTTCGACCGGCCCGCTTTCGATCAACCCGGAAACCGGTGAACCTTACCGAGCGTCATTTCCTGAACTGACCATCCGGGACATGGTGAGAGCGGAACGAAAAGCCCTGGAAGCTTTGGGCATCAACCATTTGGCAGCGGTGATCGGCGGTTCGCTCGGTGGCATGAAAACCTTGGAATGGGCAAAGCTCTATCCAGAGTTTCTGGATACGGCCATTGCACTTGCCGTAACGCCATATTATGGAGATTATGGTGTGGCATTCAATCACATCGGCATCCAGGCAATCGAAAACGATCCCGAGTTCCAATCAGGCAATTATCATCCGGAAACCAGGCTGAAAGGATTCGAAATCGCGCGCATGGCCGGCATGGTGACATACCGGAGCAGTCAATTATTCAATGGCCGCTTCGGCCGTTCGCGCTGCGGGGAAGAATTTGAAGTTCAATCCTATTTGGATTACCAGGGGCGTAAATTGGCAGGACGCTTTGACCCGAATAGTTATCTCATTTTGCTGAAAGCCATGAACACACACGATGTGGAAGAGGCGGAATTAGCCGCAGAGCTGTTATCGATTTCCTATAGCCACGATTTATTGTACCCGGGAGAATTGATGATTCCTTGGGTCGAAAATCAACCGAATGCGAAATGGGAGAAAATCGAAACGGATTTTGGCCACGACGGATTTTTGGTGGAATTTGAGAAATGGGCCCATCATGTACAAGCCCAGTTGCAGAAAACGGTGAATGCCAAAAGCCATGTATTAGCATAAACTTGTTCATCAAAAAAAGATCGAAGCCTAAATGGCTCCGATCTTTTTTGCGTTTCGTCAATCCTCGTCTTTAATATCGATATCATCAGGGATTGGCGTAGCGCGCCACTCTTCCAGCTCCAGTTTGGCAACTTCCAGCTGTTGGAAATGGCTTTCGAATTGGGAGGTGTTGATCAAGTATTGTTCTCCGTCATGGACTGCGCGAATCCGGCCTTCAAGTACGTAGCGGTTGACTTGCTCTTCCGGCATCGACAAAAAAACGGCAGTTTCCGGGACTGTCATATACATGCGATCGCCTCCTCTTTTTCTTTCTATTATAAAGCTATTTGAACCCTATCTCAAACCATCCGTGCCGTGGTATGTTTAGAAGAGTGGACGAATTTTCCATAATCTAGTACAAGCATGGGCGTTTTCCAGCTATGCTTTAAAACATATAAAACTTTACAGAGAGAAAGCGGTGGAAACTGATGCAAATGAAAGCATACATATGGGTATTATTCGCGGCAATGCTTTGGGGAACGACAGGGACAGCGCAGACTTTTCTAGTGGGAGAAGCCCATCCGTTGACAATCGGGGCAGCGCGCCTTGCAATCGGCGGTTTTGGCCTTCTAATCTTTGTGTGGATTTCAGGCCAGTTAAAGGGCGCACAAATTCCGTGGCTTTGGGTCGGGCTTTCGGCATTGTGCATGGCCTTGTTCCAGCCGTTCTTTTTTTCGGCCGTCCAATTGACGGGAGTTGCGATCGGAACCGTCGTGGCAATCGGTAGTGCACCCGCTTTTTCGGGAATATTGGAAGCGCTCATCTTGAAGCGCAAGCCCGATCGCGTATGGGTATTTTCAAGCGTCTTATCGGTCGTCGGCTGTATTTTGCTTTTTGCGAACCGAGACAGTTATATCGTCGATCCACTCGGCGTGTTGCTGGGCTTGCTAGCAGGATTGGCGTTTGCAGGATACGCCATGTTCAGCAAGAATGTCTTAGGCCTCATGGAAGTCGTGCCTGCAGTTGCGGTGGTTTTTTCGCTTAGCGGTCTCGGTTTAGTACCGTTCCTGTTTTTCCTGGATATCGGCTATTTAGCGTTGCCGCAAAACTTGGTGATAGTGGCTTATTTAGGCCTTGCTGCAACGAGCCTCGCTTATTTATTGTTTTCGAGCGGATTGAAAGCCATTCCTTCCTCTTCTGCGGTCACTCTATCATTGGCAGAGCCGCTGACAGCTTCTGTATTGGGAGTTGCTGTAGTCGGTGAAGCGTTAAGCGGACAGTCTTGGATTGGGGTCGTTTTGTTGATTGGCGGCATTGCACTGCTCGCATTCGGCAAAAACCGCAAAGCTTAAGAATTTCTTCAGAATTTGAATGAGCTTCGCTTAAGAATTTCACTTTATACTTAAGCCAGAAATGAAAAGAGGTGGGACGTGTGGAACAGCTGACAGTCATGGTGGCAGATGATGACCAGGAAATCCGGGAAGGCATCAGCATCTATTTGAAAAATGAAGGCTTTCTGGTCGTAGGGGCTGCAGATGGACAGGAAGCACTCGATTTGTTGGAAACGACGCAAGTGCATCTGGTCATCATGGATATCATGATGCCGAAACTTGACGGCATCCATTCGACATTTAAGATTCGTGAAAAACGCAATATCCCGATCATCATGCTGAGTGCCAGAAGCGAGGATTCCGATAAAATTCATGGCTTGTCAATCGGCGCGGATGATTATGTGACCAAGCCTTTCCATCCGATGGAATTGATGGCACGGGTGAAATCACAACTCCGACGTTACGTGATGCTTGGTAATTATGGGCAGTCCGGCCTTGCACTCGAAATCGACGGATTGCGGCTGGATTCGGAGTCGAAAACGGTTACGGTAGACGGTGCAGAAATTCGCATGACACCGACAGAATTCAATATAACTGAATTATTGATGCAGCATCCAGGCCGTGTCTTTTCCATCGGCGAGATTTACGAGCGTGTCTGGCGTGAGCCAGCATACAATGCAGAAAACATTGTCGCTGTGCACATTCGCAAAATTCGGGAGAAGATCGAAGCGGATCCGAAAAATCCAAGGTATGTGAAGGTGGTGTGGGGCATTGGCTACAAAATGGAAAAATGATCTTTGGTCGGTCGCTGCTATCGCTGTGGCTGCGATATGCCTTGTCTACTGCTCTTCTTTTATTTTGGACTTTGTCATCAAATCACCGGAAGACTTGCTTGCCACGCTTCGCCACTTAACAAAAGGAGACTTATAATATGAAGAAATGGATGTGGCTTGCAGGCCTTTCCTTGTTGCTCTTGTGCGTGTGGACCGTCGTGGAAAAAGGAACGGATTATTTTGGCAAGACTTATACGGACACAGAAGAGTTTCATTATGATTTTGCCAGGTTCACGGAAGGGCTGCTATTGTTCGAACTGGCACCGCCGACATCTACCGTTGATCAATCGGTCGCTTCCTGGGAAATCGACCAGTACCGCATGGATCATAATTCCCTGACTGACCAGATTCAGGCGGTCCGGGATCAATATGCGGATGCGGTTTCAGCAGCTGAGGAAGAAGGCGATAGCTCTTTAGTGAAAGAATTGGAAGAGCAGCGCGCGGAGGACATTTCGGCTGTACGTGAAAGTTTTTCGGACAATGAAGCAGTGAAAAAAGCCATTATCGAGCAACGCGAAGCGGATTATGCAGAAGCGCTCCAGCAATTGGCAGCGCAGCAAGGCCAATTTGAAGGCCAAGCTTCTGGCTATGCCTATCAATTACGAGATTTGGACACTGGTGAAGTATTCACCAAAGGCACAATCAGCGATGAGCCTTTTTTTGAACAAGTGTATTCTGCGCAAGAGCCGCTTTATTTCAGCAATGGCTATTGGAGTTTTGACTTTCCATACGACGATACCAACAGTACGCTGGCCGATAACCGCTTTTCAGGCGTCATTCAAATACCGGAAAAAGGATTAGCCGGAGCTGCGGTCCTCAGTGGAATAAACCAATTCCATCTGCTCAAGTTCTTCCTGTATTTTTTGTTGGCAGCAACAGTAGGCAGTGCATGGTGGCTATTTAAAAAGCGTCCGATCAGGACAGCTTGGTATACGGAATTAACCAGCTATCACAAATGGCGAAAACTTGCTGTCGAGTGGAAGCTTAGTGGGTTCGCTGTATCGGCAGTACTTTCTTTAGTCGCTGCGGATTATTTTGCGAGGGTTTTAACAAGGCCATGGGGAGCGGGGAATGGCTCGTTCATGGAGGTTTTCATCTCACTAGCGTTTACAGTGTTGTTCTTGTCGCTGACTATATTACAGGCAATTTGGCTATGGCAGCATTTCGGTAGATGGAGTCGTTTTAAAGAAGAACTTCAACATAGTTTCACTGCTTCCCAAATTTATTCGGCAAAAGATGCATTTCTCAACCGCACTCTCGGATTCCAGATGAGTTGGGTGCTCGCAGTGATGTTTTTATGGGGCGCGGGGACTGCGCTCATGGTGTTTCAACCAGTCTTGGCAATCGTCTGGCTGCCGGCTACATTATTGATCGGGCTGCCGTCGCTGCTATTTTTGATGACGCGCTTTGGGTATTTGAACCGGCTGCTGCAAGGAACTGAACAGCTGGCTGCCGGAAGCTTAGGCGCGGAATTGAAAGTGAAGGGCAAGTCGCCGCTAAGCCGCCACGCTGAACATTTGAATGTGTTGCGGGAAGGCTATAAGTCGTCAGTATCTGAACGGGCAAAAAGCGAACGCTTGAAAACCGAGTTGATCACCAATGTCAGCCACGATCTTCGCACGCCGCTCACTTCGATCATCACCTATACGGATCTATTGAAGAACGAGGATCTCGCAGACGAAGAACGGCGCAAATACGTCGACATACTGGACCGGAAATCAGAGCGGTTAAAAGTGCTTATCGAAGATTTGTTCGAAGTATCAAAAATGGCAAGCGGAAACGCAGAACTGACTAAACAGCGCTTGGATATGAAGCAACTGGTCACACAAGCTTTGGCAGAGCACGAGGAAGCTGTGGTAGAAGCGGAACTCGACGTCCGCATCACAGCGCCGGACCATCCTGTATATGCTTCGGTCGACGGCCAGAAGTGGTGGCGGTTACTCGACAATTTGATCTTGAACGCCACCAAGTATTCATTGCCGGGGAGCCGTGTCTATATTGGGCTGACACAAGGAGCTGGTGAACTAGCCATGACGATGAAAAATGTCACACGCTATGAACTGGGCGATAACACCGAAGAATTGCTCGAGCGCTTTAAACGCGGAGATACTGCGCGCAAGACTCAAGGCTCAGGGCTCGGGCTTGCTATCGCCCAGTCCATCGTGGATCTTCATGGCGGGCAGATGAAACTAGAGGTGGACGGAGACTTATTCAAAGTAACCGTCCTGTTGCCGAATCATCAATAGATGAACGAATACTAGTAACCGCCGGTGGGATTCCCGCCGGCGGTTTTTTGCCGTGTTCGGAAAAAGCGCGATGCACTTTAAAAATTAAATTGGCATTAATGCTGGAATGGCGCCACATTGCGTTTAGGAAAAAATATAAGGGGGGATACTAAAAATGAACCACTAAATTGTAAAGGAGATGACACATTTGAATGATGTAACCAATTCATTCCAGAATGTCGGGAATACGATCATCAATTACATTCCGAACATTCTCGGTGCCCTGTTATTGCTTGTTGTCGCGTGGCTTGTCGCTACAATCGTCAAAGCAATTTTCTCGAAAGGGTTGAAAAAACTCGGTGCTGACAACGCCATGGTGAAAGGCCATATGGCCAAGACAAAGGAAGATGCGGATGACAAACTGGACTCTATTGGAAAAATTCTTTATTATTTGATTTTCATCCTGTTTATTCCAAGTGTATTGCAAGCGCTCGACATGCATAATGTCGCCCAGCCGATCTCGAACATGATGGACAAATTCCTGGCATTCTTGCCGAACCTGTTCATGGCGCTCCTGATTTTGGTGATTGGCTACTTTATCGCGAAATTCGTCAAGAAGTTGGTTGAAAGCGTATTGGCCACGATGAACATCGACAAATGGTTCAATAAAATGACCAATAAATCGGGCACGAACGAGCGAGTCGCTCCAAGCGATCAAAACACACTTGCTAAAGTGTTGGCGAATGTAGTCTTCGTTATCGTACTGATCCCAATCGTCACAGTAGCGCTCGAAACCTTGAATATTGAGTCGATTTCACAACCGATCGTATCAATGCTCAACCAAGTGCTGGGCATGATCCCGAATATCTTTGTCGGCATCATCCTCATCCTTGCAGGTGTATTCATCGCAAAATTTGTTGCAGATCTATTAATTGGCCTATTGAATGGCACAGGAATCAACCGCTTTTCTTCTTACTTGAGCCCTGACAAGAACAAAGAGCCATCGTTTGATATTGCCCAGATCATCGGCAAAGTCGTCCAGGCAATCATCATCATTTTCTTTGTGGTCGAAGCCATGAATGTCTTGAAGCTCGATGTTTTGAATTCGATCGGCAGCGCCATCATTGCTTACTTGCCGCTATTGATCAGTTCATTGATCATCCTTGCTCTTGGGCTAATCGGAGGCAGCATGCTCGGCAATTACATTACCCGTGCTTCGGGGAATAGATTGTTCGGTGGCATCGTGAAATATGCAATCTTCATCATTGCGATTTTCATGACGCTCGACCAATTGAACTTCGCTTCAAACATTGTCAACTTGGCCTTCCTGTTCATCATTGCAGGACTTGCAGTTGCTTTCGCCATCGCATTCGGAATTGGCGGCCGCGACTTTGCGAAAAACCAATTGGCTAAAATGGAAAAGAAAATGAAAGAAGAAGACAATAAACCGAATATGTAAGTCATCTTCAGCTGCGCCTGGCATATGCCTAGGCGCAGTTTTTTTGTGCATTTCTCTAGAATAGATGAATATAGAATGAGAGCTTAAAAGTTGAATGAATAATTAAACGTTTTTATGCATGGATTTTATTGCAGATATTCTTTTTTAGTTTGAATCAAATGTATATTTATATAGCGATTGCTTGGCAGTTGGAGCAAAAAATTAAAGTGTTTTGTACAAGCAATAGAGGTATAAATAGCTTAATTGGTACGCTATTTGAACAGAAAAGTAGTTCAAATAGGTTATTAATATAATTGTTTAAATTTTAAAAAAATTCAGTTGACTATCATTTATGCAAGCGGTTACAATCAAGGGAGTTATTACGACACTAAATTTTAAAGGGGGATTGCGTGCATAAAAACTGAGCGAACGCTCAGTCTGGGGTGTATGAAGAGAGAAATTACACAATTTGGAGGGGAAAATGATGAGAGCGTACAAAAAAGAAGTCCAATTTACGATTTGGATGACGGCAGCGTTTATTCTGGTGGGAAATGTCGGATTGATCTTTTCTATTTTTCCAGTCGACGCCATGTTATTCGGCTTTCCGGTTATGTACATCGTTCCTATTTTAATGGGCTGGTTTGGCGTTTTCCTGCTGACGCTTGTGGCCGGGAAAATCGGCAACCGAATTGACGATGAGATTGAAAGAGAAAATGACACGCTCGGCCATGCCGACGAAGCAAAGGAAGTGTAAGCGATGGAGCAGAGCTGGCAGCTGGATAATCCAATTCTTGGACTCGTGGTCGTAGGTGCGACGTTCGTCTTGTTCTATATCGTCGGTTTTATTTCGAACCGCCAAAGTAAATCGGCCAAGGAACTATACGTCGGCGGATCGAACGTTGGAGCAATTACCAATGGTTTGGCGATGGCCGCTACATACATGAGTTTGGCAACATTTTTAGGCATTACCGCCCTTATTTTGCAATTGCAGGTTCCTTTTATCATGTTATGGATTCAATTGATCTTAGCAATTCCATTGATCACGATTATTTACGGAACGAGTTTGCGGCGCATGGGTGCCTTCTCGCCGACTCATTTCATCCGTGATCGCTACGGTACAACGGCTTCAATCATCGCTGCATTGTTCATGATTCTGGTTTCGATTATGTATGCGCTTGGCCAGATGATCGGCATCGCGATTACGTTTGAGACATTGCTTGGCATCCCGTATATCACAGGATTGTTCATCTTCGGGATCTTGATTGTCGGATACATCACAATCGGTGGAATGGCCGGGGCGACGAATAACGCCGCTATCCAGATGGTCATCATCGCCTTGATGTTCATCGTGCCGCTTGCCGCGATCATGAAAGCGATTGGCGCTTCAGGCTGGTACTTCCCGCCATTGTTTTATTCTGACATGGTTCCGGCCATGATGGATGCTTTGCCGACATTCTTCGATTACCAATTCTCGCCGAAATGGTATTTCTCCATTATCCCGGCGCTGACAATCGGTGCACTTGGCTTGCCTCACTTGGCGATGCGTGTCTACACGGCTTCGTCGCTAAAAAGTGCGCGCTCTGCGATGGTTTGGTTTGCGTTTATTCTCGGCTTGGTCTTCTCGGCGACCTATGCAATGGGCTTTGTCGGCGTCTTTGCAACGACTACGCAAGGCGTGACGATTTCCGATGCAGATGCCGACAAATTAACCATCATTTTGAATATGGTTTACAACCCAGAGTGGGTAACGGCGCTTGTCATTGCGGGTGCAATTTCTGCTGGCCTCTCGACATTGAGCGGAAACTTGCTGGCGATCGGGGCCTTGATTTCACAAGACATCATCTCTACATTGAAACCGAATATCTCACAGCGCTTAAACTTGCGCATCGGATTTATCGCGATTTTTGCAGGAGGGATTGCGAGTATCCTGCTTGCGATTAACCCGCCCGCTTTCCTTGTCGTCAGTATTCTTTGGGCGTTCGGGCTGGCAGGTGTCACCAATGCCCCGCTGATCATCGTGGGCGTCTGGTGGAAAGAGGCGAATAAATTTGGCGCGATCGCTGCGTCTGTGGTCGGTGGGGCGCTCTATATTATCGTGTCTCCATTCGTTTTCCCGAGCATCGTATTAACGGGGCATGGCGTAACAGACGGGATGGGACTGTCCGGTGCGATGCTTGCTGTACCGGTAAGTTTTATCTTACTGATCGTGGTTTCTTATATCACCAATCGCATTCCGGCACTTTCCGGAAAGTTGACGAAGCAAGCCGATATCGAGTTGATCGAGCGCATCCATGGCTGGAAAGATATCAAGGCTTATCGTTATAACAGCACAATTGGCGCAGGCATCACCGTCGTCGTCTCTGCAGCTGTCGCAATTTGGGCGCTAATGCCTTGGGGAATGTAAATGGCAAAGGGAGTGGCAAAGTTGGTTGGAAAAATGATAACCCTGAATGATCCATCTTACCGGTCATTCCTGGAATTACCAAAAACCGAAACGACGAGCCGGATATTGCTGCTCATCGTGGGTCTGGGCTACGGCGCGATTTCAATCGCGTCGCAAGCCTCATACATAAGCAGTTTCGATTCTGCTTTATTGCAGAATTTTCTCGTACCGGCCATCTTCATCATCTTTGGGATATTAACCGCTTTTATTACGAAAGTCGGCATGGCCGCGCTGTTGTGGGCGGGCTCGAAAGCGCTTGGCGGGACAGCGAAATACCGCGCCATCAGCTTGGTGACGCCGGTTGCGCTACTGCCAGGTTTGCTCGGCGCACCGCATTTGGCCGGTCTTGGCGATGGTGCGTTTTGGGTTAGTCTCTTGCTGGTTATCGGGGTGGTGTGGATGTACCTGATCAGCGTAAAAATCATCCAGACTGTGCAAGGATTCACTGCCACTAAAGCATATTTGTCTGCCGGAATGGCATTTCTGTTTCTGGCAAGTGTCTATTATTTGGTCATCCCTGCGAGTTGAATAAGAAGAGGAGGAAATTAGATGAACGTCGAACAATTGATTGCACCTGAACAATACAATATTACGTCTGAATTGGAAGCATACAAACAGGATGCCGAGCGGATTGCGGTACGCTGGTTTGATGCACAAAACAACCGCATCGAACTTTCTTATCGAGATCTTTTTTCCAAGATGAACCAATATGCGCAAGCATTCATGAAACTAGGGCTTGAAAAGGGAGATCGCGTCTTGATCATCCTGCCGCGGATTCCAGAAGCATATATTACGTACTTGGCGTGCTTGCGCGCAGGGCTTGTCGCAATCCCATGTTCTGAGATGCTGCGCAAAAAAGATTTGAGCTATCGCATGGAGCATTCAGGAGCGAAAGCGATCATCGCCCATTACAAAACAACAGCAGAAACGAACTCGATTGAAGAGAAATACGATGCGTTGGATAATAAATTGATTGTCGGCGGCACTGAGCAAGGGTGGCAGTCACTTGAACAATTGGCAGCTGCAGAATCAGAACAGTTTGAAGCGGTCGACACAAACCGTGAAGACATGGCGTTTCTATCGTATACATCCGGAACGACCGGCAACCCGAAAGGTGTCGTGCATGTACACGGGTGGGGCTATGCGCATGTCCGGACGGCTGCGACTGAATGGCTTGGTGTACAGAGCGGCGACATCGTTTGGGCAACGGCAGCTCCAGGCTGGCAAAAATGGATTTGGAGCCCATTCCTTTCGACAATCACGCTCGGGGCGACAGCGCTTGTCTATAACGGCGCTTTCGATGCGCTGAAATATTTGGAAATCCTAAAAGAGGAAAAAGTCAATGTGCTATGCTGCACGCCGACCGAATACCGGATCATGGCAAAAGTTGAAAACTTAAACGATTACAAATTGCCTCATCTGCGCAGTGCGGTTTCTGCAGGAGAGCCGCTCAATCGCCAAGTGATCGATGCTTTCCAGGAAGCTTTCCAGTTGAATGTACGCGATGGCTACGGACAGACGGAAAACACCTTGCTTGTATGCATCTTGCAGAACATGGACATGAAACCCGGTTCGATGGGCAAGCCGACGCCAGGAAATCCGGTTGATATTATCAACGAACATGGACAGCCCGCCGCACCAGGAGAAGTCGGCGACATTGCTGTTCACAAAAGCTGTCCGGCGCTGTTCCGTGAATATTACCGTGACCCGGAACGAACGAAATCCTCGTTCCGAGGCGATTGGTATTTGACGGGCGACCAGGCTTCACGCGATGAAGACGGCTATTTCTGGTTTGAAGGCCGCAGCGACGATATCATCATTTCTTCTGGCTATACAATCGGGCCGTTTGAAGTGGAAGATGCGCTCATGAAGCATCCCGCCGTACAGGAATGTGCAGTTGTGGCAGTGCCGGATGAGATTCGCGGTAATATCGTCAAAGCGTTTATCGTCTTGAGAGACGGTGGCAAACAGGATGAGGCGATGATTAAGGAATTGCAGGATCATGTAAAAGGCATTACTGCACCTTATAAATATCCACGCGTCATCGAATTTTTGGCGGAGCTCCCGAAGACGACTTCCGGAAAAATCCGTCGAGTGGAATTGCGTAAGATGAACGCTTAACAAGCAAGCCGCGCTGAAACAAGCGCGGCTTTTTTTGCTGTTTAAAATGGCGTACTTTAGTTAATATATATAGGTAGACGGACGTGAAAGAAGATTGGGAGTCCGGGCGTTAAGAGGGGGCTTCCTGTGGAACAGTGGATTATTTCAATTATGGACAATTATGGTTATTTCGGGATATTCCTGCTGATGTTGCTGGAGAACGTGTTTCCGCCAGTGCCGTCAGAAGTGGTGCTGACAGCTGGCGGGTTTATGACATCGACCACCAGCCTCACCGTGTGGGGAGTCATCCTGACAGCTACGGCAGGGTCTGTTGCCGGCGCTGTCATGCTCTACGGACTCGGGCTTCTGTTGGACGTGGAGCGGGTGGAACAAATCATCGACAAACATGGCCATTGGCTGCGCTTGAAAAAAGCAGATCTTTACAAAGCGGATCGCTGGTTTGACCGCTTCGGCGTGTTTGCCGTATTTATAGGGCGGCTGATTCCGCTTGTTCGCAGCCTTATATCCATTCCGGCGGGCATGTCCAATATGAAATTCGTTTTATTTTTGGCTTTTACGACAGCCGGCACCTTAATTTGGAATACAGTGCTTGTCTATATCGGGCGGGCAGTCGGAGAGAACCGGGAAGAGATCCTGGCACAATTGGACATTTATTCGAATATCGTCTATGCGTTGCTGTTTGCCGGTGCCATCGTCGGATTGTGGTTGTTTAAGAAAAGGCGCAGCGCAGGGCGTTAAATCTTTTATGAATAGGGAAGTTATTTAGGAGAAGGGTGGAGGAGTTTCATGAAACCGATTTTGTTCATTACCCAGCAATTGCCTGAACAGGCAGTGGCGGATTTGCATGATGTCTACGAAGTACGCATGTGGCCGGAAGAAGAACGCAATGCGCCACGTGAAAAATTGCTTGAAGAAGCGAAGGAAGCAAAGGCGCTGTGGACGATGCTTGGCGATGAAATCGATCGTGAGCTATTCGAGTCGGCGCCGAACTTGAAAATCGTCGTGAATTTGGCGGTCGGCTATAATAATATCGACCTCGATGCAGCAAGAGATCATAAAGTGATTGTTACCAATACACCGGATGTCTTGACTGAAACAACGGCTGACTTAACATTTGCTTTGATGCTGGCCACGGCCCGCCGCTTGATCGAAGCGGAAAAAACGGTGAGAAACGGCGAATGGCAAGCTTGGACGCCGATGGGATTGACCGGCCAGAACGTTCACGGCACCACTGTCGGGATTGTCGGCATGGGACGCATCGGGGAAGCGGTGTGCATGCGTGCACAAGGCTTCAATATGGAAGTCATCTATCATAACCGGACACGCAAAAGCCTTGAAGAAGCCCAATATGCGGAACTTGATGATTTATTGAAGCGCTCCGATTTTGTTGTGATCCTTGCGCCGCTGACCGAACAAACGAAAGGCATGATCGGCGAACGTGAGCTATCTTTGATGAAGGAGACTGCGATTCTCATTAATTGCGGAAGAGGCGGGATTGTCGATGAACAAGCCCTTTATGAAGCATTGAAGAATAAATCGATTTGGGGAGCGGGGCTTGATGTGTTTGAACAAGAGCCGCTGCCGCTGGACCATCCGCTTCAAACGCTCGACAATTTGACGGTTACGCCACATATCGGAAGCGCAACTGTGCAGACGCGTTATGCGATGATGCAATTGAACAAAGAAGCGTTGCAAGCTTGCGCAAACAGCAAACCGGTCAAGAACCGGGTGTGCTGAAAAAAACAGTCCCGCTTTACGGGGCTGTTTTTCAGAGTGTTGAAGAAGTCTATTAATCCATTACGAATAAGAATGGAGTCGTTTTTTCTAAATTCAATAATCAATGATCTTTCTAAGTATTTGGAGAAGCATTCGCTCGACTCCTGTGGGACTAGCGGGTTTGAGAGACCCCGCAGGAACGCAGTGACGAGGAGGCTCGATTCCCGCCCCACGGAAAGCGAGCGATAAGCTTCGGAAAATACGACTTCTTAACTTTCTCGACAAGCTGAAAAAACAGTCCCGCTTTACGGGGCTGTTTTTTATACGCCTGCGGGATGAAGCTTCAAGGAATGTTGAATTTTTTCGCGCGTTGGGGTAAAATAGGCTAGGTTTTTCCTGTATCAAGGAAATGTGCCAAATCGAAAATCAGGAGGTATGATTCATGCAAAATCATACACATAATGTCTTACTGTACTATCTATACACCCCGATTGAAAATCCCGAAGAGTTCGCGGCTGAGCATTTGGCTGCCTGTAAGGAAATCGGATTGAAAGGCCGCATCCTCGTATCGGACGAAGGGATCAACGGCACATGCTCCGGCACGATCGAGCAAACTGAACAATACATGGATATGTTGAAGAGCGATCCGCGCTTTGCTGACATCGTCTTTAAAATCGACGAAGCGGATGGCCATGCTTTCAAAAAAATGCACGTCCGTGCGAAAAATGAAATTGTCCACCTTGGACTAGAAGAAGATATTAACCCAAATGAATTAACCGGCAATTATTTAGAGCCGAAAGAATTTTATAAATTGATGCAAGATCAGGATACCGTGGTCATCGATGCACGCAATGACTACGAGTACGACTTGGGCCATTTCCGCGGCGCGGTACGTCCAGACGTTGAAACTTTCCGTGATTTGCCGGAATGGATCCGCGAAAACAAAGAGAAGTTTGAAGGCAAGAAAATCCTGACCTATTGCACAGGCGGCATCCGCTGTGAAAAATTCTCAGGCTGGATGAAACGTGAAGGCTTTGATGACGTCAACCAACTTCACGGCGGCATTGTCACGTACGGCAAAGACCCGGAAGTACAGGGCAAGCTGTGGGACGGGCAATTGTACGTCTTTGATGAGCGCATCGCCGTGCCGGTCAATCGCGTCGAGCATACCGTTGTCGGGAAGGACCATTTCACGGGTGAGCCTTGTGAGCGCTATGTCAACTGTGCGAACCCTGAATGCAATGCAAAAATCTTGGCTTCAGAAGAAAACGAACACAAATACATGCGTTCATGTTCAGACGAATGCCGCGAGCATCCACGCAACCGCTATGCTTTTGAGCATGGTTTGACAGGGGAGCAAGTACAACAGCGCCTCGACGCATTGAAAGAAACTGCACAATCATAAGCAACTCAAAAAGCCTGAACGGTATTATCCGTTCAGGCTTTTCTTTATGGATTAATTTTCGAGTTCTTCTGCACAATCGTGGCAAATCAATTCACCGTCGATATAGACGCCGTCCAAAAATCCGTCGCGGCAATAGATCTCTTTGCCGCAATTGCTGCAAGGGCCGATGAGTTCACGCATGCTGCAAGGCATTCGCGTGCACGTGCATCGCGTCTTTCAAGTAGTCGGACAAACCGTCGCCATGCTGGTCGATGGTACGCGAAAAGCGGCTGTCATTTGCATAAAGATTGGCCAAATTACGGAACATATTCGGCGTGCATTCATAGAAGCGGTCGAGCAAATGGTAATACGCGGCCATTTCCTTCTGGACTTCTTGTGCATCGGCCGGCAAATCCATAAGGCTGGCAACAGCGCTGTAGATGCGGTTGGCTTCTCGGTCGATCTCTTCTAAGTTCTCGGCTTCTTTTTGCGGTTTTGCGGCTTCCGGTTCTGAAGCTTCCAGGACAGTAGTCTCTTCCTTGATGTTTTCAAGATCTTCCTTAACGGATACTTCAATTTCCGGTTTCTGGTACAAGTCGATCCGATCCGGTGTATGGCGGATGGAGAATGCAGAAAACCGCTGTTCGTTGCTTAAGGGTTCACCGGATGAAAACTCATTTTGTGCTGTACGTGCGTTGTCAATCAACTGTTCAATGCGGAATTTTTTCTGTTCAAGCAACTCGATATGGCGTGCCATAGCATATTCTGCATCGTAACCATTTTTTATGATTTCCTGAATCTTCTTCAATGAAAATCCGAGTTCTTTAAGAAATAAGATGTGCTGCAGCAACTTCAAGTCGTCATCGCTGTAATAGCGGTATCGGTTCGATCCCTTATTGCTCGGTTTCATTAAATCGATGCTGTCGTAATGGTGCAGCGTCCGTACGCTGACGCCTGCGATTTTTGCCACTTCTTGTACTTTGTACATTTCAATCACCTCTACTCTTGATTAGACTATGACGATTGGTCAGTGTCAACCATTTCTCGGTAATTTTCTCGCATTGTCGTACGAAAGTATACAACTTTACAAAGTTATGGAAGGAAGTTCGGAAAGCATGTAGGAGTTTTCCGTTTTGTAGGGAATAGAGTAAATAGTGAGAGCGTTTACATTCATTGTAGAAAGGGGTAATTCGATGAAACTAACGAATTTTGTAAATGGAGAGTTCCGGCAGGAGGCAGGCGCCGATTTCGTGCCTGTCATCAACCCGGCAACAGGTGAAGAGTTGGCAGCTGTACAACGCTCAACTGCCTTAGATGTAGAGGAAGCGGTGAAAGCAGCCAAAGCGGCACAGAAAAAATGGGCGCTTGTCCCTGCACCGAAACGTGCGGATTATCTATATGAAATCGGGCGCTTGATGAAACAAAAGAAAGAACAGCTCGCGGCGGTACTGACAAAAGAAATGGGGAAAGTGATCGAAGAAGGGCGCGGCGAAGTTCAAGAGGGCATCGATATGGCATTTTATATGGCGGGTGAGGGGAGAAGGTTATTTGGCGAGACGACGCCTTCGGAATTAGCGGATAAATTCGCGATGAGTGTACGTGCGCCGATCGGTGTCGTCGGGCTCATCACCCCATGGAATTTTCCGGTGGCGATCGCCACTTGGAAATCTTTCCCGGCGATTGTGGCGGGCAATGCATTCATCTGGAAACCAGCAACTGAAACGCCGATGATGGCTTATGAAATGGCTAAAATCTTCAAGGAAGCCGGCTTGCCAGATGGTGTAGCGAATATCGTTTTCGGTTCCGGGTCGGAAGTCGGAACTGCGATGATCGAGCATCGGGACATTCGTGTCATTTCATTTACCGGCTCGACGGATACAGGGCGTAAAGTAGCGGAACTCGGGGGGCGTCATTTAAAGAAAGTATCGCTTGAGATGGGCGGAAAAAACGCGGTCATCGTCATGGATGATGCGGATTTGGACCTCGCAGTGGACGGCATTTTGTGGAGCGCGTTCGGCACCGCCGGCCAGCGCTGCACTGCTTGCAGCCGTGTCATCGTCCATCGGGATGTCAAAGAACAGCTGCAGCAGCGCCTGCTCGAAAAGATGGATAAATTGACGATCGGCGATGGGATGGACGAATCCGTCAAAGTCGGACCGGTCATCAATAAGAAAGCATTGGAAAAAATCCATTCCTATATTGAAATCGGCCAAGAAGAAGGCGCAGAACTTGTCAGGGGTGGCGAAATTTTAACGGGCGGCCATTACGACAAAGGGAACTATTACGCACCGACATTGTTTTCAGGCGTAACATCGGAAATGCGCATTGCACAGGAAGAAATTTTCGGGCCGGTCATTTCCTTGATCGAAGTAGCAAGTTTCGAAGAAGCGATCGAAGTGAACAACGGCGTCATTTACGGATTGTCGAGTTCGATTTTCACAGCGGATGTCAACCGGGCGTTCAAAGCTCAACGTGATCTTGATACAGGGATCGTCTACATCAACGCCGGGACGACAGGAGCTGAAATCCATTTGCCGTTCGGCGGCACGAAAGGCACCGGCAATGGCCACCGCGATTCAGGCGTTGCGGCGATAGATGTCTTTACCGAATGGAAAAGCATTTATGTAGACTTCAGCGGCAAATTGCAGCGGGCACAGATCGACAACGAAGCATAAAGGGGGCGGCGGAGATGAAATTTGCGGTACTCGGAGCTGGATTGATGGGAAAACAAGCAGCGCGTGATTTGCTTCGCAACGAGCAGGTGGAAAAAGTGATTCTGGCAGACCGGACAACGGAAAAAGCGGAAGCGTTTCGCCGGCAATTGGGTGATCCGCGGCTTGAAATCGCCCAGATGGACGCAAGCCATGACCGTGAACTCAAGCAAGTCATCGCACAAGCAGATGTCGTGATCAATGCGTTGTTCTATACCTTCAATGAGAAAGTAGCGAAAATCGCCATTGAATGCGGAGTTCATTCCGTCGATCTCGGCGGGCATATCGGGGGTGCGACGGATAAAGTGCTCGCCATGCACGAGCAAGCGTCTAGCCAAGGCGTAACAGTCATTCCGGATCTTGGTGTGGCGCCAGGGATGATCAATATTTTAACCGGGTATGGTGCGAGCCAGTTGGATGAGGTCGAATCGATCCGCATTTATGTCGGGGGCATTCCGCTCCATCCGGAACCGCCGCTCGAATACAAACACGTTTTTTCACTCGAAGGCGTTTTCGACCATTACACGGACCCGTCGCACGTCATCCGTGGTGGAGAACTGGAAGAAGTCGAATCGCTATCGGAAATCGAGCCAATCGCATTCGAAGGGTTCAATGCGTTAGAAGCGTTCCATACATCAGGTGGTACATCAACCTTGACGAAAACGTTCCGCGATGTAGATTCGCTGGAGTACAAAACGATCCGTTACCGTGGGCATGCCGACAAGTTCCGATTGCTCGTCGAATTGGGTTTGACGAACCGAGACGGAAAAGTAATCGCCGGCGGACATGATGTGTCGCTGCGTGAAGTTCTGCTGAAAGTGCTCGAGCCGATTACGGAACTTGGCGACGAGAAAGATGCAGTGCTTTTGCGCGTGACGGTTTCCGGGTTGAAAGAGCAAGAGGAATGCACATACCGATACGAAATGGTGACCATTCGCGATGAGTCAACCGGTGTCACGGCGATGGCGCAGGCCACAGCCTACAGCATTTCTGTTGTGGCGCAGATGATTGCGGATGGGCGCATCCAAAAACGCGGCGTCTACCCGCCTGAGCAAGTGGTGCCTGGAGCTGATTACATTGCGGAAATGAAGAAGCGCGGCGTAAACATTGAAGAAACGGTGCAACGGGCAACGCATCATAACTAGCAAGGAGGAAAACGGCATGGATTTTGAATACAGCGAAGAACAAGAGATGCTGCGCAAAACCGTCCGGAAATTTGTCGATGAAGAAATCATGCCCTATATAAAAGACTGGGACACAGAGGGGCATTTCCCCGAATCGATTTGGCAGCGACTGGCCGATCTCGGTTTGATGGGGGTGTGCATTCCGGAAGCGTACGGCGGCAGCGGCATGGACTATAATGCACTCGCCATCGTCTGCGAAGAACTTGAACGCGGCGACACCACGTTTCGCACGGCCGTTTCTGTCCATACCGGCCTGAATTCACTATCGCTTCTGCAATGGGGCACAGAAGAGCAAAAACAGAAATTTTTGGTGCCGCAGGCAAAAGGCGAAAAGATTGGTGCGTTCGGCCTGACAGAACCAGGAGCCGGGTCAGACGTGGCGGCGCTTTCGACGACCGCCAAACGCGTGGGCGACGACTATGTGCTGAACGGCCAGAAAACCTGGATTTCCCTCTGTGACCAAGCGGATCATTTCCTCGTTTTCGCCTATGTTGATAAAGAGCAATCGCATAAAGGAATCAGCGCTTTTATCGTAGAACGTGACCGTGAAGGCTTTTCGTCCAAGGCGATCAAAGGGAAGTACGGCATACGCGCTGGCAATACAGGCGAATTGTTCATGGAGGATGTCCGCATTCCGGCAGCCAACCGGCTCGGGGAAGAAGGCGAAGGGTTCAAGATTGCGATGGCATCACTCGACAATGGCCGTTTCACTGTCGCTGCCGGAGCGTGTGGCTTGATGATGGCTTGCCTGGAAGCGAGCTTGGATTATTGCAAGACGCGCACGACGTTCGGCAAGCCGATCGGCGAGCATCAACTGGTGCAGCAAATGCTTGCCAATATGGAAGCAGGCTATCAGATGAGCCGCTTGCTCGTCTACCGTGCCGGCGAATTGAAAAACAGCGGCAAACGCAATACGCGCGAAACTTCGCTCGCCAAATGGCAGGCGTGTAATTTTGCCAATAAAGCGGCAGACGACGCGGTGCAAATCCACGGCGCTTACGGCTATTCCGATGATTATCCGGTCGCCCGCTACTTGCGCAATTCCAAAGCACCGGTCATTTACGAAGGCACGCGGGAAATCCATACGATCATGCAGGCGGATTATGTGCTCGGCAAGCGGGAAGACAAAGAATTGAACCGCATGCTGCCTGCCTGGCCATTCGAATAAAGTTCGATTCCACGCTGAAAAGACCAGTCTCTTTTTAGCGCAAATAAAAAAGAGCGGGCATAGCGCCCGCTCCTTCGGCTGCCGGCTAACATCCGGCAGCTTTTTATGTGAAGATATCTTCTTCGTTTGGCACAAGCAAGTTGAGTTTTCCCGGTTGGACACTGATCGAGGCGGGCGTCTTCATATAGATTTCACCGTCGGTATCGATATCCATCGGTGTTTCTGTGCGGATGTCAATTTCTCGTCCCTGAAGATGGATGATATGCTCGAGATCTTCCGCAGTAAGGTCTGGTTTCGATAAGGAAAACCATTCGCGTATCGCAGCAAACGACGAGCTTTGGATGATGAAAACATCCAAGAGCCCATCAGCGGGATCGATGCTTTGCATCGGAAACAAATGGGTGCCAATGGATTTACCGTTCATGGCCAGCACCAAAACGGCTTCTTCTTCGTACGCTTGACCGTCGATCACCAGCGATACATTAAACGGTTCTGCTTGCCTCATCGTCTGCATCGCGCTCATGAAATAGCTGAGCTTGCCATAGCGTTCCTTCAGGTCGGGGTCGATATTGAAGGAAGCGTCTGTAATCAATCCGATGCCCGCGAAGTTCAGGAACGTGCCTTCGTTGATGGTCGCTGTGTCGACTTGCTGGAGTTTACCTTGACTCAAGCTTTTTGCTGCCTCGTCAAGGTACAAAGGAATGTTCATCGTGCGCGCAAAATCGTTGCACGTCCCGCTCGGCAATATTCCGAGAGGCGGCGGGTTTTCGATTGAGCTAAGTGCGTGTGCAGCCAGATGGACTGTGCCGTCGCCGCCTGCGACAAATACTGCGTCGGCGCGTTCGGCGGCAGAACGGCAGACCGATTCCAGTTCTTCGGGGGAATCGGTCTTAATCAGTTCCAATGTTTTCGAAGATGCGGCGAGTTGCGGTACAGCCAATCCCATAACCGCATCTAACGTGGACGCACCTGCCTCGGCATTATACAATAATATGGAATGCGTGAATCCGGCCATGCGTAAGTCCTCCATTCTTCATCATTACTCAACCATTCCACTAATGAAGGACCAGTAAACGCATCAGCAGAATTCCGTAAAAAGGAGTGCTTATATGACGAAAAAATTATATTACGACGATTCATATTTAAAGGAAGCCACTGTTCACGTAATCGAATCGGCAATGGACGGAAGTGGGCAGTATGCAGTACTCGACCAGACTTGCTTTTATCCTGAAGGAGGCGGGCAGCCGGCAGACCGCGGAATGATCGGGGAAGCCACAGTGCAAGATGTGCAAAATCAGGACGGGGAAATCCGCCATTACCTGGATCGGCAGCTGGAGCCAGGCGAATACAAGGCGGCGCTGGATTGGCAAAGAAGATGGGACCATATGCAGCAGCATGCCGGCCAGCATCTTTTGAGCGCTTTACTGGAAGACCGTCATGGCTACCAAACCACCAGTTTCCATCTCGGGCAAGAGCGGGTGTCGATTGATCTGCATAAAGCCTCCATCGACCAAGAAACCTTGCGGCAAGTGGAACTTGAAGCAAACCGCATCATTAGCGGTCATTTACCAATCCGCACGCGTTTTGTAAATGACCGGCAGCTTGAGCAATTGCATCTCCGGAAGCCGCCCGCTGTTAGTGGAGACATCCGCTTGGTTGAAATGGAAGGCATCGATTTGAATGCATGCGGCGGCACACATCCGGAAAATACCGCGGGAATCGGGCTGTTGAAAATTCTTGGGACGGAAAAAGCGAAAGGCGGCACGCGGCTCTATTTTCTATGCGGAGAACGAGCGCTCGAACATTTTGGCATATTGAGCGACACGAGCGATGCATTGATCGGGAAATTGAATGCCCCGCTAGCTGAACTGGTGCACGCGGCAGATGCTTTATTATCAGAGAAAATTGTAGCCGACAAGGAAATTGTGGAGCTGAAAAAGCAGCTGTTGCTTTCAGAGGCAAAAGCATTAACGCCGGAAGGGGGCGTTGCGATCCGGAATTTCGGCGACCGGCCCATCAAGGAATTGCAGCAGTTGGCGCGTTTAGCCACTGAAGAATATCCGTCTGTCTGCTTGTTGTTTGCAGCACAGGCACAAGGCAGCATCCGGTTGGTCTGCGCCCGCGGCAATGAAGCTTCCGCCGATATGAGGGAGACTTTGAAACGCTTGCTTCAAGAAACAGACGGCAAGGGAGGCGGAACCGCTGCACTTGCGCAAGGCGGCGGCCATACACAAGAACCGTTCGAACGCTTCGAGGAAATTTTTAGCGAAATTCATGCCAATGGCTGAACGCCAGCTGTAACCTTTTGGAGTCGTAAAGGGTCTAATGGGTAAATGGCACGAGAAAGGTCGTGGTGTTCGTGAGATGGAGCAGAGCCTGGTGGATAGCAGCGATTCTTTTGGTGTTTTCAGGTATAGCTTTTATTGTGCTGACGGAAAATGTAGCCATCAGCGGATCCGCAACAGCCCTTTCGGAATCCGGCTGGCGGGCGAATTTTTCGGCGCCGCTCGATGCGGATGCGATTGAAAAAGGCGCTGTTTACCTTACGGATGCAGATGGCCGAAAACTCGATCTCGATATGCGCTTGGCAAATGGCGGGCGGACGCTTGAAGTCCCGGACATCGCTAGCGGAGACTATACGCTTCATGTCACCAAATCGGCCCTGACGAGCAGTTTCTTAAAAAGCCTTTCGGCAAATCAAATCGACTTCACGATACAAGATGAAGTCCAGAACCTGGCTGGCGAAGAGGAACTGCATACGTATTTTACGCGATTGCTGAATCTCCAAAAAGACAATCCTTTTTACCGCGGCTTCGGTGAAGGGGCAGATGACGCTGAGGAAAGCGCGTCAGGCGAGTCTGGAGGAATGGGAGGGGGCGATCATTCGTCGACCAATAACCAGGTCGAAGGCATCGACGAAGGTGATATTGTGCAGACGGATGGCGATTATTTATATTCCATTAGCGAGTCGCGTGTGATGATTTCCGACATCAGAGACCCGGAAAACATGAAACTTGCAGCAGTTTTGAAGTTGGACGGGGAAACGTATCCGGAGGAATTATTCTTATCCGGCGATACGCTTGTTGTCATATCAAGCCGCTTTTCACTTATGGAAACCGAAGAAGACGTGGAAATGGAGAGCTTCATGCCTTATTCCGGCATCACAGCGGTTTCTCTCTATGACGTGACTTCACCCGAGAACCCGGAGCTCATCCGCGAATTCGGCAACGAAGGCACATTCAATAACGCGCGGCTATCGAACGGCATCCTCCATTACGTCAGCAATGTGTTTCCAAATTACTGGATTTTGGAGGAGCAGCCGGATATGGAACTGCGGCCAAGGCTATTCGATTCCGCGCAAGGCGGAGAGCTTGAACCCTTGCCTTATGAAGATTTGACCATCTTGCCAGGAACGATGGAAGGGAGTTATAGCGTCATCACTTCCATCAGCTTAGAAGCCCCTGAGTCCAATGAAATTTCTACAAAAGGCTTTTTGGGCGGCAATGAACAGCTGTATATGAACGAACAGCATCTCTATTTGACGGCGTCTGCGTTTGAGACCGCTGAAGGGGAATTCGAAGATACGGCGCTTTGGGTGCCGCAACAGGCGGATACGGAAATCTTCAAATTCAGCTTGGATGGCATCTCGGTGGAATTTATCGCTTCAGCTCGCGTACAAGGTTCTTTGTTGAACCAATTTTCGATGGATGAATTTGAAGGCTATTTCCGGGTGGCGACCACAGAAGGCGTCGCTTGGGCACCCGCTTCCGAACCGAAAAACCACCTATTCATTTTAAACGAACAATTGGAGCAAGTCGGTTCAGTGGAAAACTTGGCACCGGGCGAACGCATCTACTCGGTCCGCTTTATCGGCAGCAAGGCCTATATGGTGACTTTCCGTGAGACCGATCCGCTGTTTGCGATCGATGTTTCAGACCCTGCTGCACCAGAAGTGCTGGGTGAATTGAAAATTCCTGGATTTTCTAATTACTTGCATCCCCTTGATGACGAGCATCTGATCGGTTTTGGCTACGATACAAAAATCGAGCCAGTCAAAGGGGGCGGCGAGCCGCGCATCGTGACAGGCGGGATGAAAATCTCGTTGTTCGATGTCAGCGATATGGATGACCCCAAGGAAGCCGATACTGAAATCATCGGCGGTCCTGGAACTTATTCTGCCTTGCAATACGACCATAAAGCTTTATTCCGTCATGAAGCACAAAGCTTGTTCGGCTTCCCGGTATCGATTTACACAGGAGATGGCACAGAGTACATTGAATTTCAGGCAGAAGGAGCTTTAATTTACTCGATTACACCGGAAGGCATCGAGCTGTCAGCCGATCTCACCCAAGCATCCGAGCAGCCCTATGAAGACTGGAATACATCAGTCCAGCGCCTGGCTTATGCAAAAGACGCCTTGTATGCAGTGGCGAATACAGAAGTCAGAAGCTATCGCTTGTCCGATTTCGAACCACTCGGCACCTTGTCCCTTCAATGACTATGGTTTCTGTAAGCGGATCTCTTCAGGAGATCCGCTATTTGTTGTTTCCTTAGACGGAACAGCGTTGGAAATAAGACGTTTGCACTGACAGAAAACGGGAATAACAAAAATATTCTGACACCAATAAACGGGAGGGAAAAACATGAAGGCAGTAACGTTTCAAGGAACAAAAGACATGCAAGTCAAAGAAGTCAAAGACCCGGAACTCCAAAAACGTGATGACATCATTGTGAAAATAACTTCCACCGCCATTTGCGGGACCGATTTGCACATCTATCAAGGGGCATTGCCGACCACCAAGAATACCGTCATCGGCCATGAACCGATGGGCATTGTCGAAGAAGCGGGACCGGACGTCACCAAAGTGAAAAAAGGCGATCGAATCGTCCTGCCATTTAATATTAGCTGTGGCCATTGCTTCTATTGCTCACATGAAATGGAAAGCCAATGCGACAATTCAAACGGCAATCCCCATTTTGATACAGGCGCCTATTTCGGTTTGACGGAACGCTATGGCGATTATTCAGGAGGACAGGCTGAATATTTGCGCGTGCCCTACGCTAACTTCATGCCATTGGTCATTCCGGAATCTTCCGAGCTCGAAGATGAACAGGTCCTGTTCCTATCAGACGTATTGCCGACCGCCTGGTGGAGCGTCGAGAACGCAGGTGTCAAAGAAGGCGATACGGTCGTCGTTCTCGGCTGCGGACCAATTGGCCTGATGACCCAGAAGTTTGCCTGGATGAAAGGGGCGGCACGGGTTATTGCGGTAGATGAATTGCCGTACCGGATGGAAAAAGCGAAAAAGATGAATAATGTGGAAATCGTCGACTTTAGCCAGCATGACAATACGGGGGCGCTGATCCATGAAATTACAAAAGGCGGCGCACGAGTCGTCATTGATTGTGTGGGGATGGACGGCAAGAAATCGGCGTCAGAAGCCGTTCAGCAAAAGCTGATGCTGCAAGGCGGGACATTGAGCGCGATTGATATCGCGAAAGATGCCGTCAGCAAATTCGGGACCATTCAATTGACGGGCGTCTACGGGTTGACCTATAATCAATTCCCGCTCGGCAATCTGTTCGAACGCAATGTGACGATGAAGATGGGCCAAGCGCCGGTCATCCATTTGATGCCGATGCTCCTCGACAAGATCGAAAAAGGCGAGTTCGATCCGCGTGAGATCATTTCCCACATCGTGCCGCTCGAACAGGCGAGCGAAGCATACCGGATTTTCAACGACCACGAAGACGAGTGCACCAAAGTCATTTTAAAACCATAAAATATGCCGATGAAACGCTCCGGTAACCGGAGCGTTTTAATTTTGCCTTGCCTGCGGTATGATGGTACAGAAGAAAAAGGGGGGAGACCAGATGGCCGAAATATCGGAAGTCAGAAGAGAACTCGCGCTGGATTGTTTTCTGTTGGCCGGAAAAGTCATGATGGAAAGCGGCGCGGAGACATACCGGGTGGAAGATACGATGATCCGGATGGCGGTTTCGCAAAATATGATGGATTCCCATTGCTTTGTGACTCCAGCGGGCATCATGTTTTCCCCGAGCAATGATTTGCCGACGCGCTTTGTCCGCATCCACGGCCGCCGTACCGATCTCGAACGGGTAGCGCGTGTCAACGCTGTGTCGAGGCGTCTTGTGGCAGGCCAGCTGACATTGCAGCAAGCGTATGAAGAAATGACGGAAATCGAAAAAAACCATTACTTGTTCCCTTTGTGGCTGCAAGTGCTCGCAGCTGCAGTTGCCAGTGCCTGCTTCCTGATTTTGATGGGCGGTGGCTGGGCGGACATTCCGTTCGCTTTTGTCATCGGGGGAATCGGATTTTATATTGTGGAAATGGTACTCGTGAAAACAAGGGTCAAGTTTTTCGCGGAATTTATCGGAGCGGTCGCCATAGGTACTTTAGCGGTGCTCGTTGTGAATAGTGGATTCGGGAACGATCCCGATACGATTATCATCGGTTCGGTCATGCCATTGGTGCCCGGCTTGCTGATCACCAACGCCGTACGCGACATGATGGCCGGCCATTTTGTATCGGGCCTATCGATGGGTGCGGAAGCTTTTCTGACGGCATTCGCCATCGGGGCCGGCATCGCCATCGTATTGTCATTTTAAGGAGGAGATCGAATGAACTGGCCTTTGGAGGCGTTTCTAAGTTTTTTGGCAGCCGGCGCATTCGGCATCATTTTCAATATCCCAAGAAAGACGCTTATCAGTTGCGGGCTTGTCGGGATGAGCGGCTGGCTTTTCTACCGGAGTTATTTCCTCATGTTTGATGACCCGATTCAAGCAACCTTCGCCGGCGCCTTTATTGTCGCGATCGTTGCGCACATCTTGGCGAAGATCTTTAAGATGCCGATGATCATTTTCAGTGTCGCCGGCATCATTCCGCTCGTTCCTGGAAGCCGTGCATACAATGCGATGCGCAATATCGTGGAGAATGATTACATGGAAGCGGTCGATTTTGCTGTACAGGCATTGATGATTTCAGGCGCAATCGCGATGGGCCTGGTGTTCGCGGAAGTGCTCATGCAATTGTATTTCAAGTATCAAGCACGGCGCACTCAGAAAAAAATGGGCTTTACACAGGAATGATTGATGAAACAACAGGCTGCCAGCTTTACGGGCAGTCTTTTTTTGTGGGAATAATGTATGCAGGATCTGACAATAACGCCTCAATCTGTCGCTAACTCCGGGAAGCGATTCCCCCACTAGCCGGCAACTCGTAAAAAAACAGATTCCCGTAAACACCTCACAATCAGTGAAATGTATAAGCTGCCGGGCGAACAGGGTGAGCCGACGCAGTAGGAGAAAAGCTGCACCCAATATTCGTATGAACCGGCTTGCTCCACTTTCGCTACGCTCAAGCATCGCAGATGAATTGGCTCAATTTACTTTCGCCAATTCATTGTAGCCAAAGGCCAACCCAAAGCGAGGCAGCGAATATCCATATGATGCGAACTCCAATAATTTAAAATTTCTATACTAAATTTTCAATCCTAACAGAATAAAAATCCCCAGACCGCGGATTGCCCGCAGTCTGGGGAAGGAGGTTATTTTAGCCATTTCTCGAGTTCTTGTGCGCTCATCGGATGGCTGATGATATAGCCTTGGATGCTATTGCAATCCATTGCCCGAAGCAGTTCAAGCTGCTCGTTCGTTTCGACTCCTTCAGCGGTCACTTGGAAATCAAGCGATTTGCCGAATTGGATCATGCCCTTAATCATTTTCTGCATTTTTTCCTGCTTTGTGATCGACTGGATGATGGTCCGGTCGATTTTCAAGGAAGAAATCGGCAATAGCAACATGTAACGGAACGATGCGTACCCCGTTCCGAAATCATCCAACGCAAATTGCACACCTTGTTGGCTTAGGCGGTTCATTTGCTGCATGATCGGCCGTTCCGCTTCAGCTTCAAGCGCGAATTTCTCCGTGATCTCGATCATCAAGGAATGCGGATCACAATTATTTGCTTTCATTTGCTCGATTAGCTTGCTCGCCATATCCTTATCGCGGAATTCACGGATGGAAGAGTTGATGCTGATACGCAAATTAATCCCTTTCGCTTTCCAATCTTTCAATTGCGCACAAGCAGTCTCCAAAACGAAACTGCCGATTTCATGGATCATGCCGTTTTCTTCCGCAATCGGAATAAGTTCATCAGGCGTCACGACGCCGATTTCGTCATCATTCCAACGGACAAGCGCCTCTACGCTTTCGACATTGCCAGTCGAGAGATTCACTTGCGGCTGATACAACAATTGCAGGTTTTTCCGGTCCAAAGCATGAACAAGGCGCTTTTCAATAAGCGCTTTGCGGTTCAGGCGTTCGTGGTCGTCTGCCGTCAAAGTGGAAATGGCGCTGCCGCCGCGGTCTTTGACTTTCTTGATTGTTGCATAGGAAGCTTTGATCAAGTGGACGAAGCTTTGCTGGTCTTCCGGATATTTCGTAATGGCGCCGCTGACCGTCAAAGGAACTGCCGTGCCGCCGATATAGATCGGGTGCTGCTGCAAATAAGGCAGGAAGCCCTCGATGAACCAGTTCGGCAATGGCGTGATCAACGCAAATTCATGAAGCCCGGCGCGCGTAATCAAGGAATCCGAGAAATACATGCGCAAGCGTTTCGTAAATTCGATCAGCAATTCATTTTCCGTATCGGTATCCGATACGTCACGCAAAGTGTAGAACCGGTCGATGTCAAGGAACAGGAAAGAGAAATGGCGGCCTTCCTTGATATGTTCCGCGACGGCTTGTTCAAGGCGGTGGCGGTTTTCGAGCCCAGTAATCGGGTCGATAAAAGCGATTTCCTCGAGGTGCTTTTGGGCATGCTTTGTTTCTGTAATGTCTTTTTCAAGGAAGATGTAATACGCATCCTCCTCTGACAATTGCATCGGAATCGCCGTTAAGTCGACCCAATAAGTTTCACCGTCTTTGGTCGCTTTTTTCGCTTCGCCGTTCCATACGTGCCCATCTTTCAAGCTTTCCAGAATCGAATCGACAAACTCAATGTCTTCTTCGCTGTCATGGAACATTTGCCATACGGGCTTGCCGAGCACACGTTTCGGGGTCCATTTGCTGAGCTTTAGGAAATGGGGATTCGCGTATGTGACAAGAAACTCTTGATCGAAATAAGTCATCATAAACGAATCATCCAGCCCGTGGCGAAGATGGCTCAATTCTCTTGCAGCCGAGTCGGCGCTTACGCTATCATCGATCTCATAGATCGTCAGAAGAAAACGTTCGCCATGCGATGTGAACGCTTTCGTAACGACTGTGGAATAGCTTTGCCCGCCGCTGCCAAGCCCGATTTCCATATTTTCGAACCGTACTGGATCTGTGCTTTCCAACAGCAGTTCCCATGGCTGCTTGTGGAGAGACGCTTGTTCTGGATTCATATAGGGAAAGGGTTGGCCTTTAGCGGTTTCTGTATTTAGTTGAAAGATGCGTTCGGCGTGCCCGTTGAACCAAGTGATGAGTCCTTCTTGATCGAAAATGATGATAGGGAAGGGAATATGGTTATATGCTAGGGTTTGTGCCAAAAAATCCTGCTTTTCACTCATTAACTGACGCTCCTTAACCGTTTTGTACTTTCATTATAAAGAAGAAAAGGTCTTTCGTCACCACTTTACAAAAATATAACACGGGAATTTTAGCATAGAAAAGCTACTATCCTTTTTTAGCCTCTCATGAGAGAATAGGCATGATTCGATTGAAAATTGAGGGAATCGATAAAATTGTCCCGATTTTTAGCGCTTATACTGATAAATACAGCCGAATTAGCCAATTCGTCACGGGTTGGCTTTGTTTAATGGAAGGAGTGGGGCGAATGGAACGTCTAAAAGGAGTATCGATGATATTGATAGGAGCGATGCTTTGGGGAGCCACCGGACCGCTCATGGAATGGACACTCGATGTTTATGCGATTTCTGTGCCATTTCTTCTGACCATCCGGCTTATTGTCGCCGGCATCGTGCTGCTGTTGTTTTTGAAAATGAAGCAGGTGCAGGTGACATCGATTTTCCGTCAAAAGATATGGACGCGTCCCTTATTAATCTTTTCAGTGGCGGGCATGCTTGGCGTCCAATACAGTTTCGTCGCAGCGATCGATACGAGCAATGCTGTTTTTGCCACGCTGATGCAGTTTCTTGCGCCTGTCTATGTCATCGTCTTCGTTTCCATGCGCCTGCGTAAATGGCCGCCGGTCTATCAGGTGCTCGGCATGCTCGGCACGCTCGCTGGCTTGTTTTTATTGTTGACGGACGGACGCTTGGATTCCTTGGTCATCAGCGGAGAAGCGCTTTTTTGGGGCGTTCTTGTCGGTTTGGCATTTACGTTCTACACGCTGTATCCGGCCCGGCTGATGCAGGAATGGGGCGTCTTGCTCGTGGTCGGTTGGTCGATGCTGTTCGGCGGCATCTTTCTCGGGCTCATCAATCCGATTTTCCTGTCGGATGAATGGGGGCTGTTGGCAGACCCGACACTCATTGTGGCAATCATCGCAATTATTGTGGTCGGTACGATGGCGTTTGTGCTGTTTCTCAGTAGCATGCGATTCATTTCGCCTGTAGAGACGAGCATTTTATCCGCGATGGAGCCATTGACGGCGATGGTCATTTCGCTTGTCTGGTTCGGCCATTTTCTATCCCCATTGCAAATCGGTGGAGCTTTTCTCATGTTGGTCTTCGTCACTTGGCTATCTTTTGCAGGCAGTGAAAAAACTGTCGAAGACCGCTCTTGAGTGGAGGCATGCAGCAAAATGCTGTGTGCCTTTTTCATTTTTGAAAGCAAAAAAGATTCATTTTAATGTATGACAAAAAAAGGGATATCTCTACCTGATATCTGAAAATTATGGCATACTAGTTTTAAATAAAGTTCGAGTTTCGAAATGTTCAGGAGGCACCATTATGAAAACTGTTTTCTCTTATACCAAACCTTATTCCTTCCTGATAGGTGTGGCACTGTTCCTGATGCTCTTGGAGTTGGTTGTCGAACTCCTGCAGCCTTTGGTCATTGCGAGCATCATCGATGATGGCATCGTAGCTGGAGACCAAGACACGATCATTCGCCTGGGGCTTGTGCTTATGGGCTTGTCATTGATTGGGTTTTTGTCAGGAGTTGTCAATTCGTATTTCGCTTCCCATGCATCCCACAGCTTTTCGTTTGACGTCAGGCGGGCAGTTTATGAGCGTGTCCAGTCGTTCTCGCTTGCCATGTTCAATAAGTTTCCGGCATCAGGCCTCATTACACGGCTGACAAGTGACGTCCAGATGATTCAGCAAGTGCTGTACATGGGTTTGCGCATCATGCTGCGCGCGCCGCTGATAGTCATTGGCAGCATGGTCATGGCGTTTGTCGTCAATGCGCAATTGGCGGTTTATTTGGTCATTGTCTTCCCGATTTTACTGGTGTTTTTATACGTTATGGTGAGAAAAGGCGTCGTCTATTTCAGCTTTGTGCAGCGTCGGCTTGATAAGGTCAACCGTATGGTGCAAGAAAACCTGCAAGCGGTCCGGCTGATCAAAGCATATTTGCGCGGCAAGTATGAAGCGAATCGATTCTCCGAAGTGGCGGGTGCGCTCAAGACCGATACGGTCAAAGCGTTCCGCATCATGGAAATTATTTTGCCAATTCTGCTATTTGGCATGAACGTCTCGCTGCTGGCAGTTATTTGGTTCGGTGCTTTTGGAATCCAGAGCGGTGATGCGCAAATCGGTGAATTAGTCGCCATCGTCAATTACGCAATGCGCATGACTGGCGCATTTTCAATGTTCTCATTCATTATCATGGCCTTTGCGCGTGCCAAAGCATCTTCTGACCGTATTGAAGAAGTCCTGTTGGCGGATGATGATGGCGAGGCAGTAAACGGGGCGACTATGCCGCTCAGAGAAGGGACCGTGCGTTTTGACGATGTTTCCTTTGCGTATCCGGGCACTTCCCGAAGAGTGCTTCAACACATTAGCTTCGAGCTGGCGCCGCGTGAAAAACTAGCTATTATGGGCGCTACGGGATCCGGAAAGACCTCGCTATTGCAGCTGATTCCGAGATTTTATGAAGCGACAGAAGGAAGCGTATCGGTGCACGGCCGTGACGTCCGTGAGTGGGATTTGCAGGAACTGCGCAAGACGATTGGGCTTGTGCCGCAGCAATCGATGCTCTTTACCGGCAGCATTTCCAATAATCTTTCTTGGGGCAAGGAGCAGGCGGCGCTTTGGGAATTGCAGGGAGCTGCGGAAAAAGCCCAAATTGATGAAACGGTCCAGCGCTTTCCGAAAGGCTATGAAACGCGCGTCGGCCAAAAAGGCGTCAATTTATCCGGCGGTCAAAAGCAGCGCTTGTCGATCGCACGGGCATTGGTACGCAAACCGTCGATTCTGATTCTCGATGATAGCACCAGTGCGCTTGATGTGAAGACCGAATCTGCCTTGTGGGCGGAGCTTGACAAAGAACAAGCGACGACACTCTTGGTGACGCAGAAAGTGCGCACGGCGATGCGCGCAGACCGCATCCTGCTATTGGAGGACGGCGTCGCGTCAGCTTATGGCACACACGACGAACTATTGAATATGTCTCCTTTGTATCGTGAGATTGCACAGTCCCAACAAGCAGAGGAGGTGGATGAATATGTTTAATGCAATCCGCCGGCCTTTTGGCTACGAGCCGGTATTGACGAAGGAAGATTTGAAAAAATCACCGGATAACAAAAATGAACGCGCAAAAAACTGGAAATCCACATTGCTGCGGATCTGGAAGCTCGTGGACGAACAACGCACGCTATTGATCATCGTCTTGACACTTGTATTCGTCAGTTCCGCAATGGCATTGCTCGGTCCATTTTTGATCGGGTATATCATTGATACGTATATTGTTCCGGGAGCATTCGAAGGAATGGGTTTGATCATCGGCTGGCTGGTCGTGGTCTATGTGCTCCATTCGGTGACTCTCTACTTGCAAAACTACTGGATGGTCGGGATTGCCCAGCAAGTCATCTATCAAATGCGGGCGGGACTGTTTGGGCATTTTCAACGCTTGCCGGTGTCGTTTTTCGATAAACGCCAGCACGGCGAATTGATGAGCCGCATGACCAACGATATCGAGAATGTTTCATCGACACTCAATACATCGTTTATACAAGTGTTTTCGAGTATTTTGACACTGGTCGGGACGGCAGTAGTCATGGTGTTTCTCAGCCCGATTCTCACCGTATTGACGTTCATCATCATTCCAATTATGTATTGGTCCGTTCGCTGGATCACAAAACGTACGGGCCGTTTGTATAAAGAACAGCAAAAAGCGGTCGGGGATCTGAACGGCATGATCGAAGAAACCATTTCTGGCCAAAAGATCGTCAAAGCCTTTTCCCAGGAAGACCGAGTCATGGATGAGTTTCTCGTCAAAAGCGAACGCCTCCGCCGCAACGGTTTCTGGGCTTGGACCTATGCCGGGTTCATTCCAAAAGTGATGAACTTCCTCAACAACGGCAGTTTTGCGATCGTGGCGGGTGTCGGTGGATTGCTTGCTCTGAACGGCTCGGTCACAATCGGTGTGATTGTTATCTTCACCGAGTATTCACGACAGTTCACGCGGCCGTTGAACGATTTGGCGAACCAATTCAATACGGTGCTGTCGGCCATTGCAGGGGCTGAACGTGTCTTCGCCATCATGGACGAAGCGGAAGAAGCCGATGATACAAAACACAACGCTGAAAAGCGGCTTGAAGGAAAAGTAGAATTCGATAATGTGTCTTTTAAATACGAAGGCGCTGAAGAGGAATGGACCATTCGCAAATTGAGCTTCACGGTGGAAACTGGGCAGACGGCGGCATTCGTCGGGGCGACAGGTGCCGGAAAAACGACGGTCATGCAGCTATTGGCAAGATTTTACGATGTCGATGAAGGCGAGATCCGCATCGACGGCACGCCAATCGGGGCGATGCCGCGCGAAACTTTGCGCAAGCAAATTGCGTTCGTCTTGCAGGATCCGTTCCTGTTCGAAGCGTCGGTTAGCGACAACATCCGCTACGGCAAGCTTGATGCGAGCGACGAGGAAGTGTTGGAAGCAGCGAAACAAGCCAACGCCCATGACTTCATCTCCAAACTGCCGGAAGGCTACGACACGGTGCTATCTGGCGACGGTTCGATGATCAGCCAGGGGCAGAAGCAATTGTTGTCGATTGCGCGGGCGCTTATCGCCGATCCGGTCATTTTGCTGCTCGACGAGGCGACGAGTTCGATCGACACCGTGACGGAGCTGAAAATCCAGGAAGCGCTCGAAAGGCTTATGGAAGGGCGCACGAGTTTTGTTATTGCCCATCGGTTGAATACAGTGAGAAAAGCGGACTTCGTCTATGTCATGGAGCTCGGCAAGCTAGTCGAATCAGGCAGTCAGGACGAATTGCTGAAAAAAGATGGCTTGTATGCGACGATGCTCGCAGATGCCAAATTATAATGAAACTAAAGCACGAGGCGGAGAAGAGTCTGCCTTGTGCTTTTCTTATGGAAAAGAACAGGCAATGGAAGAAGTCTTAATTTCTGGAATCAGGTGGCGGGCTTTGCTGTGGGCGGTTATGATAAGAAGAAAAAGGAAGGCGGGATGGAAATGGAATTATCCCTGTCGATTGCGTCGTTTCCGCTGGATGCGGAGACTGCGGGGGAAATGGAACGGTTGATTGACGGCGAGCCGGATGAGTGCCGAACTTTGCTGCACAATGAATTATGGCAAAAACCGTTTGCGAAAGGATTTGCGGTGCTTGCTTACACCGATAGCGGAGAGTTGGTCGGCTGTGCGGCTGCAGGCGATTTGGTCGGCTTGCATCATTACGAATGGTCAGCATTTGTCTCCCCGGATTACCGCCGGCTTGGGCTGGCAACAGCTTTGGCTGATGGCGTGCGGCATTCTCTCGAACAGCGAGGGGCAGAAAGCGTGCTTGCGGCATTCACGGAGCATAGCGCATCGGATAGTTGGCTGGAAGGCCTTGGCTATCATCGTTCTTTCCAAGAATTACAGTTTGAAGCGGATCCTCTTCCTGCTTATGAACTCGGTGAGGGAGTGGAGGTTGCTGTGTATGAAGAAAAGCATTTGGATGTATTGGCGAATCTTTTGCGCGCGGCATTTGATGAATCTGTTCTCCCGGTGCTTGAGCACAATCTAGAAGATCCGGAACGCCATGTCTATTTGATGCGGCACGAAGGCAAACTTGTGGCAACGGCTACATTGAGCAGCGAAGACCAAGCGTTATGGGTGACGGCGCTTGCTGTGTCGCCGGATGCCCAGCGATCAGGCCATGGCCAAGCATTTTTGAAGTGGGCGCGGCAATGGGCCCATCAGAAAAAAATGGCTCGCGTGCTGGTTGAAGTGGAAACTGACAATGTGGCGCGACCGGTTTATGAAAAGGCGGGCTTTACAAAATTATCGACTATTTCTTATTGGCAGCCCGCAGTGCAATGAAAAAGCCGCCCAGCGGTAAATCCACTGGACAGCTATGTTTTAAGGCTTATTGATTTGTTTGTTCATAATTTTTATCGGAGCCGTCTGCATAATCTATTTCAATTTCGATTTTCTTAAAGCCAGCGTCAATGCCGAAAGCTTCAACAACTTGGCTGATGACTTCGTCGTCTGGCGTATCAGGCGTTAAGTTCAACTGGGACAAGCCTTGTTCCAGTTCATTGAAAGCTTCATCGCCCGTCAGATCAACGCCGTCGATCTTATTCTCATATTCTGCCTCGACTTGGCCGCGCTCTTCTTCGTAGCTAAAATCTAAGGCGTCATCTTGGTCAGGCATATCGACATCAACGGACAAGTCAGTGAATCCGTATGTTTCGCCGTCCGCAGTTCCTTCGGTTCCGCCGCTTGGAGAAGCATCTTCAGTCGACTCTGCTTCCGGCGCTGGCGTTTCTTCAGCGGCCTCATCTGTGACAGGCTGGGTGACTTCCTCCTCATCGCCGCAAGCCGCCAGGGAAAGTGCAGAAGACATGATAAGGGCAGGAAAGATCAATTTTTTATTTTTTGTCATAGCATAAAACTTCCTTTCAAATTTGACTGTTTACCGTTCTATTCCCGAAATAACGGGGAGTAAGCAATGAAAAATGTCAAAAAGTATCGTACGATAGGAATCACTAGCAGAGTCGAGCATAAGCTGAGCTTGAATGGAGCCATTTAAATGGATAAATACAAAAACGGGCAGAACATCGCCGCTGCAAACGAACGAAATATCCGCACGGATTTCAAGGAAAGCATGACTTACGGCGATTATTTGCATCTCGACAAGCTGTTGTCTGCACAAGACGGTGTCAGCGGACATCACGATGAATCGCTTTTCATCATCATCCATCAAGTATCCGAACTATGGATGAAGCTGATTTTGCATGAGTTGTCGGCGGCCATCCGCCATATCGAGGCGGACGATCTGCAGCCCGCGTTCAAGCAATTGGCACGCGTATCGCGTATCCAGTCGCAAATCATCCAAGGCTGGGATGTGCTGTCGACCTTGACCCCTGCTGAATACTTGGAGTTCCGGGATGACCTCGGCAATGCGAGCGGCTTTCAGTCCTATCAGTACCGCATGATTGAATTTGCGCTCGGCTACAAAACCAAGCATGTCTTAAGCATCTATGAAAAAGACCCGGTCTTGCACGAGCAATTAACAGAAGCGTTCCACGCACCGGGCTTGTATGATGCCGCCATCCAAAAATTGGCGCGCAGCGGATTCAAGATCGACGACAGTGTCCTTACGCGCGATGTCAGCACTGTATACGAACCGAACGACAGTGTCCGGGAAGCGTGGAAGGAAATTTACCGCAACGTCGATGAGCACTGGGAACTGTATCAATTGGCGGAGAAGTTGGTCGACATTGAAGATTGGCTGCAACAATGGCGGTTCCGCCACATGAAAACGGTCGAACGGATCATCGGTTTTAAACAAGGGACAGGCGGATCGTCTGGTGTCAATTATTTAAAGAAAGTATTGGATCAATATTTCTTCCCGGAACTTTGGCAAATCCGGACAGACGTCTAAAAAGGAGGCAGGCTTATGGAAATTTTTGCGCATCGCGGAAGTTCGGGCACGCATCCGGAAAACACGCTGCCTGCTTTCGTGGAAGCTGCAGCCTTGCCGGTCCACGGGGTGGAACTGGACGTGCATTTATCAGCAGACGGTGAACTTGTCGTCATCCATGATGAAAAAGTGAACCTCACCACAAACGGCAAAGGCTATGTAAAAGACATGACGCTTGCCGAACTGAAAACACTGGACGCCGGAAGCTGGAAAGCAGGTGAATGGGCGGGATCCGAAATGCCGACATTGGCACAAGTTTTTGGGGTATTTGAAAACACCCATCACGTGCTGAATGTGGAATTGAAAACGGACGTTTTCCCGTATGTGGGCGCGGTGGAAAAAGTGGCTAAGCTTGCGGCTGAACAGGGCATGGAACATCGGCTCGTCATCTCTTCATTCAATCACCCGGACGTAAAATTGGCGATGGATCGCTACCAATTGACAGGTGCAATTCTAGCTTCCAATATTCTGGTCGATATGGTCGCTTATACAGAGACGGCCGGGACGAAGCGGCTTCATCTGTCGTTGCCGTATGCGCTTCGCCACGGTGCCGAACTGATCGAAAAGGGATGCGAAGTTTATGTCTATACCGTCAACCGGCTCGACTACGCCGAACAATTGCAGCAGATTGGCGTCTCGGGCATCTTCACGGATTATCCCGAAAAAATGCTGGGGGAATTGAAATGAAACTAGTTGCATTGAGTATATGGGTGGTTGCAGCATTCACTTTGGGAGTTGCCGGTGCTGCAGCTTGGCCGCTTGTTGCAGGGGTGGTCCTGCTTCCTTTCTTTTTCATTGGAAAGCCATTGTATAGCCGCTTTACAAAGAAAACCGCCGAACCTAAATAGAAAACCGCCTGAAGGATGTCGGATTGACATTCATCAGGCGGTTTTTAATAGGGAAGCTAATTACCACTTTGCGTAATGTTCTTCTGCAGAACCGAGCAATTGGTGAATTTTCAGCTTCTTGCCATCTGCGTAGCGGACATAGCCATTATAATAGCCGAACAATTGGTGAACTTCCGATTTCACAAGACGTGCATCCGATTTTGACACGCGTTCGTAAAATGGAGTGAACGTCAATTTGACGTCATCGGTCAATTTTGTGTGGATCAGCCACGGCTTCTTGAAATCTTCAGCATCGTAAAGGAAAATGACATCTTCGCTGATTTTGGTCATACGGCCATTAACGAAAAAGGCATTTTCCGTCATGCCCGTGCCATCGGTCCATTTGCCGCCGAAATTCAAGCCGATCACTTTTCCGAGCGAATGCTGGGAAGCCATGGCCCAATTCCAGACGGCTGTCCGCGGCCATACGCCCCGGCCATAGTCCAAAACAGAAAAGCTATCCATTTCGTCAAACTCATAACGCTTTGGCCCGATTTGAACCGTTCCGTTTGTCGGCAAGGCATGATGTTTCGAGGTGAATTGAAAGGTTTGGCGATTCCACGGAATGACGACGTTCAGCGATTCCATTTCGGCCGGATGGGCGATTGTCAGTGCTGCATGTAATTTTTCCCCGTCGAAATCAGGGATGGTTACTGCCAAACGCGTTTTGCCCTCTTCATAGATGGAATGAACCGATATCTCGGAATTATGGAAAAGCGAGTTGTCCAATACACTATCAGATAAGCGTAAATTCCTGGAGTAGGGCACCATGACCGTTTTTTCAAAAAAGCGCTGTGTTTCATAATTAAGGAAATAGACGAAGCAGACAGCGGCATAATCCAAATGGCAGATAGTGGCTGAAAAGACGATTTCATCACCGAATACACACCAATAATTCCATTTTTTCTTACGCATGAAATTGCCTTTCAAATTGCACTCGACAAGCGGTTTTTTGGCATAACCGATGGCATTGGGATTCAATTGGCCTTTGGCATCACATAATTTAACGTGTTCTGTAAGTTCGCGTTCCACATGTTGCATCGAATCCACCTCACTGTCTTCATATGCCCTTATTGTATCAGAAATTCCCGTATTTTCCCGGAAAAATGCTGTAAGATAGGCATAAAGACTAGCGTTTTCTTATACGTGGGCAGGTGGGCGTCTCCACATAAAGGCTAAGGTGCCTTCTCCGGCATGGACAGCCAAGGATGAACTCAAGTTGCCGATTAGTACTTCCGCATCAGGCGCGAACTTCAAAAGTTCTGTTTTCAGTTCTTCGGCTTGTTCGGGGATGTGCCCGTGCATAATCTGGAAGTAATCGATCCCGTATTGTTCGTGGTCTGCTTTTGCACGATCGAGCAAATAAGCCAGCGCTTTCTTATGGGAACGAACTTTGTCGATCGGCTCAAGTTCGCCTTTCTCGGTAAGCTGGACGATCGGCTTGATCTTCAGGACGCTGCCGATGTAATACTGTGCGCCGCTCATCCGGCCGCCTTTATACAATTGGCTCAAATTGCCGATCAAGATGAAATTGCGGAAATCTGTCGTTTCCTGCTCAAGCCGCTGGGTAATTTCTTCAGCGGAAAGCCCTTGATCTTGCAGCTTCAATCCGCGATCAAGAAGCCCAGACAGCCCGTATGACAAAGCGAGTGAATCGACAGTGTATACCTTGAAATCCGTCATCTCGGCGCCGGTCATGGAAGAAGCGATCGTGCCACTCAATTTGGCGGAGGCATGGACAGCGATGGCGCATTCGTATTCCTCTTTCAGCTTTTCATAAAGTTCCGCAAATTTCCCTGCAGATGGCTGGGAGGTTTTCGGGAAATCCTTTGAGCTTTTCATGCGTGCGTATAATTCATCGTTTGAGAGATCGATGCCGTCATCGATAAATTCTTCCGAGCCAAAATGGATATTCAGCGGGACGATATAGACATCGGGGTGCGATTTGAATTGTTCTGTGACATATCCGGTCGTATCCATGATCCATGCAATCGGTTTTTTCATCGTAAAACCCCTATCTATTGAGTATTTTGAATAATAAAACTATAACACGGATAATAATATGGTCCTAGCTTTCTTGAATAAAAATCTCCAAGAGCGGGACATTCATGCTTTGTTTGAAGGAAAACGTGTCTCCATTGAAATTTTAATATCCACTTTGTGCCGAATTACAATAATAATAATGGCCAGAAACAGCGGCCAGACTACGGATTGCACTTGAAACGCAAAAGCGACGGCGAAAAAAGCGCTGAAACCTGCGAGCATCGATAAAGTGGCGCTTTTCAGCCACGGATAGAAAGCGAATGACAAGACAATCATCGCTAAAAACAAATCGGGCGTCAGCCAGAAGGCGACACCGGCAAAAGTCGAGATGCCTTTGCCCCCACGGCCTTTGCGCCATAGCGGATAAATATGCCCGATGACTGAAAGTAATCCCGCGACGGCAACAGATAATAAAGAGAATTCGAGCCAAAGCCCTGCCCACACGACGATCGATCCTTTCAGGAAGTCGCCGAGAAATACCAATAGGGAGGCTCTGCGGCCAAGAACGGCCAAGGCGTTGCGGGCGCCGGGATTGCCGCTTCCTGAAGCAGTCAGGTCTACACCTTTCCATTTCCCTATCCATAGTGCGGTCAAAACAGTGCCAAGTAAATAACTGCCTATCCAATACAAAATAACCATCGTATCCCTCCAGCAAATAACTGCAATTTCATAAAAATAATAGCCTCCCCAAATCAGGGGAGGCTATGAAGATTATTGGTCTAGTGTTGATGCTTCAAACAAGTAATCACTGATTACGCGGAGCCCTTTATCGAAGTTCTCCAAATGGAAATGTTCGTTCGGTGCGTGGAAATTTTCCGATGCCAGCCCGAAGCCCATCAAGACGACAGGGAATCCAAGAATTTCATCGAACGCAGCGACAATCGGGATCGAGCCGCCCATGCGCGTGAAAGCGGTCGGCACTTGATACACCTTTTCATACGAGCGGCCCGCTGCCTGGATGGCCGGATGGTCGTATGGCGTCAGGAACGGCTTGCCCTTATCGAATTCGGTAATATTCACCGTGACACCCGCTGGCTTGTGCGCTTCAACATGCGCTTTCAGCTTGGCGATGATGTCATCCGGGTCTTGGTCAGGAACGAGGCGGCAAGTGATCTTTGAGCTGGCTTCTGCTGGCAAGACGGTCTTAATGCCTTCGCCGGAAAATCCGCCGGTGATGCCATTGATCTCGAGTGTCGGGCGGATCCATGTCCGCTCGACGAATGAATAGCCTTTCTCGCCGAAATCTTCTGAAATGTCGATTGCCTGCTTTTCATTTTCCAAATCAAAATCAAGCGCGGCAAATTCAGCACGTTCTTCGTCCGACACGGGACGGACATCGTCATAGAAGCCTTCGACTTGGATGACGCCTTCTTTATCGCGGAACGATTCAAGGATTTCCACAATGGCATGCAGCGGGTTCTGGACAGCACCGCCGTAAAGACCAGAGTGCAGGTCGCCTTTAGGGCCTTTGACGTCGATCTGGATGCCCGCGAGACCGCGCAGCCCGTAGCAGACAGCTGGACGGCCCGGGCCTTGCATGCCTGTGTCGGAAATGACGATAATATCAGCCGAAAGTTTTTCTTTATTGTCTTCGACGTATTTCGGCAAGCTTGGGCTGCCGATCTCTTCCTCACCCTCAAGGATGAATTTGATATTGACGGGAAGTTCTCCATTCAACTGAAGCAATGCCTCGACCGCTTTCATATGCATAAATACTTGGCCTTTATCGTCGCTTGCACCGCGCGCATACAATTTATTGTCACGCACATGCGGATCGAAAGGCGGTGTTTCCCATAAATGAAGCGGGTCGACTGGCTGGACATCGTAATGGCCGTAAACAAGGATCGTCGGTTTGCCTTCGGCGTGGAGCCAGTCGGCGTAGACGACCGGATGGCCATCGGTTTCATCGATGCTGGCATTTTCAAGGCCTGCTTTCGTCAATGATTTAATAAGCCATTCCGCGCCTTTTTGCATATCGGCTTTATGTTCGGAAAGGGAGCTGACCGATGGAATGCGCAAAAAACTTTTCAATTCTTCGAGATGGGCCTGGCGGTGATCTTTGAAGTACTTATCGATTTGAGTGGCGTTCATAAAATCCCTGCTTTCCAGTATTTTTAGTATGTGGAAATTATAGCATAGCTAAGTTGTCCTTTTCGACAAGAGGAAAATTGCTGTGGTATTATGGATAATACGGAAACAGATCGAAAAAATTTTATATGTATGTTACTGGAGGAAGTAAATTTGTTTATAGCATTGGCATTATTTCTGATCATGTCGTTTTTCCTGTCGGGAAGCGAAACGGCACTCACGGCAGTTAATAGGATGAAGGTCCATCTTCGCGCGGAGCAGGGGGATATCAAAGCCCAGAAGCTTGAAAAGTTGATCGCGAAGCCGGACCGAATGATTACGACTATTTTGATCGGTAATAATATTTCCAATATCATGCTGCCTACGCTCGTCACGACTATCGCCATCACGGAAGGGTGGGAGGTCGGACTGGCGACAGCCATCTTGACGGTTGTCCTCATCATTTTCGGTGAAGTGCTGCCAAAGACCATTGCCGCGACTTTTGCCGATAAAATCGCTTATATCGTAGCGCCGGTAATCGCATTTCTCGTTCTTATCTTTAAGCCTTTAACATGGCTGCTCGCCCAGTTCACTAATATCTTCATCCGCATCATCTCTAAAGGCAGCGTCAAAGAAGCGACGATGACGAAGGAAGAGCTGCGGACGATGGTCGATATCGCTTCGACGGAAGGAACCTTCGAGGCAGATGAATCGGAACGCATTAAAGGCGTGCTTGATTTCCCGCATAAGGATGTTTCGGATGTTATGTCGACACACCGCACGGACACAGTCGGCATATCGATCGACCTGAACTATGAAGAAGTCCGTGACTTGATCCTGGATTCTTCATATACGCGTTATCCTGTATACGAAGAAAGCATGGACAATGTCGTTGGCTTGTTCTATTCCAAAAAACTCATCGAATGGTCGATGAACCCGAACTTGACCTTGGCGGAATTAATGGATGATAATCCGTTATTCGTTGTGCAATCGGTGAGCGTCGAGAAAGTATTCAAATTGATGATGGCGAAGAAAAAACATATGGCTGTCATTTTGGATGAATACGGCGGAACGCTCGGGATTGTGACGCACGAAGACATCATCGAGGAAATGATCGGCCAGGATATTGAAGACGAAACCGACGATGAAGACGACGAATTGGTCTTCGAAATCAACGACAGCCAATTATCTTGCCACGGCCGTTTGGAAATTGAAGATGTCAATGAAATGTTCGAAGTCGAGGTTCCAGAAGACCATGACACGATTGCTGGTTTTGTCATGCAGCAGCTTGGCCATGTGCCGGAAGTCGGCGAAGAATTCACTTACGAAAACCTGCATGTTATCGTCAATGAGATGGATAGAAATCGCATTGAACGGCTAACAATCACAAAGATTGCTGAACCTGAAGAGCAGGAAACAATCAGCGAAAACGGAACTAAGAGACAATAACAGTAATCCGGCCCGAACGATGGGCCGGATTTTTTGTTTCTTACAACATTGTAAGGAGACTGAAAGAGGGAACGATAGAGCGTAAGCCTAAACTCAGGCACAATAAGGGCATAAGATCACCGGACGGAGGTAACACCGATGGAAGAGCTATATGCCGAATATAACCGCTATATCTATCATTTATGCCTAAAACTTACCCGCAACAAAGCCGAAGCTGAGGACTTGATGCAGGAAGTATGGCTGAAAGTAGTACGCTATGAATCATCAATCGCCCAAGTTGACCATGCCAAAGCCTGGCTGACGACCATTTGCATGAATACATTCCGAGACCGCTACCGCAAAAATGTGCGCCGCAGCAAACATATCGCCAACCAGCCGGAAGGGCTCGATGTCTCGCTGCTGGATTTGATCCCGACCGATGAGACGGGTACCGCTGAATTATTGGAAAAACAAGATGTCTCTGTCATGATCCGCCACAAAATCTCGGAACTGGATGCGATTTACCGGACGACAATCGTTTACTTTTACGTGCATCAATATTCACTTGTTGAAATTGCGGAGACGATGAAAGTATCGATCGGTACGGTAAAATCCCGCCTGCACCGCGGCAAACAGCGCTTGAAAGACATGCTTATGGAAGATGTAAGAACCCGCGAATATGTAGTGATTGCCTAGTATTTTCCAAACCCCGACCATCAATTGGTTGGGGTTTTAATATGGGAAATAATAACTTATATTTTTCTATAACTCTTCCGCTTATAATGAAGAAAAGGAGCGGGAGAGACATGAGAAGAATCAAGGATTACAGCAAGCGAAGGCGCATTATTATGGGAATTGTAGGGATACTTGCTGCGATGTATATAATTGTAGTAATTTGGCAGACATTTAAACCTTTGCCCGAGGGTGTTTCATTCGCGGGCGATCTGCACAGTGTCGAACAAGTGGAAATGATTTATGACCTGAGCTATGCACAGGATAAGAAAGGCACCGATTTGGAAAGTGAACTGCGGATTTTCGATGAAATCCATGAACTGATTGATGAGGCGGAAGAATTTCTCGTGCTTGATTTGTTCCTATTCGATAATTACAACGATACGGAAACCGCGTATCCAGCGATTGCAGAACGCTTGGCGGATCATTTAATTGAAAAAAAGAAAGAAAATCCCGATTTCCCGATTTATTTCATCACCGACCCATTGAATGTGGGGTACGGTTCTTATGAAAGTTTGCTGCTAGAAACCTTGGAAACGGAAGGCGTTGAAGTGATCATCACTGATCTCGACAAATTGCGCGATTCGATGCCGCTGTATTCAGGATTGTACCGTGTAATCTTTCAATGGTTCGATAATCCGGGGGACGGTTGGATAGCAAATGCCATGTCTAGCGACGCACCGGATATGACGCTTTCATCTTACATGCAAATGATGAACATCAAGGCGAATCATCGGAAGACCGTTGTTTCAGAGCAGGAAGCAATCATCAGTTCAGCCAATCCGCACGATGCAAGCGGTTTACATGGCAATATGGCATTCCGAGTCAGCGGGCCGGTGCTCGATGATATTCTGGAAGCTGAGGAAGCGGTCTCGAAATTATCAGGTGGCCCAGATTTTCCGAGAGCGGAAATGCCTGAACAATCAGGTGAATATGAAGTGCAATATGTCACTGAACGGCAAATTTTGAAAGCTCTCTTAAAGCATATGGACAGTACAGAGGAAGGCGATAGCATCCAGATGGCCATGTTCTATTTATCCGAGAGTAGTGTAGTCGACAGTCTGGTGGAAGCATCGAATCGCGGCGTGGAAGTACAGCTTGTACTCGATCCAAACAAAAATGCATTTGGTAACGAAAAGACCGGTTTGCCGAACCGGCCGGCAGTGAACGGGATGGTGGATGCAGCCAGCGACTCTTTGGCAGTCCGCTGGTACAATCCGGTAGTCGGGCAATTCCATACCAAAACAATAATGATTCAAACTGGCGAAGAAACGGTCATTCTAGGCGGTTCCGCCAATATGACCGAACGCACGCTGATGGATTATAATTTAGAAGCGGATATTCTCATCAAAGCGCCGACCGATAGCGAATTGGTCGGCGAACTGGATACGTATTTCGAACGGCTGTGGAACAACGAAGATGCCCTCTACACACTCGACCTGGAAGAATACCAAGACGAGTTCACGTTCTGGCAGCGCGGCATCTACAACTTCCAAAAGCTCTTCAAGCTGACGACTTATTGAAGGGAAGTAAGTAAAAGATATGAGAAACATAGTAAGTATAAATAGCTTGTGCTATTCGACTGTGCTTCAATGGCTGCTTGGGGCCAGCAGGATACTAGAGAAATAAAAATAAGTGAGTGGAAAAGCTTCCGCTTTTCGACTACGTTGCAGGGGGCTGCTTGCCGTGGGGCGGGTGTTGAGCCAACGTGCCGCAAAGGACGCGACACGATTGTCTCGCCAGCCCGCGCGGTCCCACAGGCGTCAGCCCCCTTCCACTTCGTCTCTAGTTTTAGAGGGGAAGAAAACTTCTTCTGTCCATTCGATAGAAAATGAGGAAATGCTTCATGTTTTGTAGCTCAAGTTATCTATAGTCTGGAGAGGCTAGTTAGTTCCGATCCAGCAACAAAATTTTTGGCTGAAGCACCGACGTACCAGACGCTGCATCCTGGGAAGCGATTCCCCCACTAGCCGGCAACTCGTACAGAAGCAGATCTGATTAAACGCACCCAAATCAATGAGATCTTCAAGCCGACCAGCGTAAAGGGGTGAGCCGATGCCGTAAGACAGGCGTTCTTCCTGGCTTGCGGCAAGAGGCCAACCCAAAGCATGGCGGCGATTAATGAGCTGATGTAAGAATAGAATGCAGGAACGATTCCACAATCATATTCCAATAGCTTAATAGAAACTAGACCAGGGAAGCGATTTCCCCGCTAGCCGGCAACTACCTAAAGAAGCAGATCTATTTAAATGCACCTGAATCAATGAAATCTTCAAGCCGACCAGCGTAAAGGGGTGAGCCGATGCCGTAAGACAAGTGTTCTTCTTGGCTTATGGCAAGAGGCCAACCCAAAGCATGGCGGCGAATACTAGCAAGAAACGCCAATCGAACATCGGAACGATTCCACAATCAAACTCTCGCTCTCTTTTTCTATTATTCATTCGCGCAGAGCTTTCTTATAAACCCTTTATATCCAACTAAAAAACCCGTTGCACACAAAATTTCATGTGTGCAGCGGGTTTTTGGTTTGGTTTACTCTTGAGTTTGCTTACCGGCTTCGATCCAGTCTTCCACGTTCCATACTTTTGTGGCTAGGCCGTCGTAGAAATCCGGTTCGTGGCTGACGAGAACGATTGTGCCTTTATAAGCTTGCATCGCACGCTTGAGTTCAGCTTTCGCATCGATGTCCAAGTGATTCGTCGGTTCATCAAAGATCAGCCAATTGCTTTCTTCGAGCATCAATTTGCACAAGCGCACTTTTGCTTGCTCGCCACCGCTCAATTGGTTCATCGGGCGGCCGATGTGTTCGCTCTTTAAGCCGGTGCGGGCAAGGGCGCCGCGCACTTGACCCTGGTCCATCGAAGGATAGGCATCCCAGATTTCATCGATCGGGCGATGCGTCGGGGCTTTGACTTCCTGTTCGAAATAGCTAGGCGTCAAATATTCACCGCGGATGACGTCTCCGTCGAGCGGCTTGATCTTGCCGAGCATCGTCTTGAGCAAAGTCGATTTCCCGACACCGTTCATGCCGACGAGCGCGATTTTTTCGCCGCGTTCGATCATGAACGATAAAGGCGGCAATAAAGGCTTGTCGTAGCCGATGCGCAACGCTTCCGCTTCGACAACATAGCGGCTTGGGCTGCGTGTTTCTTTAAAGGCGAATTGCGGTTTGGCCGCCATTTCCGGCTTTTCGATGCGGTCCATGCGGTCCAATTGCTTCTGGCGGGATTTTGCGCGTCCAGTAGTCGAAGCGCGCGCTTTGTTCTTCGCGATAAAGGTTTCGGTTTTCTTGATCATGTCTTCTTGTTTTTCGTAAGCTTCGAGATGTTGCTTTTTTGCCAATTCCGCAAGCTCAATGAACTTTTCGTAAGAGGCAGTGTAGCGGTTTAAACGGGAGAATTCCAAGTGGAAAATAACCCCAGTCACTGAACTCATGAATTCCGTATCATGCGAAATGAGCAGGAAAGCATGCGGATAGTTTTTCAAGTAATTGACGAGCCACTGGATATGTTCTTCATCCAGATAGTTGGTCGGCTCATCTAGCAATAACACTTTCGGTTTTTCCAGCAATAGCTTTGCTAATAAAAGCTTTGTCCGCTGCCCGCCTGAAAGCGATTCGACGCTGCGCTCAAGCCCGATAGCATCGAGCCCGAGCCCGCGTGCGATTTCTTCCACTTTGACATCCAAAGTATAGAAATCACCGGCATCCAGTGCATCCTGCACTTCGGCCATCTGTTCGAGCAAAGTTTCGAGCTGTTCCGGATCGGCTTCGCCCATTTGCATGGCGATATCGTTCAATTCTTTTTCTTTTTCATAAAGCGGCAAGAAAGCATCCTGCAAAGTTTGGCGGATGGTGCGGCCTGGTGCCAGCTGTGTGTGCTGGTCCAAATAGCCGTAATGGGTCTTTGGCTGCCATTCGACTTTTCCTTCGTCATGGATTTGCTTGCCTGTCAAAATATTCATCAGTGTCGATTTTCCGACGCCGTTTGCCCCAACGAGCCCAACGTGTTCCCCTTCGACTAAACGAAAAGAAATATCATTGAATAGGGTACGGTCACCGAATGTGTGGCTCAAGCTTTCTACTGTTAATAAACTCATGTATATGTTCCTCCACTTTCCATAAAAAAAACCGCGGTTAAAGTTCCGCGAGTTTTTTGTTTAATTCCGCAAGACGCTGTTCCATTTGTTCAAGCCGTTCTTCGGCTTTGTCGACCATTTTCGTGTGGCCGGTCGTTTCCAATTTTTCAATATCACCCTGTTGGCGTACGTAATCGCTCTTCAGTTCGGCGATGGCGTATTCGATTTCCTGCTTGTTCAACAAAATCACCCTAGTTTTTCTCTGTATTGTACCACAACTAGAGAAAATTTAAATGGATACGCTTGGCTTCTCGCTTTCATTGCGCACTACTACTCCGATATAATAACAAAAAATGAAAAAAGGAAGTGAGATGCCATCGACAGTTTATTGTTCGATATCATGTTAATTATTTTCCTCGGCGTTCTGTCACAATGGATCGCCTGGCGTCTCCGCCTTCCAGCGATTGTGTTGATGTCGATTGCCGGGTTGTTGATTGGCCCAATATTTGGCGTGATTTCCCCGGAAGAGAGTTTTGGGGATTTATTCCGGCCGCTCGTGTCGCTTGCGGTTGCCATCATCTTGTTTGAAGGCAGCTTGAACTTGAATTTCAAGGAGATCCGCGGATTCAGTAAGCCGGTATGGCGGATTGTTACATTCGGTGCTTTGCTTGCCTGGGCAGGAGGGACTTTAGCTTCCCATTATGTCGCTGGCCTTTCATGGGCGGTGTCATTTGTCATCGGAGGCTTATTCATCGTGACAGGGCCGACCGTCATCATGCCTTTGCTTCGACAAGCTAAGCTAAAAGCCCGGCCTGCCGCCTTATTGAAATGGGAAGGCATCATCGTCGACCCGTTTGGTGCATTATTGGCTTTGTTTGCATTCCAATTCGTATTATTTGCAGAAGGGGATGTCACCGCTGCTGCATTCGGGCTGTTCTTCCTCGCGGCGCTTTTCGCGACCGTACTCGGTGCAGCAGCAGGGCTCGGGATGGGCTGGATGTTCGAGCGCGGCCAAATTCCGGAATTTTTAAAATCGCCGATGGTGTTCGGCGTGGTGTTATTGACGTTTGTGATCTCGGACATTGTAATGCATGAGACCGGTTTACTTGCGGTAACAGCAATGGGGATGGTCATGGCCAATATGAACATTACCTCCATCAACGATATGCGGCATTTTAAAGAGACGATGTCCATTCTGTTGATTTCCAGTGTCTTCATGATGCTGACGGCTTCACTCAGCATGGAGGTGCTGTTTGAAATTTTCAATTGGTCTATTATTTCGTTTGTACTGGTCATGCTGTTTATTGTCCGTCCGTTGTCCATTTGGGTGTCGACCATCGGCACCGACTTGAGCTGGCAGGAAAAAGCCTTGGTCGGATGGATCGCCCCACGAGGCATTGTTGCACTGACTGTATCGGGTTATTTCGCCAGCGTCTTATTGGATGCCGGCTTTGAAGATGCGGAACTATTGACCGCGTTGACCTTTGCGCTCGTGTTTTCTACAGTTGTTGCGCATGGATTTTCCATTACATGGGTCGGCCGCAAATTGGGTCTCGCTTCAGCGGAAGATCCGGGAATCATCATTATCGGGGCCAGCCGATTCACGACTGCGATGGCGAAAGCCCTTTACGATATGGATAAAAACGTGTTGCTCGTCGATGATTCCTGGGGCCGCCTGCAAAAAGCGCGCCAAATCGGTATTAAGACTTATGTCGGGAATATCCTTTCCGAGCATACGGAATATGAAGTGGATTTAACGCCTTACGAGAAAATGATTGTCGCTTCAGAAACGGATTCATTCAATGCGCTTGTCGTCAATAACTTCGTCCCGGAAATGGGGCGCATCAATTTGTTCCAGACGGCACTTCACCAAGGAGATCCTGCTGATTTCCACTCCTCATTGAGCGGGCGTATTCTTTTCACCGAAGATTGGAACATCCACGTGCTTGATGAAAAAGAAGAACAAGGCTACGCTATCCGTTCGACGAAATTGACCGAGCGTTTCACATATGAAGAATTCAATCAGAGATGGTCCGCCAATACGATTCCATTATTCATTGAAACGGCACAGGGCAATATTGAGTTCTTCACATCCGACAAAGTACTGGAGCCGAAGCAAGGCGATACCATCATTAGCTTCACGGGGCCGGAGCGTGATTCCGACCGCATCCAGGAGCGCCTGGAAACAAAACGCATCAAAAAGGATTCTCAGACTAAAGAATGAAATCTTCCATTATAAGTCCTATCGATACGCACGAGGAATGTGTCTTTGCTATGATAAACAATAGCTGCAGCATGCACTGCACCAGATCAATCAATAGGAAAAGGCAGTGGAAATCCGCTGCCCGCTTATACGTAGTCAAGGAGGATTCAGGATCATGAAGATTTTATTAGTGGATGGAACAATACTGGGGCGCAAGACCGGCGCCGTATTGGAACAGATCAAAGTCTATCTCGAGCGAGAGAATCCGGAGATGGAATTGAGTATTTTGAGCATGAGCGAATATGAACATCAATTCGTGGATGGCCGTCCGAACGCAGAATACAACGACAGCATGCGTGAAATGGTACAGCGTTTTGAAGAAGCGGATGGCTATATCATCGCGTCGCCCATTTTCCAAGGGTCGATTCCAGGTGTCTTGAAAAATGCATTCGATATGCTGCATCCGCGGACAATGCGCTACAAACCGGTGTCTATCGTCGCGAATGGCGGCACGTATCAGCATCATTTGGTCATCGAGAATCAGCTGAAACCGATTCTTGATTATTTCCGTTGCCTCGTGACGCCGAACTACGTCTACACGCATACGAGCCATTTCGATGACACGAACGCCATCATCAATGACGATGTCCATGACCGCCTGCGCGAACTAGCTCGCGTATTTGTGCAATATGCAGAAATGAGCACCCACCTTTCAAAAGATACACTCGATATCGATGACCATTAAGAAAAAACCTCCCTCGGGAGGTTTTTTTATGGAGTGTTAAAGGAGTCTATTAAGTCAGTTATGAATTAAAAGAGGATAACCTTTTCGATATTTAAAAATCAATGACCTATCTAAGTATTTGGAGAAGCGTTCGCTCACTTCTTTTTTTGTCAGCATACACCGGTTCGCTAGGATTGAGTAGTCAAAAAAACGACAGTGAAGCGGAAGGCGGCGACTCCTGCGGGAGCAGTGACGGAGCTTTGCGACGGAGCGACGCGAGCCGAAGACCCTGCAGGAGCGCCAGCGACGAAGCGGCTGAGGCCGTGCCCGCGGAAAGCGTCCGGCTGGAGCGAAACGCAAAAAAGCTGCTAAGGTTTCTCGACAAGCTGAGAAAAAACCTCCCTCGGGAGGTTTTTTCACGGCCGAAATACTGGAGTTAATTGAAAAAGACATAAGGCCGATCGAATGCGCTTCCTCCACAAGGACGGGGAGAAGATGCTATACTAGACGCTGTAGAAAAGGGGTTTTAGCTTATGAAATCAGTAGTTCTTGCAGAAAAGCCATCCGTTGCGCGCGATATTGCGCGAGTGCTCGGATGCTCCCAAAAGGGAAACGGCTTTCTAGAAGGCAAACAATATATCGTCACGTGGGCACTCGGCCATTTGGTGACGCATGCACAGCCGGAACAATACAATAACGACTTGAAAGAATGGAAGATGGAAAGCCTGCCGATTCTTCCGGAGCCGTTCAAATTGGTGCCGATCAAACAGACCATGAAGCAGTACAATGCAGTGAAAGCGCAGCTCAATCGCAGCGATGTAAAGGAAGTCATCATCGCGACCGATGCAGGGCGTGAAGGGGAACTCGTTGCCCGCTGGATTTTAGAGCAAGCGAAAGTCAATAAGCCGGTGAAGCGGCTATGGATTTCCTCTGTCACCGATAAAGCGATCAAAGATGGTTTCCAAAACTTGAAAGATGGCAAAGCGTATGAAAACTTGTTCCAGGCAGCGGTCGCCCGCGCCGAAGCCGACTGGGTCGTCGGAATCAACGCGACGCGCGCATTGACAGTGAAGCATAACGCGCAATTATCGACAGGACGCGTACAGACGCCGACGCTTGCGATGATTGCACAACGCGAACAGGATATCCGCAACTTCCAGCCGAAACCTTATTACGGCCTTCAGGCAATCAGCGACAATGCCTCATTCACCTGGACGGACGGGAAATCGCCGCAGAGTTTCGATAAAGAGCGGATCGACCGTTTATTCGCCAAACTCGATACGGCGAATAAAGGCAAGGTGACAGATGTCAAAGTTACGCCGAAAAAACAGCCGGCGCCGCCATTGTTTGATTTGACCGAATTGCAAAAAGAAGCGTACAAACGCTATAGCTGGTCCGCCAAAGAAACGCTCAATACCTTGCAGAACCTTTATGAACGCTATAAAATCGTCACTTATCCGCGTACGGACTCGAAGCATTTGACGAGCGATATGAAAGGAACCTTAAAAGAACATATCAAGGCTGTGCAGGTCGGGGAATACCGTTCGCTGGCAAACGCGGCATTGAAAAGTGCAGGAGTTCCGCAAAAAGGCGTCATCGACGATGCGAAAGTATCGGATCACCATGCCATTATCCCAACTGAAGAAACGCCAATGCTTCATGAGCTCAGCGACAAGGAGTACAAATTGTACGATATGATCGTCCGCCGCTTCCTGGCCGTCTTCCTGCCACAGCATGAGTATGACCGGACGACCGTTACGCTCGATGTCTTAGGTGAAACATTCCAGGCAAAGGGCAATACGATCCGCAATGATGGCTGGAAGCGTGTCTATAACGACGCCGGCGAAGAAGGCGAGTCGACGTTGCCGCCATTCGAACAAGGACAGGCCGTGGAATTGAAAGGCATCACCTTGACTGAAGGCAAAACCAAGCCGCCTGCATTTTTCAATGAAGGAACTTTGCTTGGGGCGATGGAAAATCCGGCCCAGTTCATGGCGGGAGAATCGAAAGCGCTGATCCAGACGCTCGGCGAAACAGGGGGCCTTGGAACTGTCGCCACGCGTGCCGACATTATCGACAAATTATTCAATAGCTTCCTCATTGAGAAAAAAGGCAAAGACTTGACGATTACGTCGAAAGGGCGCCAGCTATTGGAGCTTGTGCCAGAAGATTTGAAATCACCGAAATTGACGGCGGATTGGGAAACGCAATTGACCAAAATCGCCAAAGGGCAGCTCAAGAAAGAGCAGTTCATGAAAGAAATGGTCGCGTTTTCGAAAAAGTCGGTAGCTGAGATCAAGTCCAGCGACCAGAAATTCAAACACGATAACATCACCGGCAAAATGTGCCCAGACTGCGGCAAGCCGCTCCTTGAAGTGAATGGAAAACGCGGCAAGATGCACGTGTGCCAAGACCGCGAATGCGGATTCAAGAAAAACGTCTCGATGCAGACAAATGCCCGCTGCCCGAATTGCCATAAACGCATGGACATGGTCGGCGATGGCGATAATAAAATGTTTGTCTGCAAATGCGGACACCGTGAAAAATTATCAGCATTTGAAAAACGCAAAAAAGCAGGACAATCGAAAGCGAACAAGAAAGATGTTAATAAGTATTTGAAGAAACAGGACGAGCCGCCTCAAAACACGGCAATGGCCGATGCCTTGAAGAAACTGCTCGAGCAAAACGACTGACAGGAGGGGGCAAGGTGGCGAAAAAAGCAGCAAAAACCAACGCCGCACGTATATTGGACCGTGAAAAAATCGATTATGAGCCGCTTCAGTACAGCACCGATGATGGGAAAATCGACGGGGTATCAGTAGCAGCGAAGATCGGAGTGCCTGTAGAAACTGTCTATAAGACACTTATCGCAGTGGGCTCTTCAAGGGACCATTATGTATTTCTTGTGCCAGTCGCAGAAGAGCTGGATTTAAAAATGGCCGCAAAAGCTTGCGGCGAAAAGAAAATCGAGATGGTCACGGTGAAGGAGATTTTGCCGCTCACGGGTTACGTGCGTGGGGGCTGTTCTCCGCTTGGTATGAAAAAGCCTTTTAAGACATTCGTCGCCCAACAAGCCTCTCGGTTGAATGCCATCATCGTTTCTGCTGGAAAAGTCGGTGCACAGTTGAAACTGGAACCGAAAGATTTACTGAAAGCCACACAAGGTGAATTTGCGGAATTGACGGCGAAGCCGTAAATGTTTCCTGTCCGCTGATTCGGCGCATAGGATTCAGAAGAAAGAAGGATTAAGGATGAAAGTATCTATGTATTACCGGTGGCTGTTTTTCCTGTCCGGCATGATGTTGCTGGGTCTTGGAATCTCCATGACCATCAAAGGCTACCGTCTCGGCATCGGGCCGTGGGACGTTTTGCATGTCGGCTTGTACGAGAATTTCGGCCTGACCATCGGCACTTGGTCGATCATTGCAGGGTTTACACTGATCAGCACTACGTCCCTCGTGCGCAGAAGGTGGCCGCAGTTCGGGACATGGCTTAATATGCTGTTGATCGGTTTGTTTATTGATTTATTCAATTTTCTTCTCCCGGACATCCATTCGCTAATCGGGCAAATCCTGATTTTTATAGCGGGTATTTTCGTGATGGGCTATGGTGTCGGCATGTACGTCTCACCGAAAATGGGCGCCGGCCCGCGGGATGACTTGATGCTGATTCTGGTTCAGAAAACAGGTTTCAGCGTCAGCACGATCCGCACATCGATTGAAGTGATTGTGGCGCTTCTTGGCTGGATGCTCGGCGGGCCAGTGGGAATCGGAACCGTTGTGAGTGCGCTGTTGATCGGCAGGATTGTACAGAAATCACTCGTGCAATGTGAATCTTTATTGAAATGGCTCATTTTAAAGCATCAAAAAGACGTTCCACCGGTGTTGAAAATATGAAGTTGAAAGGCCTGGCGTATGCTAGGTCTTTTTTGTATGTGATTCTAATGAACCCAGAAAAACCTGGCAGTTGAACTAGACAATAGCATATGTTATAAATAAAACCAAGTAACATTATTGGTTTAGTTTAAAATAACATCTAAGAGAGCGAGAGTGCCGATATGGGAAGAGAATTTGTTGAGATATTTGATGAATGGGTGCACACGTATGATGACTCGGTAAGTGGGCATGACCCAGAATATAAAGCAGTTTTCGAAAATTACCAGGAGATTCTATCGGCGGTCGCGAAGAAAGCTAAGGAGCCAGTCGTGGAATTTGGCGTCGGCACGGGCAATTTGACTTCAGCGCTGCTCCAAGAAGGCCACACCGTAACTGGCATCGAGCCGAATGGCGCCATGCGAAGCGTAGCCGTACAAAAATTTCCTGAGCTCAATATAATGGATGGCGACTTTTTGGCATTTGATTTGCCTCAAAAGCCGAACAGCTTCGTCAGCAGTTATGCCTTCCATCATCTGACGGATGAAGAGAAAGCCCAGGCAATTCAGCAATATGCTGAGCTATTGCCTTCGGGCGGGAAAGTCGTTTTCGCCGATACCGTATTCGAATCAGCTGAGGCCAAACTCGGGCGCATCGTTTACGAAGAAGGGGAAGGCCATGCGAATCTTGTCGAAGACTTGAAGCGCGAACATTATACAACTGTACCTGTATTGGAAATGATTTTTCAGGAACATGGGTTTGACGTTATATTTACACGCTTAAATGACTATGTATTTTTGATCGATGCGACTAAACGATGAGAGGGAGATTCCAATGAAAAAAATGAATGTAGAAAGCTTTAACCTAGACCATACAAAAGTAGCGGCACCTTATGTCCGCTTAGCGGGCGAAAAAACAGGATCAAACGGGGACACCATCAAAAAATACGATATCCGTTTCAAGCAGCCGAACAAAGAACATATGGATATGCCGGGGCTTCACTCACTTGAGCACATGATGGCGGAGCATAGCCGCAACCATTCGGACCAAATTATCGACATCGGGCCAATGGGCTGCCAAACGGGCTTTTACTTGTCAGTTATTAACCACGATGACTACGAAGATATTTTACGCATTCTCGAAGCGACTTTGACGGATGTCATTGCGGCAGACGAAGTGCCAGCATGCAACGAAGTGCAATGCGGCTGGGCAGCAAGCCACAGCTTAGAAGGCGCACACGAGCTGGCTAAAGAAATGCTGGCGAAAAAAGACGAGTGGCGCCAAGTGTTCAAAGAAGAAACGGCATAAGGGGAATCAGCATGGACTACGCAACTGAGATACAGCAATTGATCGGCCGGACGCCGCTCCTGGAGTTGACGCATAGCACGATTCCGAACGGATGCCGGATATTTGCCAAGCTGGAATTTTTCAATCCGGGCGGCAGCGTCAAAGACCGCCTCGGTGTAGCATTGATTGCCGATGCAGAGAAACGCGGAGAACTTAAAGCAGGCGGTACGATTGTAGAGCCGACTGCCGGCAATACAGGTATCGGACTTGCAATTGCGGCAATTGGCAAAGGCTATCGCCTGAAGCTGGTCGTCCCGCAAAAGTTCAGTATGGAAAAACAAACACTCATGCGTGCATTAGGTGCTGAAGTGATTAATACGCCGACCGCTGATGGCATCAAAGGCGCCATTAAAAAAGCGACTGAAATAGCTGAACAAGAAGGCGCGTTCATGCCGGCGCAATTCGCAAACGCCGCCAATCCTGACACCTACGTCCAGACGCTTGGCCCTGAACTCTGGGAGCAGATGGACGGCAAAATCGACGTCTTTGTCGCAGGTGCAGGATCCGGCGGCACGTTTATGGGAACTTCCCGTTATTTGAAAGCGCAAAATCAGGAAATCAAAACCGTCATCGTGGAACCGGAAGGCTCGATTCTAAACGGCGGGGAATCCGGCCCGCATAAAACGGAAGGCATCGGCATGGAGTTGATCCCTCCGTTTATGGATACACAGTATTTTGAGGCCATCCATACGATTACAGATAAAGAAGCGTTTGCAGCCGTGAGTGAGCTTGCACAAAATGAAGGGCTGCTCGTCGGCAGTTCATCAGGCGCTGCATTTGTTGCGGCTTTGCGTGAAGCGCAATCCGCAAAACCAGGCAGCCATATCGCCACGGTCTTTGCCGATTCAAGCGAACGCTATTTGAGCCAGGATATTTACGGAGCTTTTTTTGAGGAGGAACCACAATGAAACCGAAAACTAGATTGATTCACGGCGGAATCTTCGGAGACGAAGCGACCGGCGCTGTCTCGACACCGATTTATCAAGTGAGCACCTACAAGCAGGAAGCTGTGGGCAAGTTCAAAGGCTATGAATATTCACGGACCGGAAATCCGACGCGCCACGCGCTGGAAGAGTTGATTGCGGATGTAGAATACGGTCATGCCGGGTTTGCATTCGGTTCCGGAATGGCGGCCATCTCTTCTGTTATGATGCTGTTTTCAGCAGGAGACCACGTCATCTTGACGGATGATGTATATGGTGGAACGTATCGCGTCATGAATAAAGTGCTAAACCGCTTCGGGCTCGAATTCACGTTTGTTGATACTGGTGATTTGGAGCAAGTAAAAGCTGCCGTACAGGAAAATACGAAAGCGGTCTTTATCGAAACGCCGACCAATCCGTTGTTGAAAGTGACGGATATTGGAGCCGTCGCGACATTCGCTAAAGGGAAGGGGCTGTTGACAATTGTCGACAACACGTTCATGACCCCTTATTTCCAAAATCCGATCTCTCTTGGTGCGGATATTGTCTTGCACAGCGCAACGAAGTATATCGGCGGCCATAGCGATGTCGTCGCAGGGCTAGTCGTTGTCAATACGGCACAACTGGCGGAAGAATTGCATTTCGTCCAGAATTCTGTTGGCGCGATTCTCGGGCCGCAAGATTCGTGGCTATTGATGCGCGGGCTGAAAACGCTCGGCATCCGCATGGAAGAGACCAATACCAACGCCCAGCAAATTGCAGAATTTTTGGATGGGAATGAAGCGGTTGAAGCGGTCATTTATCCGGGACTCGACAGCCATTCCGGCAAAGCCTTAATGGAAAAACAAGCACGCGGCTTCGGAGGAATGATCTCATTTGATGTCGGCAGCAAAGAAAAAGCGGATGACTTGCTGGCCAAACTGAAATACTTTACCTTAGCTGAAAGTCTAGGGGCGGTAGAAAGTTTGATCTCGGTTCCGGCACAGATGACTCATGCATCGATTCCTGAAGACCGACGTGCAGAACTCGGCATCACAGAAGGCTTGGTGCGAATTTCTGTTGGGATTGAAGATGTTGAAGATTTAATAGAAGACTTGCAGCAAGCATTATCATAAATGTTAAAGAAGCGGGCAGCTGCCCGCTTTTTTTAATGGAGTTCTATAGATTTTAATAAAATTAAAAGACTGGTAAATCAGAATATTAATATAATTTACCCATTGAATATACATCTTAGATGTAACCAATATCCTGTATTTCGGGTAGCGAAATAAATAGTTTATCCTATTCTGCAAGAACGCAAGAAGTGGTAATCTTTAGAAAGAAAAAATATTCTGATATTTATGGAAGGAGATACATATTCATGAAAAAAAGCAAGTGGTTCCCTATACTATCAGCGAGCGCATTGGCGCTTTCCCTTTATTCCCCAGCAGCGAGTGCTGCACCAGTCGAGGAGCTGCCATCACTCGGCGCTTGGGATGAGGATCGCTACGGCGAACGCATCGACATCGACCAAGAGCTGAATCGTCTGACAAATGACGAGACATTCCAAAAAGAAGCAGAACAGCGCATCAAAGACCAGGCTGGGTCATTGAATGATGAAACAGCAGACGGTGAAGAAAATGCTGCGGCAAGTGAGCATTTCACTGAAGATCACGGCACGAAGTTGTTCTTGGACCGTAATTTGTCATTTAAAGAATTTACGCTTCGCAGTATCGGCGACAACGTGGAAATATGGGTCGCCAATGATTTAGCGTATGGCCCGGACAATCCGAAACCCGCTGACATTGTCACGCAAGCGCAAGTGGATAAATTGAAAGCAGAATTCGACAGCAACATCTATCCGGTAGCGACCGAATTCTTCGGCACGCCGGATACGTTGGATGGTTCCAAGTCGCCGCTTCCTGGAATGGTCGGTTTGCCTGAAGGGTATTATGAAGGATCCGATAAAGTGATCATGCTCGTCGATAACGTACAGGACGAAGGCTGGAACAATCCGTCCTATCCGTTCTTCGTAGCCGGGTTCTTCTGGCAAACGCTTGAAAACTATACGGACCGCAATATCATCACGATCGATACGAATTCCTGGGAAACACGTCTGGAAAGCACGTTCTTCGGCACGACAATCCACGAGCTTCAGCATTTGATCCAAGCGGATAACGACGGCGCAGAAGAAACATGGCTCAACGAAGGCATGTCAACATTCTCTGAATTCCTCGGCGGCTATGGCCACGGCGAAGGATCGATCAACTTCTATTTGGACCACCCGGAAAACTCGCTCGTCAACTGGGATGAGCATGGAACAGCGGCAACTGGTCCTGAAACGATTGCAGATTACGGACAGGTTTACTTGTTCACTCTTTATATGTACGATAAATTCGGTAAAGAGTTCATCCGTGAACTAGCGACAGACGGCGCGACTCAAGGCATGGCAAGCGTAGATAAGGTACTCGAAGACTACGGCACAGACAAAACATTCACTGAACTATACCAAGATTTCATGACCGCATTGACGCTTGATGACGACACGGTCAGCAAGGATTACAAATTCGACAGCATCGATTTGCGTGAACTGCCAGTCGGTGACGGCGTCCGCGGCAAGACTGTGGACTTCGAGAAAGCAAAAACTTTTGAAAAAGAAGGCGTTCCGGCATGGGGCGGAGACTTTAAGGAATTCGACTTGGACCGCACAGTGCGCGGCATGAAGTTCGACGGCGTGGACTTCCTGCCATTGCAATGGGAAACGGTCGCCAATCCGCTTGACGCTTCTGAGCAAGTGCTTCATGCAAACAATGGCGACGAAGCAGACCAAGCCTTGATCTTCGGGGCAACGGTTCCAACTGAAAACCCGACCTTGAGCTTCGAGCATTATTACAATATCGAAGAGCAATGGGATTTCGCAGCCGTCCAAGTATCTACGGATAATGGCGAAACATGGACATCACTCAAGAACGAAAACACGCGTTCCGATGTAGTGGAAGAAGGCTATCCGACGATCAAAGAAAACGTACCAGGCTTCACAGGTGAGAAAACAAACTGGTCTACTGAAACATTTGATTTGTCGGCATACGCAGGGCAAGACGTGTTGGTCTCGTTCCGCAACATGACGGACTGGGGTTCTAACGAAGCCGGATGGTTCATCAAAGATATCCAACTGGGTGATTTCACGGCAGATGGAACGTCTACAGAGCCATTCCAGTCACTCGGCCAGTTGAAAGGCGAGTATGTCGATTTCACGACGACATTCATCCAAACGAAGAAAAACGGCAAGCAGCGCGTATTTAACATCGATCCGTACAATGTAACGGAAAAAGAAGCGCTCGACTTGCAACAAGTGCTGCGTGAAGGCAATTTGAAAATGATCACTTCGTATGCAGCAGCGCCAGACCAGAAAGAAGCAAAAGAATTCACGTACGAAGTGTTGTACAAAGAAGATAAAAGCAAGGGCAAAGGAAAAGGCAATAACAAAAAGTGAGTAATGAAAAGAGCGGGCAGCTGCCCGCTCTTTTTTTGCTGTATTTTTATAGCTATAGCCACCGTTACAGCAAAGAGCGAAGTAAATACTTGAATATATAGTACAGTGGGTGTACTATGAAAAGAAATAAGTACAGGGGGTATACTAATGTCTCAGGAACTATTCACGGCTTACTCAAAATTCAGTGAAGCCATTTTGGAAGTGAATTCCTATGTAGCGGAGGTATTCGCTAATCATGAAGAGTTAAAAGCCTATTCTCCGCAACAATTGCAGACTCTGCGAATCATCAAAAAAAACCCGGCCGTTTCCCAAAGTGAAATTGCGGATATTCAAGGAGTTTTTAAAACAGCCATCTCCAACCGGATCAAGAAATTGGAGCAAGACGGCTTAATTGCTATATTGACTAATCAGGATCAACGTAAAAAAGCCATTTCAATTACTCAAAAAGGAGCGGAACTTTTAGTGATAAGCGAGACAGTCATTTTTGAAAATCTAAATGATTTGCTGGCTGAACGCTTTACAGGCGATGAAATCATAAAATTCACTAGCCAATTGGATGAAATCGTTAATTGTTTGAAATTGGAAAAGGACGGCGACAAACAATGATTCATGAACTGAAAACAGTCTTCTCGAAAAAAATGCTGATTATCTCATTAATCGCAGTCATGTTTTTACCGGTCATCTATAGCGCTTCGTTTTTGACCTCTATGTGGGATCCATATGGAAAAACGGAGGATCTTCCGATTGCGGTCGTTAATGAAGACCAAGCAGCTGAATTGGAAGGGGAAAGCATTCAAATCGGTGAGGAGATTGTGGCCGAGCTAAAGGGCAACGATGATTTTGAATGGCATTTCGTCGGAAGTGATGAAGCGCATGCAGGTGTGGTCAAAGGGGATTATTATGCGTCCATTACATTGCCTAAAGATTTTTCGAGTAACGCATCCTCACTTTTGACCGAAGAGCCGAAGGAAATGGCTTTGGATGTGGAGACCAATCCAGGCTATAGTTATTCGGGTAAATCGATTGCGGACCAAAGCATTTTGGCTGTGGAAACGGCAGTAGCTTCCGAAGTCCGGGAATTATACACCGAAAAAGTATTTGAAACGGTAAACGACATGAATGAGGGCTATAAAGAAGCTTCATCTGGCGCAGGGAAGTTGGCGGATGGGGCAGACCAGCTTGCAGAATCGGCTGGGCAAGTAGGGGATGGCATGGAAACCCTTGCCGGCCAATTGCCTTCACCGCTGGCTGCAGAGCTGGCCAAACTGGTAGAAGGCAATAAGCAGATAAGCCAAGGCATCAATGAACTGGGAAGTGGATCATCGAGTTTAAGCGATGAGCTTTCCGCAGCGTCGGAAGAAATCTCAGCTTATGCTTTTGAAACGGCAAATGCCAAGCTCATCAGCGAACCAGTGAAGGTAAATAAAGAAACCGTAACGGAAGTCGAAAACTATGGCCAGAGCTTTGCGCCTTATATTATTGCGCTCAGTTTGTTTGTCGGGGCAATCGCTTTTTCCACTATATATCCTTTCCGGACACGTGATCGGGAGTCAGTTACCTTGCTTATTTGGTGGGGCAGTAAACTGTCGGTCATATTCGCTCAAGGAACGTTCCAAGCGGCTTTATTGGCTGTATTCATATTGAAAGTCTTGAATATCCCCGTGGAAAATCTAGGATCTTTCCTGTTGATTCTTTTTGTCATTTCGAATACTTGGATGTTCATCTTGTCCTTTTTGGTTGCTGCATTCGATAAAGTAGGAAACTTCTTGGGGATATTACTGCTGGTTTTGCAGCTTGGTGCCAGTGAAGGGACATTTCCGATCCAATTGACGAATGGCTTTTTCCAAACCGTCCACCCGTATTCCCCAATGACGTATGCAATCAAAGCATTGAGAGAGTCGATTTTTGGCTTTGAAGGAAATGTTCCGTTCGAACAAGCATTGTGGATTCTTGTGGCTATTTTATTGGCGATGATTTTGCTCTTAGGGGCTGTCTATTATTTCCGCTTCCAGAAAGAACGGAAAACAGTATCTGAATTAACGAAAAGAGGAGCGGCCGTCTGAGGCCCGCTTTTTCTTTTGGAAAAAATGACGGTGTGATAAGATGGAGTCAGAATTTGTTTTTTGAAAGGAAGAGGACTGTGTCGAAAAAATTAGATGCGTTTTTGGAAGAAAACTTAACGGAATTGAAAGAACAAGGCCTATATAATGAGATCGATCCGGTAGAAGGCCCGAACGGAGCGATTATAAAAATCGGCGGCAAGGACCTGATCAACTTATCATCAAACAACTACTTGGGGCTTGCAACAGATGAAGACTTGAAGAAAGTGGCGATTCAAGCCATCGAAAAATACGGAGTCGGCGCTGGCGCTGTCCGTACGATCAACGGAACGCTCGACTTGCACGTGCAACTGGAAGAGAAATTGGCTGAGTTCAAAGGAACAGAAGCGGCGATTTCATTCCAATCCGGCTTCAACTGCAATATGGCGGCGATTTCTGCAGTCATGGACAAGAACGATGCGATCCTGTCCGATCAATTGAACCATGCATCGATCATCGACGGTTGCCGCTTGTCGAAAGCGAAAATCATCGCGTTCAAGCACTCTGATATGGAAGACCTTCGCCAGAAAGCGAAAGAAGCGACTGAATCCGGCCAGTACAATAAAGTAATGGTCATCACAGACGGCGTCTTCTCGATGGACGGTGATATCGCGAAGCTTCCAGAAATCGTGGAAATCGCAAAAGAGTTTGACTTGATCACATACGTTGATGACGCGCACGGTTCAGGCGTTACAGGTAAAGGGAAAGGCACTGTGAAGCATTTCGGCTTGGAAAAAGAAGTCGATATGCAGATGGGGACACTCTCGAAAGCAGTCGGCGTTGTCGGCGGCTATGTAGCCGGCAAGAAACAATTGATCGACTGGCTGCGCGTGCGCTCACGCCCGTTCTTGTTCTCGACAGCGGTAACGCCAGGGGACGTCGCAGCGACGACGGCCGCCGTCCAAAAAATCATCGATTCAACAGAACTTCACGATAAGCTATGGGACAACGGCGATTATTTGAAGAAAGGCTTGAAAGAGCTTGGCTTTGATATCGGCGATTCTGCCACGCCAATTACGCCATGCATCATCGGCGACGAAAAATTGACACAGCAGTTCTCGAAGCGTTTGTTCGAAGAAGGCGTCTATGCAAAATCAATCGTCTTCCCAACGGTTCCGCGCGGCACTGGCCGTGTACGCAACATGCCAACAGCAGCACATACAAAAGACATGCTCGACGAAGCGATCGAGATCTACGCAAAAGTCGGCAAAGAACTGAACGTCATCAAGTAATACCACACCCGCACAGCTCATTGAGTTGTGCGGGTTTTTTTGAGCTTATGAAGAGTTAGGACGAGTAGGGGGAGATTGCGCTTCAAGGGGCCTGCAGGATGCAGGTCATGCAGCTGATGCGACAGGACGTCGCGTTTTGAATATGGATAGTGTAGATGTGAGTGGAAGAGATTGCGCTGCAAGGGGCACGCTTGCCGAGGGGCGGGTGTTGAGCCAATGTGCCGCAAAGAACGCGGCACATTTGTCTCGCCAGCCCGCGCGATCCCTCAGGCGTCGGCCCCTTTCCGCTCCATCTCTAGTTTTAGAGAGGAAATGAAATGCATTTGGCACTGGACTTAGTGCGAATAATTTTGTTCTGTTTCGCAAGTCCAAATTGGATAGCTATGGCAACTTCATCACTATCAAGTCTAGCTAAGCGCCCCCCACCAACGGACGCATCCAATCAACAGCGATACTTCCTCGGACGTAAAATCCAATGAAATCTAAAAGCCGAACCGTGCACAAGGGTGAGCCGAAGCAATAAGACAAGTGATTTTCTTGGCTTATTGCGGGAGGCCAGCCCAAAGCGGGAGGCGACTCCTTGGTGAAGAAAAGATCAATGAACAATCCATTTCACTCTCAAGTCCAGCTAGGCGACGATACCAGCGGATGAATCCAATCAACAGCGATACTTCCTCGCAGACAACATTCAATGGAATCGCAAAGCCGAACCGCGCACACGGGCGAGCCGAAGCCATGAGACAAGTGTTCTTCTTGGCTCATTGCGGGAGGCATGCCCAAAGCGGGAGGTGTCTACTTGAAGATGAAGCAACCAATGAACAATCTATCTCGCTCACTTGTCTCACTAGCAGTTTGTTTCGGTTAGCTGACACTAAAATCCCCCTCCAGCGATCAGCTGAAGGGGGATTTGCTTTATGATTCTGTAGAACCGGTTTCTGCTTGCTGGGCATTGAAATAGATGGAAGCGAACACTTTTGCTGTCGTGTTCATCGCGTCTTCATTGAAATCGAAATTTTCGTGGTGGTGCGGATAGACGAGCGCTTCATCTGCCATTTTCGCGCCGATAAAGAAATAAGCGCCAGGCTTCGCTTGTGTGTAATACGCAAAATCCTCGACTGGCATGATCGGGTCGATATCGATGACATTGTCTTCACCGACGACAGGACGAGCCGATATGCGGACGATTTCTGCTGCTTCTGGGTGGTTCCAGAGCGAATCGTAGCCGGTCTCGACAATCACTTCTGCACGTGCACCCATGGCAGCGGCGACGTTTTCAGCGACTGAGCGCACGCGTTCGCTGGCGAGCTTGCGCAGTTCCGGGTCGAACACGCGGATCGTGCCTTCCATGACGGCTTTGCTTGGAATGACATTGTCAGCATCTCCCGCATGGAATTTGCCAATCGACACGACGAGTTCTTTCAGCGGGTCAGCATTGCGGCTGACAATCGATTGCAGGGCGACCATGATGTGGCTCGCGGCAAGGATCGGGTCGATGCCGGTATGTGGTTCGGCGCCGTGGGTTCCGGAGCCGTAGACATTGATTTTGATGGCATCTTCAGAAGCTTGCAGGTAGCCATCGCGAAGGTAAACCTTGCCGGATTCCATTTTGCTCTGGAGATGAGCGCCGAACACGAGGTCGACGCCATCCAAGCAGCCGTCTTCGATCATCGCGCGTGCCCCGCCCGGCGACAGTTCTTCGCCGAATTGATGGATCAGCACAATCGTTCCAGGCAGGTCTTCCTTGATTGACATTATCGCTTTCGCGAAGCCAAGAAGGCCGGCTGTATGGCCATCGTGACCGCAAGCGTGCATCACGCCTGGAATCGTCGATTTATAAGAAACCTCTTTTTGGTCGTCGATCGGCAGCGCGTCAAAATCTGCACGGAACGCGATCGTCTTGCCCGGTTTGCCGCCGCGGATCGTTCCGACGACGCCGCGGCCGCCAACACCCCGGCGCACTTCGACACCCATTTCTTCTAAGCGCTCTGCGATATAAGCCGGAGTTTCCACTTCTTGGTGGGAAAGTTCAGGGTGCATATGGAGATGGCGGCGGATGTCCACCATTTCCTCTTGCAAGGAATCAATCAATACATCGGTTTGTTTTAATAAGCTCATGAATAATAAACTCCTTTATCCTACAAAAATTTTATACACATACTGATGCCATTATACGCCCTATTCCAAAGTGCATCAAAATTATTACGCTATTGCAAAAGTTTTTATAGTATAATCATACAAGACTACTTATAAATGGGGGCTTCATTATGAAAATCACTCAAGCACGATTGCATGCAGTGCGCTTTCCTTTGCATGAACCATTCATCATTTCCTATGCGACTTATCCGGACATGCCGTCTTTGATTCTTGAATTGGAAACGGATAACGGCTTGGTCGGTTACGGGGAAGCGGTGCCGGATGAACATGTGACGGGCGAGTATTTTACGGCGAGCTACGAAGTATTGAAGGAATTATTCCTGCCGGCTGTGATTGGCATGAATCCGTTCGATATTGAAGCAATCCATCATAAGATGAACGGGATTTTGGCGGGCAACCCGGCAGCGAAAGCCGCGGTTGATATCGCTTGCTATGACTTGATGGGGAAAGCTTCGGGACAGCCTGTCTATAATTTGCTCGGTGGACAATCGAAAGAGCATTTATCCTATCCGCGCGTCTTGAGCATCGAGTCGCCTGAAATCATGGCGAAAAAAGCGAAACAGGCCGTCGAAGCGGGATACGGATCGTTAAAACTGAAAGTCGGGGCAGGCAATGCCCAACTGGATGTGGAACGGATCCTGGCGGTGCGTGAGAAAGTTGGCCCAGATATGCCGATTCGTGTGGATGTCAACCAAGGCTGGAAATCAGTCGGGACAGCAGTTGCGGCAATCCGCCAGCTTGAAACGGCAGGACTCAGCTGGATCGAACAGCCGATCCGCATGGGCGATATCCGTGGTTTGGCCGAAGTAAGACAGAAAACAGCCGTGCCGATCATGGCGGATGAGACGGTGCAATCGATGGAAGATTTGCTCGAAATCATCCGTCTCGATGCAGCGGATGTCATCAACATCAAATTGATGAAATGCGGCGGAATTTTCCATGCAGTGCAAATGGCGAAAACCGCAGAAGCGGCGGGCATGCTGTGCCAGATCGGCTCGATGGTGGAATCATCAGTTGCCTCAAGCGCCGGCTATCACGCGGCGATGTCGCGGATCAATATCGAAAGCACAGAACTGACAGGGCCGCTGTTGTTCAGCGAAGAAATTGGCGACTTGAAATACGAGCATCCCCATGTGCTCTTGAGCGGCAAGCCGGGGCTTGGCATTGAAGTGGACCCTGAGAAGCTGAAGAAATTAACGGTCACATCTTGTACGGTAGGAGGCGAGCTTGCATGACGGCAAAACCTCAAAAGTTGAAAAAAAGCGGCGATAAGATTCCGCATACATATGCGATTTTATTTTTAATCATGATCGCGGCGATGGTCGCTTCGTACTTGATTCCAGCAGGGCAATACGAGCGGGAGGAAGTGGATGGGCGCACTGTCGTCATCGACAACTCCTTCGCGGAAGTGGAACAAAGCCCGGTCGGATTCTTTGAATTGTTCAAAGCGATTCCCACAGGGATGTCTGAAGCTTCAAGCATCATCTTCTACATCTTCCTAGTCGGCGGCGCATTTGGCATCATCCGTGCGACTGGTGCGATCGAATCCGGAATCGCGAAAGTAGTCGATCGGCTCGAGAAGCGTGAAAAATGGCTCATCCCGATCATCATGATCCTCTTTTCGATACTTGGTGCCACAATTGGCATGGCGGAAGAAGTCATCATCTTCGTGCCGATCGGCATCGCGGTCGCACGGGCAATCGGTTTTGATGCCATGACGGGTACTGCAATGGTCTCGCTCGGTGCGGCATCCGGCTTTATCGGCGGCATGCTCAATCCGTTCACCGTCGGGATTGCGCAAGGCATTGCGGAATTGCAGATCTTCTCAGGAATCGGCTTCCGCTTCGGGGCGTATATTTTCTTCCTCGGCTTCGCGATCTGGTATGTCATGCGCTATGCAGCGAAAGTGAAAAAAGACCCGACGCAAAGCGTTATCTATGAAATCGAAAAACGTGCACAGAAATCGTCGACAAAAGATCAAGCGGAAGCGCTTGGTGCGTTTAATTGGCGCCACGGCATGGTATTCGTGTTCCTGGCTGTCGGCCTTGGCATCAACGTCTACGGTGTATTCGAATGGGGCTGGTATTTGACGGAACTGGCCGCTTCGTTCGTCATTATTGGCTTTGCGGCAGGGCTTGTCGGCAATTTGGGCGTCAACCGCATGTTCGACGCCTTCGTCGACGGCATGAAATTGGTCGTCTTTGGCGCATTGATCGTCGGGTTTGCCCGTGCGATCCTGGTCATCATGGAGCAAGGCGTCATCATGGATACGATGATCCACGGCTTATCAAGCGTCATCAGCGGCTTGCCGAATGCCTTGACGGTCATCGGCATGTTCTTCACACAAGTGGTCATCAATTTCTTCATTCCTTCTGGAAGCGGCCAGGCGGCAACGACGATGCCGATCATGACGCCGCTGTCGGATCTATTGTCCATCGAACGTCAAGTAGCGGTGCTTGCGTATCAATACGGAGACGGCATCACCAATTCCATCATCCCGACATCCGCTGCGTTAATGGGTTATTTAGCGGTAGCGGGGATCCCTTATGAAAAATGGGTAAAATTTGTTTGGAAATTGGTCGTCGGCTGGCTGTTGATTGCGCTCGTCGCACTCGTCATCGCCGTCATGATCGGTGTATCGTGAATGCAAAAAATCCCCAGTGCTAAGTGCACTGGGGATTTTCTTTGTTTAGATGGTATCCATGTCTTGAATTAAATTCAAGAAGCGTTTCGTGCGTTCTTCCTGAGGACGATTAAACACGTCGTCCGGTGTTCCGCGTTCAACAATTCGGCCGCTATCCATGAACAGCACTTCGTCGGCCGCGCCTTTGGCGAAACGCATTTCGTGGGTCACAACGACCATCGTCATGCCTTCTTGCGTCAAGTCTTTCATGACCTGAAGCACTTCTCCGACAAGTTCCGGGTCGAGTGCTGAAGTAGGTTCATCAAACAGCATGACTTTCGGTTCGAGCGCTAGTGCGCGGGCGATGCCGACGCGTTGTTGCTGGCCGCCTGAGAGCTGGTGTGGATACGAATCGGCTTTATCCGACAACCCGACTTTGTCGAGCAGCGCCAATGCCTTTTCTTTTGCCTGTGCTTTGTCTTTTTTCTGGACGGTGACAGGCCCTTCTAAAATATTATCAAGTGCAGTCATGTGTGGAAACAGATTGTAATGTTGAAACACCATCGCCGATTGTTTACGGAAGGCCATGATTTGTTTTTTTGACATCGGTTTCGAGAAATCAGCGACAAGCCCTCCGATTTCAACCGTTCCATCACTTGGCTTCTCCAAAATATTGAGGCAACGGAGGAAAGTGGTTTTTCCTGAACCGGAAGGGCCGATGACGACGATCGTTTGCCCTTTTTCGACGTCGAGGTCGATGCCTTTCAGCACTTCCAGCTCGCCGAAGCTCTTATGCAAGTTTTTAATTGAAATCATAATAAACTCCTATCTATGGATCGATCTGGATTTAACGGGAAACATAACGGTCAAAGCGGTTTTCCAAGCGTCCTTGTACGAGTGACAACAAGAAGCAAATGATCCAGTAGATCAATGCCGCCTGGCCGTAAAGAAGCAGAAATTCATAATTGGTCGCAGCAATCTGCTGGGCGACACGGAACATTTCCGTCACCAAGATCAACGCGGCAAGAGACGTATCCTTGACTAGGCTGATAAAGGTGTTTGAAAGCGGTGGTACTGAGACGCGCGATGCTTGAGGCAAGATCACGCGCCGCAAAGTTTGGGAATAGGACATGCCGATCGTGTCGGCTGCTTCCCATTGGCCTTTTGGAATCGACAAGATCGCCGCGCGGATGACTTCCGAAGCGTAGGCGCCGACATTCAATGAAAATCCGATGACGGCAGCTGGGAACGGATCGATGGTGACGCCGATCGTCGGCAAACCGTAGAATAGGATGAACAATTGAACGAGCAGCGGAGTGCCCCGGATGATTGAGACATAGACACGCGCAATCCATTGCAGAATCCGGACGGTGGAAATGCGGGCAAGCGCTGTGACGACCGCCAGAAATAGCCCAAGGATAAAAGAAATGACCGAAAGCGGCAAAGTGAATTGCACAGCCGCTTCGATCAAAGGCAAGAAGGAGGACTGGGCAATGTCGCCAAGCCGTTCCAACCGTTCAGGGTTTGAGAAAATACTATTCAAGTACATTTTCGCCGAACCACTTATTGGAGATTTCTTCGTATGTGCCGTCTTCGATCATTTCAGCAAGTGCCTCATTTGCTGCTTCCACGAAGGTGTCATTGCCTTTTCGGAACAATAGCGCGCTTTGCGCTGCATCACCGGATTCATCGACGACTTTAATGCCCGCATCGGGACGCTGGTTTTGGAAGTCAAGAACGGTTAAGTTGTCGTTGACTGTTGCATCGACGCGTCCGGATACCAATAATTCGATTGCCTGGTTAAAGCCCTCAACGCCTTCAAGCTCTGCGCCGTAAGAAGTAGCCGTTTCTGCGTAGTTGCTTGTCAATGACTGAGCCGAGAGTTTGCCTTCCAAATCATCAAAGCTTTGGATTTCTTCGTTGCCTTCAGCTACCACAAGAACTGCGGTTGAAGTGATGTATGGATCTGAAAAATCATAGCTTTCCTGACGTTCTTCGTTAATGCCGACCTGGTTCGCGACCATATCAAAGCGTTCAGCGTCGAGACCTGCAAACATCGCATCCCATTGCGTTTCGAGGAATTCGGCTTCGACGCCGAGACGTTCTGCGACTTCACGGGCGATTTCTACGTCAAACCCTGTCAATTCTCCGCTGTCATCATGGAATGTGAAAGGAGGGTATGTTCCTTCAGTACCGATGACCAAAGTTCCTTCTTCCTGGATTTCAGCGAGCAAGTCCGTTTCGCCTTCTGTGCTGCTCCCTGAGTCTGTGTTGTCTGCGTTATCGGAAGAGCCGCAAGCTGCTAGGAATAATGCAGCTGCACCGATCGGCAAAAATGCCCATTGTTTCTTCATCGATGGTTCCCCATTTCGTTAAATTATTGCCTTTATGGCGTTGTTGTTCTATTTAAGCATAATAAAGCTTACCTGTATAGTAGGTTTAATCGGCTGACTAAAATAAGCAAAAGCCATTGTTTTTTTAAAGAGAACAATTTATAATGACTCTAACGAAAAGCTTGATATGAAAGCATTTAGAAAGATTAAAATGTCTTTTTAGAGCGGACAAATGTTTTATAGAAAAGGAGTGCTTGAAAAATGAAACGAATCATGGTGACAGGAGCTTTAGGGCAAATCGGCTCGGAATTAGTAGGCAAATTGCGCGAAACATATGGTGCGGAAAATGTATTGGCAACGGATATCCGGTCCTCTGATACTCAAGACGGGCCTTTCGAAATCTTGGACGTGACGGATGCAGAACGCATGCTGACGTTAGCGCGTGACTTTAATGCCGATACGATGATCCATATGGCGGCGCTATTGTCTGCGACTGCAGAAGAAAAGCCGCTGCTCGCTTGGAACTTGAATATGGGCGGATTGGTCAATGCCCTTGAAGCAGCCCGTGAACTCGGTATGCAATTTTTCACGCCAAGCTCGATCGGCGCATTCGGCCCTTCAACGCCGAAAAACGACACTCCGCAAGACACGCTTCAACGCCCGACGACGATGTATGGCGTCAATAAGGTTGCAGGGGAATTGCTTTGTGATTACTACTTCACGAAATTCGGCGTCGATACACGCGGTCTCCGTTTCCCTGGCTTAATCTCAAACGTTGCGCCTCCAGGCGGCGGAACGACAGACTATGCCGTAGATATCTATTACCAGGCAATCGAAAAAGGCAGCTACACTTCCTATATCGCAGAAGGTACCCGCATGGACATGATGTACATGCCGGATGCGCTCCAGGCGATTGTCGACTTGATGGAAGCCGATGCAGATAAGCTCGTCCACCGCAACGCATTCAACGTCACGGCGATGAGCTTCGAACCTGAAGAGATTGCAGCATCAATCCGCAAGCACATTCCGGATTTCAAATTGAGCTATGACGTCGACCCAGTGCGCCAGGCAATCGCTGCCAGCTGGCCGGATAGCATCGATGCCAGTGCCGCAAAAGAAGAATGGAACTTCAAAACAGAGTACGACTTGGATGCCATGACGGCGGACATGCTGGAAAAATTAAAGCAAAAATTGCAGCAAGCATAATAAAAAGGCGTTTTTCCGAAACCGGAAAAGCGCCTTTTTTATCTTTATTAGAATAATAGGTGTGCGACGCCGACAACGATCGGCAAAGCGATGACTGTGCGCAAAAGGAAGACGACGATCAAATCGAAAATATTGACCGGGATTTTGGAGCCAAGTAACAAGCCCCCGACTTCAGACATATAGATCAATTGCGTAACAGACATGGTTGCGACGACAAAGCGCGTCATTTCGGACTCGATGCCTGCACCCAAAATGGCCGGCAAGAACATATCGGCAAAACCGACGACCATCAATTGTGCAGCTTCTGCAGCTTCAGGGACGCCGAGAAGGTTCAAATAGGGTTCAAACGGTGCGCCGAGAATGACGAAAGTGGAAGTGTACTCCGCAAGAATCAAAGCGATGGTACCGAACGCCATGACGACAGGCGCAACACCGATCCACATATCGAGTACGTTCTTCATGCCATCTGAGAAGAAGTTGGCGACAGAGCGGTTGCGGTTCGCCTTTTCGAGTGCTTTCTCCAGGCCATGTGATGCCAAGCCTTGACCATCGGGTACATCTTCGGAAAGCGACTCCTGTGGCGAGCCATCCTTGAATTCCGTTTTTTTCTGTGCAAGCGGATAGATGCGCGGCATGATAAGTGCCAAAATCAAGCCTGCGAGAACGACAGTGCCGTAATATGGAAGGAAATAAGAGCCGAGCCCGATTTCTTCGATGACAACAATGGCGAATGTAATCGAAACAACAGAGAAAGTCGTTCCGATAATGGCAGCTTCACGCTGCGTATACTTATTATCTTCGTACTGCTTGCTTGTCAGCAGCACGCCGATCGTGCCATCACCGACCCATGAGGCCAGTGCATCAATAGAAGAGCGTCCAGGAAGGCGGAACAGCGGGCGCATGATCTTGACCATCATCGTCCCGAAGAATTCGAGCAAGCCGAAATTCATCAAAAGCGGCAAGAACAGGCCGGCGAACAGGAAAATCGTGAATAGGAACGAAAGCAATCCGCTTCCTGATAACAACAGGCCGCCTGTATTTTCGTTCCAGACCGGCTCAGGACCGACTTGGAATAATACCATGAAAGCAAAAACAGCAGCGACAACCCGCGTCAATGTCCAGAACAGGTTGACGTTGAACAATTTCTCGAAAAATGGAACGGTGTCGGAAGTGTTCTCTTTTTTGGCGATAAAGGCCAAGGAGCCAAGAGCAGCGATGACCAAAATGACCAGCATTACCCAAGGGACGAACGATTCGATCTCTCCGGCCATTAAGCCCGCAAGTACCGCAATCGTGACTTTCCATCCTTCATCTGTCGGAATCGGAATGAGGAACAAAAGGATCCCAAGAAAAGACGGGATCAGGAATAATAACCAAGTAGAAGCTGAAAACTTTTTCAAAATAGTATTCCCCTTTTCTCTTTTTTGTATGAATAAACGCAAATTATACTAATTATACAACACTTTCCCCTTTGGAACCGCTGTCATTAGTAATGTTTATATTATCTGAAAACAGCAGAAAATAATAGTATTTTTAAGAAAGAAAATCTTATTGCTGAATATGGATAATATTGGAGGGGTCTTGCCCGGCTGATTTATATGGAGGGAAGTGAGCGTAATCATCCCGGATTTATCAGCAGAAAAAAATCCCGCCTCACATGTCTTTTCGACGTGCAAGGCGGGATGTGGTTCGGGATCTTACTCGAAATCCTGGTCCCACCGGTAAGTGTAGAACCGTTCCAGGGTCAGCCAGTTTTCGGTTTCGGTGTCGCCGTTTTGCAGTTTGTGCTCCATTTCCTCGAGCATCCAGGCAGTTTGCGAAATGTGGGCTTTCATCGAATTCATCTTATGCTCGCGTACAGGCTTGATATCGTAGACGATGTCAGGCTCACCGAGAACATCCAGTGTATTGTTGGCGAACGCCACGCAATGAAGTTTTGGGCGGTCTTCCATGCGGCGCACAGCACGAACTACAGCGCGTGCCGTTGCTTCGTGATCAGGGTGTACCGCAAAATCCGGGTAGAACGTAATGATCAGGGAAGGGTTGGTTTCTTCGATGAGCTCTTCCATCATGCGCACCATTTTTTCATCGTCTTCGAATTCCAAAGTCTTGTCGCGTAAGCCCATCATACGAAGATCCGTCAAGCCCATCGCTTCGGCGGAGGCGAGAAGTTCTTTCTTACGGATGGCAGGCAAAGATTCACGCGTTGCAAACGGCGGGTTGCCGAGATTGCGGCCCATTTCGCCAAGTGTCAGGCAGGCGTATGTAACAGGCGTTCCTTGTTGGATGTGGGTCGTAATCGTTCCCGACACTCCGAACGCTTCGTCGTCGGGGTGAGGGAAGATGACCAGTACATGTCGTTCTTTCGGGATGGTCATTAAAATTCCTCCTTAATAGCTGAACGGTGTTTCGCTAAGTTGCAGCGCCACCGCCAATTTTCCGGTTCCGTCGTGCCCTGCGAGCAGCAAGCGGCCTTCTTCATCGATTTCAAAATGAGTGATGCCTTGCGCATATACCCAGCCTTGCGGGAGTTTCAGCCCGACACGGTGCGGGCTGTCGCCGACAACTTTCCCCAGTTCGAAGTTGATGACGACATTGCGGATGAATGCCCCTGCGTTGAAAAAGCCTTCATTGAAATGGCTGGCGTAGCTGCCATTTGTCGTTTCCAGGTGAAGGTAGACGTCCTTGCCGACGAATGAATCGATCGCCGCTTGGAGTTGGTTGACTTCTACTAGTTCCATGGTGTGCCTCCTAATTAAATCGGTATTCTAACAGTATAAGGAACTCAGCGGACGAATGCGATTCCTATGCTCTAAGGCGTACAGAATAATGATAGAATGAAGAAAGAGAGAATTTTCCAAAAAAGGATGGGGAGCATGAAAGCCTTATTGAATATTTTGATGGCCATATCCGGAATCATACTGGCCGGCAGTTTGCCAATCCTGATTGCTGGCTGGCTTTTGGGCGAGTGGAGATGGCAAGCATATTTCGAATCCATCCGGACAACATTGGAAGGGCTTTGGCCGATTGGCGAGATCACTTTCTTCAATTACAGGGCGGGGCAGGAAATTGCATTATTTCCGAACGTTTCTGCCTATATTGTGTATTCGCTCGAAATTTTGTTTATGGCTTTGATCGCAGCGGTTGCCGTTTCGCTGGTATTGACGGTCGTGACCATGTTGCTGGCGGAAAAGGTGCGTGAACGGGTGAAGATGGTACTTTATTTTTTGGAATCAATTCCAGATCTTTTGATCATCATGTTGGCGCAGCTTTTGGTCATCGTGTTTTTCAAGCAGACAGGCATTTTAATTTCAAAAATTGCTGTGGCCGGCGATGACCGCATCTACTGGCTTCCAGCCCTGTGCCTCGCCATCTTACCGACGATTCAACTGTACCGCCTGTCGATGCTGACATTCCAGGAAGAAGAGCGCCAAATGTATGTGGAACTGGCGCGCGCACTCGGGTTTTCAAAAGTGTACATCGTTCTCGTCCATATGTTCCGCAACGCTATCATCAGCGTCTTCTTCCAGTCCAAAAAGACGATGTGGTTCATGCTGTCGAACCTGTTTGTATTGGAATTGATGTTCAATCTCCCGGGTATCATGCTGTTTCTGAGCGGGAATATGCATCCGATGGGATTTTTGGTCGCGATCTTCAGCTTTTTCCTGCCGATGTTCCTGCTGTATAGCTTTGGAGAATGGTTTTTCATTTCCCGCCGGCATAAAAAGGCGGTGGCGTAAATGTGGAAACAGCCTTATTTTGTAATTGGCTTTAGCATTTTGGCCTTTTTTCTCGTCGGCAGTTTTGTCTATGAATGGATTTGGGGAAATGTGCCCCGTCAAATCTATTATGTGATGGAAAACGGCCGAGCGGTGGAAGGAGCCCCTCTTTCACCAAGCTGGCAATATCCGCTCGGGACAGACCAGTACGGCTATGATTTGCTCGGGAAACTGATGCTCGGCGCAAAATACACCATCCTGGCGGCATTGGCCGTGGCTGCCTTGCGCATGCTGATCGCTGTACCGGCCGGTTACATACTTGGAATCTATCTGGACAAGCACCGGAAATGGCTTTCAAGTTTTGCCGATTCAATGCATTATATCCCGCTGACTTTGTTTGCAGCTTATGTACTGACGCCGGTGTTATGGATGCCGGAGGAAGGGTTTTCGACCACTTTATGGGAACGCATTGCCATACAGGTGGTGATGATGGCAATATTGACGGTGCCGATCGTTTCAATCCTCATCGCGAATGAAGCGGCATTGCTCAAGGATAAGGAATACATACTCGCCGCGAAAACACTCGGCGCTGGGAGATTGCGCATTATCCGAAAACATCTGTACCCGCAAATGCGCGAGAAAATCGCTGTTCTGTATGGCCAGCAAGTGATGGAAACTTTCATCATCCTCGCACATCTCGGGTTGCTGAATTTGTTTCTCGGAGGCACAAAAGTCAGCTACGACCCATTATTCGGTGACCCGCCAATGTCGATTTCCTACGAATGGGCGGGACTGTTCGGTTCAACATTCCGCTATTTGCAAGGGGCGCCGTGGCTGCCGCTTATGCCAGTGCTGTTTATCGGGCTGGCTATTTTCTCAGTATCACTGATGATGGAAGGCTACCTGCGTTCGAAAAAGCCGAAAATCAAAAAAATCGCCAATCCGCACAAGACGATCCGCTCGTCGAATGGAACCGTCAACAGCTACGGGAGAAAATGGTGCGGTTGAAAAATGAAGATTACCCCAACTGAAGCGGGCTGTCCGAACAATCACTAAAGGGGAGGGTTTTTCGGGCGGAACATTTCCGGCCGAGAACCGGCAATATAAAAAGGAGGGCGCCTGTGCGCCCTCCTTTTAAATCTGATTGAATTATAGTTCTACAACGTCCACTTCAGCTTTGTGGAATTTATTCGCAGCTCCGTGCATGACGGGGCCAACGTATTCGTTCAGCTTCCAGCCGTGCGCAATCGCTGTAGAAACAAAGATTTTCGCGTTGTATACCGCATCTTTGACCGATTGGCCGTTGGCAAGATTGGCCGTAATCGCCGCAGCGAACGTACAGCCGGCGCCGTGGTTGTAAGTCGTATCGGTTTTCTCAGCCGTCAACAGGTAATGTTTTTCTCCGTCATAGAGAAGGTCGGCTGCTTTTTCGTGTTTCAATTGCTTGCCGCCTTTGATCACGACGAACTTCGCACCGTGTGAATGGATTTTTTCCGCCGCTTTTTGCAGGTCTTCGACTGTGTGAAGTGTGCCGAGTCCTGACAATTGACCAGCTTCTACAAGGTTCGGTGTTACGACTTTTGCGTGCGGCAGCAGGTATTTAACCATCGCATCGACATTTTCAGGGAATAGCACTTCGTCTTCGCCTTTACATGCCATCACCGGGTCGATGACAACATCGGTAATGCCGGATGCTTCGATGGCCTTACCAGCCATTTCGATGATATCGACGGTCGGCAGCATGCCGGTTTTCAAGGAGTCGATCCCAGTGGAGAATGCTGTTTTCAACTGGGCATCTAGCGTGTCAAGCGCGATCGGGTGGATACCATGGCTCCAATGGTTGTCCGGGTCCATCGTGACGATGACCGTTAAAGCATTCATGCCGTATGTGCCGTGTTCCTGGAACGTCTTCAAGTCGGCCTGGATGCCAGCGCCGCCGGAAGTATCGGATCCTGCAATGGTGAGTGTCTTTTTGAGTGTCATAAGTCAATCTCCTTTAGGCTATTTAGTCATTGAGCTAATTTTATAGAAATTTTGCGCCATTTACAACGGTTTGGGCCTGTGCGGCCAAGCCAAGGCCATCACTGTCGCAATGGAAGCGAAAGAAAATAACAGCGTGATGCCTCCAATAACCAAATGGCCGCTAGTGAATAGTCCAACCGCCATCACCAATGTTAAAATGGCTGCTGCAACAATCAAGCCGATCAGGCAGCCCATGCCGGCGCGTTTAGCGCTTTCGGGTGCACTATCGCCTTTCGTTTTGGAAATATCGGAAATCCTTTGCCGCCAGTCTGCCATATGTATTTCGCCCCTTTTCTCCATCGTAACACGGCGGAGTGGTGAATTGAAGCGCTTGCAGGCGAAGAAGACTAGAGAAAAAAAGATGGGGTATTGAAAAGAAAAATGAGTTATCGAAGGAGTAGATACAATGACCAAAGAAATTTTCACCAATGATTGGCAAGAAATATTAGGAGAAGAATTCGGCAAAAGTTATTACAGAGAGTTGAGGGAGTTCTTAAAAGAAGAATATGCCAAAGAAACGATTTACCCGGTAATGGAGAATATATGGAATGCCTTTGAACATACGGCTTATGAAGATGTCAAAGCAGTCATCCTCGGGCAAGACCCCTACCATGGGCCGAATCAAGCGCACGGCTTGAGCTTTTCCGTTCAGCCAGGCATCGCACATCCGCCGAGCCTGCGTAATATCTTCAAAGAACTCGAAGACGACATTGGCTGTGAAAAGCCGGTGGATGGGACTTTGACGAAATGGTCTGACCAAGGGGTGCTCATGCTCAACACCGTCTTGACGGTAAGGCAAGGGCAAGCGCATTCGCACCAGAAAAAAGGATGGGAGCAGTTTACGGATGAAGTTATCCGGAAATTATCGGAACGTGAAGCGCCGGTTATCTTCATCTTGTGGGGCAAGCCGGCACAGACGAAAAAACGCCTTATTGATACCAAACGCCATGACATCATCGAAGCGCCTCATCCGAGCCCGCTCAGCGCGCATCGCGGATTTTTTGGTAGCAAGCCATTTTCAAAAGTGAACAAGCTGTTACAATCGCGCGGTGAAGCACCGATCGATTTCTGCCTGGACTGACGAATTCAGCTCGGACGTGGTAAACTGGATGGGACTAATAGCGAGAGGGGCCATGAAACATGGGCATCGAAACGATACGTATTTTAGACGAAATCGATAAGCATACGGCCCGCGCACGGGATGGCGAACCGGAAAAAATCCGTGAATCCCTTGCTGCAATCCGTGCCTTATGCGACCTGCTTCTAGAAGACGGCATGCGGGCGCCGAAAAAACCGCGCGCCATGCCGCTTGCCGCAACCGAAACGGTGAATCGGCCACAGTCGGTTCCCGCTGCCACAAGGCTTCAGGAAGAAGGGGCAAACGGCGATTCGCTTTTTGAATTTTAAATGGAAAGAGGAAGAAACAAATGAAATTTTTCTTGATAGCGGGAGCGGTCAATGGGCTGCTGGCCGTCGCATTTGGCGCTTTTGGGGCACATATGCTCGAAGGCCGAGTAGCAGATAAATATTTAGATACATGGCAAACGGCGGTTCAATACCAAATGTTCCATTCCATCGGCTTGATCGCCGTCGCCATTTTGATGAGTTCAGCGCTCATCGGCCCGCTCGGTTCACTGAATTGGGCCGGGTATTTGATGCTTGCCGGAATCGTGATTTTCTCGGGCAGTCTGTATGTTCTGAGCTTAACGGGCATCAGCGTGCTTGGTGCCATCACGCCAATCGGCGGCGTTGCGTTCATCGCGGGATGGGTTATGGTCATCATCGCGGCGTCGAAGGCATTGTAATGAGAAGGAAAAAGCTGCCTGCATGGCATATGCAGGCAGCTTTTTATATTGGCAAGAACATTTCCACTGCTCAGAAGAATGGAAATTTTAACAGATTACGTTAAGTTTTTGTAAATATGTTGTATCCCTATCATCTGTAGTCATACAATGGATAAGGTTTGATTAACGGATAAGGGTGTAGATACATATGAAACAGCAAGCTCATATTTTTGATATACATGTGATGCGCGCAATCGGCTGCCTAATGGTCGTGCTCGTCCATGTATCAGCGTTATATTATGTCCAGCGGGGTGAATGGGAGGATGTCATTTTATTCCTCAATCAGGCGAGCCGATTTGGGACGCCGATTTTTGCCATCGTCAGCGGGCTGCTGTTATTTTTGCAAGTAAAAAACAAAGGGTTTTTCTTTCAGCGCTTCTTCACGTCGCGTTTGCAGAAAATCGTCATTCCTTTCTTGTTCTGGACGGCCTTCTACTTGTTTTATTTGTGGATGGTTTTTGGGGCTAACCCACTGGATGCGGGAATCAAGCGGTTTTTATTCGAAGTGGCGTTTGGGGAGACGTATTCCCATCTTTATTTCATTTCCATCGTGTTGCAATTTTATTTGATCTTCCCTTTGCTGCAATTGATCAAAGGCAAGGCGGCTTGGATCATTGCACTGGCTGCATCGGCTATCGTTCACGTTTATGCGATGAAGTTTATGGACCCGTCGCAATTTGATGGCCTGCTTGGGATGATTATGGAGCAGCGCGCCTTTTTGCCGAAATGGATTTTCTTCTTCATCTTCGGCGGTTTTCTTGCTTACAACTGGGAAGCTGCGAAACAATGGGCGTATAAATGGCGAGTCGGGTTATTCGTTGGGGTGTTGCTGATCCTCTATTTCGCGGCCGTTGAATATGAATGGGGACGTTACATAGGATCCAATCGTGTTTCCAATATCATCAATTTGCCGATCCTCATTTTGTTCATCATGGCCATTTCCGAGAAAGTTGCACGAAATCCATTGCTTCATACGCTTGCCTCCAGGCTTGGCGCGATGTCGATGGGGGTTTATTTGATCCATCCGTTCGTCATCAATATGCTGCAGCGCAATTTACCGGAAGGCGTATGGACACTTTCCTTATTTCCGGTATGGTACGTAGTGGTCATGGCCATTACCGTCGGAATCATCATGCTTGTCCAGAAATTGCCATTCGGCCGCGTCATATTGACGGTGCCCTCTGTGAAGAAGGTTAAACCATCTACAGACAACGGGAACAAGAGCTTAACGGAAGCATAACGAAGCCTTTAATGAAATACATGAAAAAGTTGCCTGTATGTGCGGGCAACTTTTTTTCTTTTATTTCACTGAATCCAGTAAGTCCTTCAGTTTTGCGGGATCGTCCACTTTTAATGCGATTTGTGAGACGGGCTGTGTTTTTCCAAAAAACAACACTGCCTGCTGGGGCGTATGGAAATCGATTACGACTTGAGGTTCCGGTTCTTCAAAATCTTTGGCGACGAAAGACAGTGCATCGGCCTCTGGTTTTGCGACCCAACGCACCGCTCGAATCGAGTCGAGCGGTGCGCTGATTCGCTTGTTCAACCCTAGTGACACATTCAAGTTCCCGTCGCAAATGGTCAAGGGGTTCAATCGGGTGGCTTGGATATCGCCAATGAAATAAATGACGCTATAAACATTCAAGACGAGCAGGACGATAGAGAGTACAGCGGATTTGTCGTGAAGCCACCAATGAATGCCGATGGTCTCGATAACGATGGCATGGATAAGCATGATATTAAATGCGATGAGGCTGGTATTTTTATGGAGGGTAATGGTTGTCGAATCGCTTGGAGGCTGTTTTTTCCACGTAAAAAAGGCATAGTAAAACGCGAGCGCTTCAGACAGCACGATATGGATGAGCGGATTTGGCTTGACGTTCTCATGCACGGCAGGAAACAAAGTGAAAAGTGGGCTGCCGTGTTGTTGGCTCATGAAACGCCGGATTTTCGGGGTGTGCATGAGCAATAGGCCGAGCAAGGCCAGTTCTGCTAACAATACGAAAATTTCGATTGCGACGCCTATGTAGAATAAGGAGGCGAAGGGTTCAAAATACAGCGCAGGAATGATGAAGCGTGCGGCAATCAACCCGGCAGCTATGACTGCGAGCAGTTGTTTGGCATTTATGCGGAAAGACAGGAGCACCAATAAAGGAACGACAATTGCAAAATCAACCAAAGAGCCGGCAACGAGCCAAAAGCTCTCGTCCGGTATCACATCGGACGAGAAAGGGGAGCGGTAGACTAAAAAATTGCTGATCAATACGAGAAGCAAGAAAGCGAGAGCCCATTTGGCATAATGTGTCTGGCGCATCACGAACATACAAACACCTCGTTTTTCTTTTAGTATACCCAATAAATGGAAGGCGTCGATAGGGAGATTATGGCGGAAAATCGAAAGTCCACTCAAACACGAGACGTGTGATGCCAAAAAACGCCGCATCCTGATGAAAGGATGCGGCGCTTTGGAGATATTTATACTTCTAGGAATTTTATGGTCTTTTCTTTGTCGAGAATCGTGCCGACGTAGAATGAACCGAATTCGCCGTAGCGGGCGGATACTTCATCGAAACGCATTTCGTAGACAAGCTTCTTGAATTGGAGAACGTCTTCTGCAAACAAGGTGACGCCCCATTCGTAATCATCGAATCCGACAGAACCGGAAATGATCTGTTTGACTTTGCCTGCGTAGCTGCGGCCGATTTTGCCGTGTGACAGCATCAAATCTTTGCGCTCCTGCATCGGCAGCATGTACCAATTGTCATTGCCTTCGCGGCGCTTATCCATTGGATAGAAGCAAATGTACTGGGAGCGTTGAAGCTCTGGGTACAGGCGCGAACGGACATGCGGATTTTGGTAAGGGTCTTCGTTGCTTTCGCCTGACAGGTAGTTTGACAACTCGACCACAGAAACGTAAGAGTACGTCGGCACTGTGTAGGCGATCAACGTTAATTTATTGTATTCGGTTTCGAGCTCGCGCAATTCATCCATCGTTTCACGCAAAAGCATGAGCATGAGGTCGGCTTTTTGGCCAATGATGGAATAAAGGGCGTGGGCACCGGTTTTGTTTTCGTCAGCTTGGTTAACTTTTTCCATGAACATATTGAACTCGTCGATCGCGAATTGGCGCTCTTCGTCGTCGAGCATTTTCCACGCGACCCAGTCCATTGAACGGAAATCGTGGAGCACGTACCAGCCGTCTAATGTGATTGCTGCTTCATTCATCAGTAGAACACTCCTTTTATGTGAATCTCTCTTCCACAGTTTATCATATGAAAGATATAAGTTCCTATCCGAATGCGGCCTGTCACCAATTTGCCATGGGCACAGCGCCTTTTCAGCCTGCACGGAAAAGGGTAAACTGAAAACAGTGAACTCAAAAAGAGGAGAATGACAGCATGGCTTTATTTATGGAAGAGAAAAACTGGCGCTTTTGGGACCAATCCTTGAGCGCGCGTAAACGTTCGGCGCTCGAATCATTCGCGGCGGATGACACGCTATGTGAATTGGTCGGCTCGCAGAAAAGCCCGCCAACGGTCAGGACTTGGGTGCACGATGACACCGTCGTGCTTGGCATCCAGGACCACCGCTTGCCTCATATCGATCAAGCGATGGCAGTTCTAGAAGACAATGGCTACCAGGCAATCGTCCGCAATTCCGGCGGCCTGGCGGTTGTCCTGGATTCTGGCGTGTTGAACATCTCCATCGTCCTGTCGGAAAAAGAAGGCGCCATCGACATCCCTCAAGGCTACGATATGATGGTTGAACTCGTCGAAGCCTTGTTTCCGGAAGCGGACATCGATGCCTACGAAATCGTCGGTTCGTATTGCCCGGGCAGTTACGACTTGAGCATCGGCGGAAAGAAATTCGCCGGCATCTCCCAGCGACGCATCCGCCGCGGCATCGCCGTGCAAGTGTATTTGTGTATCGAAGGAAGCGGCGCGGGACGGGCGGAAGTGATCCGCGAGTTTTACGAAGCGGGCAAACAAGGGGAAGAGACCAAGTTCAGCTACCCGGAGATCCAGCCACAAGTGATGGCGTCGCTCAGCGAACTGCTCGGCCGCGACATCACCGTTCCTGAAGTCGTGCTCGATTTGCATGCGCTGCTCGGCTCGCCGTCGCCGATACCGCTTCAGGAAGCAGAATTTGAATTGTATTCGTTTTATTTGAAGCGGGTACTTGAACGCAATGAAAAAATGCTCGAACGGACGCTTGAATGAGCGTTCGTTTCGTGTAAAATAACCAGTACGATTCGAGGAGGAGTGCCCGTGAGCTACGCGACACAGAAACTAGCTGAAGAAAAAGTGTTCAAAGATCCGGTTCACCGGTATATCCACGTACGCGACCAAGTGATTTGGGACCTCGTCAATTCGAAAGAGTTCCAGCGCCTGCGCCGCATCAAACAACTCGGGACATCCTACCTCGTCTTCCACGGCGCGGAGCACAGCCGCTTCAACCATTCGCTTGGCGTCTATGAAATCGTCCGGCGCATCTCGGATGATGTGTTCCACGGCCGCCCTGAATGGGATGAAAGCGAGCGTTTGACCGTATTGTGCGCAGCGCTCCTTCACGACCTTGGGCACGGCCCGTTTTCACATTCATTTGAGAAAGTATTCAATGTCGACCACGAGGAATTCACGCGTGCGATTTTGACAGGGGATACGGAAGTGAACGGCATCTTGAAAAAAGTCTCGCCTGATTTTCCTGGACATGTAGCGGAAGTCATCGCCAAAACCTATTCCAATAAACAAGTGGTCTCGCTTATTTCTAGCCAGATCGATGCCGACCGGATGGATTATTTGCAGCGCGATGCCTATTACACAGGCGTTTCCTACGGCCATTTCGATATGGAGCGCATCTTGCGCGTCATGCGGCCGCTTGATGATCAAGTCGTCATCAAGTCGAGCGGCATGCACGCGGTTGAGGACTATATCATGAGCCGCTACCAAATGTACTGGCAAGTGTATTTCCACCCCGTCGCAAGGAGCGCAGAAGTCATTTTGCGGAAGATTTTGCAGCGAGCCAAAGAATTGAGCGAAAGCGGCTACGAATTCCAGCAGCCGCCGACCCATTTTCTCGCCTTTTTCGACCGCAGCTTCTCGCTTGCCGATTATTTGGCACTGGATGAAGGTGTCTTGATGACTTATTTCCAGTTGTGGATAAACGAGCGCGACCCGATCCTCGCCGACCTGTGCGACCGTTTCGTCAATCGCCGTTTGTTCCAATATGTCGATTTCGATCCCGGGACGGATTATAAAAAACTCGGTGAGCTTTCGGCTTTGTTCAAGAAAGCGGGCATCGATCCTGAGTATTATTTGATCGATGATTCGACTTCCGATTTGCCTTATGATTTCTACCGGCCGGGGGAAGAGGAAGAACGCCTGCCGATCCAATTATTGATGCCAAACGGCGATATTAAGGAACTCTCAAGGCTGTCGCAGATTGTCGATGCCATTTCCGGTAAACGCCGAACCGATTATAAATTGTATTTTCCAGCGGAACTGCTCATCGACGGCAAGAAAAAAGCCATCAAGCAGCAAATCCTGGAGATGCTCAGAGAAGGAGGGATTTAGTTGCTCCAAGAACATGCAAGAATCGTCGATTTTATCGCGACGGCCGAAGGAGTAACCGGCCGAAAGAAACTGCAGAAAATGATCTATATCATGAAAAAGCTCAATGTCCCGTTCAAGGAGAAATACGAGTTCCACATTTATGGGCCGTACTCAGAAGAATTGACGGCGCGGATCGAAGAATTATGCGATATGGGCTTTTTATCGGAAGCGCTTGAAGACAAAGGTTCCTATGTGCAATATAAATACGCTGTAACGGACGAAGGCATGGAATTCCGCAATGCCGTCGGCGCTTCAATTCCGAAAAATCCCGAGGCGGCCGCTTTGCTCAATGCCAAAAGCGCGCGTTTCCTGGAACTAGCCTCGACGCTTTTATACTTCGGCCATCTGGAGCGCAGCGAACAAATTGCCAAACTACATAGCGTCAAAGGCAAACTCAACTTCACCGAAGCTGAAATCGAAGAAGCTTACCGCTTTCTAGACGAACTCGAACAATTGAAACTTTCGTAAAACCGCACGCAATACTATAGTCGATTATACTGTTTTTGTATTCAGCATAAGTAGCTGAGATGGTGATGAAATTTCTATTCATCCCTCAAACTAGAGACGGAGCGAAAGGGAGGCCGACGCCTGGGGGACCGCGCGGGCTGGCGAGACAAAGGCGGTGCTCTTCCGCCTTGGCTCAACACCCGCCCCATTCCCGGGCAGCTGAAAACGCGACGTCTTGTCGCATCAGCTGCATGACTCGCTTCCTGCGAGCCTCAAGCAGTCCCTGAAGCGCAGTCGAACAGCGGAAGGTGCAGTGAGATGAGCCCATTCATTTTCGCATAAAAAAAAAACTCCCCTCGGGGAGTTTTTGTCTACTCGTCGTTCAACAGCTTGCCGTTGACCGCATATTCGCTTTTCTTCAAATCTTCGAGGAACACAAAAACCTTCTCTGGCGGGGCATCGATTGTTTCAGATACAGCGGCAGTGACCTTTTCGACGAGTGCGCGTTTTTGTTCGTCTGTGCGGCCTTCGAGCATTTTTACAGTTACGTATGGCATAATGGATGCAGCTCCTTTTCATTGGATGTTAGCATTATCATATCAGAATGGAGGAATTGTACAAATGGCAAATGAAGAAAAGCCTAAAAAGAAATTGGGATTCACCATTATAAAAGACGATCCGACAGACGGGCATAAAGGCTACGGCATCGGTTCCTTATCGCTTGAGAACGTTTCGCCGCTCATCATCGACGTCGAAGAACAAGACGCGGTGCTTGATATCGGCGCGATGCACGCGAGAAGCCAGACGGAACGCGGCATCAAATTTACGACCAACCGCGAAGATTCCGCAGGCGGAAAAGATTATTGGCTCGTATGGATCACGATCGATTTCAATCCAGCAGGCCCTTATTATGCCGGCGTCACGGCATGTGAAATGGTCGTCAACCGCGAGAAGCGGCGTGGCTACAAAATCTTGGCGGACCACGTCAATTTGATGGATAAGTCGATGAAGCGGAAAATCATCGTCGACCATATGGACGCGCCATCGAAAAAAGTGCTCGCCGAGTATTTGAAGACCCACAACCCTGAAATGTGGGAGCGCAGCTTAGAACAATTGCACAATGATTTGTCACAATAAGGCTGGATTATTGAACGAAATGTGAAAGATGAAATTCAGTTCTTCCGGCAGTTGAAGTTGAGCCGAAAAAAAAGTAAACTGAGAGTACAGCTTTTCAACTAGAAAGCTAGGACACCTGATAGCGGGCAAGTGCTATGAGCCATTGCGACAAACCCAAGCCCAATGCCTCATGTCACTTTCTCCGCGCCCATCAGGCCAAAAAGGTTTTCTGTGCAGGGAATCGATTCCCTTTGCAGAAAGCCTTTTTGCATGCATGAAAACAGAATCCCTGTTAAGTCTTACCGAGGGGTCTCGTCCGCATTCGCCATGCATAGTCCACGCCAAATCGGGTAAAGAAAAGTGGCGGAAAAGAGTATTGCACTTTTGCGGAAAACACTTATACTTTGTAAAGTGATTTCAATCTGATAAATAAAGGAGTTTGATTATACATGGCAGGATTCTGGTATACCGAAAAACAAACCGAAAACTTCGGCATCACAATGAAAATCAATAAAACGCTTCATACAGAACAAACGGATTTCCAATATTTAGAAATGGCTGAAACAGCCGAATGGGGCAATATGCTGTTCTTGGACGGCATGGTCATGACTTCTGAAAAAGACGAGTTCGTCTACCACGAAATGGTGGCGCACGTCCCGTTGTTCACGCACCCGAACCCGGAGAACGTATTGGTTGTCGGCGGAGGAGACGGAGGCGTTATCCGTGAAATCCTGAAACACCCTTCTGTCAAGAAAGCGACACTTGTCGATATCGACGGCAAAGTCATCGAGTACTCGAAAAAATTCTTGCCATCGATTGCATCCGGTTTGGAAGATGCGCGCGTTGAAGTGATCGTCGGCGACGGCTTCATGCACATCGCGGAATCGGAAAACGAATTCGACGTCATCATGGTCGATTCTACTGAACCGGTCGGGCCGGCAGTGAACTTATTCTCAAAAGGTTTCTATGCTGGCATCTCGAAGGCCTTGAAAGAAGACGGCATCTTCGTGGCACAATCGGATAACCCATGGTTCACGCCAGACTTGATCAAACAAGTGCAAAGCGATGTCAGAGAGATTTTCCCGATCACGAAACTATACCTCGCGAACATCCCGACATATCCGAGCGGTCTGTGGTCGTTCACGATCGGTTCGAAAAAATACAACCCGTTGGAAGTTCCAGCTGAGCGTTTCCACGATATTGAAACAAAATATTACACGCCGGAATTGCACAACGCGGCATTCGTTTTGCCGAAATTCGTGAAAGATTTGACGGGTGAATAAGATGCGTTTTGACGAAACTTATTCAGGAAAAGTATTCATCAAAAGCCATCCGAATTACGAAGAGTCGAAAGCAGTCCTTTACGGCATGCCGATGGACTGGACCGTCAGCTACCGCCCGGGATCGCGTTTTGGCCCGAATAAAATCCGCGAAGTGTCGATCGGGCTGGAAGAATACAGCCCGTACCTGGACCGCGAGCTTGAAGATGTGAAATTCTTCGATGCCGGAGATATCCCGTTGCCATTCGGCAATCCGGAAAAATCCCTTCTCGAAATCGAGACCTATGTACACACGCTATTGGCTGACGGGAAAATCCCAATGGGCATGGGCGGCGAGCATTTGGTGTCACTGCCGGTGATGAAAGCGGTCGCGAGCCAATACGACGACCTTGCCATCATCCATTTCGATGCGCATACCGATCTCCGTGAAAACTACGAAGGCGAAGAATACTCACATTCAACGCCGATCCGCAAAATTGCCGATCACATCGGCCCGAAAAACGTCTACTCGTTCGGCATCCGTTCAGGAATGAAAGAAGAATTCGAATGGGCGAAAGAGCAAGGCATGCATTTGTATAAATTCGAAGTGCTCGAGCCGTTGAAACAAGTACTGCCGACACTCGACGGCCGTCCGGTCTATATCACGATCGACATGGACGTGCTCGACCCAGCGCACGCTCCTGGAACGGGAACGGTCGACGCTGGCGGCATCACGTCGCGCGAACTGCTTGCCTCCATCCATGCCATCGCAGCATCAGGCGTCAATGTCGTCGGCTTTGACCTCGTCGAACTCGCGCCAGTTTACGATCATTCCGATCAAACAGCGAACACCGCAAGTAAACTCATCCGCGAAATGATCCTAGGGTGGGTTAAATAAGGAAAGCGAAAGCGCCTGTTCAGCTCCGACAGGCGTAAGACGAATGACCGAAGCGGCGCTCTTTGCCGCACAGGGCAGTCGGCTTACGACCCGAGGAGCTAGGCGCTGCAGCTAGACAATAAGAAAAGCGGAAGCGCCCATCGAGTTTCAAAAATGAAAGCAAAGCCGGCCTGTGGTTTAAGAGGCCGGTTTTGTTTTTGCCTAAAACTAAATTACGGCAATGGAGAGCCCTTTGTCATTTATAGAAGCATCGAAGGAGCTGGCTCGGATTAGATTGAAAAAACGGCGTCAATCGGGCTATAATGAAAAGGTTATTATTTATCGGAAAGGCGGATGCACATGAAGAAATCGGTGAAAATCAAATTGACGACGATCATCCGCCAGCCGGGTGCTGAAGATCAAGTGATGGAACTGCGTTCAGAAGGCGTTCTGACCGAGAAAAACGGACGCCGCTATCTGCAATACGATGAGCGGCAAGATGATCTCGATATCCGGACAACGGTCAAACTCGGTGAAACAGATGCCGTCGTGATGCGCAGCGGAGGTTTGCAGATGCGCCTGCCGTTTCTATTGGATAAGGAACAGACCGGCAATTTGCGCCACGGCGAAGAATCGTTCATGCTCACGACCAAAGCACATGAACTCATCATGACGGAAAGCCGTTTCAAAGTGCGCTATGATTTAGCGCTTGGAAACGATTTTGCCGGCGAATACGAAATGGAAATACAGTTTACGGAGGGAACCAAATGAACGCAGTAGAACAAGTACAGCAAAACATTAAACAGGCGATCGCCGAAGCGGTCCAAAAAGCGGGGCTTACGGAAGAACCGGTTCAGGTCCAATTGGAATCGCCGAGAGATAAAGCGAACGGTGATTACGCAACCAACGTGGCCATGCAATTGACGCGTCTTGCGAAAAAGCCGCCGCGCGCAATCGCAGAAGCCATTGTGGAAAATTTGGATACACAGTCAGCGAATATCGAAAAAGTCGAAATCGCAGGCCCTGGCTTCATCAACATCGTCATCAAAAAAGATTATTTGAACGATGTCATTAAAACTGTACTCGAGCAAGGCGTGGAATATGGCCGCTCGAACGCTGGCAACAGCCAGCGCGTACAAGTCGAGTTCGTCTCTGCGAACCCGACAGGCGATCTTCACTTGGGACACGCACGCGGCTCTTCTGTCGGCGATTCCATGTGCAATATTCTGGACCTTGCCGGCTATGACGTGTCCCGTGAATATTACATCAACGATGCTGGAAACCAGATCAATAATTTGGCGCTATCCATCGAAGGACGTTATTTCGAAGCGCTTGGCAAAGGTGAAAGCATGCCTGAAGACGGCTACCGTGGACAGGACATTATCGATATCGCTGCGGCACTCGTTGAAGAGCACGGCGATAAATTCCTTCATATGACTGAACAAGAACGCTATAAAGCATTCCGTGAACACGGCTTGAAAGTGGAGCTTGCGAAATTGCAGAAAGACTTGGCGGATTTCCGCGTCGATTTCGATGTGTGGTATTCGGAAACTTCCCTTTACGAAAACGGCAAGATCGACGCCGCATTGAAAAAACTGCGCGACAATGGCCATATTTACGAAGAAGACGGCGCCACTTGGTTCCGCTCGACAACATTCGGTGATGACAAAGACCGTGTGCTTATCAAAAACGATGGCACCTACACCTATTTGACGCCGGATATCGCTTACCACGAAGACAAAATCCAGCGCGGCTTCGACAAGCTCATCAATATTTGGGGAGCTGACCACCATGGCTACATCCCACGTATGAAAGCGGCAATCGAAGCGCTTGGCTACGACCGCGATACGCTCGAAGTAAGCATTATCCAAATGGTGCAATTGTATAAAGATGGCGAGAAAATGAAAATGAGTAAACGTACCGGTAAAGCCGTGACGATGCGCGAACTGGTCGACTTGGTCGGTCTTGATGCAGTCCGTTATTTCTTTGCGATGCGCTCCGGCGATTCCCATATGGATTTCGACTTGGATTTGGCCGTTTCCCAGTCCAACGAAAACCCAGTTTATTATTCCCAGTACGCACATGCGCGCATCTGCTCGATATTGCGCCAGGCAGCGGAGCAGAACTTCACCGCTTCCACTGAGCACTTGGATCTGTTGACGGACGAAAAGGAAATCGAAGTATTGAAGAAAATCGGCGATTTCCCGCAAGTCATCGCGGACGCTGCAAAACTTCGTGCGCCTCATCGCGTCACGACGTATATTCACGAGTTGGCATCAAACTTCCATAGTTTCTATAACGCCAATAAAGTATTGGATGCCAGCAATGAAGAATTGACGCGTGCGCGTCTTGCCTTGATCGAAGGGGTTAAGACAACACTCGCAAACGCTTTGAAGACAGTTGGCGTCCAAGCGCCTGAAAAAATGTAGAAGACAACTAGAGCTTTCGGTGTATAATGGAGTCATCAAATCAACTGAATAGCAATCATGAAGGTGCTTATGTCTAAGAACATGAGTTAAAAGGGAAGCCGGTGCAATTCCGGCGCGGTCCCGCCACTGTATGTGAGAGCGAACTGCAAGGCCACTGGGAGATCCCGGGAAGGCGCAGCAAGCGATGACCACAAGCCAGGAGACCTGCCTTCATGAACACCGAACCGAAAGCTTGCGAGGACAGGCCGGACGCGCTTGTTTTTGCGAACCGTCCTGTTAGTCCCCCGCAGTTTCACTGCAGGGGACTTTTTTTATTAGAAAAGTGCAAGCGCCCGTGCAGATTCGACGGGCATAAGACAGTCCGGCGAAGCGGCGCTCTTTGCCGCACAGCCGGAATGGCTTATGACCCCGAGAATCTGGGCGCTGGAACTAGACAAGAAGAAAAGTGGAAGCGGCCGTTATGCCTCGACAGGCGTAAGACGGATGCCCGAAGCGGCGCTTTTTGCCGCACAGGACAGTCAGCTTACGACCCGAGAGGCAGGCCGCTGCAACTGGACAAGAAGAAAAGCGGAAGTGCCCAAAAGCGGAAGCTAAGCTAAATGCGCGACATCCTGTCGCAACGCTTAGCTGACCCACATCCTGTGGGCCCCCGACAGGCATAAGACGATCTGGCGAAGCGGCGCTCTTTGCTGCACAGCCGGAATGGCTTATGACCCGAGCGAGCGCTTGGTAGGGGAAATACGAAAACACTGGGAGGAATAAAGATGAAAAACATATATAAATTCGGGACGGCTGCAGGAATGGCCGCCATTGTACTAGCTGGATGCGGCGATGGGGCGGCACCTGTCGAAGATCAAGATGTAGAAACACCGGCTGAACCGCCGTCGGAAGTAGCGGAAGCGGAATTTCCGGTCACATTAGTGGATGCAATGGGCGATGAAGTGGTCATCGAAGAAGAACCAGAATCATTCGTTTCGATGATTCCTTCCAATACAGAGATCGCTTATGAACTCGGGTTGGGCGAAAAAATGGTCGGCGTTTCGGATTTTGACAATTATCCCGAAGAAGTAGCGGATCTAGAAAAAATCGGCGGCCAGGAATTCAATGTAGAGAAAATCATCAGCCTGCAGCCAGATGTCGTTTTAGCCCATGAATCAGGGCTCGGCATGGGAACTGAAGGGTATCAACAGTTGCGTGATGCTGGATTGAATGTCTTTGTGGTAGAAAACGCAGAAACATTTGATGAAGTCTATGAAACGATTTCTGTCATCGGCCAAGTGTCAGGTGCGGTGGAAGCAGCGGACGGGTTAATTGAAGAAATGGAAGCGCAAGTCGCAGAAGTTGAAGAACTGGCGGCTGGTGTCGACGAATCCAAATCGGTCTTCGTGGAGATTGGCAGCGAACCGGAACTTTATACAGCTGGGACAGGTACGTTCATCCACGAAATGCTGACGATGATCCAAGCTGAAAATGTCGCGGGTGATCAAGAAGGCTGGATTAGCATGGATCCGGAAGCAGTCGTTGCGGCAAACCCTGAAATCATCATCACGACAGAAGGCGGTTATATCGAAAATGCTGCTGAATTGATCAAAGAGCGCAGCGGTTATGCAGATGTGACGGCCGTGCAAGAAGATGCCATTTATGAATTGAACCCCGATACTGTCACGCGTCCAGGCCCGCGTTTGACGGAAGGCTTGATGACTTTGGCAGAAGTGATTTATCCGGAGACCTTCAGTGAGTAAATCTGCACTAGCCTATGTAGTCTCCCTGATTTTATTGGGCGGGGCAGTAGTGCTCGGAGTGACGGTCGGGACGGTGCCAATTTCACCGGCGGTTATCTGGAATCCTTCATCGGACGAAGCAGCGGCTAATATCTTATGGAATATCCGCATGCCGCGTGTGGTGCTTGCGGGACTAGTCGGTGCGGCACTTGCGATTGCGGGCGCAGCTTTTCAAGGCTTGCTGAAAAACCCGCTCGCTGATCCATATACTTTGGGAGTGTCGTCCGGTGCCGCTGTCGGTGCCGTGATGACGCTTTTTTTCGGCATCTCCATTCCGTTTCTCGGCCTGTTCACCTTGCCGGTCATCAGCATGATCGGCGCATTGATCACGATGCTCGCCGTCATGGGCTTTGCGCGGCTTGTCGACCGGTCGATGAAGATGGAAACAGTTATTTTGACCGGCATCATCTTCAGTTCATTCCTGGGGTCGATCATGTCTTTGATGATTGCGTTGACCGGTGAAGAACTGCGCCAGATCATCGGCTGGCTGCTTGGCAGCGTGTCGATGCGCGGCTGGCCCTACGTCCAGATGGCGCTGCCGTTTGTGCTTGTCGGTTCATTCGTCTTATGGCTTTACCGCCGTGAATTAAACGCGATGCTGTTCGGGGAAGAACGTGCACAACATTTGGGTGTAGACGTCAAGAAGAGCAAGATGGCGATTTTGATCGGTGGATCGGTCCTCACGGGATCAGCAGTTGCCGTATCTGGAACCATCGGATTTGTCGGCTTGGTCGTTCCGCACATCACGCGCCTCGTATGGGGCTCTGACCACCGCCATGTCTTGCCGTTATCGTTCATTAACGGGGCTGCGCTTTTAATCGTTTGCGACCTGGTGGCGCGGACGATCATTTCACCGACCGAATTGCCGATTGGTGTGATTACCGCATTTATCGGAGCGCCGGTCTTTGCATTCATCTTTTTCCGACAGCGCAGAGGAGGGCTTTAAATGTTACAAATTGAAAAGTTGTCAGGCGGCTATGGCGACAAGAAAATTGTCGATCGCATTTCATTCGGTGTTGAAAAAGGCCGCATGCTTGGCATACTGGGACCGAATGGCAGCGGCAAATCTACCTTGATGAAATTAATCAGCGGCGTCTTGGAGCCGACATCCGGCGTTGTCCGGATCGACGGCAAGCCGGTTGGCGATTTCCCAGCCAAGGAACTGGCCCGCAAGATGGCAGTCTTGCCGCAGCTGCACGCGCATGCTTTTTCACACACTGTCCGTGAAACGGTTTCTCTCGGCAGGTACCCGCACCAAAGCGGCTGGTTTTCGTCTTGGTCCGAAGAAGATGAAGCGGCAGTCCAGGAAGCGATGAAGCTCATGGACATCAGCCACTATGAATCGACATTACTTGAAGAGATGTCCGGCGGCGAACAGCAGCGCGTTTTCGTAGCGCAAGCCTTGGCGCAAAACGCGGCGGTTCTGCTGCTTGACGAGCCGACCAACCATCTCGATATCAACCACCAGAAAGAATTGCTGGATACCATCAAAAAACAGGCGATCGAAAAAGAATTGACGATCATCTCCATTTTCCATGACATCAATTTGGCTTCCATGTATTGCGATGAACTTCTACTGATGGACGAAGGAAGCATCGTCCGAAAAGGAGAGCCCCATGAAGTTGTCAGGACGCATGATGTCGAAGCTGTCTACCAGACGCGTGTCAGCAATCACCCCCATCCGGAACTGCCGAAGCCGCAAATCACCCTATTGCCTGGTGTTCGCAGAAAACCGGCGGGGCAGCGAGTGAGAGCTGAAGATTTTCTCGTGACAACGGAATTTGTCGCTTACCAAAGCCAGCTTCCGCTGAAAACCGTTTCGTCTGCCGTCGTCAACGCGGGTTCTGGCTGGTTCCGCAATTTCCTCAATCGACGCGTCGATGCCAGCTATAATATCGACAATAGTTTTGAGGAAATCGTCGACTATATCGAAGACAGCGGATTGAAAGCGACGGATACCGTAGCGATGATGACCGCTGTCCGCACAGAGTATGCCATTGTCCGTGAATACGCGGGGGATTTCGGCAGCATCGTCGTGGCGGTGACAGCAGGTGTCGGCAACGGCGTCGATGTATCGCAGGCCGTGGCGCGCGAACAGCGCGTCGGCACCATCAACACGTGGATCATGGTCAACGGCATTCTGTCGGATGAAGCTTTTATTCAAGCGATGATCACGGCGACGGAAGCCAAAACGAAAGCTTTGCAGCACGAAGAAGTCATCGATCCTTTGACTGGGACAATCGCGACGGGCACCTCAACCGATAGCTGCCTGGTTGCCGCTACACAGCAAGGAGAAGCGCTGCAGTATGCAGGGCCGATCACCGAAGTCGGGAAACTCATCGGCACGGGTGTCTTCGAATGTACAGTTGAAGCGATCCAGCTTTACCGCGAGGCGAAAAAAGTATGATCCACCATGTGTTGGCCATCGGCATCGGCCTATTGCTCGACCGCCTAATTGGGGATCCGCCGGCATGGCCGCATCCTGTTCGCTGGATCGGTTCATTGATCAATAGGTTGAAGAGCCGCCTGAATGTTCCAAAGCATGCGTTTCGCAATGGCTTTGCCATGCTTTCGATTGTATTGGCGATTGTCGCAACAGTAACGGTCGCGATCGTTACTATTGCCTATTCGCTCCATCCGTCGATCGGAGTTTTAGCCGAAGCGCTGTTGATCGCTTCCGGCTTATCGCAGAAAAGCTTGAAACAGGCAGCGGAAGATGTGTACACACCGCTCGTCCAAGGTGATTTTGCGCTTGCCCGCAACAAGCTGTCATGGATTGTCGGGCGCGACACGGAAGCTTTGGGAGAAAGCGAAATCACCCGCGGCGTCGTCGAAACGGTTTCCGAAAATACAAGCGATGGCATTACCGCTCCGATGTTTTGGGCGCTATTGTTCGGCGCGCCTGGGTTATGGATCTACAAAGCGGTCAATACATGCGATTCGATGGTCGGCTATAAAAATGAAGAATTCCGCGATTTCGGTTTTGCATCCGCAAAATTCGATGATGTATTGAATTACGTGCCGAGCCGTGTGACCGGCTTGTTGATTGTGTTATTCACCCGAAATGAAAGCGGCATGCCGTTGAAACAACGCCTGTCGATCTGGCTGCGCGATGCCAGGAAACATCCGAGTCCGAACAGCGGCTGGCTGGAAGCGGCAACGGCTGTGCAGTTGGGCATTGAACTTGGGGGCGTGAACTCCTATGGCGGCGTCCGGTCGATTCGCGCTAAAATGGGCGAACCATTGTTCAAACTCGAAGCACCCCATATTAGAAGCGCGGTGAATCAAATGAATATTGCCGCGATCAGTTTTTTCGTGCTGATTGCGATAGGGGGAATCCTGCTTGAAATTACCTGAACACGGAGCCAATCCACATCGCCTCTATGAACAAGCGGGGCACAAGCAACCTTCGGGAGTGATCGATTTCAGTGAAAACGTCCATCCATTCGGGCCGCCCATTTTTTTAAAAGAGCAATGGGGAGATTTTTACAATTTGCTCAGTTCATACCCGGATCCGCTAGCCGAGCCGTTCCGTTCAGCGGCGGCCGAATACCACGGCGTCGGAAAAGAGCGGGTCGCTGCCGGAAACGGTGCTGCAGAAATCTTTACCTGGCTTGCAAAGCGTTACCGTGGCAAACGGGTGACCTTAGTGGAACCGGCATTTTCTGAATATCGGAGCACCTTGGAATCTGGTAAAATCCATATATTGGAAATTGATTTAAAACCTGAACATGCTTGGCAATTGAAACTAGAAGACGTAAAAAAACAGGTGGGAAATTGCGATGCATTGTATGTATGCAATCCGCATAATCCAACCGGGCGCTTGCTGGATTTGGCGGAACTCGAAGAAATCGCAACGTTGTGCAAAGGAAAGTGTGAGCTGGTAATCGATGAAGCGTTTATTGATTTTATCGGAGAACACGCATCGTTCATTCCGCTGCTGAAAAGGTATCCGCATGTTATCATCGTCCGGTCGATGACCAAAATGTATGCGCTTGCGGGTCTTCGCCTTGGCTACGTTATTGCCGAGTCCAGCATCATCCGCGAATTGACAAGAAGCGCGGCCCATTGGAATGTCAACGGTTTAGCGGCCGCAGCCGGGGCCCGCTGTTTTTCTGAAGAGGCGTACCGGGAGCGAATTATCCGTGCGGCAGCCAGTGAACGAGCGAAAATGGAAGCTTATCTGGAAATGATGGGCTGTCCGTTTGTGCCGTCAGCTGCCAACTTCCTGTGTTTTCAATTACCCAATCCGGAGCGTTCAGAGCCATTTTTCCATGCCATGCTAGAAGCAGGAATCGTCTTACGCCATACTTATTCATTTAAAGGAATGGACGGCGAATGGTTTCGCATCGGCATGAAAAGCGCCTCAGCAATGGAACGGTTGAGAAAGGAGATGCAGCAATGGTTCCAGGACAACTAGTTTTCATATCAGGGGGAGTGCGCAGCGGAAAAAGCGCTTATGCTGAAATGCTTGTGCGCGGCGCCCCCTCTGAACGAATCGTATATATTGCCAGCGGCATCGCCCGTGACCCGGAAATGGCAGAACGCATCGCACGCCACCGCAGCGACCGTGCACAAGACGGCTGGTGGACAATTGAACAGCCGCAGCAATTGTCCGAAGCTTTGCCGCTCATCCGGCAAAATGACGCGGTGTTGTGGGATTGCGTCACGACCTGGCTCGCAAATGAACTGTATGAAGGGTTTGAGCAAGGCAGTTTATGCGCAGACACGCCCGGCTGCATGGAGCAGAGATGGCAGGAGCTGACAAACACCATCGATTCGATCCGTGAAAAAGCCGTTTATTTTGCTGTCGTTTCCAATGAAGTGCTGGATGAACCGCTTGTCGACCATACTTATCAAGAGTGGCTCGGAAAGATTCACCAATGGCTCGCAAGCCGCGCAGATCATGCGATTGAAATGGAGAACGGCCTTGCAATTCGAAGAAAGTGAAGGTGATGCGGATGGCGAATCGGACGCTTGGGGGCTTGCTGCTCGCATTTCAATTCTTTTCATCCATTCCGGTACATAAAGAGATTCCAATGAAAAAACCGCAAGTGACGGCAATGTACAGCTTGTTGCCTGTGGTCGGGTTAATGATGGGGGCAATGGCTTCAGCCGCGATCTGGCTAATGCAGGAAACCGCCGATATCGGCCCGTTAATGAGTGCGTTTTTGCTGGCTTCATTATTGTGGGCGATAACCGGAGGCTTGCACCTCGACGGGCTGGCAGATACCGGCGACGCTTATTTTTCATACCAGAACAAGAACAAACGTCTGGAAATCATGGGAGACCCGCGCATTGGCGCGTTCGGGGCGATGGTGCTGATTTTTGCGATTGTCGGTAAGATCATTGTGCTCGCAGAACTGATCCCGACTGTGTCACTGATCACCATTGCAGCGGTGCCGATTGTCAGCCGGGTCGGTCTGTCCATATTGTCAGCTATTGCAAAGCCGGCGAAAACGGAAGGGCTCGCGGCTTATTTTCAGCGCTTGATCGACCGCAAGACGATATTGTCAGCAATGTTCGCCTGGTCGCTGCTTGTGCTTGCCATCTTATTTATATTCTGTGGCTGGACAGTGGCGCTCGCCTTTTTGGTTGTTGTGCCCATTGTGACATTTGCTTATAAAAAATGGTGCGACAAGAATTTCGGCGGTGTCACGGGCGATTTGCTTGGGGCATACGCAGAAGGAATGGAGCTGTTGTTATGGGGAATGCATTTGTTCTTCATCTGATCCGACACGCGCCGACCGCCGGCAATGTGCGGAGGGCATATATCGGCTGGACCGATGAACCGATTTTGCCGTTCGAAGCAAAAGCGGATCATACTATCAACCTCGTGTGGGGGAGCGATTTGATGCGTTGCCGGCAAACGGCCCAGCTATTGTTTCCGAATGCCAGTTACCGGGCAGTTCCAAATTTGCGGGAACTGAATTTCGGGGATTGGGAAAATTGCACTTACAGCGAGTTGCAATTTAACGAACGCTACCGCAAGTGGATTGATGACCCCGAAGCAGTGCAGCCCCTGAACGGGGAGAGCTTCCAGCAACTGGCGGAACGGGTTGATCAGGCAATAAATGCTTTTTCCGAAACAGGAGATTTTACGCTGGTCACTCACGGAGGGCCGATTCGCTACCTGCTGTCCAAGGCAAATGAACAGCCATTCTTTTCCCAGCAAGCAGCACATGGGCATTGTTATACCGTCACCTGGGCGAGCAAGTCAGCGTATAAGGAGGGACATCCATGCGTATCGTATTCGGCGGAGCCTTTAACGGCAAACGCAAGTATGTAAAAGAACATGTAAAGCTGGATTCAAGCGTTTGGCTAGAAGGCGAAATGCCGGCACCGGGTGAGAGCGCAGTGATTGCCGGATTGGAGCAATGGATCCGCAAGCAACTGGAACAGCAACGCCGGGAACAGGATATAATAGCGGCAATCCGTGAACTCGCGGAAAGCGCAGGCGACCGCATCTGGATTTTGACCGACATCAGCCGCGGCATCGTGCCGATCGATCCGCTTGAGCGCGAATGGCGCGATGTCACCGGACGCAGCTATCAGTATTTATTCGGAAACGCTCAGCACATCACACGTATTTGGTACGGCATTCCACAAACAATCAAAGGAGATGGTCGAGATGAATATCTACACGAAAACCGGGGATAAAGGGCAGACAGGATTAATCGGGGGACGGACGGACAAAGATGACCCACGCGTAGAAGCGTACGGGACAATCGATGAGGTGAATTCATTTATCGGAAAAGCGATGACAGAACTTGACCGCGATGTATTCGCCGATCTTCTGGAAGATTTGCAAACAATCCAAAATGAGTTGTTTGATTGCGGCGGCGATTTGGCGGATGTCCGCAATACGCCGCAATACAAGACCAATGAGGAATCGGTCGAGCATCTGGAACGCCGCATCGATGTATTGATGGACGAACCGCCGCTTCTTGAGCGTTTTATCCTTCCGGGAGGCACGCCCGCTGCAGCGACTTTGCATATCGCACGCACGATTACACGCCGTGCGGAGCGCCACACCGTAAGCCTGGCTAAAGCCGGCGAGGAATTCCCGGCGGTCATCCAGCGTTATTTGAACCGTTTGTCCGACTATCTGTTTGCGGCAGCACGCGTTGCCAATTCACGAATGGATGTAGCGGACAACGAATATGTGCGCAGCGCCAAAGTCTTCAAGAACGGCGGGCGTTCGAAAAAGCGGGAGGAATAACAATGAAAACGCAGCACATTGCCCTGGCCGCTATTTTTATCAGCTTGTCCGCAATTGGCGGCATGGTGAAAATTCCGCTCGGCATCGCGTCGATTGCACTTGATGCCATGCCGGCGCTTATTGCCGCCCTGTTTCTCGTGGCACCGCTTGCCGGCTTTGTCGCCGCTGCGGGCCACTTGTTATCGGCTTTATTCGGCGGTATGCCGCTCGGCCCGTTTCATTTATTGATTGCGCTGGAGATGTTTGCGGTCGTCTGGCTGTTCGCGAAACTGCATAGCAACGGCAAGACCTGGTGGAAATGGATAGCATTCATTATCGGAAATGGCTTGTTGGCGGCGGTGCCATTTTACTTCTTGCTATCTCCTGCCTTTTTCTATGCCTCCGTCCCGGGATTGCTGTTGGCGGCATCGATTAATGCCGCAGCCGCGTTACTCGTCGCCCCGTTCGTCACCGAAGCTGCGAGGAGATTTGCCTGATGCGCAACGAATTGATGGTTGATGGGCTGGTCATTACCACGGATAATTCTGCGGCAATCGGGGAGAAGCCGCATGATATTGTAAACGCCCCGGATGAAGTCGCCGCGAAGTTCGCTGCGCGTGTCGCTTTAGCTGAACAATGGGCAGCTGGTGGAAAAGCAACTGCCATCCTGCTCCATAATTTCAGCGGTGAAGAGCACTGGCCGCGTTATGTCTCGGGCATCACGCAATTATTTTCCGAGCTAGATATGCCGGTGCCGCCGGTGTCAGGAAGTACAGAAAGCAATATCAAGACGCTGCAATCGGCGCTGGCGGTGACCATCATCGGGCAAAAGCTTCGCATGCTCGCCGATCCGCATGAACTGGAATGGTTTATCTACGGAGAGCCGCTCATCGGGGAAGCGGTCATAACTCATCCCGAACGGATTGCCGATTTGCGAATCGTCAAAACCGCGCTCGACCGCGATCAAATCGAGCGCATCTGGCCGATTGGATCAGGAGGGATTGAGCGGGAAGCGGAAAAGCTTTTTGGCCGCAGTGTGCCGCTAACACAAGGAATTGAAAAGGAAGCGTCTGGCGGGCCTGCCACTTGCCTGTTGATCGGTATCAAAACAAGCAAAGTCGAGGAAGCAAAGCGCCTATTCGGAAAACATTTTCGCGAATTGATTGAATGAACCGCCTACCCGGCGGTTTTTTTGTGGAGAAAAGACATTGGCGAATGGTGTAAAGAAGCTTATCTCGGAAAAAGCAGCCGGAAGACAGCGGTCTCAATTGTTTCAGTATGCAGGAAGGCAGCAGGGGCGCGTGGAATATCAGTTATTGGAAATTATATTTCGCCAAGGCTATAGATTTCTATTGACTGAATGCTCATTCACTTTTAAACTAGAACATAGTATCGACATTCTGCCGCAGTTCACGTAAACTTTGGAGTAGAATTGGGGATTTACACATTCAACAAGGGGGGACTACACGATGGAGTTTTTGCTCATCGCTAACTGGGTTTTATTTATACTTGTAACCGCTTACGCCGTTTACTTGTTCATCTACTTGCTGAAGTCGCGTTATGATTACATCAAGCTCGGCAAAAAAGTGGATTTCGAAGAAAACTTCAATGAACGGGTCCGCAAAGTAATGGTCAACGTGTTTGGCCAGAAGAAGCTATTGAAAGATAAAAAGAGCGGTGCGATACACGTGATGTTCTTCTATGGCTTCCTGCTCGTGCAAGCGAGTGCCATCGATTTCATCATCAAAGGCTTGTCGCCTGATTCGCATTTGCCGCTTGGCCCATTATATCCGGCATTCACATTATTCCAGGAATTCGTCACGTTGACGATTCTGGTCGCTGTCGTCTGGGCATTCTATAGACGCTATATCGAAAAGCTGGTCCGCCTGAAGCGCGGCTGGAAATCCGGTCTTGTCTTGATTTTCATCGGCGGCTTGATGGTTACGGTCCTTGTCGGAAACGGCATGAGTATGATCTGGCACGGCCATGAAGGAGCTTGGACAGAACCTGTCGCAAGTGTAATCGCAGCTGGATTCGCTTGGCTGCCAGAAACTGCTGCAGTGACCATTTTCTATATTATGTGGTGGGCGCATCTCTTGTTCCTATTGACATTCTTGGTCTACGTTCCACAATCAAAGCATGCCCACTTGATCTTTGGACCGGTCAACACATGGTTCCACCGTCTGGATCACGTCGGCCGCTTGAAACCGATCAATTTTGAGGATATGGAAGAAGAAAACGAAGAAGATCCAGACGCGATGCCGACATTCGGCGTCGGTAAAATCACGGATTTCACGCAAGCCCAAATGATCGATTTCTACGCTTGCGTCGAATGTGGGCGGTGCACGAACATGTGCCCGGCTACCGGAACCGGCAAAATGCTGTCGCCGATGGATCTGATTACCAAACTTCGCGACAACCTGACAAACACAGGTGCTGTCATGACGCAGAAAAAACCATGGGTGCCGGCTATGGCATTCAGCAATACGCAAGGAAACCAATTGGCGATGGCTGCAGGCGCTGAAGGCATCTCAATCGATGAACTTTACAGCCCGAGCTTGATCGGCGACGTCATTACTGAAGAAGAGATTTGGGCTTGTACAACATGCCGCAACTGTGAAGACCAATGCCCGGTCATGAACGAGCACGTCGACAAAATCATTGACCTTCGCCGTTACTTGGTCATGACTGAAGGGAAAATGGATAAAGATGCCCAGCGCGCGATGACTAACATCGAAAAGCAAGGCAATCCATGGGGCTTGAACCGCAAGGAAAAAGAAAACTGGAGAGATGCTCGTCCAGATATCTCGATCCCAACGGTCAAAGAAGTGAGCAAAGCTGGAGAAGAGTTCGAGTATTTGTTCTGGGTCGGTTCGATGGGCTCATTCGACAGCCGTTCTCAGAAAATCGCGCTTTCCTTCGCACGCTTGATGAACGAAGCGGGCGTCAAATTCGCGATTCTTGGCAATAAAGAAAAGAACTCCGGCGATACGCCGCGCCGCCTCGGAAACGAATTCCTGTTCCAGGAACTTGCCACTGCCAATATTAAAGAATTCGAAAAAGCCGGTGTCACGAAAATCGTGACGATCGATCCGCATGCCTATAATATCTTCAAAAATGAATACCCGGATTTCGGCTTTGAAGCAGAAGTCTATCACCACACGGAAATGCTCTTTGACCTTGTGCAGCAAGGCAAATTGAAGCCACAGCATGCAGTAAACGAGAAAATCACGTTCCACGATTCCTGCTACCTTGGCCGTTACAACGATGTATACGACGCGCCGCGTGAAATCCTGAAAGCGATTGAAGGTGTTGAACTAGTTGAAATGGTCCGCAATCGCCAGGACGGCATGTGCTGTGGAGCCGGTGGCGGCTTGATGTGGATGGAAGAAGATGCCGGACACCGCGTCAATGTTGCCCGCACCGAGCAGGCGCTTGAAGTGAGCCCGACGATGATCTCTTCCGGATGCCCGTACTGCTTAACGATGTTGTCAGACGGAACGAAAGCGAAAGAAGTCGAAGAACAAGTCGGCACATACGATGTCGCTGAACTTCTTGAGATGGCAGTTCTAGGAAAAGATGCACCGCCAGTTGAGGAAATCGTCCAATAAATAGATTTGCCAACTAACAGAAAATTGAGTAGAATAACAACATAGAGAAAAAAGAAAGGGAGTGTTGCACTCCCTTTTCTTATGTAAACAAACCGAGCGAGCGTTCAGTCAACCAAGAAAAGCAAAACCAGCCGATCAGGTTCGACCGGCATAAGACGAACCGGCGAAGTGGCGCTATTTGCCACACAGCCGGGTTGGCTTATGACCCGAGAACCTGGCTGGAATTTGCTAGACATCAAGAAAAGCAAAACCAGCCGATCTTCGACCGGCATAAGACGAACCGGCGAAGTGGCGCTATTTGCCACACAGCTGGGTTGGCTTATGACCCGAGAACCTGGCTGGAATTTGCTAGACATCAAGAAAAGCAAAATCAGCCGATTGAGGCTGAAAAAATTTTAGTTTTTATGAAAACGTTTCCAAAACATGAGGAGGAATTGTAAATGGCAAAAACGGTCATCATTGATGGAGCACGCACAGCATTCGGAAAATTTGGCGGGTCACTCAGTTCATTCACGGCAAGCGACCTCGGAGCAGCAGCGATCAAGGAAGCGCTCCAACGTTCGCAAGTAAATCCTGAAGATGTGCAGGAAGTCATCATGGGCAATGTCTTGCAGGCAGGACAAGGGCAAATCCCATCCCGTCAGGCAGCTAAAAAAGCTGGCATTCCTTACCACGTGAAATCTGAAACGATCAATAAAGTATGTGCATCCGGTTTGCGCTCTGTCACGTTAGCAGACCAAATCATCCGCTTAGGAGACGAAGAATTGATCGTCGCAGGCGGCATGGAATCGATGTCGAACGCGCCTTACTATTTGCCAAAAGCACGCTTCGGCCTTCGAATGGGCGATTCACAAGTCGTAGATGGCATGGTCCATGACGGCTTGTCGTGTTCCTTCCACCCGGACAAAGTGCATATGGGCACATATGGCAACTCGACGGCAGAAACCTTCGAACTGACACGTGAAAGACAAGACGAATGGGCAGCACGTTCCCACGAACGAGCAATTAAAGCGCGCGATCATTTTTCAGAAGAAATTACGGCGATGGAAGTGCCTCAGCGTAAAGGCGATCCAATTACTGTCGATCAGGATGAAGCGCCGCGTGAAGGCACAACATCTGAAGTGCTGGCGAAACTGCGCCCGGCATTCGGCAAAGATGGCACGATTACCGCCGGCAACGCACCCGGAATCAATGATGGAGCAGCAGCACTCGTATTGATGAGTGAAGAACGCGCACAAAAAGACGGGAAATCCGTATTAGCTCATGTCGTAGGGCATACAGAAGTCGCGGTCGAACCGCATCGTTTCCCGGAAACACCGGGGCTCGTCATCAATGAATTACTCAAAAAAACTGGCAAAACATTAGAAGAAATCGATCTGTTTGAAATCAACGAAGCATTCGCTGCAGTGGCGCTGGCGAGTTCGAAAATTGCTGGCCTTGACGAAGAAAAAGTCAACGTCAACGGCGGATCTGTCGCACTCGGCCATCCGATCGGTGCAAGCGGGGCGCGCATCATCTTGACGCTCGCTTATGAATTGAAACGCCGCGGAGGCGGCATCGGAATCGCCGCAATCTGCTCGGGCGGCGGACAAGGCGATGCTGTAATGATCGAAGTACCGAAGGAGGAAAACTAAAGATGTCTATCCAAAACGTCATGGTCATCGGAGCCGGCCAAATGGGCTCCGGTATCGCGCAAGTCTGCGCACAAGCTGGATTTAACGTAAAACTGAACGATATGAAACAAGAAGCCTATGATCGAGGCATTGCCAACATCACAAAAAATTTGTCACGCAATGTCGAAAAAGGGCGCATGACTGAAGACGAGAAATCGCAAGTGCTCGGCCGCATCCAATCTTCTTTGGATCTAAAAGACGCGCATGATGTCGACATCGTCATCGAAGCCGCTGTCGAAAACATGGAGATCAAATCGACGATCTTCAAAACCTTGGATGAAGTGGCACCGAAACATGCCATTCTCGCATCGAACACCTCTTCACTGCCAATCACCGAAATCGCAGCAGCGACGAATCGCCCGGAACAAGTCATCGGCATGCACTTCATGAACCCGGTACCGGTCATGAAACTGGTCGAAATCATCCGCGGTCTGGCAACGACGGACGAAGTGTATCAGGCAGTCGAAGACATGACGGTGAAATTATCGAAAACGCCAGTCGAAGTAAACGACTTCCCTGGATTCGTTTCGAACCGCATTCTGATGCCGATGATCAATGAAGCAATCTTCACGCTGCAAGAAGGCGTCGCAACGAAAGAAGCGATCGATGAAGTGATGAAGCTCGGCATGAATCATCCGATGGGTCCGCTTCAACTGGCTGATTTTATCGGCTTGGATACGTGCCTTTACATTATGGAAGTGCTGCACGAAGGTTTCGGCGACAGCAAATACCGTCCAAGCCCGCTCCTGCGCCAATACGTGAAAGCCGGCTGGCTCGGCAAAAAGACCGGACGCGGTTTCTACGAATACAACTAAGATTTAGGGGGAGCCTTAATGGACCTGCATTTTACAGATGAACAATTAATGATGCGCAATATGGTGCGCGATTTTGCAAAAGAAGAAATTATGCCTTTTATCGAACGCATGGAAGAAGGCGAATTCCCGACGGATATCATCAAGAAAATGGGCGGGCTCGGACTCATGGGCATCACCGCGCCTGAAAAATACGGTGGCTCGGAAATGGATTTCACTTCTTATATCACGGCCATCCACGAACTGTCTAAAGCAAGCGGTGTCATCGGGGTCATTCTGTCGGTTCATACTTCGGTCGGCACTAACCCGATCATCAATTTTGGGACAGAAGAGCAAATTGCAAAATACGTTCCGAAATTGGCAACGGGCGAATATTTAGGTGCCTTCTGTTTGACGGAGCCATCCGCCGGATCCGATGCAGCGGCGTTGAAAACACGTGCTGTTAAAAAGGATGGAAAATATATCCTGAACGGTTCGAAAGTCTATATCACCAATGGCGGCGAAGCCGATACGTATATCGTGTTCGCATCGACCAATCCGGAAGCAGGCCCTCGCGGAATTTCCGCCTTTATCGTGGAAAAAGATTTCCCAGGGTTTGTTGTCGGAAAAGATGAAAGAAAAATGGGGCTGCACGGTTCGCGGACTGTGCAATTGACGTTTGAGAATATGGAAGTGCCGGCTGAAAACCTGCTTGGGGAAGAAGGCAAAGGCTTTTCGATCGCCATGGCGAACTTAAATGCCGGGCGCATCGGCATTGCCGCACAAGCTTTGGGCATCGCAGAAGCTGCATATGATTACGCAGTAGCTTATGCAAAAGAGCGTGAACAGTTCGGAAAACCAATTGCCCAGCAACAAGGCATCGGGTTCAAACTTGCCGATATGGCGACGCAAGTCGAAGCGGCTAAACTGCTCGTCTACAACGCAGCCGATATGTATGCAAAAGGTATCGAGTGCAATAAGGAATCGTCAATGGCGAAGCTGTTCGCTTCAAAAGCGGCGATGGACATCACGACGGAAGCCATCCAAGTTTACGGCGGCTACGGCTACACGAAAGACTATCCGGTCGAGCGTTTATTCCGCGACGCCAAAGTCACGGAAATCTATGAAGGCACGAGTGAAATCCAGCGCATCGTCATCAGCAAACAACTACTAAAATAATTGGGGGAAATGACACAATGAACTTTCAACTATCTGAAGAACATAAAATGATCCGCAAAATGGTTCGCGACTTCGCGAAAAACGAGGTTGCTCCGACAGCAGAACAGCGCGACGAAGAAGAAAGCTTCGATATGAAAATCTTCCATCAAATGGCGGAACTCGGCCTGACAGGCATTCCCTGGCCGGAAGAATACGGCGGCATCGGTTCGGATTATTTGGCGTATTGCATCGCGGTTGAAGAATTGTCCCGCGTAGACGGTTCTGTCGGCGTTATTCTTTCTGCCCATACTTCACTTGCAGGATGGCCGGTCTATACATTCGGAACGGAAGAGCAAAAGCAAAAATACTTGCGCCCAATGGCAGAAGGCACAAAAGTCGGCGCTTACGGACTCACTGAACCATCTGCAGGGTCAGATGCAGGAAGCATGAAAACGAGCGCCAAAGAAGATGGCGATCACTACGTCTTGAACGGGTCGAAAATCTTCATCACAAACGGCGGCATCGCTGATATCTACGTCGTTTTCGCCGTGACTGACCCAGACTCAAAACATAAAGGCACAACAGCGTTCATCGTCGAGAAAGATTTCGAAGGCTTCTCTGTCGGCAAGAAAGAGAAAAAACTTGGGATTCGTTCGAGCCCGACAACTGAAATCATCTTCGACAACTGCCGTGTGCCGAAAGAAAACGTGCTCGGCGAACTTGGCCAAGGCTTTAAAATTGCTATGCAGACGCTTGATGGCGGACGCAACGGCATCGCAGCACAAGCTGTCGGCATCGCACAAGGCGCAATGGACGCAGCAGTCGACTACGCAAAAGAGCGTGAACAATTCGGCAAGCCAATCGCAGCGAACCAAGGGATTTCGTTCAAGCTTGCGGACATGGCGACATCGATCGAAGCATCACGCCTGTTGACGTATCAAGCGGCATGGCTTGAGTCGAATAAATTGTCCTACAGCAAAGAATCCGCCATGGCAAAATTGATGGCTGGCGATACAGCAATGAAAGTAACAACAGAAGCGGTTCAAGTCTTCGGCGGCTACGGCTACACGAAAGATTACCCGGTTGAGCGTTTCATGCGCGATGCGAAAATTACGCAAATCTACGAAGGCACACAGGAAGTCCAGCGTTTGGTCATTTCCCGTATGGTCACAAAATAAACGGAGGGTCGGCCCATGACAAAAAAGCGTGAAATTCAGTCCTCCGTGAAAGACGAAAGCCTGATTGAAAAGCGCCGTGAACAGATGATCAGCGGCGCTGTCACGCTTTTTAAAGAAAAGGGCTTTCACCGGACGACAACGAGGGAAATTGCAAAAGCAGCCGGTTTCAGCATCGGTACATTGTATGAATACATCCGCACAAAAGAAGACGTGCTCTATCTTGTGTGCGACTCAATCTACGACGAAGTCAACGCACGGCTTGACCGGTTGGATTTGGAGGAAGGATCGCTCGAGACGCTGGTCAAAGCACTCGAGCAATACTATACATTGATTGATGATATGCAGGATGAATTCGTCGTCATGTACCAGGAATCCAAATCCTTGCCCAAAGACGCGCTGCGTTATGTATTGAACAAGGAACTCGAAATGACGGCCTTGTTCGAACGGCTTCTGGCGAAATGCGCCGCGTCAGGGGAATTGTCCCTGTCGCAAAAAGAAATTGTTCTGGCCTCCCACCATTTGTTCGTACAAGGGCAGATGTGGGCGTTCAGGCGCTGGGCGCTGGATGAGTACACCATTGGGGAATTTATTGAAATGCAAACGAAGTTTCTGCTGCAGGGGATGGCAGGGGAAAAAATCACGATACAGGGGGCTTGATTATAATGGCTACAATTCAAGAAAGCACGACGTACCAGCCGAATCATCATATCCGGTTTGTAACCGCGTCCGCTCTTTTTGACGGTCACGATGCATCGATCAATATTATGCGCCGGATTTTACAGGCGAACGGTGTAGAAGTCATTCATCTCGGGCACAACCGCTCGGTGGAAGAAGTTGTCAATGCAGCGATCCAGGAAGATGTCCAAGGAATCGCCATTTCGTCTTATCAAGGCGGCCACATGGAATACTTCAAATACATGTATGACCTGCTACAAGAACGTGGAGCTGGGCATATCCAAATTTACGGCGGTGGGGGCGGAGTTATCTTGCCGCGTGAAATCCGCGAGCTGGAAGATTACGGCATCGCCGGCATCTTCTCTCCTGAAGACGGGCGTAAAAAAGGATTGCAGGGCATGATCGCGGAAATCGTCGAGAAATGTGATTTTTCGACAGCGAAAGAAGATGTCTCGCTCGATGAGATGTCCGCTGACAATCCGGTAGCGCTGGCAAATGTCATCACAACCGCTGAAGAAGCGCACACGAGAAATCTCGACACAACCGAATTGATGAAAGCAGTACGTGAAAAATCGAAAAACACGCCGGTTCTAGGGATCACCGGAACAGGCGGAGCCGGGAAAAGCTCGTTGACGGATGAGTTGATCCGCCGCTTCTTGACGGAATTGCCGGGCAAGAAAATCGCCATTTTATCGATTGACCCGACGAAACAAAAAACCGGCGGCGCGCTGCTCGGTGACCGCATCCGCATGAACGCGATATTCAATAAGCGTGTCTTTATGCGCAGCCTCGCCACACGTGGGTCGAGAACTGAATTGTCCGCTGCAATCGGCGATGTGCTGGATGTCGTGAGAGCGGCAGGCTTCGATTTGATTGTCGTGGAAACGAGCGGCATCGGGCAAGGCGACGCTGAAATCGCAGGCATTTCCGATGCTTCGATGTACGTCATGACGAGTGAATTCGGTGCGCCGACACAGCTCGAGAAAATCGATATGATCGATTACGCCGACCTCATCGTCATTAATAAATTCGAGCGCAAAGGCTCAGAAGATGCACGCCGCCAAGTGCAGAAACAATACCAGCGCAGCCACTTATTATGGGACAAGGACCTGGACGATATGCCGGTATATGGCACCATCGCCAGCCAGTTCAACGATAAAGGGACGAATGCCTTATTTGCGGCACTCGTCGGCACCCTTAACGAAAAATGCGGCACCGATTGGGAAACGAGCTACGAGGCGTTCGCTAAAACACAAAAAGAAAACTTAATCATTCCAAATGACCGCCGTTATTACTTGCGGGAAATTACGGAAACAGTGCGCGGCTACCACGCGAAAAGCGCAGAGCAAGCTTCATTTGCCCGCCGCTTGTTCCAGCTGGAAGGCGCCATAGAAGAAGTTAAAAACAACGCGCCGAACGACGCACTGGTCGACTCGTTGGAATCACTTGCTGCAGGTGTGCGTGATGAATTAACCGCAGAGTCAAAACGAATTCTCAACAATTGGGAGTCCTTGCAGTCTGATTATGCAGGCGATGAACTTGTCACTAAAGTGCGCGATAAGGAACTGCGCACTTTGCTGCGGACTGAAAGCTTATCAGGCATTAAAATTCCAAGAGTGGCATTGCCGAAATTCAAGGATTACGGCGAAATCTTGCGTTGGGTCTATGCTGAAAACGTGCCGGGTGCATTCCCGTATACAGCTGGCGTATTTCCATTCAAACGCGCCGGCGAAGATCCAAAGCGCCAGTTCGCGGGAGAAGGAACTCCAGAACGCACGAACAGAAGATTCCATTATTTGTCAAAAGGTGACGACGCTAAACGCTTATCGACCGCTTTTGACTCGGTAACCTTGTATGGAGAAGACCCAGACCACCGTCCTGATATTTACGGGAAAGTCGGCGAATCGGGAGTTTCCATCTGTACGCTTGAAGACATGAAGAAATTGTACGACGGTTTTGATTTATGCTTGCCTTCAACATCTGTATCGATGACCATCAATGGGCCTGCACCAATTATTCTTGCCATGTTCATGAACACGGCAATCGACCAGCAAGTGAAAAAACGCGAAGAAGAACTTGGACGTACATTGACGGTCGAAGAATTTACGGAAGTTCGTGAAGCCACTTTGCAAGTCGTGCGCGGAACGGTCCAAGCGGATATCCTGAAAGAAGACCAAGGGCAGAACACGTGCATCTTCTCGACGGAATTCGCACTTCGCATGATGGGCGATATCCAGCAGTACTTTATCGACCACAAAGTGCGCAATTATTACTCCGTATCGATTTCCGGCTACCATATAGCAGAAGCAGGCGCGAACCCGATTTCCCAATTGGCGTTCACTTTGTCAAACGGCTTCACATACGTTGAGTATTATTTGAGCCGCGGCATGAACATCGATGATTTCGCACCGAACTTGTCGTTCTTCTTCTCGAACGGCCTCGATCCGGAATACACAGTCATCGGGCGAGTGGCACGCCGCATCTGGGCGGTTGTTATGCGCGATAAATACGGCGCCAACGAACGCAGCCAGAAACTGAAATACCACGTTCAGACCTCCGGCCGCAGCTTGCACGCACAGGAAATCGATTTTAACGATATCCGCACAACTTTGCAGGCACTCATGGCATTGCAGGATAACTGCAACTCGCTCCACACGAACGCTTATGATGAAGCGATCACGACGCCGACAGAAGAATCGGTGCGCCGTGCGATGGCCATCCAGATGATCATCACAAAAGAACATGGGTTATCAAAAAATGAAAATCCGTTGCAAGGTGCGTTTGTCGTCGAAGAATTGACTCAGCTGGTCGAAGAAGCTGTCTTGACGGAATTCGACCGCATCGATGACCGCGGCGGTGTTCTTGGCGCAATGGAAACACAATACCAACGCGGCAAAATCCAGGAAGAATCCATGCATTATGAAATGAAGAAGCATACCGGCGAATTGCCGATCATCGGGGTCAACACATACTTGAACCCGAACCCGCAATCGGACGATGACATCAATGCGATGGAAATTGCCCGTGCGACGCAAGAGGAAAAAGAAGCGCAAATCAACAATTTGCGTTCGTTCCAGGAGCGCAACCCATCAGATGAAGCCTTGGAACGCTTGAAGCGAGTTGCGAAAACCGGCGGCAATATTTTTGAAGAGCTCATGGAGACAGTCAAAGTCGCAAGCCTTGGCCAAATCACCACAGCACTTTACGAAGTAGGCGGCCAGTATCGCAGAAATATGTAAGATTCCTCCCTTTGCCTGGAAACAGGCGAGGGGATTTTTTTGTGATGCTTGAGCTCAAATAGTCATCCATTAATTCTATTGGAGGCGACTGCTTAATTGGACTTGATAGCGAGATGTGTCGATCATTGTTTATTTCATCTTTAAATCGCCGCCTCCCGCTTGGGGCTGGCCTCTCGCAATGAGCCAAGAAGAACGCTTGTCTCATTGCTTCGGCTCGCCCTTGTGCGCGGTTCGACTTTTAGATTTCATTGGATGTTGCATGCGAGGAAGTATCGCTGTTAATTGTTTTCATCCGCGTGTGGTGACGCTTAGTTGGACTTGATAGCGAGATGTGTCGTTCGTTGTTTGTTTCATCTTTAAATAGCCGCCTCCCGCTTGGGGCTGGCCTCCCGCAATGAGCCGAGAAGGACGTTCGTCTCATTGCTTCGGCTAGCCCTTATGCGCGGTTCGGCTGATAAATTTCGTTGAAGTTTTTGTGTGAGAAAGCGTCTGTGTTCATTCGTTTCATCCGTTTGTGGGTGCCGCTTAGCTGGACGGGAGTGTGTGGAGTGAGTTGGACGAGTGAGCGAGGTGAATGGTTCGTTGATTATTTCTTCACAAATCAATCGCCTCCCGCTTTGGGCTGGCCTCTTGCAATAAGCCAAGAAGAGCACTTGTCTCATTGCTTCGGCTAGCCCTTGTGTGCAGTTCGGCTGATAGAACTCCCTATATTTTGCGTGTGAGGAAGTGTCGCTGTTAGTTGACTTCATCCGCTGGTGACGACGCTCAATTGAACTTGATAGATATGTAGATGCTTAGTGACTATTCAATTTATACATTAGAATGTGTCCAAAACTGTCCACACTAATTTCAATGAAAGATGAACTTTATTTCCACACTACACTTAGAGATGAAGCGAAAAGGGGCGACTCTGGAGGGATCAGGACGAGCTGAAGACCCTGGACTGAGCGTCAGCGAGGGAAGCGGCTGAAGCCGGCCCCCTCAGAAAGCGTCCCCTTGCAGCGCAATCTCCGGCACAAACATTTTCTATACAAAAATCCAATGCATTCCACTGCTTGACACATTTCATTCATCACAATAGCAACAAATGGAATCATCCGGCACTTCGGTCGATTTGGCGGTGCAAGTCCGTTATAATGAAAGAAGTTGAAACTCTAAAGAAAAGAGATGGATGACACCATGCCCAAAGCTGCCCATTACGCCATCATCATTGCAGCGGTCGTGCTGCTTATTGTACTGTACAATAGAGCACTCGGCTCGATACCGTTTTTAATCCTGTCCGCCTACTTTTTCTATTTCGGGTGGGATCAGCTTATGCGCAGAAAAAAGAAATCCCGGTAGCGGACAGCAAGGACTTTGTATATAATGGATTAAGTTACGATACAAGAAGGGACGTGCACGAATGAACATCCGTGAATTAACGAAAGAAGAATTGCTAGAAGAGTCGTTCGTCGACTTAACATATGCCATTTTGGAAGAAACCAAAGAAACGAAAACTTTTTCAGAGCTAGTCGCTGAATTGCAGCAATTGATCGGCCTCTCCGAAGAAGAGATGAAAGCGCATCTTGCACAGTATTACACTGACATGAACATTGATGGCCGCTTCCTGATCCTTGGCGAAAACCGCTGGGGCCTTCGCGAGTGGTATCCGGTCGAGCAGATCGAAGAAGAATCTGCACCGACGGTCAAAGCCCGCAAGAAGAAGAAATCGAAATCGACGGACGATGACTTCGACGATATGGATCTCGAGTTGGAAGACGAACTGGACTTCGAAGATTTCGGCGAAGACGATGGCGATGTTTCTTCGGACGACGACGATGACGATGATGATGACGACGAAGTGGCTGTCAAAGCACCGGTCGTTGATCTTGATTTTGATTCGACAGATGATGACGACGATGTCGATGAAGTGGAAGATGTCGGCGTACTCGTAGAAGACCTTGATGGCAACATCATCGACGAAGAAGATGACGAAGAGGAAGAAGAAGAAGAGGATGGGCTGAAGTAGTCTGAACTTTTTTTCACCTTGACGGAAATGGCTGTACAGGATAAGATTTTACTGGGCTCCTTAAAATAGGAGAGATGATTCGTATAGCTAACGCGCTCCCCCTGCACGCTTTGCAGGAGGAGCGCTTTTTATTTTTTTAGTGCTGCCGATCGGTGGCAAAGACCCGTGCCATCCGCTCTTTTGGATGGCCGAAGCTTTTTCTGGCTGAACACGATTCGGGACTGCAAGTTGTAGAACGATCACATTTTATTTCATTACTCGAGGAGGAAACAGAGCATGACAAAGTATATATTCGTAACAGGTGGAGTGGTTTCATCATTAGGCAAAGGGATCACGGCAGCTTCTCTTGGGCGCCTTCTGAAAAACCGCGGCCTTAGCGTCACGATTCAAAAATTCGATCCATATATCAATATTGACCCAGGTACGATGAGTCCTTACCAGCATGGGGAAGTATTCGTGACCGACGACGGCGCGGAAACGGATTTGGACCTTGGCCACTATGAGCGCTTTATCGACATCAACTTGAACAAATATTCGAACGTGACAACAGGGAAAGTCTACTCGACGGTCATTCAGAAAGAACGCCGCGGCGATTATTTGGGCGGCACTGTCCAAGTCATCCCGCACATCACGAATGAAATCAAGGACCGCCTATTGCGCGCAGCGAAAACGGCTCAAGCCGATGTGGTTATCACGGAAATCGGCGGAACGGTCGGCGATATCGAGTCGCTGCCATTCCTAGAAGCGATCCGTCAAATGCGTTCGGACCTTGGCCGCGAGGAAGTCATGTATATCCACTGTACATTGATTCCTTACTTGGGCGCTGCAAAAGAAATGAAAACGAAACCGACACAACACAGCGTAAAAGAATTGCGCAGCCTCGGCATCCAGCCAAACTTGATCGTCGTGCGCACGGAATATCCAGTGCCTCAGGACATGAAAGATAAAATCGCATTGTTCTGCGACATCAAATCCGAAGAAGTCATCGAATCCCGCGATGTTGACGTCATCTATGAAATGCCGCTTCGTTTGCAGGAGCAGCATATGGACCAAATCGTCTTGGATCATTTCGGCATCGAAGCGCCAGAAGCGGACATGACCGAGTGGAACGAACTCGTTGAGAAAGTGAAATCCTTGAAGAAATCCGTTAAAATCGGCCTTGTCGGCAAATACGTGGAACTTCAAGATGCTTATATCTCCGTCGTGGAATCGTTGAAGCACGCCGGTTTCGCATTCGATTCAGATATTGAAGTCGATTGGATCAACGCAGAGCACGTCAACGCAGAAAATGTAGCTGAAACGCTCAAGGATTGCGACGGCATCCTTGTGCCGGGCGGATTCGGCGACCGCGGCGTAGAAGGAAAAGTCCTTGCAACGCAATACGCACGCGAAAATAAAGTGCCGTTCTTCGGCATCTGCCTCGGCATGCAACTTGCTTCTGTCGAGTATGCACGCAATATCATGAACTTAGACGGCGCACATTCGTCTGAACTCGACCCGAAAACTTTGTACCCGGTCATCGATTTGCTGCCGGAACAAAAAGACATCGAAGATTTGGGCGGCACATTGCGCCTTGGCTTGTACCCAGCGAAGCTCGACAAGACTTCGAAAGCGTATGAAGCATACGGAGAAGAGCTCGTTTACGAAAGACATCGCCATCGCTACGAGTTCAACAATGAATTCCGCGAACAGTTCGAAAAAGCCGGCTTCAAATTCACAGGCACGAGCCCGGATGGCCGCCTGGTTGAAATCATCGAAGTTGCCGATCACCCTTGGTTTGTCGCTTGCCAGTTCCACCCGGAATTCATCTCGCGCCCGAACCGCCCGCAGCCATTGTTCCGCGAGTTTGTTCGCGCATCTTTGGACAATCAGTAATCAGCACGTGAAAAGCCGCTTCATTTCCTGGAAGGCAGGCATCGATCAGATGAAAAAGCCTTCCCCATTCCAGGGAAGGCTTTTTTGCGGCTCGTCAATCTGTGAGCATTTCATCGATTGTTAACTTGACTGCATGATACACGTACAAAGCGCCGAGCCCGTGGGGAATCATGATGCGCCCGCCGGCTTCGCCCGGCAGCAAGCCCTTGTCGATGTTCATGGAGAGAAAGACGTCCGCTGTTTCATTGCCGTGGCTTTCGGCTGTCAGCATCGCAAACGGAATGGCGCGCCCGGCTAACTCATCGGCCAATGAGTCGCCTTCGTCTTTTCTGGCTAGGATCCACACCCGGTCTGCCGTCGACAAGTCAGCAGTTGGGTCGTAGCGAACCGCTGATTCGAGCGTTTCAGGGCCGTTCAAAGCACTGGCTGTGACAGCTTCGAGTTCGCCAAAAGCAGCCAGATGGATGCGGCCTTCGCCAATGATTGCTTGGGTGAGAAGCCGGGCTGTATCTTCGATGGCCTCTTCTTCCTTAGCGAGGCGTTGGAACAGTCCAGTCAATTGTGTCGTCAATATTTTCAAATGGGTTCACCTCAAAACGAGTATAGCAGAATGAGCTGCTCTTCGAAAAAGGTGGAAAGGAGAGGCTGATGTGAGAAAGATTCTAATAGTAGATGATCAACAAGGCATCCGCCTGTTATTGAAAGAAGTATTCGAGCGGGAAGGATACGAGACCTTGATTGCCGGGAGCGGAAAAGAAGCATTGGAACTGACGGAAGAAACGTGTCCCGATATGGTGCTGATGGATATGAAGATGCCGGGCATGGATGGCATCGAATTGCTGAAGCGGCTAAAGAAGCGGCGGCATGATTGCAAAGTGATCATGATGACGGCTTACGGCGAAATGGGCGTGATTGAAGAGTCGATGAATTGGGGAGTGGTGCGTTATTTCACCAAACCCTTCGATGTTTTCGAATTGCGCGATGCCGTCCGCGAGCTGATTGGCGATTAAACAGGCACCGAGTGGCGAAATAGCGCCATTTTTGATATAGTGAAAAAGATATTGGGCTTGTGCCTATTCTGAGGAGGAAAAATAATAATGCCATTAGTTTCGATGAAAGAAATGATGATAAAAGGTAAGAAGGACGGTTATGCCATCGGGCAATTTAACCTGAACAACCTGGAATTTACACAAGCGATCCTGCAGGCGGCGGAGGAAGAAAAATCCCCGGTCATTTGCGGTGTCTCAGAAGGTGCAGCACGCTATATGGGTGGATTCACGACTGTCGTACATATGGTGAAAGGCCTGATGCATGATTACAATATCACAGTTCCGGTCGCTATCCATTTAGATCATGGTTCCAGTTTTGAAAAATGCAAAGAAGCGATCGATGCAGGTTTCACATCAGTCATGATCGATGCATCGCATCATCCATTCGAAGAAAATATTGAAATTACGCGCAAAGTGGTTGAGTACGCTCACGCTAAAGGCGTTTCCGTGGAAGCGGAACTAGGAATAGTTGGCGGCCAGGAAGATGACGTGATTGCAGAAGGCGTCATCTACGCTGACCCGAAAGAATGTCAGACGCTTGTCGAACAGACAGGCATCGATTGCCTAGCGCCAGCGCTCGGCTCGGTCCACGGGCCATATAAAGGCGAACCAAACCTCGGATTTGCCGAAATGGAAGAAATTTCACAGCTTTGCGACGTGCCGCTTGTCTTGCACGGTGGAACAGGGATCCCGCTAAAAGACGTTCAACGTGCGGTTTCACTAGGTACATCGAAGATCAACGTCAATACGGAAAGCCAAATTGCCGCATCGAAAGCCATCCGCGAAAAATTGGCATCGGATGCAGACGTCTACGATCCACGTAAATACTTGACGCCGGCTCGCGATGCCATCAAAGCAACTGTTATCGGTAAAATGCGCGATTTCGGAAGTTCACAACAAGCAAATTCATAAAAACTTGGGAAGAGAGGCGAATCCGTCTCTTTTTCCACATACAGGAGGAAACCATACATGAAATTTTTCATTGATACAGCAAACTTCGACGAAATTAAAGAAGCGCACGCGTGGGGCATTCTGTCAGGCGTCACGACTAACCCATCGCTTGTCGCAAAAGAAAAAGATGTCTCGTTCCACGACCGTCTGAAAGAAATCGCCGACCTTGTCGACGGATCGATCAGCGGAGAAGTCATCGCACTTGATTCAGAAGGCATGATCAAAGAAGGCCGTGAATTGGCTGAACTTGCGCCAAACATCACAGTGAAATTGCCAATGACTCCGGAAGGCTTGAAAGCATGTGCGGTTCTTGCCGGCGAAGGCAAAAAAGTCAATGTTACCTTGATCTTCAGCGCCAACCAAGCGCTTCTTGCAGCACGCGCTGGAGCAGCATACGTTTCCCCATTCCTTGGGCGCCTTGACGACATCGGGCACAACGGCATGGATTTGATTGCACAGATTGCTGAAATTTTCGCAATCCACGACATCGATTCAGAAATCATCGCCGCTTCAATCCGCCATCCGCAACACGTGACGGAAGCAGCGCTAAATGGCGCGCACATCGGCACAATGCCGATGAAAGTGCTTGAAATGATGTTCAAGCACCCGTTGACGGATAAAGGCATTGAAGCATTCCTAGCCGATTGGGAAACCCGCTCTGTGAAATAAGGCTGACAGGGAAAAGGAGAAATACAATGGACGTTTATAAAATTAAAGGCGGCAAACGCCTGTCCGGAACGATTAAAGTTAACGGTGCTAAAAACAGCGCCGTGGCTTTGATCCCGGCTTCGATACTGGCGAATTCACCAGTATCGATTGAAGGTTTGCCAGAAATATCCGATGTTTGGACATTAAAAAGTATTTTGGAAGAAATTGGAGGATCCGTCACATTCGAAGACGGCGTCATGCAAATCGACCCGACTGAAATGGTCGACATGCCGCTGCCAAACGGCAACGTCAAGAAATTGCGGGCTTCTTACTATATGATGGGCGCGATGCTTGGTCGTTTCAAGCACGCAGCGATCGGCCTTCCAGGAGGTTGTTTCCTCGGGCCGCGCCCGATCGACCAGCATATTAAAGGCTTCGAAGCGCTTGGTGCAAAAGTGACCAACGAGCACGGAGCGATTTATTTGCGTGCTGACGAACTGCGCGGTGCGAAAATCTACCTCGACGTCGTTAGCGTAGGCGCAACCATCAATATCATGCTCGCTGCCGTGCGCGCGAAAGGGCAGACGGTCATCGAGAATGCGGCGAAAGAGCCGGAAATCATTGACGTCGCGACGCTCTTGACCAATATGGGCGCGAAAATCAAAGGCGCTGGCACCAACGTGATCCGCATCGAAGGCGTAGATGAATTGCACGGCACCAACCATACGATCATTCCTGACCGCATCGAAGCGGGTACATTCATGATCATGGCTGCTGCAGCCGGCGACGGCGTGACGATCGATAACGTCATTCCTTTCCATATGGAAGCCTTGACTGCGAAGCTTCGTGAAATGGGCGTCGAAGTTCAGGAAGATGAAGAATCGATCCATATCCCGAAAACTGAGAATTTGCAGCCGATTGACGTGAAGACTTTGGTTTATCCAGGATTTGCGACCGATCTCCAGCAGCCGTTCTCGGTCTTGATGACACAAGCTCACGGATCTTCCATGATCACCGACACCATTTATTCAGCGCGCTTCAAACATATCGATGAGCTGCGCCGCATGAATGCGGTTGGGCGTGTCGAAGGGCGCGCGGCCATCATCACTGGGCCGACTCCGTTGAATGCAGCGACTGTGGTCGCTTCCGATCTGCGCGCAGGAGCAGCACTTGTCATCGCCGGCTTATTAGCAGAAGGCGAAACGGAAGTGCGTGAGATCTATCACATCGAACGCGGCTACTCGAACATCATCGAAAAGCTGCGAGGCCTTGGGGCTGACATTCGCCGAGAAACGATCGATCCCGTGGCGAGTGGGAAGTCCGACCTCAGTTCCGACGTGAATTGACTCGCTAAAGGCGTTTGCATATATGCTACAATATAGATGGCATATACAAAGATTGAACGGAGGAAATTGAATTATGGAACGAAGTCTTTCGATGGAATTAGTGCGAATCACAGAAGCGGCAGCAATCGCCTCTTCAAAATGGATGGGCCGCGGCCTGAAAAATGAAGCGGACGATGCGGCAACGGAAGCAATGCGGACCGTATTCGATACGATCCCGATGCGCGGAACCGTCGTCATCGGCGAAGGCGAAATGGACGAAGCACCGATGCTCTATATCGGTGAACAACTTGGTTCAGGCGACGGCCCGGAAGTGGATGTCGCGGTCGATCCTGTAGAAGGCACGAACATTGTCGCTGCCGGCGGTTGGAATGCGATTGCCGTGTTGGCAATTGCAGACCGTGGAAATTTACTCAATGCACCGGATATGTATATGGACAAAATTGCGGTCGGCCCTGAGGCTGTCGGCAAAATTGACATCAATGCAACGGTCATCGACAATTTGCGCGCAGTCGCTAAAGCGAAAAACAAGGATATCGAAGACGTTGTTGCCACGATTATTGACCGCCCGCGTCATGCACAGATTATCAAGGAAATCCGCGATGCGGGAGCACGCATCAAATTGATTACTGACGGCGATATCGCCGGTGCGATCAATACAGCTTTTGACCAAACGGGCGTCGACATCCTATTCGGCATCGGCGGAGCTCCGGAAGGGGTTATTTCAGCAGTCGGATTGAAATGCCTCGGCGGTGAATTTCAAGGTAAGCTGGTTCCTCAAGATGACGAGGAAAGACAGCGCTGCTTAGATATGGGCCTTGAAGTCGATAAAGTATTAATGATGGATGACTTGGTCAAAGGCGACGATGCCATCTTTGCAGCGACAGGGATCACTGACGGAGAACTTCTTCGCGGCGTTCAGCTGAAAGGATCGTTTGCCGAAAGCCATACCTTGGTCATGCGTGCAAAATCCGGCACGGTTCGTTTTGTCGAAGGGCGCCACAGCCTCAAGAAAAAACCGGATCTTGTCATGAAAGATTGATTTCCATACTCCAAACCTGAGTCCGGCTTTATGCCGGGCTCCTTCTTTAATGACTCCAGAACAAGAGAAATTCCCCAGAAATTCTGAAACTAATGATAAGTGTGGTGTCCAACTAGATGGCAACGATGACAATTTCTGCATTGGAAAATATGACGCTCAAAGAGCTTTATAATCTGGCAAAAGAATACAAGCTGAACAATTACAGCAAACTGACGAAAAAAGAATTGATTTTCGCCATTTTGAAAACCCGTGCGGAACAGGAAGGCTTCTTTTTCATGGAAGGCGTCCTGGAAATCATCCAATCGGAAGGCTTCGGGTTCCTCCGCCCGATCAATTATTCACCGAGTTCACAGGACATTTATATTTCTGCTTCCCAGATCCGCCGATTCGACCTTAGAAACGGCGACAAAGTATCTGGAAAAGTGCGTCCGCCAAAAGAAAATGAACGCTATTTCGGGTTGCTTCAAGTAGAAGCCGTCAACGGCGAAGACCCGGAAGTCGCAAAAGAACGCGTCCATTTCCCAGGCTTGACGCCGCTGTACCCGGATCGCCATATCCGCCTTGAAACCGGGCCGGAACATTTATCCACACGTATCATGGATCTTGTGTCGCCGGTCGGTTTCGGCCAGCGCGGTTTGATCGTCGCACCGCCAAAAGCCGGTAAAACGATGCTGTTGAAGGAAATCGCCAATGCTGTAACGACCAATCACCCGGAAGCGGAACTGATTGTGCTGCTGATCGATGAGCGGCCGGAAGAAGTGACGGATATCGAACGCTCGGTCGACGCCGATGTGGTATCTTCGACTTTCGATGAAGTTCCTGAAAACCATGTCAAAGTAGCCGAGCTCGTTCTAGAACGCGCCATGCGCCTTGTCGAACACAAGCGCGATGTCGTCATCTTGATGGATTCGATCACACGGTTGGCACGCGCGTATAATTTGGTCATTCCGCCAAGCGGCCGTACGCTTTCCGGCGGGATCGACCCTGCCGCATTCCACCGCCCGAAACGCTTTTTCGGGGCAGCGCGCAATATCGAAGAAGGCGGCAGCTTGACGATCCTCGCGACAGCACTTGTCGATACGGGATCTCGAATGGACGAAGTCATCTACGAAGAGTTCAAGGGCACCGGCAATATGGAGCTGCATCTTGACCGCAGTTTGGCGGAACGCCGCATTTTCCCGGCGCTCGATATCCGCCGTTCAGGCACACGCAAGGAAGAATTGTTGATGGATCCGGAACAACTTGATAAACTATGGACTATCCGCAAAACCTTCTCGGATTCGCCGGACTTTACTGAGCGCTTCATGAAAAAACTCAGCCATTCGAAGACCAATGAAGAGTTTTTCGGCCAATTGCCGAGAGACGGCAAATCATCGCGCGCTCCGAGAAAGACGATTTGATTGCTTGCAAAAGCGTATAAGTTTTGATATGATTATAAGAGTGAAACAAAACAGTACTATTGCATATACGGCCTAACGAGCCGTGTAAGGCAATAGGCAAAATAGATTAAACTCTGTTCCAGATGGTTCAGGGCGGGAGGAGAAAATATTATGAAAACAGGTATTCACCCAGAGTACAAAAAAGCAACAGTGACTTGCTCATGCGGCAACTCATTCGAAACAGGTTCAGTAAAGGAAAACATCAACGTTGAGCTTTGCTCAGAATGTCATCCATTCTATACTGGACGTCAAAAATTCGCAGCTGCAGATGGCCGCGTAGACCGTTTCAACAAAAAATACGGCCTCAAAGAAGAAATCAACAACTAAGTCACTATTATACCCGTCCGTCGCGAAAACGCCGGATGGGTATTTTTTTTCGTCAAAGAACGGAAAAAATCAATTACATAGCAGAAAAATGATAGGCATACCCACCGTTTTTGGTATGATATTAACAGTAAATGTTTGAAAGGGGTCTCCACTATGTACGTCATGAAACAGACCGGATGGGTCGAGTTGATTTGCGGAAGCATGTTTTCCGGGAAATCGGAAGAGCTGATCCGCCGTATTCGCCGCGCGCAATTCGCCAAGCAAAAAATCGCGGTATTCAAGCCAAAACTGGATAACCGCTATAGCGAGGAAGCGGTCGTCTCCCATAACGGCACCACTGTCATCGCACTGCCAATCGGGCATTCCGGTGAGATGAAAGAATATATAACCGACGAATTTGATATCATCGCCATCGACGAAGCACAATTCTTTGATATGGAAATCGTCGACCATGTGCAAAAATTGGCCGATCATGGCTTCCGTGTGATTGTTGCAGGCCTCGACCAGGATTTCCGCGGCGTGCCGTTCGGTCCGATGCCGTCCCTATTGTCGATCGCGGAGCAAGTGACCAAATTACAGGCTGTTTGCACGGTCTGCGGATCTCCCGCAAGCCGTACGCAGCGCCTGATCGACGGCAAGCCCGCCGGTTCGGATGACCCGATCATCCTGGTCGGTGCTTCCGAAGCTTACGAACCGCGCTGCAGACATCACCACGAAGTTCCAGCCGGTGTTACGGTTACAGAATAAAAAGCACCAATTAGTTGAAGAAGCGTTTATATAAACAAATCACAGACCTTAAGAAATCAATGGACTTAAATTTTTGTTGTGTTTTTTGAGAAAAGATATGAAGCGAAATAGCGCAGACTCTTGGGGGAGCAGCGAAGTACTGAAATCCATTGGGGCGCCTAGCCCGAATTAGTTCAGTGCAAGCACCCCGGAAAGCCAGCTATTTCGCGGAATATCGTAAACAATGAAATCTTATGCACAGAGTTATCGACTTTATATAGAAGAAACTAGAGGTGAAAACAATGTTTGACCGTTTACAGTCTGTCGAAGACAGATACGACCGTCTCAACGAAATGTTGAGTGACCCGGATATTGTCAAAGATACCAATAAGCTGCGCGATTACTCCAAAGAACAATCCGATCTGCAGGATACTGTGGAAACTTATCGTGAATATAAGGATGTCCAGACGCAATTGGCCGATTCAAAAGCCATGTTTGAAGAAAAAATGGATGCCGATATGCGCGAAATGGTCAAAGAAGAAGTCGCAGAACTCGAAGGGCGTTCAAAAGAATTGGAAGAACGCCTCCACATCCTATTGATTCCAAAAGACCCGAACGATGATAAAAACGTTATCATGGAAATCCGCGGCGCAGCAGGCGGAGATGAAGCGGCCCTATTTGCAGGCGATTTGTTCAAGATGTATTCCCGTTTTGCCGAAGCCAACGGATGGAAAGTCCAAATCATGGACTCGAACCCAACGGAAATCGGTGGATTTAAGGAATTGGTCTTTATGGTGACCGGTAAAGGCGCTTATTCCAAGCTGAAATACGAAAACGGCGCCCACCGCGTCCAACGTGTTCCTGAAACCGAATCCGGGGGACGCATCCATACTTCGACAGCAACGGTCGCATGTTTGCCGGAAGTGGAAGAAGTGGAAGTCGATATTCACGATAACGACATCCGCGTCGATACCTATGCATCATCAGGTGCAGGGGGCCAATCGGTTAATACAACGATGTCGGCGGTGCGCTTGACGCATTTACCGACGAATATTGTCGTCACATGCCAAGATGAGAAATCCCAGATCAAAAATAAAGCGAGCGCCATGAAAGTCCTGCGCGCCCGTGTATATGAAAAATTCCAGCAAGAAGCACAAGCTGAATATGATTCCGTACGTAAATCCGCTGTCGGTACAGGTGACCGTTCAGAGCGCATCCGCACATACAACTTCCCGCAAAACCGTGTGACGGACCATCGCATCGGATTGACCATCCAGAAGCTGGATCAAATCCTGCAAGGCAAGATGGATGAAATTGTTGACGCCCTGGTGATCGATGAACAATCAACGAGGATGGAGAGTTTGAACAATGAACAAAGTTGAAACCTTAACAACAGTGGAATTCGTCTATGAAGCCCTTGAGCAAGCGACAAGCTATTTAAAGCAATACGGCCGCGAAGAAACGGCTGCCCGCATTTTATTGCAGCATGAACTCGGAGTGGATTACTCCGGTTTGGTTGCGGCGATGCGCGAGACAATCGAAGAACGCCAATTTGAAGCCTATTGGTCCAATGTTGAAGAACTGGTTGAAGGCGTACCGGTCCAACATTTGACTGGCGTTGAACAGTTTTACGGGAGAACTTTCCAAGTATCTCCAGCCGTCCTCATTCCACGCCCGGAAACAGAAGAGCTGATTGAAGAAACCTTGAAGCTGAAGCGTGAGCTATTCGGCACGGAAGAAGTGCAAGCAGCGGATATCGGAACAGGAAGTGGAGTCATTGCAATCACTTTGAAATGCGAATTGCCGGAAGCGGAAGTGATGGCGACGGATATTTCGGAAGAAGCTTTGTTTATGGCTGAACGCAATGCTGAAACTTTGAATGCGGATGTCCATTTTGCAAAAGGGGATCTAGCAGCGCCGCTTGCGGGGAGAAAATGGGACATCATCCTGTCGAATCCACCGTATATCGCTCATCACGAAGCGCCAAGCTTGTCTGATACCGTTCGTGAATTCGAGCCGCATGAAGCGTTGTTCGCTGACCGTGACGGGCTTGCTGCTTATGAAACATTGGCAGAGCAGGTGCCGGAATTGATCAGCCGTCCTGGCATCATCGCGCTTGAAATCGGCAGCAGCCAAGGAGCTGCCGTAACGGAGTTATTCCAAAAAGCCTTGCCTGAAGCACGTGTCTATTGCAAAAAAGATATCAACAAACATGACCGCATGGTATTTTGTATTTTAGAGTAATTTGTGCACAAATCACCTGATTTTAAGGGGTGTTATCCACAAAATGTGGATATTGTCGCCAAAACCTTATTGTACTGGAGATGTTTAGGTGGAAACGAAAACAATTCTTGTGGATGAACATGTGAATAACGATGAAAGTTATGCACAAGCTGTGGATTATATACGTGGAGGGGAAGTCGTCGCATTTCCGACCGAAACCGTTTACGGCCTCGGTGCGGATGCGATGAATGCGACTGCTGTCGATAAAATCTTTGCAGCGAAAGGCCGCCCGACCGACAATCCATTGATCGTTCACGTGGATTCCAAAGAAACCGCCTTGGAGTATGTCGAAGATGTTCCGGAAAAAGCGCTGCAATGCATGGACGCTTTTTGGCCGGGAGCACTGACTTTGATCCTGCAGGCGAAACCGGATACCTTTGCTTCTAACGTAACAGCAGGCTTGCCGACGGTAGGCATTCGCGTGCCGAACCATCCAGTTGCGTTGAACTTATTAAAACGTTTGAAGCGGCCCGTCGCAGCTCCTAGCGCGAATACAAGCGGAAAACCGAGTCCCACTATGGCTGGGCATGTCTATTTCGACATGGACACCAAGATTCCGCTTATCTTGGACGGCGGCCCGACACAGGTCGGCATCGAATCGACGGTTCTCGATATGACGAGCGCACCGCCAGTCATTCTGCGCCCAGGGCAAGTGACGAAAGAACAATTGGAAGAAGTGATCGGGACTGTCCGTTTGTCTTCCGAGACAAAAGGCAATACACCAAAATCTCCCGGCATGAAGTATGCCCACTATGCCCCGGCTGCCCCGCTTTATTTGATCGAGCACAACAGCAAGCTCATCGAAAAAGCGATCGACCATATCCACGGCAAGAAGAAAAAAATCGCAGTGCTGAGCCGCGAAGATTTCGAGACAGCGGATTATTGCTTCCCGCTCGCTGTGGATAAGTTATACGACAGCCTTCGCAAATGTGACCAGACGGATGCTGATTTGATCCTGGCATGCGTGTTGCCTGAAAATGAAGACGCTGCACTGATGAACCGCCTGGAAAAAGCAGCGGACCATAAATGGTTCAGCTGACTCAAGCAAATGAATTAGATGACAGTATATAAAGCCACTGGGAAATTTCCTAGTGGTTTTTTTGTTATTTGAAATTTAGGGAGTAGGGTGAGATTCCGTTGCAAGGAGCAAGCTTGGGGCCTGCAGGATGCAGGTCATGCAGCTGACGCGACAGGACGTCGCGTGTTCAGCTGCCCGGGGATGTGTCGGGTGTTGAGACGCTTCTCTCACTGATATGGAAAGCGTTGCTCCCACATCTGCTCAACCCTCGCCATCCATTCGCCCCTTTCCGCTCCATCTCTAGGTTTAGAAAGTAAATCAAATGTATCTGGCACTGGAATTAGTTTGAATAGTTTTGTTCAGCTTTGTAAGTTCAAATTGAATAGTCACGGCAACTTCATAACTATCAAGTCTAGCTAGGCGTCCCCACCAGAAGATGAAAACAATTAATATAGTGATACGTCTTCGGACGTAACATCCGATGAAATCTAAAAGCCGAACCGCGCACAAGGGCGAGCCGAAGCAATAAGACAAGTGTTCTTCTTGGCTCATTGCGGGAGGCCAGCCCCAAGCGGGAGGCGACTCCTTGGCGAAGAAAAGATCAATGAACAATCCATTTCACTCTCAAGTCCCGCTAGGCGACGATACCAGCGGATGCATCCAATCAACAGCGATGCTTCCTCGCACACAACATCCGATGAAATCTAAAAGCCGAACCGCGCACAAGGGCGAGCCGAAGCCATGAGACAAGTGTTCTTCTAGGCTCATTGCGGGAGGCCAGCCCCAAGCGGGAGGCGACTCCTTGGCGAAGAAAAGATCAATGAACAATCCATTTCACTCTCAAGTTCTGCTAGGCGACGATACTAGCGGATGCATTCAATCAACAGCGATGCTTCCTCGCACACAACATCCGATGAAATCTAAAAGCCGAACCGCGCACAAGGGCGAACCGAAGCAATAAGCCAAGTGTTCTTCTTGGCTTATTGCGGGAGGCCAGCCCCAAGCGGGAGGCGACTCCTTGATGAAGAAAAGATCCATGAACAATCCATCTCGCTATTAAGTCCAGCTCTCCATAACGACTCTATACATGCTAACCCAATCCGCATCCATACAATAGCTCGATAAAATGCGGTATAATAATAGGTAGACACACGCTAATCTGGAGAGTTCATTGAACGTAAAAGATGGCGACACAGAAGCTTGGATAAGGGGGGGATTGGATGAAGATTTTATTCGTCTGCACGGGAAATACGTGCCGCAGCCCGATGGCGGAAGCGATTGTGCACACCCGTAACATGGAAGGCATGGAAGCCCGCTCTGCAGGAATCTATGCAGGGCAAGCACCGCTGTCAGCCAATGCGCAAAAAGTATTGAGCGAGCAGTCCATCGAATTCGACCATATTTCGAAGCCGTTGGACCCGCGTGATGTGGAATGGGCGGAGCTGATCTTGACGATGACCTACTCGCACAAGATGACGCTCATGCAATACTATCCGGAAGTAGCCACAAAGCTGCACACCGTGAAGGAGTTTGCGGAAGGGACGACTGGCGATGTCAGCGATCCTTATGGCGGTTCCTTGTCGGATTACCGCAAGACGTATCAAGAGCTGGAGCAATTGATCGACAAGATGGCAAAGCAATTAGACATCACGTAACTGGAAAGAGCTGTCCAAGAGCATAAATGCATGTGCTTCAGGACAGCTCTTTTCGATTGCCGGCCGCGAGGATTTCAGTTGCAGAAAGCAGGCATGAGGAAGTAACATGGAACTGTTCAAAAATGTTAGAATTAAATAAAAGCGGCGGCGCTGATTTAAGAACTGTCCGCTAAATGAAAACGAAAAGAGGGTTAATCATGAGAATAGCAATTTCATCAGACCACGGCGGCAATAATCTGCGCAAGGAGATTGTCAACCTATTGAACGAGCTGGGCATTGAATACAAAGACTTCGGTCCGCAAACGGACGACTCTGTCGACTACCCGGATTATGCACAACCGGTAGCGGAAGGTGTCGCCAGCGGAGAATTTGATAAAGGCATTTTGATTTGCGGGACAGGGATCGGCATGTCGATTTCCGCCAATAAAGTAAAAGGCATCCGCTGCGCGCTTGTCCACGATGTATTCAGCGCAAAAGCGACGCGTGAGCATAACGATTCGAATGTCTTGGCGATGGGTGAGCGTGTCATCGGGCCAGGACTCGCGAAAGAAATTGCGAAAACATGGCTGACGACTGATTTTGAAGGCGGCCGCCACGAAAACCGCGTACAGAAAATCAGCGCACTCGAAAACTAAGGAGGAGTAAGCATGCAAAGCTTATGGCAGTTGCAGCTTGAAGAGGTTCTCAGCGAATTGGAGCAACAGATTGCATTCAAGGAAGGCCAACTATTTGTCGTCGGCTGTTCGACTTCTGAAGTGGCCGGTGAGCGCATCGGCACAGGCGGCGGGCTTGATATTGCAGAAAGCTTGTTCGAACCGTTGCGCGTGTTTGCGGAACGGCATGGATTGTTTCTGGCGTTTCAAGGCTGTGAGCATATTAACCGCGCGCTGACCATTGAGCGGGCAGCTGCCGAACGCTATGGCTTGGAACCGGTATCAGTGGTGCCGGTGGCAAAAGCCGGCGGGTCGATGAGTGCTTACGCCTTCATGAATATGAGTGACCCGGTCGTCGTCGAGGAAATTGCTGCCCACGCCGGAGTGGACATCGGGCAGACGATGATCGGCATGCATTTAAAAAGAGTCGCCGTTCCGGTGCGGACTTCTGTTAAACTAATAGGGGAAGCGATCGTATCAAGTGCGACGACACGGCCGAAATTGATCGGCGGCGTCCGTGCGAGCTATGATCGCCAGGTTCTTCAATCACGGGAGGGAAAGACAGATGGAATTGATTAAGGCGCAGGATCAGGCAGTATACGAAGCAATGAACGCGGAAAAAGAACGCCAAGAAGCGAATATCGAATTGATCGCATCGGAAAACTTTGTATCCCAGGCAGTTATGGATGCACAAGGGTCCGTGTTGACCAATAAATACGCAGAAGGCTATCCGGGCAAACGCTATTACGGCGGTTGTGAATTTGTAGATGTAGTGGAAAATATCGCACGCGACCGCTTGAAAGAAATTTTTGGCGCAGAGCATGCAAACGTCCAGCCTCACTCCGGTTCACAGGCGAATATGGCTGTCTACACAGCGATGCTTGAACAAGGCGATACAGTCCTTGGCATGAACTTGAACCACGGTGGGCATTTGACGCACGGCAGCAAAGTCAACTTCAGCGGCATGCAGTATAATTTCGTTGAATACGGCGTCGATAAAGATACGCAATTGCTTGATTACGAAGCAGTTCGCCAGGCAGCTCTTGAGCACAAGCCGAAAATGATCGTTGCTGGTGCCAGTGCCTATTCCCGCACATTGGATTTTGCGAAATTCCGTGAAATCGCTGATGAAGTCGGCGCATACTTGATGGTCGACATGGCGCATATCGCAGGGCTTGTCGCAACCGGTGCACATCCAAACCCAGTGCCTCATGCACATTTTGTTACTTCCACTACCCATAAAACATTGCGCGGCCCACGCGGCGGCTTGATTCTTTGCAAAGAAGAATTTGCGAAAAAGATCGACAAAATTATTTTCCCTGGCATCCAGGGCGGCCCGTTGATGCACGTCATTGCGGCGAAAGCCGTTGCTTTCGGCGAAGCACAGCAGCCGGAATTCAAAGATTATATCGACCAGGTAGTCAAAAACGCGAATGTCTTGGCTGATAGCTTAACGGCTGAAGGCGTCGATATCGTTTCTGGCGGCACAGACAACCACTTGTTGCTGCTTGATCTCCGTTCACTCAACTTGACGGGCAAAGTAGCGGAACATGTGTTGGATGAAGTCGGCATCACGACCAATAAAAACACCATCCCATTCGATCCGGAAAGCCCATTCGTCACATCTGGCATCCGTCTCGGAACAGCAGCCGTCACATCCCGTGGCTTCAAAGAAGAAGAAATGAAGGAAATCGCTTCGATCATGGCCCTTCTATTGAAAAATCCGGAAGACGAAGCTGTGAAGAAGGAAGCGGCTGACCGTACAGCGAAATTGACAGCTGCCCATCCTTTGTACAAATAAGCAGTTGATTATTTAGATGAATATTGAAATGAATAAAGCCGCCGCATGCATTGGCGGCTTTTTTTCACCATACATAATGAAAAAAACTGGGAGGGACGCGTATGCATCAATATGAAATCCAGGAAGACCGGAAAGTGATCATAGATTGGCTGCGCCGTCTCGGGATTGAATTCCACACGAGTTTTGTCGTCGTGAACCCGGAAATTTCCGACCATCCAATCGCCTATGCCAATGAAGCGTTTTTTGAAATGACCGGGTATAACGAAGAGGAAGTTATCGGAAGAAACGGTAAATTTCTCCACGGAACAAAAACTGATGCCAATATCGGCAGCCAAATCCGTGAAGCGACGGCATCGGCACAGCCCGGCATTTTTGAAATCGTCAATTACCGAAAAGACGGAACGCCTTTCTGGAACGAAATCACGGTTCAACCTTTGGCGTTTCCGGAAAAATCATTGCGTTATATCCTGATGCTTCAACGGGATATCAGCGACCGCCGGCGTGCGGAGACTTTGATTGATTTGCAGAAAGAGACGTATAAAGGCATTGAAAAAGGGCATATGCTTGGAGTGCTGCTGCAAAACATTTGCGAAACGGCAGAATCGTTTTTCCTTGATGATTCACGCTGCACCGTTCTATTGGTGGACGAGGCGAAGCGTTTCCAGGTGGGGGCGGCGAAATCGATGCCGGAAGAATTCACAGTCGGAATGCGCGGTTTGGAAGTAGCGGCTGATATGAGCCCTTGCGGAGCGGCGTATCTGAGCCAGCAGCCGGTCATAGTGGAAGACGCGGAACAGGATGCACTTCTAAGCGGCCAGCAAGACGTACTCGACCGGTTCGGGATCAAGGCGATTTGGTCGGTGCCGATTTTTAACGGCAAGGAAGAAGCAATCGGCACTTTCGGGATTTACTTCCCGGTAATCTATAAGCCATCTCGAAAAGATTTGGTCTTTATGGAAGAAATTGCATCGATTGTTTCATTGGCAGTGAAGTTCTCGCGCCAACAGGAAGAAATTTTGCGCCTAGCCTATATCGATGAGGAATCCGGGCTGCCGAATCGCCATTATTTCCGTACTGAACTAAAAGAGCTGCTGAAGGACGGGAAAGAAGGCTTTGTCGCGTTCATCTCAGCAGATGAATTCATCAAGATCAGCGATCAATACGGGCACCGGGCAGGCAATGACTTATGCCGTGAACTCGGCCGCCGTCTCGTGCTGGCTGGAGGCGCAGGGGAAAAAATGGTTGCGCGCTTTTCTGATTCGAGGCTATCGCTCTATAGCACCATCCCCTTAACGCTTGCGCCTGAATTCTTGGAAGATATTTTAAGCAGCTTGCGAGAGCCGATATCGATCGGCGAGATGGATTTGTTTTTAACGGTTAAAGTCGGCGTAGCAATTGTTACGCCTGCCCAACAGAACGCAGAAGAGCTAGTCCGGTGTGCGGACAGTGCTTTATCGAAAGCGAAAGAACGCACCGGCGAGGCGGTCTGCTATTTTGAAAATGAACAAGATGAATTGATGATGCGTGATTTGCGTGTCGCAAATGCTTTAACAGTGGCGCTTAAACGAAAAGAAATCAGTGTCTTCCTGCAGCCGAAAGTGGCGCTCGAAAGCCGGGACATCCTTGGCTTTGAGGCGCTGGCTCGCTGGAAGTCGCCGGAACTCGGGGATATTTCGCCCGCTATTTTCATCCCGGCTGCCGAGAAGAACGGCAAGATCCGCCAACTCGAGCAGCATGTCATCGAGCAGGTCTTGTCCTGGTTGAAAAAACGCCAGGAGCAGGAGCTGGAGCTGCGCCAAGTGGCGATCAATATCTCAGCGGAACATTTTTTCCATCATTCCTTCGTGCCGCATTTGGTGGATGAAACGAAAAAATTCGGCGTGGATCCAAAATGGATTCAGTTGGAGATCACCGAGCGCATCGGCGTCGTTGATATCGATACGGCCGGCACGGTGTTCGATCAGCTGAAAAAATATGGTTTTGCGACATCCATCGATGATTTCGGGACAGGTTATTCATCGCTCAGCTATCTCCAGAAGCTGCCTGTTGAAGAAATTAAGATTGACCGTTCTTTTGTGTCCAATATGGAAGAACAAGGGACGCGTGCTGTCATCCGGACCATCATCCAACTGGCGGATAATCTGGGGCTGCGGGCAGTCGCGGAAGGGGTCGAAACGGAAGAAGACCGGACGCAATTGCTTGAGATGGGCTGCACCATCGCCCAAGGCTTTCTATTCCACCGTCCGATGCCGATCGATGAAGCACATCTACTCTAACCGGGGCCATTGCCCTGGTTTTTTATTTTGCCTCCGGAAGTTGACTGAATAATTCTAATGCAGGGGTGAAGCTCTAAACCTTTTCATTTTCTGTTATACTGTTTAGGAAAATGTATGAAAAAGGAGAGATACACTGTGGGAAAAGTATTCGTTTTTGATCATCCGTTGATTCAGCATAAACTGACGTATATCCGCGACAAATCGACTGGAACAAAAGAATTCCGTGAATTGGTTGATGAGATTTCGACTTTAATGGCCTTTGAAATTACGCGTGAGCTTCCACTTCAAGAAATCGATGTGGAAACGCCGGTGCAAGTTGCCAAATCAAACGTCTTGGCCGGAAAGAAATTGGGCATCGTGCCGATTTTGCGTGCAGGAATTGGAATGGTTGATGGCGTCTTGAAATTGATTCCAGCGGCAAAGGTCGGCCATATCGGGTTGTACCGCGACCCAGAAACTTTGCAGCCAGTGGAATATTATTTTAAAATGCCTTCAGATGTCTCTGAACGGGAATTGATCGTCGTTGATCCGATGCTCGCGACAGGCGGTTCCGCGATTGAAGCGGTCAACTCGCTGAAAAAGCGCGGCGCGACAAAAATCAAGTTCATGTGCATCATCGCAGCTCCAGAAGGTGTGGAAGCTTTGCAAAAAGCACATCCGGATGTCGATATCTATATCGCAGCACTCGATGAAAAGCTCAACGAGAAAGGCTATATCGTGCCTGGCCTCGGCGATGCCGGAGATCGCTTGTTCGGAACAAAATAAGAAAGCGGGTTGATCAGAAGTGACGAAAAAATGGAAAGTGATGACGATTTTCGGCACACGTCCGGAAGCGATTAAAATGGCGCCTCTTGTACTGGAATTGCAGAAGCACCCAGAAACGATCGAACCGCTTGTGACTGTGACCGCACAGCATCGCCAAATGCTTGACCAAGTGCTCGAAACATTCGGCATCACCCCCGATTTTGATTTGAACATCATGAAAGACCGCCAAACCTTGAGTGATGTCACGGTGCGGGCTATGCAAGGCTTGGATGATGTGATGAAAGAAGCGAAACCGGATATCGTGCTGGTCCATGGAGATACGACGACAACATTCGCGGCAAGTTTGGCCGCTTTGTACAATCAAATCTCAATCGGGCATGTAGAAGCCGGGCTTCGGACCCACAATAAGTACTCTCCTTTCCCGGAAGAGATGAACCGCCAATTAACAGGTGTCATGGCGGACATCCATTTTGCGCCGACCGAGAAGTCTGCACAGAATCTGCGCGATGAGAATAAAAAAGAAGAAACCATCTATATTACGGGCAACACGGCAATCGATGCCTTGCAAACGACAGTGCGTGATAATTACCATCACCCGGTGCTTGATAAAATCGGCAGCGACCGCATGATCTTATTGACAGCGCATCGCCGTGAAAACCTCGGCGAGCCGATGCGCAATATGTTCCGTGCGATCAAACGCTTGACCGAAGAGCATGAAGATATCCAAGTGGTCTATCCGGTCCACATGAATCCGGCTGTCCGTGAAGTGGCAGATGAAGTGCTTGGGCGCGACCCGCGCATCCATTTGATCGAGCCGCTCGAAGTATTGGATTTCCATAACTTCGCAGCCCAGTCTTATTTCATCCTGACTGATTCGGGCGGGGTGCAGGAAGAAGCGCCATCTCTCGGTAAGCCTGTTTTGGTGTTGCGCGATACAACGGAACGGCCGGAAGGCATCGATGCCGGCACGTTGAAACTTGCCGGAACAGACGAAGAAACGATCTACCGCCTAGGCAAGGAATTGCTGACGGATGCGGCTGCCTATGAAGCGATGTCGCAAGCATCGAATCCATATGGCGACGGAAAAGCATCTCAGCGGATCGTGGCAGCTTTGCACAAGTATTTCGGCGAGTTGTAGGAGAAGGGGATTAGAGGGCTCGCAGGGTTTGGTTAGCTAAGCGTTGCGACAGGACGTCGCGCACTTAGCTTGGTTTCCATTTGGCTGCCTTCGCTTTTCTTGGTGTCTAGCGTCAGCGGTCTGGCTCTCGGGTCGTAAGCTAACTCCCCTGTGCGGCTGAAAAGCGCCGCTTCGGGAATTCGGCTTACGCCTGTCGAGCCAAAACGACCGCCTCCACTTTTCTTGGTGTCTAGCTTCGGCAGCCAGACCCTCGAGGTCACAAGCCACTTTGCTTATGCGGCAAAAGGCGCCGCGTCAGCAAAGCGTCTTGTGCTTGTCGGGTCTAAACGGCTGCCTCCGCTTTTCTTGTAACAAATTTGTCAATCATATGTCGGTGGGTTTTTGCTTGTGAAGTTTTTCACTACATGCAATTGACATGATTTTACCCCTATTGTATGCTTACAAAGGGTCTGCATGAGAGGGTTTTCATACATAATGGATGTGCTATTGAAAGCCAGATGCGACTGCTCTTTTTATGGGCGTGAATGTCAAATCATTATGAATTTCGAGGGGTTTATCATGCACCCGAAAAAAAGTCCCTTACAAGCAATGGCGATTTATTCCGTCATTCTCTCACAACTTGTCGGGTCCGTACTAATCGGAGTCTTTACAGGGATGTGGCTTGATGAGCAATTCGGAACCGCCCCGCTCTTTTTGATCATCTGCTTGCTCGTCGGCCTGAGTGCCGGGGTTTGGGCGATGCTTCAGACCGTCCGAAAATTCGAATCAGGAGACATGTAAAAAATGGATGGACTTCAAGAGATCTATAAAAGATTGAAGAGGCTGATGTATTTCATCCTCGCCGTGTTCGTTTTAGGGTGGGGAGTCACTCCTTATCCAGAAGTGTTCGCTGGCCTAATCGTCGGATCTCTGTTCGGCATTTATAATATGTGGATCCTGGTCCGGAGAATGGAAAAATTCGACCGGGCGGTGGCAGAAGGCTCAAAAGTCCGTTCTCTCGGAACGGCATTACGGTTTGCATCAGGTGTAGCCGTTGTGGCGATCGCTATTTTGTTCGCTGAGCACATACACTTGGTCAGTGCGGTAATCGGGTTGATGATCCCTTATGGTCTCCTTTTAGTGGAGCGGATCGTTTATCACATGAAACACCATTAAAGAAAGTGGAAAGAGAGGTGAATTTATCGTGGATCATGGCGCTCCAATGCTCGAGGTGTTCGGAATCTGGTTCAACCTATCGAACGTTATGATGCTGCTTGTAGCCGCTCTTATTGTTTTCCTGATCGCGTTCTTCGCTACCCGCAACTTGAAGCTGAAGCCAACAGGCATGCAGAACTTCATGGAATGGGTAATGGACTTTGTTAAAGGAATCATTAAAAGCAATATGGACTGGCGGGATGGCGGACGATTCCATGTTCTTGGAATTACGCTGATCATGTTCATCTTCGTTTCGAACATGCTCGGGCTCCCATTTGCTGTTGTCGTCAACGGAGACCTTTGGTGGAAATCACCAACAGCGGATCCAGTCGTGACAATGACATTGGCTGCAACAATCATCATCTTGAGCCATTATTATGGTATTAAGCTGAAAGGCTTGAAAGGCTACAGTTCAGATTTCCTGAAACCGATGCCGTTCTTGTTCCCGCTTAAAATCATTGAAGAATTCGCAAATACGCTGACACTCGGTCTGCGTCTTTACGGTAACATCTACGCTGGTGAGATCTTGCTTACTTTGTTGGCAGGGCTTGCTTCAGCAAGTATCTTCGGATTCGTCGGTGCAATCTTGCCGATGATGGCATGGCAAGGATTCTCGATCTTTATCGGGGCTATCCAAGCGTTCATTTTCGTTATGTTAACGATGGTTTATTTATCGCATAAAGTCAGCGAAGACCATTGAGTATAAACTGCCTTCGGGCAAAACAAAAAAAACAATTATCCTGAGGAGGACATTTTAAAATGGGTTTATTAGCAGCAGCAATTGCAGTAGGATTAGCAGCACTAGGTGCAGGTATCGGTAACGGACTTATCGTTTCAAAAACAGTTGAAGGTATCGCTCGCCAGCCAGAAGCACGTGGCGTTCTTCAAACAACAATGTTTATCGGTGTAGCTTTGGTTGAGGCATTGCCGATCATCGCAGTAGTTATCGCGTTCATCGTAATGAACCGTTAATAAAGAAAAGCGGAAACGGCCGTTCAGCTCCGACCGGCATAAGACAGACCAGCGCAGTGGCGAGAGCCGCGTAGCTGGGCTGTCTTATGACCCGAGGAGTTGGCCGTTGAAGTCTAGACATCGCGAAAAGCGGAAGAACTAGACAAAGCAATTTATTACTGAAAAGCTAAATGGCGAGAATGCTCCGGCATGTTTTTCGCCATTTATGCTTGTATGATGCATTTTGGATTTCGACAGCACATCTAACGATTTTAAGTAGTATATATAATAGAAGAAAAAGTATTTTAGGCTCTTGAAGGGAGTGAAACAATCGTGTTTTTTGATCACCTCGTACTCGGTGCAACCGGGGAGTTTTTGAATATTGGAGACATCATCGCAACATTGGTCATCTTTTTGCTCCTAATGGCCCTGTTGAAGAAATTTGCATGGGGTCCATTGATGGGCGTTATGCAGCAGCGTGAAGATCTGATCGCAAGTGAGATCGAAACTGCTGAAAAAAGCCGTCAGGAATCACAGCAAATGCTTGATGAGCAGCGCAGCCTTTTGAAGGATGCCCGCAACCAGGCGCAGGAAATCGTTGAAAATGCCAAGAAACAAGGCGAAGTTTCTCGTGAGGAAATCATTACGACAGCGCGTGCTGAATCTGCCCGCATGAAAGAATCCGCAGTGGCAGAAATTGCTAACGAGCGCGAAAAAGCGATCGCAGCAGTACGTGAAGAAGTTGTGGCTCTGTCCTTGTTGGCAGCTACGAGAGTATTGGACAAGGAAATCTCTGAGGAAGACAACCGTCAGTTGATTAACGAAACGATTGCGAAGGCAGGCGAAGTGCAATGAGCCAAGTCGCTGAGCGCTACGCATCGGCATTATTCCAGGTAGCCAAAGAACACAATGTGACTTTGGAAATCGAACAGGATCTCCGTGAAGTACGTAAAGTTTTCAAGTTGACTCCTGAACTTTACCAATTGATCGTGTCACCGAAACTTTCATCTGATAAGCGCACAAACCTCATCAACGAAGTATTTCAAGGCGTTAACACATACGTCTTGAATACACTTCAGATGTTGGGTGACCGCAGACGCATGAACGAAATCAGTGATATGACACAAGCATATATCAAGCTTTCGAACGAAGAGCAGGGAATTGAAGATGCAACAGTTTATTCGACTCGTCCATTGACGGAAGAAGAAACGGCATCTCTTTCCACAGCTTTCGCGAAAAGCATCGGCAAGAATTCTTTACGGATTGAAAACGTAATCGACCCATCATTGATCGGTGGATTGCGCCTTCAAATCGGAAACCGCATCTTTGACAGCAGCGTCAGCACGAAACTTGCCCGCTTGCAGCGTCAATTGATCGGCTAATTTATGAAATTATGAGAGGGTGAAATACATGAGCATCAAAGCTGAAGAAATCAGCAATCTGATTAAGCAACAGATTGAAAACTATCAATCAGAGATGAAAGTTGACGAAGTCGGTACAGTTATCACAATTGGTGACGGTATCGCTCGCGCTCATGGCCTCGACAACATCATGGCTGGAGAACTTGTAGAATTCTCTAATGGTGTAATGGGTATGGCACAAAACTTGGAAGCCAACAACGTTGGTATCATCATCCTTGGGCCATTCGCAGACATCAAAGAAGGCGATGAAGTACGTCGAACTGGCCGTATTATGGAAGTACCGGTAGGGCAAGAACTTATCGGACGCGTAGTAAATCCACTAGGACAGCCAGTTGATGGCCTTGGACCGATCAACACGACTAAATCCCGTCCTATCGAAAGCCCAGCACAAGGCGTTATGGCACGTAAATCCGTGCACGAACCGCTTCAAACGGGTATTAAAGCAATCGACGCTCTTGTGCCAATCGGCCGTGGGCAGCGCGAATTGATCATCGGTGACCGTCAGACTGGTAAAACATCTGTCGCAATCGACACGATCTTGAACCAAGGCGACCAAGACATGATCTGTATTTACGTAGCAATCGGCCAAAAAGAGTCGACTGTCCGTAACGTTGTTGAGACGTTCCGCAAAAACGGTGCGCTTGACTACACGATCGTTGTTACAGCGTCTGCTTCACAACCAGCGCCACTTCTATACTTGGCTCCTTATGCCGGTATCACAATGGCTGAAGACTTCATGTTCGATGGCAAGCACGTTTTGATCGTCTATGATGATTTGACAAAACAAGCTTCCGCTTACCGTGAACTTTCACTCTTGCTTCGTCGTCCTCCGGGCCGTGAAGCTTACCCAGGTGACGTTTTCTACCTTCACTCACGCCTTCTTGAGCGCGCAGCGAAGTTGAACGAATCACTCGGATCAGGATCGATCACTGCATTGCCGTTCGTTGAAACGCAAGCAGGCGATATTTCCTCTTATATCCCAACAAACGTAATCTCGATTACGGATGGCCAGATCTTCCTTCAATCGGATCTTTTCTTCGCCGGTGTTCGCCCAGCGATCAACGCAGGTCTTTCTGTATCACGTGTAGGTGGTTCAGCTCAGATCAAAGCGATGAAGAAAGTTGCGGGTACATTGCGTCTTGACTTGGCAGCTTACCGTGAATTGGAGTCATTCTCCCAATTCGGTTCAGATCTTGACCCAGCGACAGCTGCAAAACTTGAGCGTGGTAAACGTACAGTTGAAGTACTCAAGCAAGACTTGAACAGCCCGATTAAAGTTGAAAAACAAGTTGTTATCTTCTACGCATTGACTCGTGGATTCCTCGACGATATCCCTGTACAAGACATCACTCGTTTCGAAGCTGAATTGACTAGCTGGTTGGATACAAACCACACAAATGTTTTGGATACCATCCGCTCAACTCAGGGATTGCCATCTGACGAAGAATTCGGCGCAGCAATCAACGAATTCAAGCACACATTCGCGAAATCAGAATAAGCTCCCTGGCAGGATCGGAAGAAAAAATAACAAGGTGGTGAAATACCAGTGGCATCTTTACGCGATATAAAAACACGAATTACGTCAACCAAGAAAACAAGCCAAATCACGAAAGCGATGCAGATGGTTTCCGCTTCTAAATTGAACAAAGCAGAAATGAGCGCGAAAGCTTTCGTTCCATACATGGAAAAGATCCAGGATGTGGTCGCTTCGATCGCAGCCGGTTCCAGCGACGTGTCGAATCCTATGATGATGGCACGACCTGTTAAGAAAACGGCATATTTGGTCATTACCTCTGACCGTGGCCTTGTTGGCGGCTATAACAGTAACATCTTGCGTACTGTCATGGCTAAAATCAACGAGCGCCACACGTCAAGCGACGAATTTGTTATCCTTAGCGTCGGGCGGAAAGGCCGTGACTTCTTTGCGAAGAAAGGCTATAACATCATCGAAAGCTCAATCGGGCTTCCGGACCACCCATCGTTTGCGGATATCAAGGAAATAACGCGCAAAGCTGTTGGTATGTTCGCAGATGGTACGTATGACGAAGTTTATATGTACTATAACCATTATGTTTCTGCCATCTCCCAGGAGGTTACCGAAAAGAAAGTGCTGCCGTTGACTGATATTCAGCCAACAGGATCGACTGCTTCTTACGAGTTCGACCCATCAGCAGAAGCGATTCTGGAAGTTCTTCTTCCACAATACGCGGAAAGCTTGATCTTTGGAGCCTTGCTGGACGGCAAAGCAAGTGAGCATGCTGCTTCCATGACAGCAATGAAGAGCGCAACCGACAACGCATCAGAATTGATCGGCGATCTGACGCTTGTCTACAACCGTGCACGCCAAGCTGCGATCACTCAGGAAATTACAGAGATCGTCGGCGGAGCTGCAGCGTTAGAGTAAGAAAAGCGAAGGAAGCCGTTTAGATTCGACAGGCATAAGACGAATTCCCGAAGCGGCGCTTTCTGCCGCACAGGGAAGTTGGCTTATGACCCGAGAATCTGGCTTCCGGAGACTAGACACAAAGAAAAGCGAAAGCGAAAGCGGCCGATAAAGCCGCTCGAGCTTTAAATAGGTTCAATAAAAGTAAGACAGGAGGGAACAGCATGAACACAGGACACGTTCTTCAGGTTATGGGTCCGGTTGTAGACGTTAAGTTTTCCAATGGCCAACTTCCAGCGATCTACAACGCCCTAACCGTTAATATTGATCGTCCCAATCAAGCTCAAACTACTTTGACTCTTGAAGTAGCTTTGCACCTTGGCGACGACACAGTTCGTACCATCGCAATGGAATCCACTGACGGATTGCAGCGCGGTTCAGCAGTAACCGATTTGGGCAGAGCAATTTCTGTTCCTGTCGGAGATGTTACACTTGGCCGAGTATTCAACGTACTTGGTGAAGTAATCGACTTGGGTGAGGAAATCCCGGCATCAGAACGCCGCGACCCGATTCACCGTTCAGCTCCTACGTTTGAGCACCTTTCCACTGAAGTTGAAATTCTTGAAACTGGTATCAAAGTTGTTGACTTGCTTGCCCCTTACATCAAAGGCGGTAAAATCGGCCTCTTCGGTGGTGCCGGTGTAGGTAAAACTGTTTTGATCCAGGAATTGATCAACAACATCGCACAAGAACACGGCGGTCTTTCTGTATTCGCTGGTGTTGGCGAGCGTACACGCGAAGGAAACGACTTGTTCCACGAGATGAGCGAATCCGGCGTTATCAAGAAAACTTCAATGGTCTTCGGCCAGATGAACGAGCCGCCTGGCGCACGTATGCGTGTTGCTTTGACAGGTTTGACAATGGCTGAATACTTCCGTGATGAGCAAGGCGCAGATGTTCTTTTGTTCATCGATAACATTTTCCGCTTCACGCAAGCAGGTTCTGAAGTATCCGCCCTTCTTGGCCGTATGCCATCAGCGGTTGGTTACCAGCCGACACTTGCGACTGAAATGGGTCAATTGCAAGAGCGTATCACAACAACAAGTGCTGGTTCTGTAACATCGATCCAAGCAATCTATGTTCCAGCCGATGACTATACGGATCCGGCTCCGGCAACAACGTTTGCCCACCTTGATGCAACAACTAACCTTGAGCGTAAACTTTCTGAGATGGGTATCTACCCAGCGGTGGATCCACTGGCTTCTACTTCTCGCGCATTGTCTCCTGAAATCGTCGGCGCGGAACATTACGGTGTTTCCCGTCAGGTTCAAGAAACTTTGCAGCGTTACAGAGAGCTTCAGGATATCATTGCGATCCTTGGTATGGACGAATTGAGCGATGAGGACAAGCTGACGGTTAACCGTGCACGCCGCGTCCAAAACTTCTTGTCTCAAAACTTCCACGTTGCTGAACAGTTCACTGGCCAAAAAGGCTCGTATGTTCCAGTTCAGGAAACGATCAAAGGCTTCCAGGAAATCCTTGCAGGCAAATACGATCATCTTCCGGAAGATGCTTTCCGCCTAGTCGGCCGCATCGAAGAAGTTATCGAAAAAGCCAAAGGCATGGGCGTACAAGTCTAAAATCAGGGACCAGGAGGGAAAAAAATGAAGACCATTACAGTCAATATTGTCACTCCCGACGGCCCAGTATACGATTCAGAAGTTTCTATGGTGATTGCAGTTACAGCAACCGGTGAGATGGGCGTTTTGCCTGGTCACATTCCGACAGTAGCTCCTCTTGGAATCGGCGCAGTCCGGTTAAAGAAAGAAAACTCGACGGAATTGGTCGCTGTAAGCGGTGGGTTCCTTGAAATCCGCCCTGAAAAAGTGACGATTCTTGCTCAATCAGCAGAAACTGCGACTGAGATCGACTTGGCGCGTGCGCAGGAATCTGCAAAACGTGCTGAAGCACTTCTTCAGGCAAGAAAAGATGAGATCGACTACAAACGCGCGGAATTGGCGTTAAAACGTGCGATGAATCGTATCAACGTTTATGAGGGTAACATTTAATAAAATGGGACGGACGGAAGCGATTCGCTTCCGTCCGTCTTTTTTATTGGAAAATGGGCAAGATTTCACGAAAAACTCATGAAGTTTTATGCCATATGAAATGATTTCAGCTATACTAACAGCAGGGGTTTCAACAAATACGATATGAGACGAAAGGAGAGTGTAGAGTGGAATTATACATCGGACAGCAGGCATTGATTTCAATCATCAGCCATATCTTTTTCACTGGCGTTTCTTTTTACGCCTTACGGGCTGTGATGTTCGATAAATGGATAGCGAAACATCATGTATTGCAAGCACAGATTTTGTACATATTTTTGAGCATTGTGATCGGGACGTCCGTCTCCAACTTCTTTTTGGAAATTTCGGCATGGTCTAGGCAATTGCCGTACCTATTTTAGCATGGCCGATTTGCCATGGTAATGCGGATACATGCCGTTCCTATGGCAAATCGGCAATGTTTTACTATTTCCCGGGAAATATTCACTGTCTAATGGTTTATTTCTATTGAAGTGGGGAAACAACTAACTGTAATCAATTTGTAATATTTCTTTTTTCGCCACGGACATAAAAATACCTATACATGCGAACAACATGGGGTATATTGAGTTTTTGATAAGAAAGCCTTGTAATGCTTGTTTCTTATCAAAAAACAAGGTATTATAGATAAGGTTTTCATTTTTTACTACCATAAACTACAGAGATTATTAAATGTGAAAATATACGTGAGAGCTGTATAAATAAGGGACTATTAAACACATGGAGGGCTATGCTTTGGATCATATCATCGTTAAAGGCGGAAAGAAATTAACAGGGAAAGTACGGGTAGAAGGAGCTAAGAACGCAGTACTGCCAGTATTGGCAGGCGCGCTTCTTGCAAGCGAAGGAAAGAGCTTCATTACCGAAGTGCCGAATCTTGCAGATGTCTACACTATTCAGGAAGTATTGAGAAGTTTGAATGTCGACATCGAATATTTCCCGGAAAAAAATGAAATGCACATCGATGCATCTTCACAACTATCGAGTGAAGCACAGTTCGAATATGTCCGCAAAATGCGCGCATCTATTCTCGTCATGGGGCCGGTACTTGCACGCAACGTATTTGCCCGTGTCGCTTTGCCAGGCGGCTGCGCAATCGGATCCCGTCCGATCGATCAGCACCTAAAAGGCTTTGAAGCAATGGGAGCGAACATCACGTTTGGCAACGGCTTTGTTGAAGCCAAAACGGATGGCCGTTTGCGCGGTGCTAAAATCTATCTCGACTTCCCAAGTGTCGGTGCGACAGAGAACATTATGTCAGCCGCAGCGCTTGCAGACGGTGTAACAATCATCGAAAACGCAGCGAAAGAGCCGGAAATCGTTGACCTAGCGAATTATATCAACGAAATGGGCGGTAAAGTCAAAGGCGCTGGTACAGACACAATGCGCATCGAAGGCGTGGAAACTCTTCACGGTTCGAATCACTCGATCATTCCTGACCGTGTAGAAGCTGGAACATTCATGGTGGCAGCTGCCATCACTGAAGGCGACGTTATCATTGAAAACGCAGTTCCGGAACATATGGCTGCCTTGATCTCGAAAATGGGCGAAATGGGAGTCGATATCCAAGAAACGGATGAAGGCTTGCGCGTCCGTGCGACACGCCCGCTTCGTTCGATCGACATCAAGACGATGCCGCATCCAGGCTTCCCGACAGACATGCAGTCGCAAATGATGTCATTGATGCTGACGGCACAAGGCAGTGGCATTTTGACTGAAACGGTTTTTGAAAACCGCTTCATGCACGTTGAGGAATTCCGCCGGATGAATGCATCCGTTAAGATTGAAGGCCGTTCAGTTATCATGGAAGGCCCTTCTAAATTGCAAGGTGCGCAAGTTTCAGCGACCGATCTACGTGCAGCTGCTGCATTGATCTTGGCTGGACTGGCTGCAGAAGGCATTACACGTGTACACGAACTCTATCATTTAGACCGCGGATATGTTGATTTCCACTTGAAGCTGGAAGCTCTAGGAGCAGACATTGAACGCGTATCGACTGAAACAAGCGAAGTAAAAGAAGAGCAAATGGTTTAATTCATCAGGACTCATACTTCATAAGATTAAAGGCCTGTCGCACAATTGAGCGGCAGGTTTTTTTCGTAGAAAAACAGTGTGAAAGTATTTTCGGAGAATTTTGTCAGCTGTTGCAGGATTATGATAAGATTTTAACTAGACAAATTGAATTAGAACATTAGAAAGAGTGAAGAATGGTAAAATCGCTCCAGACGGACGCTTTCCGCGGGCACGGCTTCAGCCGCTTCCCTCGCTCACGCTCAGTCCAGGGTCTTCAGCTCGCGCTATTCCCGCAGGAGTCGCCGTCTTCCACTCTTTGATACATGGCTATTCATCTGATATAAAAGATTTGTATTATTGAGTTGTTTAGAAAACTGAACTCCACTCAACATCGCAGAACAAAGGAAGGGGACGGCGTAATGTTTTCGAAAGATATAGGCATCGATCTCGGAACAGCCAATGTGCTGATCTATGTAAAAGGCAAAGGCATCATTTTAAACGAGCCGTCCGTAGTAGCAGTCGATAAAAAATCCAATGAACTGATCGCCGTCGGAACGGAAGCGCAGAAGATGATGGGCCGCACACCCCAGCATATTGCCGTTATTCGCCCATTAAAAGACGGGGTCATCCATGATTTTGATATTACGGAATTGATGCTCAAGCATTTTATCCAAGTACTGAAACTGAAAGGCTTTATGATGAAGCCGCGCATCCTCATCTGTTGTCCGGCGAATATCACGAGCATCGAACAGAAGGCCATTCGCGAAGTGGCGGAAAAAGCGGGCGCGCGAAAAGTCTACGTCGAAGTGGAGCCGAAAGTAGCGGCGATCGGCGCAGGGCTTGATATTTATCAGGCAGATGCGAGCCTCGTCATCGATATCGGCGGGGGAACTTCCGATATTGCGGTTTTGTCGATGGGGGAAATCGTCAAAAGCGTAACCTTAAAAGTAGCAGGCGATCATTTTGACCTGGACATCCTCAATTACATCAAAAAGAAACACAAATTGCTGATTGGAGAACGGACAGCCGAGAAACTGAAAGTCGAATTTGGGTCGCTCGGCGGCGATCAACAAGCCACGATGGACATCCGAGGGCGTGACATGCTGACGGGTTATCCGCGGACAGTCACATTGAAAGCGCAGGAAATTACGGAAGCTTTGCGTGAATCGGTCGAGCAAGTTGCAGAAGGCGTGCGCGTGGTGCTCGAACAAACGCCGCCTGAACTGGCATCGGATATCATCGATCGTGGCGGGGTGCTGACTGGCGGGGGAGCTTTGCTTGGCGGGTTGGACCGGCTGTTGGCAGAGCGTCTTGGCATCCCGGTCGCCATTGCGGAACATCCGAAAGAATGCGTTGTGCTCGGAACCGGAAAAATGCTCGAAGCGAAACAGGATATTTTCCGTTCAAGGAGATAAAGTTCAAATTTTTGTTCCACAGCCCTAGCTTTTTAGTATAATGGCAGATAGTGAAGTAACTTGTATGGCTTTGGGCATTTAAAGAAGAAAGGTTGACATAGCAATGGCACAATCACGAAAAGTTGGCTCGACTCAGCCAGATAAACCGAATACGCAACATGAAAAGCCGCAAAAGAAAACACGTTGGGTGCAAATTCGCATGTTTCCGATTTGGCTGCGCATTCTTTTGGTCATTGCGCTTCTCGTCGTTATGGCAGCACTAGGCGCTATGATCGGATACGGCGTCATTGGAGATGGCAATGCGGGAGATGCACTGAAATGGGAAACCTGGCAGCACATCTTTGATATCATGCGCGGCGTCACATGATCAGCAAGCGATAAAGCCTGATTGGACACTAGCAGTATATGTAGAAGGGAATGGAAACTATGTTGACGACAGAACAAGTACAGGCAATTTTGCCTCACCGCTATCCATTTTTGATGGTCGATCGAATCATTGAAATCGAAGCGGGGAAAAAAGCGGTCGGGCTGAAAAACGTCACCGCCAATGAAGATTTCTTTAACGGCCATTTTCCGGGTTATCCTGTAATGCCGGGCGTCTTGATCGTTGAAGCGCTGGCACAGGTCGGAGCAGCTGCTGTTCTTCAAATGGAAGAAAACAAAGGCCGCTTAGCCTTCTTCACAGGCATTGATAATTGCCGCTTCAAGCGCCAAGTCACGCCAGGTGATCAATTGCGCTTGGAAGTGGAATTGACGCGCCTGCGCGGTTCTATGGGCAAAGGACATGCCATTGCGACAGTAGATGGCGAAATTGCTTGTGAATGTGACATTTTATTCGCGCTTGGGCCAGTCCAGGAAAAATAAGATGCTAAACAAAACTGCCTCCCGCAGCCAATTCGGCTGCGGGAGGCAGTTTTTTGTTATATGGATTTGCTTTCGTCTTTTCGCAATACCGGCCGTTCCCGCATATCGCTTTCGAAACGATCAAGCAGTTCTTGTCCTTCGAGCCCATCTTCCAATAGCTCCGACAATAAAGTTTCAGCGTATTTGCGGCGCGCCCGTTTCAATGTCCCTTTCATCAACACAGAGACGTGTCCGCCAATCGGCTTGACGGCATGGATAATTACTTCAAACGTGGCCGGTTCGTTTCCAGGATAGGAAATGACGACTTTGACATCATGCACTTTACCGCTTTGTTTCATATCGAGAAAAACGGATTCATGCTTTTCGTCCACCAGCAGTTCCAGAACCCATGAACGCTGAGCGTTTTCCTGGTTGATGATCAGGCCGTCATGAAGCGGGTAATCTACCAATTGTTCTCCGTCTACAACAGCGAGCGACAGCATTTTAAAGGTTTTCATGCAATTCCCTCCAGATAAAGCTTTGTTTTAGTATAGCATAGCGGAGAAATACCCGGCGAATGTCTATGGAAAAAAATGCATTGCAACAAAATGACGATTTTGCATACCGGCTTGCTGTTCAAGAAAAGCTGTAGTTCACGCAGCGAAATGTTCGGAAATTTTTTTTGCCCTTTTCAGAATTCCGCAAATGATGCCCGAAATCCTTTCAAATTCGCGATTTCCCACATTGCCAAGGAAATGGCGGTCTTAGTATGCTTTTATTACCGGCAGGACAGCAGGCAGGCCATAAGCCAGCAGCTGAATCGGCTTGTCCGGCAGGGGGTGAAATCAATGAATCAAGTAGGCATTGTAGGACGATTAACGAAAGACCCGTCGATGCGGGTGCTGGGGGAAGGGCGTGTACATACTACCTTCGTCGTGGCCATTTCCCGCAACTTTAGAAATCAGCGTGGTGAAATCGAAAGCGATTATGTCCTTTGCTCCACATGGGGCCGGACAGCCCAAAACGTCGCCAAGTATTGCATGAAAGGTTCGCAAGTCGCCATTACGGGAAGAATCCAATCACGCCATTACGATAAGGAAGATGGCTCTCGCGTCTATGTAACGGAAGTGATCGGCGACCAAGTACGTTTCCTCGATAAACGAAAGCCCTCAGATGATCTCATCCCCAAGCGGACGGAAACGGATTCTAGTGCGGAGTTCGATTTTCAACCGCCCGAAACTGAGCAGGTGAACAGTTGACGCATAAGGAGGCAAGTGGAATGCCGAAAGAACTTCAGCTCCAATTGGAAGTCCATATGGAGCAATTGATCAAACTGACCGCATCGCTCCATCAGCGCATGATCGAAGCGGAGCGGGAGCTGTCAGAATTGAAACGGGTCTTCGCCACAGGCGAGAAAAACTGATGATCGCTGTCCAAAAGAAAAAATCCGTCCAGGTGGGGTCCTGGCCGGATTTTTTAGAAGCTATACGTGAACAATTCCTTCAGTTCGTCATCGGACAGTTCCGTCATCCATTGGCTGGATTGGATAAACTGGTCCGACATCGATTGCTTCTGCGTAAGTAATGAATCGATTTTCTCTTCGATTGTCCCGATCGTCACAAATTTGTGGACATGGACAAATTGCGTTTGGCCGATGCGGTAAGCACGGTCAGTCGCCTGGTTTTCCACAGCCGGGTTCCACCAACGGTCCGCGTGCAATACATGCGTAGCAGCCGTCAAGTTGAGCCCGGTTCCCCCTGCTTTCAGGGATAGGATGAAAATCGGAAATTCGCCATTCTGGAATGCAGCGACCAATGAATCACGCTGATTTTTTGGCATCTGTCCGGTCAAAAATGGCACTTCATGGCCGTATAGTTCATTCAGCGCCTGCTGCAGCAGATGGCCCATTCCGATGTACTGCGTAAAGATCAAGCATTGCTCCCCGCGTTCCGCGATTTCCCCCGCAAGTGTCACGATACGCTCAAGTTTTTGGGAGCGAGGCAATAATTCGTCTGCAGTCGTATACGGCTCTTTTAGATAAAGGGACGGGTGATTGCACAACTGTTTCAGCTTGCTGAGCATTTTCAGGACGAGGCCTTTTTTCTCGAAGCCTGTGAGCGTCCCCATCTTCTGCACCGTATCCTGCACCAGCCCCTCATACAGCGCGGCTTGCTCTGGCGTGAGTGGGCAATATTCCAATTGCTCCAGTTTTTCAGGTAAATTAAGCTGTAGTTCGGGATCTTTTTTGGTCCGGCGAAGCAAGAATGGCTGAATGCGCTGCCGCAGTTTTTCTTTGGCCGCCTCGGAATCATCCCGTTCAATCGGCACCATAAAGGCTTCCTGGAACTGCTTAATGCGGTACAGGTAGCCTTTATTGATGAAATCAAAAATCGACCACAGTTCAGACAATCGGTTCTCGATCGGTGTACCGGTCAGGGCAATATGATGCTGCCCTTTGAACTTGCGGATCGTCCGCGATTGTTTCGTGTACATGTTCTTGATATTTTGCGCTTCATCGAGCGTGATGCTCGTCCATGTGATTGATTGGATTTCGACACTATCAGACGAAGCGATGCCGTATGTCGACAACACGACGTCTGGCTGTTCCGCCGCAAGCGAGTCCAAGAAGGCCTGGCCTTTCGGGCGGTTGCTGCCGTAATGCGTCGCCACTTTCAAATCAGGCGCAAAACGCTCCAACTCCTTTTGCCAGTTGCCGAGAACTGACGTCGGGCAAATGATGAGCGACGGCTGTTTCGGCTTTTCGCTGTGCACGTGAAGCAAATAGGCGATCAACTGCACTGTCTTGCCGAGCCCCATATCATCTGCAAGGCACAAACCAAAGCCTTCCTCGCGCATGAAAGTTAAATAATCGAATCCGGTCTTCTGGTAAGGGCGCAATTCGGTCATCAAGTTCTCCGGCAATGGCGTTTCCGGCAAGTCGCGTTTATCGAGCAATTTGTCGAGCAGGATCTTCAAAGATTTATTCAAATGAAACTCGACGAGCGGATCGTCTTCTTCGCCCGGTTCTTCGAGCATGACGTCTGGTACATTATGGAACAGCATGTCTTTCAGCGTCCAATCGGCGTCTTCCGCTTCTTCAATCATTTGGCGCAACTGCATCAACAGGTTGGAGTCGACGCGCACCCATTCGTTGCCGACACGGATAAATTCACGATTTTCCGTCACTAGCTGCTCGAAATCCTGCATGCTCAACTCAACGCCATTGAGCGAGAATTTCCAGTCGAAGCTAATGATTTGATCCAAGCCGACGACGGATGCTTTTTTCGCCGGGGAAGTGACGTTTGCTTTAACGCGCACTTTCGATTCCTGAACAGCTTGCAGCCAGGAAGGTATCGATACTTCCACGCCAAATGCCTGCAATAAGTCGGCATCGTTGCGGAGGAAGTTCAACACTTCCGCATCGGTCCAGCGGGCGATATACATTTGGTCCGCCTCGTATCGGTCGACAGAAGGGCATAGGCTGAGGATCAAGCTTTGGCGCTCTTGAATGTCACGCGCATGATCACGCCATTTTTCAGGCAGCACTTTTTCGATTACTTCATTTTCACGGCGTTTAGAAGGCGTCCAATATGCGCTCCCGCGTTTAGTGCGCAGCGCTGTCCGGAATGCCCATAAGCCGCTGTCGTCCGGTTCGGTCAATTGCATCGCGAGGACATAATCATCCGCTGGTTCAAGCCCGTCCCAGCCGGCATGTTCGACGAAATGCAAAAGGTATGGCAATTGGGCGGAAGTGAGTCCTTTTTGGCGCAGTTGATGCCCAATGGTATCAGTCAAGAACGAGCGGATTTCCGCATCGCCATATGCCGAATCAATGGAAATGACGCCATCTTCGACTTGAACGTGCTGCCATAAGGCGGAATCGTTCAAGGAATCGGCGACGCGGCGCGCAAGTTTTAGCCAAGCTTCGTCTTGCAGGCGGCGCCCGGAAAACTGGACATAATGATGGGGGTCCTGCTGGAACAAACGGACAAAATCGGCTGGCGTCAATAACAGGTCTAAGCCATCTGTCTGGACGTTCATGCCGAAAAAGCTGTCCTTATCGGCGAAAAACAAAAATGGCGACCAGATTTCCGGAGGGATCCGGTTGCCGCTGTCGTTATAAGCCTGAAGCCGGAACACGTCCGACTGTTCTATTTTTAAATAATACGTACGGCTTCCTTCGGTTTGGAATTGATTCATAACAGCTTTCCTTTCTCGATCTCTTCCTGGAGTGCGCGCAAGCGTTTATAGCGATGTTGGATTTCATTCATGTAATCGTTCCAAAATGGCATCTGTCCGCTTTTCTTGCACGCGGCTTTCATCTTCTTCCATACACGGACCGCTTGTTTATAGCTTGTCCGGCTGCGTTCTTCGAGATGCTGCAACGCGTAGCGGTGGTACAGCGGCAGCGCGAAATCAGGAGCGGCGTTATGCACTTCTTTCAATCCGCATTCCTCTGCAAAATACAGTGGGGAATTATGAAGCTGGTGAAGTTCCGCCCATTGCTTGTACATGCCTTTTTCGACGAGGTAGGCGGAATAGGCAGGCAGGCCGTAATGGCCGAACTGCGTAAACAAATCTTCCCAATCTTCTTCCGTCAAATCGATCAATGAATACAGGCGGCTCAATACCCGGACATAGTGGTGGCGGTACTGCGTAAACAATCCGTCAAAGAGGAATGTCCGAACATGCGGCTTGATGGCCATTAAGATTGCGGAGAGCCCTTGTTGATGGCCTTCTTCTTCAGCCAGCACGGCGAGTTTGACCCAGTCAGCTGCAGCGCCCGGCGTAATGTTGCCGGGAGAGACTTCGTTTCCGAGCAGCAAAGCGAAAAATGCTTTGACCCGTTCGTCCGGGCGGCGGAATTCTTCAAGCCCGCTCAGCCGTTCGCGCCTGCTGATGAATAATTCGGTCCAGAACAGCTGATAGATTTCAAAGCGTTCCGAAAACGAATCGTCGTTCGTTTCCGCAAATTCGCGCACCAGTTCACGCAAATGGGTGAAGAAAGCGTCCGATTCAAACGTGCGGTGCAAGCCGCGTAATTGGCCAAGCATGTCACGCAGTGCATGCAATTCGTCCGCAAACCAGGTTTTAAAGAAAGAGTGATGCACTTCTTTTGTGCCCGCGCTGAACGTCTCCCATACTTCTGTCAATGAAATCAGGTGGGCATAGGTTTTATATAAAGTTTTCCATTCACGCTCGAGTGGCATGAAGGACAGGGCATTTTTTAAGCGCCCTTCGTATAATTGCTCAAAATAGAAGTAATTGCGCGTGACGTAATCATTGATCGGTTCGCGCCACGTGCTGCGGATTAGTGCTTCCCATTGATCGGGTGAGCGTTTGTTCGTCAGTGTCGACAATTTCTCATTCTCCTTATCACGCCATTTCGCGACCCATTCGGAAAGCGAGTCGATTTTTTGGTAGAGCGAAAAAATGACCGCCAAACGGTGACGGCAGTTTGTTTCCTGCGGGCAAGCACAGACGGCAGCTAGTTTTCCGAAATTGAGCACCACTTTTACCGAATGGGCATCTTTGACGCTCGCTTCAAGCAGCAGGCGTTCTTCATTGAATGAATGTATTTGTACGCCGTCGTGGCGCACTAAAAAGACTGCTTTTCGAACCATTTCCTCGTCCAGCGCACGCGTAGGATGAAGCGACTTGTCGATAGCAGCCATATAATTGTGGATCGTATCTTCATATTGTTTCGCTAAGGATAAAACCGTAGCCATTTGCATCGCCCCAAATAAAAACATTTCCTTCTATTATACGGCTTTGTGGCAAGACAGTAAACGAAGAAGGAAAAAGAAGCGAAAATGCCATCGTTTATCCACACTTATTTCTATCCGTATCGACCAATTTATGGTATGATTTACGTAAGCAGAATATTCTGAAATATAAGGAGGGGAGTCAGATGTTGCATGTAAAACTGATGAAGCCGTTTTATACAAAGAGAGAAGGGCACCGCATCAAGTTTGTGTTCGCCTATCAATATTTTTCGATTCTGAAAGATGATGAAGTGTTTCATTTCATCCCTGTTGAAGGGAAGGAAATCATCGTCAATTTGAATACCTTCCAAGTAGAAAACCTTTCCGAAGTCTTTGTATTCCAGAAAGGGAACCGCTTTATCCGTTTGCCGCTCTACCAATTGCTGCTGGTCTCAGACATTCACACACACCTTCAGAGCATATTGAAGGAAGAAAGGGCGGAATTGATCGAAGTGAACGAACAAACAAAGAAAGAAGCGACCGAAGCAATCCAGTTCCTGGAGCAGGAAAACTTCAACCGCATGATCGACCAGGCATTAGCCGCGGGGGATAAGGAACTGTTTGAGAAGCTGCTGTCCCAGCAAAAACAATTACTCGATGGAGGTCTATGATGAAGCATACAACAGCCTATGGATAAGAAACGCCTGCCCCTGAATACGAGAGCAGGCGTTTTTATATGGAAGAAAACAGCAAAAAGCCCTTTTCCGTCTATCGGAAAAGGGCTTTTACGTATATTTGGAAATCATATGGTGCTCCTTTCTACATGAGCATGAAGTAATTGAGTGCCAACATTACGACTGCAGAACCCGTCACGCCCAGCGCAAGATCTCCCCATTGCATCTCCAGTACTTTTTCGAAATTATTCATGATGATCCGCTCCTTCTCTGATTGTCGGGAAACCCTGTTTGCCAGTTATAGTGTTCGGTTGAACTATTTATAACTTATTTACAGTGTATAAGGGACTGGAAGAAAATGCATGAGACTAAATTACCAAATATTCTAAAAATTAAAATAAATAGAGAACTTCATTGCATTCAAAGCCGTCAATTAAGAGGTCCCGAGGATTGTGTAAAAGGGGTAAAAAATTGTGCGGACGGCGATTATTAATGCATCTGACAAACTGGGCCGCAATTTCATGCAATGAATATGCACGAAATAGCAGGAACAAGCGAGTAATTCGGCTGTTTTGAATGGATATTACCAGCCAGCTGCATAAGAAAGGTAAGATTTTGAATAAAAAATTATATTGAAATATTCTTACAATATTGCTACATTAGTACATATAAAGTTTCAAAAATATTCCGAATAAGACAAACAAAGGGGAATTATGCAGCATGAAATTTTACTTGTCGATGGACATGGAAGGCGTGACAGCACTTCCGGATTATACATATGTGGATTCAAAGGAAGCGAATTATGAAAGAGGCCGGCGCCTCATGACGGGTGATGCCAACGCCATCATTCATGGTGCGTTCGATTCAGGCGCGGAAGCGTTTCTCGTCAACGACTCGCATTCCAAGATGAACAATTTGATCGCTGAAGACCTTCACGAAGAAGCGGAACTCATAACAGGCGGCGTTAAAGCATTTTCGATGGTCGAAGGCTTAGACGATAGCTACACAGGCGCCTTTTTTGCAGGTTATCATGCACGCGCCGGCCAAAAAGGCGTCATGTCGCACGCCATGATTTTCGGCGTCCGGTCGATGTGGATTGATGACGTCGAAGTCGGCGAGCTCGGCTTGAATGCGTACGTCGCAGGTTACTACGGCGTACCGGTCTTGATGGTAGCGGGAGATGACTGCGCGTGCAGGGAAGCGGAAACGCTCATTCCGGGCGTCACGACAGTCGCCGTCAAAGAAACCTTGACGCGTTCTGCAGTGAAAACACTGCACCCGAAAAAAGCGCAGCGGCTGCTGCGTGAGAAAACGCAGGAAGCGATCCAACACAAAGATCGTGTGAAACCGCTCGTGCCGCCGGAGCAACCGACACTTCGCATGGAATTCACCAATTACGGCGAAGCGGAGCTTGCTGCGATGATGCCGGGCACTCGCATCGAAGAAGGAACGACGATCGTCCGTTACGAAGCACAAAACATACTGGAAGCTTATCGCGCCATGCTGGTCATGACAGAACTGGCGATGCAAGCGAAGTTCTGTTAGGGGGAAGAAACAATGGGCAAATACATATTCAAACGATTTTTGATGATGCTTGTGACGATTTTCATCATCGCGACACTGACGTTTTTCCTCATGCACGCCGTTCCGGGTTCGCCGCTTGAAAGCGACCGCAATACGAACGAGACGGTGCAGGCAAATCTAGAGCGCTTCTACAAGCTCGATCAGCCGCTACATATTCAATATTTGAGTTATATGCAATCGATAGTCACGTTCGATTTCGGGCCGTCGATCAAAGACCCGAACCGCACCGTTAACGAACTGTTGGCGAGAGGCTTTCCGATTTCCTTCGAACTTGGGATTATCACCATTCTTGTGGCGGTCGTCTCGGGAATCATTCTAGGGACGATGGCTGCGCTGCGGCATAATAAAATGATTGATTACGCCGCGATGGCTTTTGCGGTCGTCGGGATCTCGATCCCGAACTTTGTACTCGCAACGGTGCTGATCCAGCAGCTAGCAGTCAACTGGAATCTGTTCCCGCCCGCGACCTGGACCAGCCCGATGCATATGGTGCTGCCGGTGCTGGCGCTGGCAACCGGACCGATGGCGATCATCGCTCGCCTGACGCGCTCGAGCATGCTCGAGGTGCTGACGCAGGATTATATTAAAATGGCGCGCGCCAAAGGCATCAAGCCGATGCGCATCGTTTTGCGGCATGCGCTGCGCAATGCTTTAATGCCGGTCGTGACGATCATGGGCACTTTGCTTGCCGGTATTTTAACCGGAACTTTTGTCATCGAGAAGATTTTCGCGATTCCGGGAATGGGCAAATACTTTGTCGATTCGATCAACAACCGCGATTATCCGGTCATCATGGGCACTACAGTATTCTATAGTGCGTTCTTGATTTTCATGCTGTTTTTGGTCGATATCGTCTACGGCATATTGGATCCGCGCATCAAGCTCCACAAGAAAGAAGGTGATGTGTGATGACTCAGGTCCGTGATGAATGGTTCCGCCCTTCCGATAAAAGTGGAGATGAAAAAGAAGCCGTCGTGCGCCCATCGCTTTCTTATTGGAAAGACGCCTGGCGCAGGCTAAAGCAAAATAAACTGGCGATGCTCGGCTTGATTTTCCTGGCCCTGCTCGCTGTGATGGCGATATTCGGTCCTGTTTTCTCGCCGCATTCCGTCACTACACAAGACTTGCCGAACCAAAACCAGCCGCCGAGCGCAACGCATTGGTTCGGAACCGATGAAGCGGGGCGCGACGTCTTTACCCGCACTTGGTACGGAGCGCGCATTTCTTTATTCGTCGGCTTGATGGCCGCATTGATCGACTTTGTCATCGGCATCGTCTATGGCGGCATCGCCGGCTATAAAGGTGGCAAAACCGATGGCATCATGATGCGCATCATCGAAATTCTTTACGGCTTGCCTTACTTGCTCGTAGTTATCTTGCTACTTGTCGTGATGGGGCCGTCTTTATGGACGATCATCCTCGCGCTCACCATTACCGGCTGGGTCGGCATGGCCCGAATTGTCAGGGGACAGGTGCTGCAAGTGAAAAACTACGAATTTGTTACCGCTTCGAAATCGTTCGGGGCGAAAACACCGCGTATCATTCGCAAGAACTTGATCCCAAACTCGATGGGGCCGATCATCGTGCAAATGACTTTGACTGTGCCGAGTGCCATTTTTGCTGAAGCGTTCTTGAGCTTCCTTGGCCTTGGAATCCAGGCGCCGTTTGCAAGTTGGGGCGTCATGGCGAATGACGCTTTGCCAGTCATCATTACCGGCGACTGGTGGCGCTTGTTCTTCCCGGCATTATTTATTTCATTGACGATGTTCGCATTTAACGTACTTGGAGACGGGCTGCAAGATGCACTCGATCCGAAGATGAGGAAGTGAAGACATGACAGGAAAGCAGATAGCTGAAGAGTTGGCTCGTACCCGCCTGGAAGATGGTGCGGATCTCGATGCGGTCGACCATACCGGCAAACGCGGCAAGATTGTAAAACCGAAAAAACGCAAAACCGTTACAGACGAGCGCATCCTTTCCGTACAGGATCTGCACGTGACCTTCAATACATACGGAGGAACCGTACAGGCTGTGCGCGGCGTCAATTTCGATCTGTATAAAGGAGAAACTTTGGCGATCGTCGGAGAATCAGGCTGCGGCAAATCAGTGACATCCAATGCGATCATGGGCTTGATCCAGCAGCCGCCCGGAAAAATCAGTTCCAAAGGCGTTCATTTCAAAACACAGGATCTCACTAAATTATCGAAGAAAGAAATGCGCAAAATCCAAGGCGTCGACATCTCAATGATTTTCCAGGATCCGATGACCGCGCTCAACCCGACTTTAACAATCGGCGAGCAATTGACAGAAGGTGTCAAACAGCACAAGAACTTGAGCAAAGCGGAAGCGAAGGAACGGGCCATCGATATGCTCAAGCTGGTCGGCATTCCGAATCCGGATGAGCGGCTGAAGCAATATCCTCACCAATTCTCTGGGGGCATGCGCCAGCGTATCGTCATTGCGATCGCCTTGATCTGCGAGCCGGAATTATTGATTGCCGATGAGCCGACGACTGCGCTCGATGTGACGATCCAAGCGCAGATTCTGGAATTATTTGAAGAAATCCAAGCGAAAACCGGCGTGTCGATCATCTTGATCACGCACGACCTCGGCGTCGTCGCAAAAATTGCCGATCGCATCGCAGTCATGTATGCCGGCAAAGTGATTGAAACCGGCGACAAGCGCGAGATTTTCTACAATCCGCAGCATCCGTATACGCAAGGCTTGCTGACTTCCGTGCCGCGGCTCGACCTCGCCGGCGGGGAACTGAAACCAATCGACGGCACACCGCCTGATCTGTTCGCACCGCCGGCTGGCTGCCCATTTGCAGCGCGTTGCCCGTTTTCGATGGACGTCTGTACGAATGTCTATCCAGAAGTAACGGCTTTATCCGAAACCCATAAAGTGGATTGCTGGCTGCAGGATCCGCGGGCTCAAAAATTGATCGACGAACAGGCTTTTGCAAGATGAATTTGGCTGGGGGCGCATTTGCGCATTCACATAAAGAGAAACTTCAATCAGTGGGGGTTTTTCTTATCCCACTGATTGTTAGTTGATCCAATCAGACTTTTAGGGACCGTGAATCTCCCGCTTGTAAAAGTGGGAGTCTTACGGACCGTTGAAGTGTGATAAAAAGAAAACATTAGGGGGAAAACACATGAAGAAATGGCTCGTATTGTTTCTGATGGCGATGTTCGTGTTCGTTCTCGCAGCTTGTACGGCAAGCGAAGACGCGGGAGAAGACACAAGCACCGATTCAGGCGAAGAAGGCACTGCTGATTCTGGCGGGGAAAAAACATTGTTTATGAATAACGCGGAAGAACCGACTTCATTTGATCCATCAATTGGCTTTAACGCCGTATCATGGAGCGCTTTGAATAATTTGATGGAAGGTTTGACACGTCTTGATGAATCATCTCAGCCGGTCGAAGCGACAGCTGAATCAATCGACGTCTCTGAAGACGGTTTGACGTACACATTCAATATCCGTGAAGATGCTAACTGGTCGAACGGCGAACCGGTTACAGCTGGCGATTTCGTATTCGCTTGGCAGCACATGCTAGACCCGGAAACTGCATCTCCGGCAGCTTTCCTTGCTTACTTCATTGAAGGCGCAGAAGCGTACAACAACGGAGAAGGCGCTGTAGAAGATGTTGCGATTTCTGCAGAAGACGACAAAACCTTCGTCGTGAAATTGACGGAACCGACAGAAGCGTTCTTGAACATCATCACCAACCCAAGCTTCTTCCCGATTCACGAAGCGACAGCTACTGAAAATCCAGACTGGCACACAGAAGCGGATAGCTTTGTCGGCAACGGGCCGTTCAACTTGGCTTCTTGGAGCCATGACGAAGATTTCGTCTTTGAAAAGAACGAAGAGTATTGGGATGCTGAAAACGTGAACTTGGATAAAGTCCACTGGGCAATGGTCAACGACCCGAACACTGAATACCAAATGTATGAAGCGGGGGAACTGGACGTATCGAGCGTTCCAGCTGAAATGTCCGAACAATTGCAGGATTCTCCGGAACTTACCGTACTTGATCAGGCCGGTACTTATTTCTACCGTTACAATGTAGAAGAAGAGCCATTTACGAATAAAAAAGTCCGCCAAGCATTCGCTTATGCGGTCAATCAAGATGATATCGTCCAATACGTGACGAAAAACGGTGAGAAACCGGCCTATGGTTTTGTTTCTTACGGATTTGAAGGGCCGAATGGCCAGGAATTCCGTGATGAAGCGGGCGAATTGGTGAAATTCGACGCTGACAAAGCGAAGCAATTGCTTGAAGAAGGCATGGAAGAAGAAGGCTGGGATGAATTGCCGCCAGTCACCATCACTTACTCAACAAGCGAATCACACCAGAACATTGCTGAAACATTGCAAGATCAATTCAAGACCGCTTTGGGTGTAGATGTTGAACTTCAAAATGTTGAAGCGAGCGTCTTCTTGACAGAACAAAAAGAATTCAAATACCAATTGTCGCGCAGCTCATTCATCCATGATTATGCTGACCCGATCAACGCGCTCGAAAGCTTCATCACTGATTCTTCCATGAACCGTACTCAATGGTCCAACGAAGAATTCGATAAGCTCATCGCTGACGCAAAAGCAGAAACAGACTCTGCAGCACGTTGGGAAATGCTCATCGAAGCAGAAAAAATCCTAATGGACGAAATGCCGATCTTCCCAATCCATTTCTATAACCAAGTCCAGCTGCAAAAAGAAGGCGTCGAAGGCATCCTTCGCCACCCGGTTGGGTACATCGATTTGAAGAATGCGGATAAAAATTAAAAGCTGAAGCGGCCGAGTCGATGCTAAGCTAAGTGCGCGACGTCCTGTCGCAACGCTTAGCTGACCCGCTTCCGGCGGGCCCTCGACAGGCATAAGACAAATTCCCGAAGCGGCGTTCTTTGCCGCAAAGGGAAGATGGCTTATGACCCGAGAGGCAGGCCGCTGAAACTGGATATGAATAAAAGCGACTGCCTCCGTTCAGCTCTGACAGGCGTAAGACAGACCAGCAATGCGGCGCTCTTTGCCGCACAGTGGAAGTGGCTTATGACCCGAGGAGTTGGGCGTGAGAGCTGGAAATGACTAAAAGCGATCACGCCCGTTCCACGGCCGTAATCACCTGAAAAAACAGAAGCGCGGCCAGGCGCCGCGCTTTTCTGTTTTTCACTGAGGAAAACTGGTAGTTTTAATGAGTGAAGAACAGAAAACAAGAGGAGTGAGCAATATGCGCACAATGCCAAAACGATTGCAAAAAGGGGATACGGTGGGCATCATTTCGCCATCAAGCCCGCCAAATTTAGAGAATTTGAAAAAGGCTTTACCGTTTTTAGAAGAATTAGGGTTGAAAGTGAAAATGGGCAAATCGGTCGAAGCGAAAAACGGCTATCTTGCCGGAACGGATGACGAACGCTTGGCAGATCTGCATGCCATGTTCGAAGACCCGGAAGTGAAAGGCATCATTTGCGCTGGCGGGGGATATGGAGCCGCACGCTATGCGGACCGGATCGATTACGCGATGATCAAAGAAAACCCGAAGATTTTCTGGGGCTACTCAGATGTGACATTTTTACATAATGCAATCGGCATGTATGCAGAATTGGTAACCTTCCACGGGCCGATGCTGGCATCGGATGTCGGAAAACCGGAATTCCACGAGCGTAGTGGCCGCATGTTCGGACAGATGTTCCAGCCGTTCGAATTGCATTACGACGAAACCATCTCCGAGCTTGAAACTTTAGCAAGCGGTATGGCAGACGGCGAACTAGTAGGGGGTAACCTATCGTTGATTCGCGGGACGCTTGGGACGAAGTTTGAAATCGACACGAAAGACAAGATCTTGTTGATTGAAGACACAGGCGAAGAACCGTATCAAGTGGACGAAATGCTCAATCAGCTGAAAATGGCGCGCAAGTTCGAGCAAGTGGCCGGCATTGTCATCGGCGATTTCAAAAACGCTGAACCGAAAAAGCCAGAACAATCGTGGACGCTCGCGCAAGTATTGGATGATTACTTTAAAGACTTGGACGTGCCAGTTGTGAAAGGCTTCAAGATTGGCCATTGCGAACCGCATTTCTCCGTGCCGCTCGGCGTAAAAGCCCGTCTCGATGCCGATGCGAAAACCTTGACGATCCTGCCGGGGGTCGAGTGATATGCCGGTTTTAGCGTCTATCGAGACTTACCGGATAGCCGTTCCTTTAAAAAAGCCGTTCAAGACAGCGCTCCGAACTGTGGAAGCGGCTGAAGCGGTCATCGTTCATTTGACGACGCAAGACGGCCGCTCCGGTTTCGGCGAAGCGCCGCCGACCCATGTCATTACGGGTGAAACCTTGGATAGCATCGAACGCGCTGTCCATGTGATTGGAGCGGGGTTAATCGGGATGGACGTGAGGCGCCGTGAACAGCTTTTCGAGAAGCTTCACAAGACGCTCGTCGGCAACACCAGCGCCAAAGCGGCGGTGGATATGGCACTTTATGATTTGATCGCTCAGCAAGCCGGCATGCCCTTGACACAGTTTCTCGGCGGCTACCGTGAATCGATCGGGACCGATTACACGGTTTCGGTCAATGCTCCTGAAGAAATGGCGCAAGATGCGGCAGACTATGAGCAGCAAGGATTTACGGTTCTGAAAGTGAAAGTCGGCATCGATACCCCTGAACAGGACCTGAAGCGAATCCAGGCCATCCGGGAGCGTGTCGGGAATACAGTCACACTGCGCTTAGACGCCAACCAAGGCTGGGATCCAAAATCGGCGGTGCGCATCATCAACCAGATGGAAAACGCCGGGTTCAATATCGAATTGATCGAGCAGCCGGTTCCGGCACATGACATCGAAGGCATGAAATTCGTTACGGACAATACATTGACACCAATCATGGCGGACGAGAGCGTCTTTTCATCGGTTGATGCAAAACGCGTGTTGGAATTGCGCGCAGCAGACTTGATCAATATCAAATTGATGAAAGCGGGCGGCATCCACCGCGCAATGAAAATCAATGCACTCGCTGAGGCTTTTGGCGTGCCGTGCATGACCGGCAGCATGATCGAAACGAAACTCGGCCTGTCCGCGGCTGCCCATTTTGCGGCAAGCCAGCCGAACATTACACGTTTTGATTTTGATGCGCCGCTTATGCTGAAAGAGGACCTCTTGCCAGGCGGCATCCAATACAGCGGCAAAGCCATCCGCTTTTCAGATGAGCCAGGGCTTGGCATCGATGCGGAGCGGTTCCTGGAAACTTTACGCGAACGGAGAGGATAACATGGCACAGACACAATCGACGACTTGGGTTTGCCGCGTTCCGGTGACGAGCGTCTGGACCCATCCCGATAAAGTGCGGGACGTGGATGCCCACGGCGTTGCAGACATGCCGAACATCAATAAATGGCGTGAAGCGATGGACCAGCAGCAAACCAAGGACCTCACTGTAAGCAACCGCCTGCAGACGCAACTGCTTTACGGAGAGCCTGTTTTAATAGAAGAAATCGACGGCACGTGGGCGAAGATCATTGCTCCTTGGCAGCCGTCTCATAAAGACGGGCGCGGCTATCCAGGGTGGTTGCCAGTAGCACATCTAAAAGAAATTGACTCAGTTGCAGATCGAAGCTACGCACGTGTATCCGCTGATAAAGCGCAATTATGGACGCTAGAGCGCCGGCCGATCGCACAGCTTCCCTTCAACAGCCTGTTGCCGGTCAAAGATGCGAACGAAACGCATGTCCATGTCCATACGCCGGATGGTGATGCATTTATAGAAGCTAAGCACGTTCAGCTCGTCCCGGCGCCTGAACAGATTCCGCTTGGGAACGGCCAGTCGATCGTAAACGAAGCAGAACGATTCTTGGGATTGCAGTACTTCTGGGGCGGCATGTCGAGCCTTGGCTATGATTGTTCCGGATTTTCCCATCATATGCTGAAAGCGAACGGCTACTACATATCGCGGGATGCAGGAGACCAGTCTGTGGAAGGCGTAGAAATCGACCGTCTTGATTCTGCTGCTTGGCAAACAGGCGATCTTTTGTTCTTCGCTTACGAAGAAGGATTAGGCAAACTTCATCACGTCGGCATTTATTACGGCGATGGCATGATGATCCATTCACCGACATCCGGCAAAGCCATTGAAATCACTCGTCTCGAAGGCACGGTCTATGACAAGGAATTATGTGCCGTCCGCAGATTTACTCAGGAGGAAACAACATGACGAACGAAACTTTATTGTCTGTACAGGAACTCAAGCGCCATTTTGACCTCGGCAAAGACACAACGTTAAAAGCGGTCGACGGTATTTCATTTGATATCAAGCGCGGCGAAACCTTTGGGCTCGTAGGAGAATCAGGCTGCGGCAAGTCAACAGCGGGCCGGACCATCATGGGCTTATACAGCTCGACAGATGGCAAAGTCGAATACGACGGCGTCGATATCCATAAAATGTCCGAAAAAGACCGCTTCGATTACTTGCGCAATATGCAGATGATTTTCCAGGATCCATATGCGTCGCTCAACCCGCGTTCGACTGTTTTCGAAATTATCGCCGAACCGATGCAAGTCCACGGGCTGTATAAGAATAAAAAGGAATTGCAGGCGCGTGTCCACCAATTGCTCGAAGATGTCGGATTGAACCGCGACCATGCCAACCGCTATCCGCATGAATTCTCGGGTGGGCAAAGACAGCGTATCGGCATCGCGCGGGCTTTATCACTCGACCCGGATTTCATCATTGCGGACGAACCGATCTCGGCACTAGATGTATCAGTCCAAGCGCAAGTCGTCATGCTTCTGCAAAAGCTGCAGAAGGAAAAAGGGCTGACGTATTTGTTCATCGCCCATGACCTGAGCATGGTCAAATATATATCAGACCGCATTGGTGTAATGTACCTCGGGCATATGGTCGAACTGACAACGGCCGACCAGTTGTATGAGAAGCCGCTTCATCCTTATACGGAAGCCTTGCTGTCTGCGATTCCGATTCCCGACCCCGATATCGAAGAAGCCCGGGAACGTGTCATCTTGGAAGGCGAATTGCCAAGCCCGATCGATCCACCGAGCGGCTGCGTGTTCCGGACTCGCTGTCCACATGCGATGAGCATTTGCGCAGAGAAAAAGCCGGCATGGCAGGAAAAAGAGCCCGGCCATTACGTCGCGTGTCATTTATATGAGTAATTGAAACAGGTGAATTTACCATAAATTTATGCTATAATAGAAAGATAATGTTTTCATTATAGAGAGGCGTGGATAACTATGGCATTTCAACCCCATGAAAAAGAAGTATCTGAATTTGTAGCGGCCCGCAAAATCGGCGAATGGATTTCATTCACCCGCAATGGCGTCGACGTTAACGGAACCATCTTCAAAATTATGGACAACTCGGTGATCGTCGAGATTTCACCAGAAGACGCCAAGGAAATCGGCGCTGCTTCCAACATGACCGTAATTTCACATAAGAAATACAAGATTGTCGCAGATCAATAAATGAAACCTCCGCAGCCGCGGAGGTTTTTTCATTTTGTGAAATTAAGTGAAGTTAGCGAGTGTTTGTATATGGAATTGTTGCGATGTTCTATTTGTTCTTCATGTTAATATTCGCCGCCTTGCTTTGGGTTGGCCTTTGGCAATAAGCCAGGAAGACCACCTGTCTTACTGCGTCGGCTCACCCTTGGCGCCGGCGGCTGAGAGATTTCGTTGATTGGGGTGAGTTTCGTTAGATTTGCTTCTATAGTTAGTTGCCGTCTAGTGGGGGAATCACTTCCCGAGTCTAGTGTGGAATGAGATAGCGAGGGTTTGCTGGTGAAGTTATTTCGTAGTTCTATTTAGGTGTCGTCTAAGTAGCAGCCGCCTTGCTTTGGGTTGGCCTTTGGTAATAAGCCAGGAAGACCACCTGTCTTACTGCGTCGGTTCACCCTTGGCGCCGGCGGCTGAGAGATTTCATTGAGAGAGGTGTGATTAGTTGAATCCGCTTCTGTAACTAGTTGCCGGCTAGTTGGGGAATTACTTCCCGAAATGTGGCAAACTGAAAATCACAAACTCATTGATCCAAACGATATGAGCTACAAAACATGATGCATTTCCACACTTTACTTTAAATGAACTGAAGAAACGATCTTCCACTTTAAAACTAGAAACGGAGTGGAAGGGGGCTGACGCCTGTGGGACCGCGCGGGCTGGCGAGACAAACGTGCCACGCTCTTCGGCACGTTGGCTCAACACCCGCCCCACGGCAAGCAGCCCCCTGCAACGTAGTCGAAAAGCGTAAGCTTTTTCTACTCACTTCTTTCACACCACTTTTCTTCATTAAACATCTCCTACTTCCACTCCACTTCACCCTTTACTAATTTGAAATTCACCACAATCCTATGCCATTCGTCTCAAAGCCACCAAATATTGAAAATTGTGGCAGGGAATTCGTTTCAAAGCGTATGGTTTTTTGGTAAAGTAAAACTAAGCAGAACGCCATTTGCCTGAAAGGACTTAGACGCATGATATCTGATTTTAAATTTTGGCATTTCTTCCTGAACCAAGGCCAACTCATACATAATTTGCGACACACCGAAATGAGGCAAATCAATAAGCGGCTGGCCGTTATTCTGGTGCTCGGCTTGATTGTGTTCGCCTTGCCTGAAATTTGGGGCATGAACACCGGATCGTTGACGCCGCTGCTTGCGGCAGGCATGTTCGACGGCTATACACTCGCGCGTTGGACTTCGCTAGTCGGCACCTTGCTGTGGGGCGGCTTGTATTTGAGCTTCCATCTATACATCGCCGCGTATTTGTACGGCCGGATCATCGGCATCCCGTGGAAGGCGATGATCGTCATGCAAGCTTACGTTACGGCATTGTTGGTGCTGGAAAAAGGATTGATTTTCGGTATATTTGCCTGGAATGGCTACACGATGGCCTTTTCGCCGTTTTCATTCGGGCCAATCGCCGCGACATTCCTGGACAATAGCTACCTGATTTATTTCTTTAACCAATTAACTTTGTTTACGTCATTGATTATCGCGATTCAATACCGCTTTATCAAAAACTTTTCGCGTGTATCGCCGAAAATCATCCTGCTCTCACTGATTGTTATCCATGTGATTTCGGCATTGATCGTCGCACTGTTCAGCCAAATCCCAGTCGATGAAATGCTGCGTGACTTTATGCAAGGGGGGCCGATCCTATGAACCGCTTTTTCTTTATCGGCTTATCCATTGCCATCGTCGCTTTTTTGACCTCGAACTTCCTGTTGCTGTTCGGGGAAAAGAGCATCATTTCGAAAGAATTATATGTCAGTGAATATGAACAAGCGTATACCCATACATATACCGAGACTTTGCCGAAAGAAGCCTTGACGGCGCCGCAGGATACGATGGAAATCTATGTCCAGGACCACGAAGCGCTTGAGCAATGGCTCGTCAAAGAAGGCGATGCTGTAACGGCAGGTGCTGAACTGGCACGTTTGAATGAAAGCGAATCGGAAGACCAGCGCGCCATTTGGCAATCGGAACAAAGTGCGCTTCAAGCAGAACGCAGTGAAGTCCAGTCCACGTTGCAGGAATTGACACAGGCGCGCGCATCGCAAGACAGCAGCGTCTCCGAAGACTCGAATAACAGCTCCAGTTATCCGGGTTTTGGCGAAGACATGGAACAGGAACTGCGCATGGATGTTAACGTCTCGGTCGGCGTGGAAGTGCCTGAAGACGGCTCGTATGCTTCAGGCATCGCGCAAGCCCAGCAACGTCTGGCAGCCATTGATTCTGAACTTGCGGTCGTGGAAGCGCAGCTCGCGCAAAGCCAAGAAAATCCGGCGCTCATCAGCCCGGTCGAAGGGACGGTCGCGAGCATCAACCGCGACACCGAACCACTTAGCATCGAGATCTACAATAACGAACGGGAATTCGTCACATATCTATTGGAAGATGAATGGCACGAAGTGGAACAAGCTGACCGCGTATTTATCCAGGCGCCAGGGATCGAAGGTGCGATTCCTGGAACGGTCCGCAGCGTTTCTGAAATCCCGGCTGAAGAATCCAAGTGGTTCGAAGCATACCGGAAGCTTGGCCGCATCGAGCAAAACAACCCAATCGCGTTTTATGAAGTGCGCATCGCTCCTGAAACGCCTTTGCAAGACAAAATGCCTTATGGCAGCAACGTCAACGCAGAAATTACCTTGGATGAAGCACAAGACGCCATTGCCTTGCGCGACGGCTGGGTTTACGATGACGATGACACAACGGGCACTGCCTATACTTTGAACATTGACGGCCGTCCGAATGCTGTTCCTGTCGAAATCGCCTTTAGCCAACAAGGCCGCGTCGTTCTCGCAAGCGGCATGGAAGCAGGGGACATCACCATCAATGAAGAACAGCTCCACGATTATCCGGGACGGCCGAAGCTCTTCATGCCGTTCCCAAGCCGCACGCCGGACTTTAACTATGCGAAGAATACCGAATGGCGCGCTTATATCGAATATTTATTGGCACGCTAAGCAAAACCTCCGGGGATTTCCGGAGGTTTTTTTGATGGCAAAGAGTTTGGGGAAGTACAAAAATTTGCTGTGTAATTAGCCGCAGCGAAAGCACCGGCGAAACTTGCGCTTAATTTACGGCCGCCATTGGTGTACGATAGACACAACACATTACAGCCATTGAACGGAGTGGAATATCCATGAAAGAAACAGACTGGCGCTTCCGCGTCGCGCACCGGGAAGCCTGGATCGGCCTCGGCCTTGCGCTCTTCAACTTTATCTGGTGGTTCGCTTTCGCCTATGGGCTCGGCAGTCGGCCAGTTGAAGAATACACATACATATTCGGCTTGCCCGATTGGTTTTTCTATAGCTGCGTCGTCGGCTTTTGGGTTATGGTCGTGCTCGTTACGGTCGTCGTCAAATTTTTCTTCGTCGATGTGCCATTTGACGAAGAGCAGGAGGAGAGCCGATGAATTATTCAGTCCTCATTCCCATGATCGTTTTTTTGATCATTATCTTTTTCATCGGCTATTGGTCGAGCAGAAAATTGGCCGGTTCTTCAAACTTCATCAGTGATTATTTCCTTGGCGGGCGTGAACTTGGCGGTTTTGTCCTGGCGATGACCATGGTCGCGACATACGGCAGCGCTTCAAGTTTCCTCGGGGGGCCAGGGACCGCCTATACGATGGGCTTTGGCTGGGTGCTGCTCGCGATGACACAAGTGGTCACCGGTTATTTTGTCCTGATGATTCTCGGGAAAAAATACGCCATCATGGCCCGCCGTTATAACGCGGTGACGATGATCGATTTTCTCAAAGCCCGTTACAATAGCACAGCTGTTGTGTTGTTATCGGCGCTTAGCATCATCATCTTCTTGTTTTCCGCGATGGCGGCCCAGTGGATCGGCGGCGCGCGGCTCATCGAGTCTTTAACAGGACTCAGCTATCAATCGGCCTTGTTCTTGTTTGCCATCAGCGTTCTCGTTTATGTGACGATTGGCGGCTTCCGGGCTGTCGCCTTGACCGATGCGGTGCAAGGGGCGGTCATGCTTATCGGCACCTTGATCTTGCTGGTCGCTGTCATCATTTCAGGCGGCGGAATTTCGAACATCATGCAAGATTTGATCAATGAAAACCCGAATTTGGTGACGCCATACGGAGCGGAAGGCAATCTCAGCGCCGCTTACGTCTCGTCGTTCTGGATTCTTGTCGGTGTCGGCGTTGTCGGCTTGCCGCAAATCGCGGTGCGCGCCATGTCTTATAAAAATGCGCGTTCGATGCACCGTGCGCTCATTATCGGCACGATCGTCACCGGCTTTATCATGCTCAATATGCATTTGATCGGTGTATTCGCGCGCCCGATCCTTCCGGGCATTGAAGTCGGCGATAAAGTCATTCCGCTGATCGCGCTGGAAACTTTGCCGCCTTGGGTCGCGGGTATCGTCTTGGCAGCTCCGATGGCGGCGATCATGTCGACGGTCGATTCGCTGCTATTGCTCGTCAGTTCGTCGATTGTCAAAGATGTCTATTTGAATTACGTCAAACCGGATGCAAGCCTGAAAACCATCAAACGCATGTCCTTCGGGGTCACGGGGATTCTCGGCGTGATTGTCTTCTTGCTGGCGCTCGATCCGCCTGATTTGCTGATTTTCTTGAATTTATTCGCGTTCGGCGGTCTGGAAGCGGCGTTTATCTGGCCGATCGTTCTCGGGCTTTACTGGAAATGGGGCAATAAATACGGGGCGATTGCGAGTATGGCGACAGGGATCCTAAGCTATATCGCCTTGCATTTCTATAACATCGAAAACGGTAATTTGTTCGGCGTCCATACCGTCACGTTGCCGGTCGTCTTGTCGCTTCTCGCCTTTATCGCCTTCAGTTTACTGATCAAGCGTCAGGCGTATGATTACAATGCCATTCTATACAGAAACGAAAAACAAGCGTAAAATAAAGGGCTATATCTGGAAAAAGGGAAAGAAGGGCTGCACTTTTGACTCCATGGAAAGTTTACGGCATCTTAACATCGGTGATGGTCGTGTGGGGATTCAACCTCGCGGCGGTCAAGTATTTATTGGAATTTGTTGATCCAGTCACGCTGACGGCGTTTCGGATCTTACTGGCAGGCGTGACCGTGCTGATTATTTTGGCATCGCTCGGCATGATGCGCTGGCCAAAGCGCAGCGATTGGAAATACATATTGCTCGGAGCGCTGCTCAATGTAGTGGCGCATCATTATTTTCTGTCACAAGGTTTGGCGATCACTTCCGGAACGAACGCGGGATTGATTCTCGGGACCGGGCCGATGTTGACGGCAGTTCTCGTATCGCTGATTATGCGCATTGTGCCATCTAGGCTGCAATGGCTCGGGGTGTTCATCGGTTTCGCCGGCGTCGCCATGACAGTGATGGTCGGAAGCGACTCGGCATCAGGCTTGAGTTTAGGTGATATATTGGTCTTCATCTCCATCTTGGCTCAAGTCTTCAGTTATATTGTCATAGCAAATGCGGCACGCTCGCTGGATCCGCGCCTGTTGACGGGATACATGCTCGTGACGGGAGCGATCGTGTTGTTCATCATCGCGCTCATCCAGGAACCGGGAGAAATTGCGGCATTCGCGGCAGTTCCATCGTCATTCTGGCTGGCGTTCTTCTTTTCGGGAATGCTTGGTACAGCAGTAGGGCATATGCTTTACAATTACTCGATTGGCCAGGCAGGACCGACGAAAGCGGCAATTTTCATGAACCTGAATACGCTGTTCTCGCTCGTGGCAGCAAGCCTCATTCTCGGTGAAACGATTACGCCGGGTCATTTGATCGGACTTGTGCTCATAGTGATCGGCGTGATATTCGGGTCAGGGGCAGCGGAGGATTTACTTCGGAAACGCAGGAAACGGCTCCCTACATGAGCCGTTTTTTTCTATAGTGGAATAGCGAAAGGAGAATGAACGATGACGGGTTTATGGGGCACACCAGCACAAGTGCGCCAGCTGACAGAACAATTGGTCGGCTGGGAGTCGCAAGGTTTGACGGAAGGGGAAGTGAAATTCCCGGAACGATTGAAATCCAAATTAATGGAAACGGAGTATTTTCACAAGCACCCAGAACTCGTTTCCTTAGGCGAAGTCAATTGGGAACGCCGGTATTTGACCGCATTATACAAGCATGAAAAAGCCTCACGCACCGTCGTGCTGCTCAGCCATTTCGATACCGTCGCCGTGCACGAATACGGGGATTTGGCGCCGCTCGCTTACCAGCCGGCAGAACTGGAGAAAGCATTCCAAAAGATTAAAAGCGAATTCAAGCCGGAGATGCAGGCCGATCTCGCATCCGGTGATTATTTATTCGGCCGCGGCATCATGGACATGAAGTCAGGGCTGGCGATCCATATGGCGTTGATCGAACGGGCCAGCCTTGAAAATTGGCCGGTCAATATTGTGCTCATGTCAGTGCCGGATGAGGAAGTCAACTCGGCAGGCATGCGTTACGGCGTGTCAAAGCTGCTCGACCTCGAACGCCAATATGGCTTGGAATATGTGCTGTTTCTAAACGGGGAGCCGGTGTTCGCGAAATCGCCTGGCGATGAATCGCAATACATCTACACCGGGTCGATCGGGAAAATCATGCCGAGCGCTTTGTTCTACGGCAAAGAAACGCATGCAGGGGAGCCGCTTGCTGGCATGACCTCGAGCTATCTGTCCACCTATTTGACGCGGAAAATGGAATGGAATCCGGCGTTTTCTGAGACCGTGCACGGAGAAGAAACGCCGCTTCCGGTAACCCTGACGCAAGGGGATATGAAAGAAGAATATTCGGTGCAGACGCCATACCGGACAAAAGCGCTCTATAACGTCTTCACGATGGAAAGAAACGCTGAAGACGTCATGGGTATTTTCGAGGGCTTGGCAAAGGAATCTGCTGCAGAATGCATGGAAGATTATCTTGCCTTGTGCGAAAAAGTCGGCATGGCACCGCGTGTTGAGGAAATCCGCGTCCTCCGTTACGAAGAACTTGTAGAGTACGCCAAAGAGAAATTCGGGCTTGATTACCTAAATCAATTGATTCGCGATACGTTGATGGACCCCGAACGTGACGTCCGCGATAAATCGTTCCATATTGCGGACATCTTGCTGTTAAATTGCCAGGAGTTGACGCCGGGGATCGTGTTATTGTTTGCGCCGCCTTATTACCCAGCGGTCAATTCTAGCGAAGACCCATTCATCGAGAAATGTGTGGCTCATGTCACGCAAGATGCGCTCGAACGTTTCGAATTGGAGCTCGAGCAAGTGCATTTCTTCAACGGCATTTCGGACCTTAGCTACGTCAATTACGAGGATACGGCGAGCGGCTGGGTCAGCTATGAGAAAAACACACCGGTTTACGGCGATCAATACAGCATCCCGTTCCAAACGATGCAGCAGCTCAAAGCGCCGGTCTTGAATATTGGACCCTTTGGCAAAGACCCGCATAAACGCACCGAACGGCTCCATATCAAAAATGCATTCGAGGAAATTCCGGAAATCATCGCAACCTTGATTTTGCACATTGGAGAACAAGCGGATTAATAGCAATGAATGAAGGTGTTTTCACAATCCGGTTTGTTTTGAATTGAGAAGACAGGTACAATTCAAAAAGATGAAAAATTTAAAGGAGCGAATCTTTTATGGAGTTCAAGCAGCAGACCGAAACGTATTTTGATTATTTCCATGCGCATCCTGAAGTCAGCTTCAAAGAAGTCGAGACGACGAAGAAACTTGCACAGATCATGGATGAGCTCGGGGTAGAGTACCGGACATTCGAGGACGTCACGGGCTTGTTCGCAGAAATTGGCGAAGGCGAGGAAGTGGTCGCCGTCCGTGCGGATATCGATGCCTTGTGGCAGGAAGTGAACGGCAAAGTGCAAGCCAACCATTCCTGCGGCCACGACGCCAATATGTCGATGGTACTCGGAGCGCTCCTGCGCTTGAAAGATGAATCCTTGAACAAGCGCATCCGCTTTATTTTCCAGCCGGCTGAAGAGCAAGGCAACGGTTCGCTTGCGATGATTGAACGCGGGGCTTTAGAAGGGGTGACGCACCTATTCGGCGTCCATTTGCGTCCGCAGGAAGAGCTGCCGTTTGGCAAAGTGACGCCTGCGCTGCATCACGGTTCTGGGATTTTTCTGAAAGGCAAGATCATCGGAGAAGATGCACACGGTGCGCGTCCCCATCAAGGGAAAAATGCCATCGACGTCATCGCGGCGATCCATCAATTCGTGAAAACGATTTATTTTTCGCCGTTTGAATCCTATTCAGCCAAGTTGACGAATATCCAGACCGGCGGGGAAAGCTTGAATATCATCCCGGGAAGCGCCACATTCGCGCTTGATGTGCGCTCACAGTCCAATGAGTTGATGGACACGATGAAAGTTCGCCTTGAGGAAGGTTTGCGGGCGATTGCAGCGCTTCACGATGTGAAAATCGAGTTGAAATGGGACGATTACACGCCAGCTGCTGAAGTATCCGATGAGGCGATGGAAATTGCTGCACAAGCGATTCGCAATGTGCTCGGAGAGGAAGCTTTCGCTGACCCGATCCAAACCACGGGTGCGGACGATTTCCATTTCTACACGATCAAGCAGCCAGCGTTAAAAGCGGCGATGGTCGGGATTGGTGCCGATTTAACACCGGGGCTTCATCATCCGGATATGACGTTCAACCGGGAAGCGCTTGATGTTGGCGCACGCGTCTTGGCGGAGACTTTGCGCTTGACGTAAGGGCATATTGTCGATGTGCCTGGAGTAGTTTCTGGGCATATCGTTAAGGGTATGGAACAATGATTTACACTATAAGAATTTTAAAGGGGTCATCAGAGATGGATGCAATATTCAACGGGTTGACGTGGATCGTCGACGAAGGCAATAACTTATTATGGACATACATACTGATTGGGCTCTTGCTCGGTCTTGGTTTATACTTCACCATCCGTACTCGCTTTGTGCAAGTTCGCTTGTTTGGTGAAATGTTCCGTGTTATTACGGAAAAGAAAGATGGAACCGGCGGGATTTCCGCATTCCAGGCATTCACGATTTCGACTGCATCCCGCGTCGGGACCGGGAACATCACCGGCGTTGCTTTGGCAATTGCCATCGGCGGGCCGGGTGCAGTTTTCTGGATGTGGGTTGTAGCCCTAATCGGCATGGCGACCGCATTCATCGAAAGTACGCTTGCTCAAGTGTATAAGATCAAAGACGGCGAGCAATTCCGCGGCGGCCCTGCGTACTACATGGAAAAAGCGCTCGGCACGCGGAAACTGGGCATCGTTTTTGCCATCCTTCTGACACTCGCTTTCGGGTTCATCTTTAACTCGGTGCAATCGAACACCATCGCCCAATCGGTCAGCGATGTATTGGACATCCCGAACTGGGTCGTTGGCGCAAGCTTGGTCGTGTTATCGGCCATCGTCATTTTCGGCGGTGTACGCCGGATCGCTCATGTGACACAAATCGTTGTGCCGATCATGGCCACTGTTTATTTGATTGTTGTAGCTTACATCATGGTCATGAATTTCACGGAAATTCCAGCGGTCTTCACTTTGATTATCCAAAACGCATTTGGTCTTGAAGAAGTGGTGGGTGGCGGTATCGGTGCTGCGATCATGCAAGGTATACGCCGCGGCTTGTTCTCGAACGAAGCCGGTATGGGGTCTGTTCCGAACGCCGCCGCTTCCGCGAACGTTTCGCATCCTGCAAAACAAGGGCTTGTCCAAAGCTTGGGCGTCTTCTTCGATACGATCATCATCTGTTCAGCGACTGCATTCGTCATCATTCTGGCGGACCTGTACCGCACCAGCGAACAGGAAGGAATCCTTCTGACGCAAGCTTCACTGGATATGCACTTAGGCGGATGGGCACCGTACTTCTTGGCGATCGCAATCTTTTTCTTCGCTTTCAGCTCGATCGTCGGGAACTATTATTACGGCGAGACGAATATTGAATTCATCAACGCCCACAGCATGTGGTTGACTGTTTACCGCTTCGGCGTATTGGCAATGGTCATGTTCGGGTCTATCGCACAAGTCCAGCTTGTCTGGAACATGGCTGACTTGTTCATGGGCATGATGGCCGTCATCAACTTGATCGTCATCGCATTGCTCGGGAAGATTGCGTTCCGCGTCCTCGATGATTACATGGGACAAAGAAAAGCAGGCAAGAATCCGGTGTTCTATGCGAAAAATTTACCTGGCCTGAAAAACACGGAATGCTGGGGAGAAGAAGCACATCGTCACGACGAATAACTTCTAGCCTCTTCCGCATTTGCGGAGGAGGCTTTTCTTTGGGAACCCAACGAGCTACCTTGCGTCCTGTAACGAAACCGTAATGAAAAATACACCAAAACGATTTCTGCCCAAGGCTTTGCTATGGTAGAATGAACTATTGATAATATGTGAGTTGAACAAAAAATGAACCAGTCAAAGAGAGCGATGTAATCGTTACAGGCAGACGCTTTCCGCGGGCATGGCTTGAGCCTCCTCGGTCGCTGCGCTTCCTGTGGGGTCTCAAGACTCATGCTATTCCCGCAGGAGTCGCTGCCTTGCACTCTTAATGCCTGGATTACATCAATAGATATGGAGCAAAATAGCGCAGACTCCTTGGGGATCAGCGAAGTGCTGAAATCCATTCGGGCAGCAAGCCCGAATTAGTTCAGCGCAAGCCCCCAGGAAAGCCAGCTGTTTTGCGGAATATCGTATGCAATAAAGTCTTAAAGACAAAGTATTAGTTCAACTTATTTAACAAAACTATTGAAACAAATCTCTGCTTGCAAAGCGGGAGATAAAAAATTACTGGCGATTGAGGAGAATTAACGAAATGGAAAAAATCTGTGTAGTTGGATTAGGATATATCGGCTTGCCGACAGCGGTCATGTTCGCAAACCATGGTTACGATGTTCACGGAGTGGACGTCAATCAAAAAGCAGTGGACATGCTGTCTGACGGGCAAATCCACATTGAAGAACCGTTTCTTCAAGATTACTTGAACAAAGCATTGGAAAAAGGCACTTTCTCGGTTTCGACAACACCTGCAGAAGCGGACATGTTCATCATCGCTGTGCCGTCTCCGATTGCAGAAGACAAAACAGCCAATATGGATTACATCCGTGCAGCGACTGAATCGATCGTGCCATTCCTGAAAAAAGGCGATTTGGTCGTCTTGGAATCGACTGTTCCTCCGCGCACTGTGCTCGATGTCATGATGCCGATCCTTGTGAAGAGCAATTTGGAAATCGGGACAGAACTATTTGTTTCGCATTCCCCAGAGCGCGTCATTCCAGGAAAAGTTTTCGAAGAACTTGTGAAAAATGACCGCATCATCGGCGGCATCAATGAAGAATCTTCAAAACGTACGCAAGTGTATTACGAATCATTCGTTAAAGGTGAATTCATTTTGACGGATGCGACGACTGCTGAAATGGTCAAGGTCATGGAAAACACTTACCGCGACGTCAACATCGCTTTCGCCAATGAAATCGCGAAAATCTCCGACAATGTCGGGGTCGACGCTTGGGAAGCAATCCGCCTCGCCAACCATCATCCGCGTGTCAATATCCACTTGCCAGGCCCTGGAGTTGGCGGACATTGCATCGCAGTTGACCCATGGTTCTTAGTCGAAAAAGAGCAGGAACTGTCGAAAATCATCCATTTGTCGCGCACGACTAATGATGACATGCCGCAATACACGGCAGACAAGATCGACGATATCCTAAAAGATGTGGCCGATGCGAAAGTCGCTGTGTTCGGTTTGGCCTTTAAAGGCAATATCGACGACATCCGCGAAAGCCCTTCGATGGAAGTGCTGGAACACTTGAAAGCGAAAAACCTGCGCATTTCTTCTTTTGACCCGCACGTCAAAGAAAACAAAGCGCCATTCCAGACGCAATCTTACGACGAAGCAGTCGAAGGAGCGGATTTGATCGTTATCTTGACCGACCATAAAGCATTCAAAGAATATGATCCGAAAACTCTTGGTGGAACGATGCGCCATAAAGCCATTTTCGACACGAAAAATGCCATCAGCCGCGAAACTTACGAAGAAGCCGGATTCACGGTTTACCGTCTCGGCGACGGCAAAGGCAACCCGAAAAATTAAAATACACGGCCGCATTTTCAAGCTCTTGGAAATGCGGTTTTGCATGGAGGCACGAACTACATGAAAGAAGAAATTTTAGGCGTCACCGTTAATAAAGAAACCGAGCAGCAATTGCTGGATAACATCCAAAACGATATCGAAATGGGGCGCAAATCGCGCATCGTCGCCATCAACCCGGAAAAAGTCATGATGGCTTCAAAAGACCCGGCACTCCGGACACTGTTGAACGAATCAACCTATCAGATTCCAGACGGAGTCGGCATTAAAATCGCTTCCCGCATGCGTGGCGGCGCGATTCGCGAACGCGTGACAGGCATCGGCATGATGGATGCGCTGCTTCAGCTCGCGAATAAACACGGCCACCGCATCTTCATGTACGGAGCGAAAAAAGCGACTGTAGAATTGGCTGCACAAAACATCCAAACGAAATACCCGAACCTTATCGTCGCCGGGACACTCGACGGCTATGAAAAAGACCCTGAGAAAATCATCCAAGCGATCAATGAAGCAAAACCGCAAATCTTATTTGTGGCGCTTGGCAGCCCGAAACAGGAATTGTTCATCCGTGAAAACATGGAGCGGTTGGACGTCAATATCTTCCAGGGCGTTGGCGGCAGTTTCGATGTCTATAGCGGCAATGTTAAACGTGCGCCGAAGCTATTCTTGAACACAGGAACGGAATGGCTTTACCGTCTTGCCAGCCAGCCAACGCGCATCAAACGCCAAATGGCTCTCCCGCAATTTCTTATCAAAGCCGTGCGCGATAAAGGGGGGAAACGATGATGAAAGTAATGCATGTCATTAGCGGCGGTGAAACTGGAGGCTCCAAAAAGCATTTATTGCAGCTATTGACCAACTCTCCTGTAGAAGCAGAGTTGCTATTATTGACAGAAGGCGCATTTGCAGAAGAAGCGAGAAAAGCCGGGATTCCTGTGACAGTCGTCCAGCAAAATAGCCGTCTTGACCGGTCAGCTCCGAGAAAAATTTTGATGGTCTTGAAAAAAGGCGGATTTTCAATCGTCCATTCCCACGGGGCACGTGCCAATTTTCTGATCGACTCTGTTTATAAAAAGCTGGGCATGCCGTGGTTTATCACGGTACATAGCGATCCAACGCTCGACTTTCTCCACCAGCCCAAGCCGCTTGCAAAAGTGTTTACCATCTTGAACCAGCGGGCGATGCGCCGTGCGGACCATTTGTTTGCCGTATCACAGAAATTCAAGGATATGCTGACACAAATGGGCGTCGAACCGAAGAAAATCACTCCAGTGTTCAACGGCATCAATTTCCATGAAACTTTGCCGGACTTTAATAAGCAAGAGATCCGCAAATCGCTCGGCACAGGGGAAGATGAATTCGTCTTTGCCATCGTGGCACGTCTTCATCCGGTCAAAGGCCATGATATTTTACTTGATGCACTTTCACGAATCGATCGCCCGTGTAAACTATGGATCATCGGTGAAGGCGACCTGCGCCAGAAACTAAGTGAACAGGCAGCGGCACTCGGCATTTCAGAGCGCGTACAGTTCTTGGGAGCAAGGAAGGATGTCGACCAATTATTATATGCGGCGGATGTATCTTTATTGACCTCCCATAGCGAGAGTTTTCCGCTTGTGCTGTTGGAATCTGCTGATATGGCAACGCCTGTTATCTCAACAAATGTTGGCGGCGTGCCGGCACTGATTGATCCAGGGAAAACCGGATGGATCGTTGAACCAGGGCGTGCAGATGCACTTCAACACGTGATGGAAAAGGCGATGGATGCGGATGTGCACGAAATGGGAAGCATGCTTCGAAGCTTCGCAAAAGAAAATTTTTCCAACGAAAACCTACAACGGGAAATCCAACGAGTTTACGGTGTCGTTTTGAAGCTAAACTAGGTAATTACTCCTGTTTATTTTAAACTGTTAATATTATGAAATATACCGTTCAGCCTATGTATGGCGCGGTTTTTGAAGCCCCTTGAGCTCTGTCTCAAGGGGTTTTTTGTTACGGCTGTAATGTAAATGTAATATTACTCTCATAAATTCAATGATAAACTCTGAATTATTCAGAACAAAAAATTACCTAATAAATACAGATAAACAGACTATAGAACTCAGGGGGAAAAAGAAGCATATGAAAATGACAAAATGGTTTGGAACAATGATCGCCGCAACTGCTTTATCAGTGACTGCTTTCGCTTCCACTTCAGAAGCAAGCGTCTTTGAAAATTTTGACCGCATCTCAGGATCGGACCGCTACGAGACTTCCATTAAAGTAGCGCGTGCAGGCTGGGGCTATCACAGCACTAAGGATGTTGTTCTTGTTATCGGCGATAACTACCCGGATGCTCTTGCCGGAGCACCGCTCGCCAAGAAATTGAACGCGCCGATCCTATTGGTGAAAAAAGATGCTGTACCAGCGTCGATCATGTCCGAAATCGGACGCTTAGGGGCAAAGAACGCAACCATCCTTGGCGGTGAAAGCGTCATTTCCAACCAAGTCGTCAACCAATTAAAAGGCAAAGGCATGCAAGTCGAGCGTATCGCCGGCAGCAACCGCTCTGAAACTTCAGCATTAATCGCAGAAAGAGTGGGTGGAACATCGGCAGTTGTCGCGAGTGGATCCGGTTACGCCGATTCCTTGTCAATCGCTTCACATGCTGCTGAAAACGGCAAACCGATCTTATTGACTTCAGGAAGCGGAATGTCAAAAGAAGTAGCAGCAGCTGTGAAAAACTATAAGAGTGTTACAGTCGTAGGCGGAGAAAGTGCCGTCAGTTCAGCAGTTTATAAGAAAATCGATGAGACGGCAGCAGTATCGCGCATCGCCGGTAAAGACCGCTATGCTACAGCGGCTGCGGTTGTCGCCAAACTTTACCCAACAACTGTTACGGAATCACTCGTCGCTTCCGGCCAGCAATTTGCAGATGCGCTGACAGGCTCTGCTCTTGGCGGAAAACAGAAGAAGCCGGTCTTGCTTGTGCGCCAAACAGATCTTCCGTCATCGACAAAAGACATCATCAACAACAAAAACGTCGATAACCTAACCGTCATCGGTGGGGAAACAGCTGTTTCCAAAGAAGCCTTGAACCCGAATCCGAAGCCGGCCGCTATCCCTGTCGTCAAGCCATCAGTGGATATCCGTTCTGACATTATCGAAGAAGCAAAAAAATACATCGGCACACCATATCGCTGGGGCGGCACGACGCCAACGGGATTTGATTGTTCAGGTTATTTGATGTATGTATTCAATAAAGAGGGGATCTCCATCCCAAGAACAACGGCATTAATGGCGCAATCCGGCAAACCGGTCAGCTATGCGAACGTCAAAATCGGCGATATTGTGTTGCTTGATTTGGTCAGAAGCACGCCAACACGCCCGACACACGCTGGAATTTATATTGGCGATGGAAAAATCATCCATGCTGGAACAAGCACAGGCGTTGCAATTACAGCGCTAGATACATCTTGGGGACATTGGGATAAGAAAATCGTCACTATCCGTTCGTACACAGACTAAAGAAATGGCTTCGGCCATTTTTTTTTGCCCGCATAGAGAGAGAAAGGGCAGAGGTATAGGGAAAGTAAATTTCATTGGTGGTATTATTTACAAATATTTAGAAAATTTATGTACCTTTTAATAAAATTCTAGAATATACTGTTAAAAAAGAGAGAATGTTCATTTAAAACATCACTATTAGGGGGAAAAGCATTGAGAATTTTACTGAAGGGTTTGGCCATGCTATTGTTTATCGGCGTTCTTGCTGGAGGGGCAGCCAACGTTTCTGCAGCGGACGATTTCACAGTCAAAGTGCGGTTGACCAATAACTTGGGCACAAACACTAGCTTTGATTTCATTCCGCAGGGCAGTTCGCAATTAAAAGAAGACAAAACCGTAAAGTTGGAAAAAGGCACGCGTTACCAAGTACAAGTATCATCCGGCAAACTGGTCTTGAAAAAAGGCAGCCAAACCTTGAAAAGCGGATTGAACACGGTGACGATTGAACCGTCTGTATATTCAAAGGCTAACAACATCCATCTTTATAAGCCTGGATCCCAGACGATCCATCCATATCTCGGCACCATCCTATTCCGCATGTCCGGCACGACAAAAATCCAACCGGTCAACTCTTTGCCATTTGAAGATTACCTAAAAGGCGTTGTGCCATCTGAAAGCCCGGCCAGCTGGGGAGCAAGCGGGGGCATGGAATCCTTGAAAGCACAAGCGATCGCAGCCCGTTCCTATGTTTTCTCCAAAATGAGCCAAAGCACATTGGAAATCGACGACACGACGACTTTCCAAGTATACAAAGGCTTTATGTGGGATCCATTATCCCCTCATTACAAATCAGCTTACGAATATACGAACCGTGCAGTTGATGAAACACAAGGGCAAATCCTCACTTATAAAAAAGCGGATGGCCAAAAAGGTTTCGTCACCGCTTATTTCTCATCAAGCAACGGGGGGCAGACTGAACTACCTGAGCAATACTGGTCTGGCAAACTGCCATATCTCTCGGCTACGCAAAAAGATGAATTCGACACGAAAAGTGTTTTATGGAAACTCAATTGGCTTAAGCAGCAACTGCCTGCAACAGCTGATTTGATGGCTCCGGCCACTTGGTGGAATACGACAGGCGAATTGAACTTGAACAGCGCACTTGTCGGCGAACAAAGCAAAACGACATTCACCAATTTCAAAAAAGATTTATTGAAAAAAGCAAAAGCACAAGATTCGACTGTCGAATCGATCAAAATCGCATCCATCAATAACATCCAAACCGAAAACTTCTCGAATACCGGGAAAGTCCAATCCATCACGCTTGAAATGGACTATTATATCCGCAACAGCAAAAACGGGGCATTGAACTTCGACATGGCAGCAGGTGCTGCCTCGAAAACATTAGCCGGCAAAGACCGCTACGACACAGCCGTTGAAATTGCGAAAGAAACAGCCGGCACTGAAAAAGCGCCTGCCATCGTTCTTGGCCGCGGAGATGTCCCGGCAGATGCACTGGCCGGAACAGTTCTAGCGCATAAACACGGCGCACCCGTCTTATTGACCCGAAATGACAGCTTGCCGTCTTCAGTCGAAAACTTCTTGGAGCAGCAGACCGTTAAAGGCGCAACAGTTTATTTGCTTGGTGGAACTTCAGCCATCTCTGAAAACGTCGAAAATGAATTAAACCAAAAAGGATTCCAGACCAAGCGTCTAGCAGGCAAAACCCGCTCAGAAACTTCGTTATTGATTGCGAAGGAAATCGGGCAAATGCAAACCGTGCTATTCGCAACAGGCAACGACAATTCGTCGGATGCCTTGTCTGCATCCGCGTATGCAGCAGCGCATCAACTGCCGATCATCATCCATATGGGTGACAAGAGCCCGGAAGCGACACTTTCTTTCTTGGAAAACCAATCCACTGAAAAAGCCATCTTGATCGGGGGTACGACGGCTGTCCCGGAAACAGTTGAAACAGCCTTGTTTGACCGCGGCATCTTGAGCAACCGCATCAGCGGAAAAGACCGCGTCGAAACCAGCCTGGAAATCAATCGACTGTTACCGATGAACGGCAAAAACCTAGTGGTCGGCAACGCGCATTCATTTGTCGATGCCCTCGCAGGATCTGTGCTTGCAGCGAAAACGAACTCGCCAATTCTGATGCTGCACCCAGATCCGGAGCGTTTACCGGCTGAACATATGGAACAAATCAGCAAACTGACAAAAGACCAAGCTTATTATCTTGGCGGCGAATCGGTCATTCCAGCTGCCTTGAAAACAGCAAGCAACGAATACATCGGTTCATCATTGAAAAAGCACCAAGCCATCATCACATACAAAGCAGGCAGCTCACCAAACATGACCGCCTTCCGTACATTGATGGGCGGGGCGAACTTGAAGAGCGTCGACTTTGACGTCGTGGACACAGCAGACCGTTTCGTCATGGACGGCAGCGGCTTCGGCCACGGTATCGGCATGAGCCAGTGGGGATCCTATAATCGCTCCAAAGCCGGCCACAGCGCCGAACAAATCTTGAATTTCTATTACCAGAACGTATCCATCGAACACACTTCCCAATTTGTGAAATAAATAGTATCGATGATCTACCAAAAGCCGTCCTCACCAGGGCGGCTTTTTGTGTGAGAATTAATAATGAAGTGATTGAAAAAAGGGATTGGAAAAGCTTCGGCTTTTCGACTGCGTTGCAGGGGGCTGCTTGGGGCTCGCAGGATGCGAGTCATGCAGCTGATGCGACAGGACGTCGCGTTTTCAGCTGCCCGGGGATGGGGCGGGTGCCCGGCCAACGTGCCGAAGAACGTGGCACGTTTGTCTCGCCAGCCCGCGCGGTCCCACAGGCGTCAGCCCCCTTTCACTCCGTCTCTAGTTTTAGAGGGGAAGAAATTTTCTTCTGTTCACTCGACGTAAAATGTGGGAATGCTTCATGTTTTTAGCTCAAGTCATCTTTGGTGTAGAGAGACTAGTTAGTTCTGACTAAACATTTCGACTGAAGCACCAACATGCCAGATGCTGCATCGCAGGAAGTGATTCCCCTGCTAGCCGGCAACTGAATAAAGAAGCAGATCTGATTAAACACACCCGAATCAAAGAAATCTCATAGCCGCCCAGCGTAAAGGGGTGAGCCGATGCAGTAAGACAAGCGGTCTTCTTGGCTTATGGCAAGAGGCCAACCCAAAGCAGGGCGGCGACTATTCAAGTGAAGTTCGAACAGAGCACAGAGACAATTTCACAAGCAAACCCTCGCAAGCCTCAACATGCGCTCGACTCAGGAAGCGATTCCCCCACTAGCCGGCAACTGAATAAAGAAGCAGATCTGACTAAACACACCCGAATCAACGAAATCTCTCAGCCGCCTAGCGCCAAGGGTGAGCCGATGCCGTCAGACAAGTGGTCTTCTTGGCTTATGGCAAGAGGCCAACCCAAAGCCCGGCGGCGACTATTCAAGTGAAGTTCGAACAGAGCACAGAAACAATTTCACAAGCAAACCCTCGCAAGCCTCAACATGCGCTCGACTCAGGAAGCGATTCCCCCACTAGCCGGCAAAGAGTTACAGAAGCAGATCTGACTAAACGAATTCGTATCAACGAAATCTCCAAGCCGCCGAGCGTAAAAGGGTGAGCCGATGCCGTAAGACAGGTGCTTTTCCTGGCTTATGGCAAGAGGCCAACCCAAAGCTCGGCGGCGACTAGCAACGTGAAGCCAAATCGAACATCGAAATAATGTTACACACAACCCTTCAATTTCTACTTCCTACACATGCTATAAAAAAGCCGTGCTGAATTAGTCTGAAACTCCATGAAGAATATAGCAGCCCAATCTCCCTCATTAATTTTTCGTAAAATCACAATACATCAAAAATAAGCGCCATACCTTGCCACTCAAGGGATGAGGGGCTATTAGGGAACCCTTTCCTATGGTCGTGCGTCTTTACCTAATATTAGCTCTATTGTAATAATTGTAATAATAATGCTATGATGGATTCATTGATTACGAGGTGTTTATTATGAAAAAGACAAAAAAACTTAATTCCCCGCTGCTGGTATTAGTGATTTTATCCGTCATTTTGCTCATTAAGCTGGGGGTATTCCGAACCCTAGTCTATGGTGAAGTATCCTGGCTACGGCTCGTGGCGATCGACTTTCCGGTATTCATGCTCTTGCCGGTATTGCTGTTTGTCGTGCTGCGCCGGATCAGCCCGCTCGTTGCGTTAATCTACAATCTGTTCGTTTCGGCGCTTCTTGTTTCGATCGTCTGGTATGAGCGCTATTTCCAGACCGTGCCGAGCTATTTTGATTTGCAGCAAGGCGATCAAGCCGGATCGGTTATAGAAACGGTGAGCTTATTGTATGCGCCGCTTGACTTCCTGTTCTTTGCGGATATTGTGGTCTATATCGCATTGTTCGTCCTGTATTGGAAGCGGCCGTTGGCAATGAAAAACCGTAAAAAAATAAGCGTTGCAGCAATTGTTTTGGTGGTGCTGAGTGTAGCGACAACTGTAGTTGCTTTGCAAAAGCCGATTTTGGATATGACTTTATTCGCCAAGGAACAAGGCTTTGTCCAGACTCAATTGGTCCAGGCGGCACAGCAAAATAGCGCGTCAGCCCAAATGCATTTAATTTCGGATGAGGAGCTGGCTAAGCTGAAAGGCAACGAGTTTGTGCCTTATACGGAACACGATCGCTTCGGCATCGCAAAAGATCGCCACTTGTTCATCATCCAAGTCGAATCCCTGCAGAACTTCGCTATCAACCAATCGATCGATGGGCAGGAGTTGACGCCGAATCTCAACGAACTGCTTGGCGACAGCCTGTATTTTGACCGCATGTTCCAACAGATCGGTGCAGGCAACACATCCGATGCCGAGTGGCTATTGCATATGTCACTGTTGACGAGAGGCTTGGATCCGACGGTCAATTATTTGAACGGCAGCCCGTTGCCATCGCTTGTCAATATGCTCAATGAGCGTGATTATTATACGACGACTTACCATGCGGACAAGCTGGAGTATTGGAACCGCGCGGAATTGTACCCATCGCTTGGATTTGATTATGCGTATTCGAGCGATGAGATTCCGAATGAAGACATGATTGGGTTATGGCCATCCGACCGGACGATGTTCGAGTTTGCAGAAGGTGAAATACAAGAGCAAATCGCCTCTGGGAAAAAAATCTATGCAAACTTGATGACCGTAACGAGCCATACGCCTTTTGAAGTGCGTGAACAAGACAAGTATTTGGAGTTGCCGGAAGAATACGTAGATACCTACACAGGAAATTACCTGCAATCCATCCGGTACGCCGATGAAGCAGTAGGGGAATTCATCGATTTCCTAAAAGCGGAAGGCATTTATGAAGATTCCCTAATTGTCGTCAACGGCGACCACTCAGGGCTTCATGGCCGGCCAATGACAAAAGAGGACAACGAGCTGATGGCCGACTTGCTCGGGCATACTTATTCATTGAAAGATCGTTTTCTTTTGCCGTTCATTGTCGCAGCCCCTGGAGCATTAGAGTCGGAAGTGAATTCGAATTTTGGCGGACAAGTGGACATGATGCCAACCATCATGAATTTGATGGGCATCGAACCGCAAGCGCCGATGGTCGGGCATAATATGCTGCAATATGAGAATAACCTGCTTGCAGTGCGCTATTATCTCCCAGGTGGTTCTTACATTACGGGAGACCATATGTACTTAGGGGAGAACGCACGGTATCCGGAACGTTATTACGACTTCGAGACGATGGAGCGGATCGAACCGGAGGCTGAAATCATTGAAGCGCAGCAGGAAAGAGCGTTGAAAATCTTAAACCATTCCGATGCATTACTGAGCAATTTCCTGGATGACGACGAAGAAACAGAGACCGGAGAAGAGAGTTAACTCTTCTCTGGTTTTTTTTGTTAATTCAAATTTACGAATGATAATGCAAATTTATTGCATAATCAATAAAAAGATATTGGTTATAAATACCTAAATTGTGTATACAATTAGAGGGTTTTTCGTAATTTACATAGGACTATTATCTTTACGTCTGAAAAATTCACTTTTAAACGCTGTATAAAGAATCATTTTAAGAAAATATTGTAAAATTCTCTTGTTTCTCCTAATTTTCCCCCGTACTATTAGGTCAGAAAGAGGGGAATGTAGCATTGAAAAAGAAACTTTTGTTCGTGCTGTTGCTGCTGCTAGCCATTGGAATGGGAACCGGAACTGCTTCGGCAGCCGGTAAACCAACTGTTATTTTAGATCCGGGACACGGAGGAGCATATGGCGGAACGGCCGGTTACTCAGGAAACCGAACCGGCTATTACGAGAAACACGCCAATATGGAAGTGTCGAAGCGATTGAAATCCGAACTAGAGAAAAGAGGATTTGTCGTTCACATGACCAGAACATCCGATGTCCAGTTTTCACGCATTTCATCCAGTGCGGATCTCGTCGAGCGGATGAAAGTCGCAAACGGCATGATTGCAAGCGGGAATAATGACAATACCGTGTTCATGTCCGTTCACCACAATGCGACGAGTTCACCTACATACGGCGGATACGAAACGTATTACTTCGACAATCGATATGCGAGTTCGTCGTATCCACCATCCGTCTTGCAACGCCATTACTCGCCGGAAAGCGGACGTTTGGCAACAAACACGCACCGCGCAGTCATCAATTCAGGCGTTAAGGAAGGCCGCGGCATCGTCGCAAACAGCCTTTACGTAACACGTACATCAAACGTGCCAGCTGTGCTGCTTGAAGTTGGGTATATGTCCAACCCGACAGAAGAAGCGATGATTAAGCAAGCTTGGTTCCAACAGAAAGTTGCAGCGAATGTTGCAAAAGGCGTAGATGATTTCTTCAACGTTTATGTCGTCAACGACAAAAACGGCAAAGCAATCAAACACTATACATCGAAAACCGATGCATTGAATTACTCGAAAACTGTTTCAGGCAGTTATGTGATCCATAAGAAAACCGGAAAAGTAGACGGCGCAACAAAGCCAGATCCGGAACCGGTTGAACGCCCATTAGTCTATGGCATTTATCATCCATCCGTAAAAATGAAAGATAATCTATTCGGTACAGAACAAGAAGCGATCAACGAAGCGAAAAAATGGAAGAACACACGCGTTGTCCATACGACAACCGGCATTGTGCTTTGGTCCAATTATTTGCCGAAGAAATACGTAGTCCTAGACGGCAGTGATAAAGAAGTGGAGCGTTTCTATCAGGAAGAAGCGGCGATTGCCCGAGCTGGCAAATTATCGCAAGCATCCGTAATCGATGAGTCGACGCTTGAAGACGACACCGTCTGGTCGAACTTTAAACGCAAAAACTTCATCGTCCGTTCGAAAGACAAAGGCGAGATGGTCCACCTTTACAACCGTGAGGAAGCCCGCGACTATGCGCGCAACTGGCCAAACTCCGAATTGTATGATGTGTGGGCAAAGAAAGTCATCTTTACGAACACAGACAAAACAAAGTATTCCTACACACCGCAAAACATCGAAGGCTCTGACCGCTTGAAAACGGCTGTCGCGGTTTCGAAATTGCTTTACCCGAACGGCTTTGCTTCTACAAAAGCGCAAAAGACAGTAGTTCTTGCGACATCTGCGCAATACGCGGATGCCTTGTCAGCTGGTCCGCTTGCCGCACATTACGGCAACGCACCGATTCTTTTGAGCAGAGCAGGCGCTTTGCCGGCAGAAGTTGAGCAAGAATTGAAACGCTTGAAAGCGAAACACGTCATTATGGTCGGCGGAACAGCTGCACTCTCGACTTCAGTCGAAAGCAAGCTGAAGAGCATGGGCATGAGCACAGAGCGCCTGTCCGGTTCAACACGCTATGAAACAAACGAAAAAATCAACGCAAAACTGCCTTCTGCTGATGGCGTCTTCGTCACAGCTGGTGATAACTACCCAGATGCTTTGACTGCAGCGAGTGTTGCCGTCGTGAAAAACTGGCCGATCGTGCTGGTCCGTGAAGGATTGCCTGTGCCGAACAGCTTGAAAACAGCTTTCGGTGACGAAGTCGTCATCATCGGTGGAACATCTGCAGTGCCAGCTTCATTGGAAACAGCAGTTAAACGTGAAATCGGTGCTGACGGCGTCCGCCGCCTATCCGGTAAAACACGTTACGAAACTGGAACAGCTGCGATCGATTTCTTCGCAGATGATTTCATGTCCAACCGCTTGATCGTTTCAACTGGTACAAACTATCCGGATGCGCTCGTATCTTCGGCAGTGTCTGCCCGTTACAACGCGCCGCTATTCCTAGTGCCGGATGACGCAATGCCATCAGATTTAACAACATCATTGACTCAACACAGCACAGAGAAATTGATCAACCGCACGTACTATATCGGCGGCGCCATCAACCCATCTGTGAAAACAACGATCAACGCAATGCAAAAATGATAAGGTGGTTATATACATGAAGAAATTCAGTGGTCTTTTGCTTTCAGCCGTCCTGCTTGGCGGCTGTGGCACCGCTGTGACCGATTCTGCGGAAGACGCTAATAACGGCACAGGCGGCACAGAAACAACCGAAACCGAAGCCACGGAAACAGAAACAACTGAAACAGAAGTGGAAGCAACCGAAGAAGCTCCTGAAGACGCACCAATCGAAGTGACAGACCCAACAGGCTTGCAGCTTTACATGCCTGAACTCGGACTCGTCAAGAAGTTCCAAGTGGAAGACTTCGAATTGACGCGTGAAGTACTAGAAGTATCCGGCAACCAAGTGCTCGAAGAAATTACATTCGGCGAAGCTGCTACGATTGAAGTGACGGAGTGGACAGAGTCGTCCATGAACATGCTGATCGAAACATCTGAACTCGAAGGCGAGCGCGACATTTCGATCGAAGGATTGGTGCCGATGAACGCGCCGGTCGTCATGATCGATGAAGCCAATAGCACAGAAGGCGAATGGATCGTCACATCGAATGATGAAACGCTTGAAACACAAGCAGGAACATTCGAAGACGTCTTGGTCGTCGAGCAAGTCCTGAAATCCGAATCATCCGATCAAGTAACGACCATGACACGCTATTTCGCTCCTGATCTTGGATTCATCCAGGAAAAAACAGTAGTGGCAAATGGAGACGACAAACAGGAATCTGTTGTGGAATTGGTGAGCTACGAATAAAAACGAAGAACCATCTGCCTCTGGCGGATGGTTCTTTTTTTGTGGAAATGCAATTGAGCTAGGGAGGTGATAGAGGAGTGATTGGAAAAGCTTTATTTGTTCAACTGCGTTGCAGGCGCAGGCTTTGGGTTCATAGGATAAGAGTTATGCAGCTGATGCGACTTAAACTGCGAAATGAATAAAGAAGTGATAGGAAAAGCATCCGCTTTGCGACTTCGTTGCAGGGAGCTGCTTGGGGCCTGCAGGAGGCGGGTCATGCAGCTGATGCGACAGGACGTCGCGCTTTCAGCTGCCCGGGGATAGGGGCGGGTGTTGAGCCAACGTGCCAAATAGCGCGGCACGTTTGTCTCGCCAGCCCGCGCGGTCCCACAGGCGTCAGCCCCCTTCCACTCCGTCTCTCTTTTTAAAAGGGGAAGGAAATTTCTTCTGTTCACTCGACAGAAAATGTAGAAATGCTTCATGCGTTGTGGCTTAAATCATCTTTGATACAGAGAGTCTGGTCCTTTCTCATACTCCAACAAGGTTTTTAACTCAAGCATATAATATGCCAGATGCTGTATCCCGGGAAGCGATTCCCCCACTAGCCGGCAACTGCATACAGAAGCAGATCTGATTAAACGCACCCGAATCAACGAAATCTCTCAGCCGCCCGGCGCCAAGGATGAGCCGACGCAGTAAGACAGGCGTTCTTTCTGGCTTATTGCCAAAGGCCAACCCAAAGCAAGGCGGCGACTACCAACATGTAACACAAATCAAATGTCGAAACTTCTCTACATTAAAAAACTTACTATCTGCTCTTTATCCAAAGCCTCATTTCCGGTCATCTCTCTTAGAGTTCCCAGAAATAAGCTCTCCAAAAGAAAAGCATGGCAAGAAAACTAGCAAAAAATAAAAAAATACTAGAAAAAAATACATATTTTTTTCTGAAGCTCAGATCTGTCGGGACAAGTATTATTTATACCCAGTATTTTTAGAAAATCCAACTTGAAGAGAAAAAACGTAATAATAATAGGCTAAAATACCCTTTATAATTCGATACTCGAAAATTTATTTTTGCGAAAAGGTTCCTTAAGCACATGCGTTTTGCAGGAATATATTGTCCGTTTAGTCATCTTTTATGCTTAAATGATTTCTATTAAATTCCAGTAATTCAATTCACAAGAATATTCAAATAACATATTGACATAATTGTATGACTATTGTTACTATTTTATCTGTGAGGAAATGCGTACATAAGTGGGTATTATACATAGGGTGAATTTCCTCGAAAAAACATTAGGGGAGGCTACATTGTGCAAAACGGTTCAAAGACTTGGAAAAAGTTTGTATCTGTTGCTATGATCGCAGGTTTAGTTGCAAGTAACGGTGTTATGACTGCAAGTGCTACATCTGGCGACAAAGAGAAAGCCAGTGATAAAGATTTGCAGGCAATCAACGTTCTTTCCAACGAAAAAGCAGAGCTGATCAAGCAGCTTAAGAAACAAGAGAAAAATGATATGGTACAAAAAGATGCATTAGACCCGAACGAAGAAGTTCGCGTCATTGTTGAAATTGAAGGCCAATCAGCAGTTGAAGTGGCATCTGCAAAAGGCGTTCAATACAAGACGCTTGCTAAAGCTGAAAAAGAGCAGATTGAAACTCAGTTAATGCAAACGCATTCAACCGTGAAGAAATCCATTTCTTCCAAAGGCGTCGAGCTAAACTCCCAATATGAATATACGACGGCATTCAATGGTTTCAGTGGCGTAGTTAAATTCAGCGACGTTGAGAAAATCAAAGAATTGCCGAACGTTAAGAACGTATATATTGCAAACGAATATGAAAGACCAGAAGCTAAGCCAGATATGACGACGAGCCATGATTTCATTCAGTCGCGTCAAGTATGGGCTGACAGCAAATTCCAAGGTGAAGGCATGGTCGTTGCTGTAATCGATACAGGAATTGATCCTGACCATAAAGATTTCAACATCTCTGACGACTCAAAAGTTGATTTGACGAAATCCGATGTTGAAGGACTTATCTCAAAAGACGGCTTGAAAGGTGCTTATCAAAACGTTAAAGTTCCTTATGCTTATAACTATTATGATAAAAACGCCGAAATCCAAGACGATGGTCCAGACGCTTCCATGCACGGCATGCACGTTGCAGGAACAGTCGGAGCTAACGGAGACGAAAGCGAAGGCGGCCTAAAAGGGGTAGCTCCAGAATCCCAAATCCTAGGGATGAAAGTATTCTCGAATGACGTCAACTTCCCATCAACTTTCTCTGATATTTATTTAGCGGCAATCGACGATGCTGTTAAGCTTGGCGCTGATGTATTGAACATGAGCCTAGGTTCAACTTCTTCGTTCTATGACGCTGATAGCGCAGAAGACAAAGCCATCACAAACGCTGTAAACAACGGAATCGTTTCAGCTGTATCAGCTGGTAACTCAGGGCATATCGGCTACGGCTACGATAACCCGCATTACGACAACCCGGATTACGGTTTGGTTGGATCTCCAGGACTTAACAAGGATACAATCCAAGTCGCAGCTACTGGAAACGTAGTAAATCACTTCACGCATGATGTTGAGTTCGATGGTTTCACTGTAGAAGGATTTGGTGTTGATGATTGGACTGACTTCGAAGTAGAAGGCGACGACATTGAAGTTGTATCCTTGAAAGAATTGACAGGGAAATCAGACGCATTGGGTGCTGCATCAGACTATGAAGGCATCGATGTAGAAGGAAAAGTCGTTGTTGTCGAACGTGGTGCACACACATTCGTTGATAAAACGAACTGGGCAGCAGCAGCTGGAGCAGCAGGAATCATCGTTTATAACTCCGATAGCCCAATATTCTACAAAGACCAAGGCGGCTGGGATATCCCATTCATGAAGATTACAAGAGCACAAGGTTTGGAGCTTGAAGCAGCACTTGCTGAAGACGGCGAACTTGGCGCAGATATTGAACAAACAGGAAAAGAGCTAGGACCTGAAGTGGGCCGTGCAACAGACTTCACGTCATGGGGCGTAACACCGGACCTTGAGTTCAAACCTGAATTGTCTGCACCAGGCGGAAATATCTTGTCGACGCTTGAAAACGACAAATACGGCGTAATGAGCGGAACGTCTATGGCAGCTCCACACGTTGCGGGCGGCGCAGCACTTGTTCAGCAATACTTGAAAAACCATGACGAGTTCAAAAACCTTTCATTAGAAGAACGTACTCGCCTTGCAAAAGTATTACTGCTAAACACTGCGGACATCACGCACGGTAAATCAGGCGACACGATCTCACCTCGCCGCCAAGGCGCTGGGATGATGCAGCTTAACGGCGCTGTCACTACGCCAGTTATTATGACTGAAAAATCGACGAACGAAGCGAAAGTGAATGTCAAAGACTTCACAGGAGATTCCTTCACGTTCACGTTGAAAGCTGAAAACTTGTCTAATGAAGCAGCAACGTATTCGGTTGACACTTCAGTGTTAGTTGATATGTTCCAAGAAGAAGGCGCAGTAACTTCCAACTTGCTTCAATCAGGCGCTCTTGAAGGAGCGAAAGTTTCTGCTCCTGAAACAGTGACTGTACCGGCTAACGGAACAGTTGATGTGAAAGTGACAGTCGATATCAGCGAAGGCAAAGTGCCAGGGCTTGATAAAGACGGCAACGCCATCACAAAAGCGCTTGAAGAAGATGTCTTTGTCGAAGGCTTTGTGAAATTGACAGCTGAAGAAGGATCGTCAAATCCTGATTTGGTCTTGCCATATATCAGCTTCTACGGCGAATGGGACCGTCCAGATATCATTGATTCCTTCGGAGTTGAAGAAAAAGACGAGCCGCATTTTTACCAGCAGTATTATGACTTGTTAGGAGTCAAAGATGCTGACGATGGAGTGGACTATGACGGCGAAGCTTACTACTATGACCTAGTAGAAGTCGATGGCGAATGGGTTTATCCAGTATCACCAAATGGCGATGGCTTGCACGATAAGATCAACGGAAACATCACGCTTCTCCGTAATGCGGATGAATTGCAAACAAACATCTTGAACGAAGCGGGCGAGAAAGTCCGTACAGTCAACATCGAAAAAGACGTCCGTAAAAACTACTTTAACGGTGGAACTGGCACGTTCCTTAGCTACGTGAACGCGCGCGCTTGGGACGGCAAAGTGAAAGGTGAAGTGGCAGCAGACGGCTTGTACGAATATGAGTACAAAGCGAAAGTTGACTACGAAGAAGCAGATTGGCAGAGCAAATCATTGCCAGTTTACATCGATACAACTGCACCGGAAGCTTCTGTTACTGTAAATGAAGAAGACAACACATTGGAAGTTTCCTTGTCCGATGAAGGTGTAGGCGTCAAGCAATTCTCCGTCAATGTTGATGGCGAACGCTTGCCGGTTGAAGGTTACTTCGGAGCAGACGAAAAAGTTGTTGATCTTGATGAATTCGGCTTGGATGCATCAGAAGCTGACTTGATCGAAGTCGTAGTTTATGACCATGCATACAACTTGGGTTATGCCATCTCGAATGCAGATGACACAGTTAAACCAGTCATCTACGTAGACGATAACGGCCCAGCAGCACTTGGTCTTTACGGAACAAGCACTGTACCGCTTAAAGGATATGTAGTGGAAGAAAACTTGAAAACTTTGACAGTGAACGGCAAAGAAGTGAAATTCACTGAAACAGACAAAGGCTTTGCGTTCGATACAACAATCGAGCTTGAAACTGGACGCCACGATGTGAAGTTCGAAGCGACGGATTACAACGGCAACACGTCTTCGATCATCCGCCCAGTTTATGTGGATACAGTGAACCCGACGCTTGCAATCGACGCTCCTGGCGTTGTTGACCAAGACGAGGAATCAGTGGAATTCGACATCACGGTAAAAGACAACTTCAACATGGTGAAACTATCACTTGATGGAGATGTTCTTTACAACCAGGACGTCTTTGATGAAATCACGTTGGCTAATCCAGTCAGCAAAACAGTAACAGCGAAAGTCGACTTGGCGCCTGGCGTTAACACGTTCATGGTAGTTGCAGAAGACGGAGCTGGCAACAAGATCGAAAAAGAAGTGAAGATCGACCGTTCTGATTCCGAGCTTCGCGCAGAGCGCATTTCCGGTGCAGACCGCTACATCACAGCAGTTGAGCTGAGCCAAGAAGGCTGGGAATCTTCCGATACAGTCGTCCTTGCACGCGGCGATAACTATGCTGATGCTCTAGCAGGCGTACCACTTGCGAAGAAACATGACGCACCGCTTCTATTGTCCCGCACAGCGAAATTGCCTGCAGACACTTATGAAGAAATCAAACGCCTTGGCGCTAAAACAGTTCACGTCCTTGGTGGAACTGGCGCGATCTCTGACGCTGTCGTGAAGCAATTGAAATCTGACGGCATCACAGTAGAACGCATCAGTGGCGCAGACCGTTTCGAAACTGCAGCGAAAATTGCTGAGAAATTCGGTAAATCCGAATCTGCAATCGTCGTCAGCGGCACGAACTTCCCGGATGCTCTAAGCGTAGCTAGCTATGCTGGATCTGAAGGCACACCGATCTTGCTTTCCCGTACAGATTCAGTGCCGAACGCAACAAAAGCGGCATTGGTGAAATTGGGCGTGGAAAACAGCTTGATCATCGGTGGAACTGGCGCTATCAGCGAGAAGGCAGCTTCCGAGCTTCCTAACTCATTCCGTATCAGCGGTGCTGACCGTTACAAAACTTCACTTGAAGTGGCGAAATACTTCGGCAACCCAACTGATACAGTTTACGTAGCAACAGGCAAATCTTATGCGGATGCTCTAGCAGGCGGCGCGCTGGCAGCGAAAGATGATACTGGCGTCTACTTGGTAGGAAAATCCGTACCAGCAGAACTTGGCGAACACTTGCAGAAGAATGGCGTTGAATACGTGAAAGTGATCGGTGGATCACAAGCCGTATCCGATGACATCTTGAAGCAATTGGACGAGTACTTGAACAATAAGTAAGACTTATGAAAGCGGAGTGCCCTCGGGCGCTCCGCTTTTTAATGCTCTATTTCAAATCTGATTGAAGTCGCTATTATAATAGTAGAAACTCATCAGTGAGACGAACTTAAAATGAAGTGATAACCAATTTATAAGGTGAAAAGAACTCCGTATAAATCCCTTTATATGGAATTTATTCAAATCATTTATTACAAACAGAAAAAATGTAAACGTTTTCGAAATATTTATCAAAATTTTACTTACCTTCGAAATCTTTTGTAGTATTATGGGTAATAGGGACAAACGTCTTCATACATAGTCAGAAAGATACAGCCCTGAGAGACGTTCGTCAAAAAAAATTGATAGGATGGTGTAGAAATGCCGAAAAAGATTTTCACTTCTGTAATGGCGACGACACTGGCTTTGACAGTCGTCGGGATCTACGATTCGCAAAAAGCGGAGGCAGCTGAAGGCGATTTCGAGTTAACGATCATGCACACGAATGACACGCACGCGAACCTGGACAACGCGCCGAAACGCGCAACTTTGATCAAGCAGCTTCGTGCGGAGAATACGAACAACCTATTGCTTGATGCAGGCGACGTTTTCTCAGGCTCATTGTATTTCAACATCTTCGAAGGGCAAGCGGATTTGGCGTTGATGAATTATATGCAGTATGACGCCATGACGTTCGGTAACCATGAGTTCGACCTTGGTTCGAGCGAAGAAGGCCACGCTTCACTAGCTGAATTCGTTGGCGGAGCAGACTTCCCGTTGGTCGGGGCTAACGTTGATTTCTCAGGCGATGCGAATATGTCACCGCTGGTAGCAGGCGAAGCGTTTACGAAAACGGCTGCTAACGGACAAATCTACAGCGGCGTTGTGAAAGAAGTGAACGGTGAGGAAGTTGGGATCTTTGGCTTAACAACTGCTGAAACAGCTGACATTTCAAGCCCGGAAGATATCCTTTTCACTGATTATATCGACGCAGCAAATGAAGCAGTTGAATGGTTTGAAGGACAAGAAGTCAATAAAATTGTTGCTTTGACGCACATCGGCTATGACGATAACGCAGCAGTCGATAACGACCGTACGCTCGCTGCAGAAGTAGATGGAATCGATGTAATCGTCGGCGGACATACACATACAAAACTATTGCCACCAGTACAAGTTGAAGATACAGTCATCGTCCAAGCGAACGAATATAATAAGTTTCTTGGCCAATTGGACGTCACTTTCGATGAAGCTGGAAATGTAACAAACTTTGTCGGTGAGCACCACGAAGTTGCGCTTGCTGAAGAAGATGCAGAAGCGGCAGAAATCCTTGCGCCATTTAAAGAAGAAGTGGAAGAATTGAAAGAAACGGAAATCGGTGTTGAAGCAAATGTCTTCTTGAACGGCACGCGCGGGGAGTTCGGAATTCGTGCAAGCGAGACGAACCTTGGAAACTTCATCACGGATGGCATGCTCGCAAAAGCGCAGCAAATCAATCCTGATACAACGATCGCCCTTCAAAACGGCGGAGGCATCCGTGCTTCCATCGAGCCAGGACCAATCACTTATGGTGAAGTATTGACAGTCTTGCCATTCGGCAATGCTTTGGCAATTATGGAAGTCACTGGCCAGGAACTCAAAGATGCTCTTGAGCACAGTGTCCGTGAATACCCGAAAGAAAACGGCGGATTCCTTCACGTATCTGGCATGTTCTTCAACTATGACGGCAAAGCACCAGTAGGCGAACGCGTCTTGTCTGTCTTTGTTGACACAGGTGGGGAAACTTACGACGAATTGAATTTGGAAGAAACGTATACAGTCGCAACGAACTCGTTCACTGCTAAAGGCGGCGACGGTTTTGACTCATTTGGTAAAGCTTATGAAGAGGGACGTGTTACTGAGCCTGGCTTCACAGACTGGGAAATGTTCGAAGAGCATGCACAATCCTTCGCTGATGAAGGTGTAGAGCCATACGAAGAACGCCGTATCAACCAAGTGCGCTTGTCTGGTGAAAACCGTTACGAAACAGCAATCGCCGTTTCGAAACAAGGCTGGGAATCAGCTGATACTGTAGTCATCGCTCGCGGCGACCAATATGCGGACGCTTTGACAGCAGCTCCACTAGCTGACCAAAACGAAGCTCCAATCCTATTGACTCGCTCTGGCGCATTGGCTTCTGGCGTCGCTGAAGAAATCGCACGCCTTGGCGCAACAAATGCCATCGTACTTGGCGGCACAAAAGCCGTTTCAGCTGATGTGGTAGCTGAACTTGAAGAACTTGACCTTGATGTTCAACGCATCGGCGGCGAAACACGCTATGACACAGCTGTTGCCATCGCGAATGAACTTGAAACAGCAGCAACTGATGCAGTTGTCGTAAGCGGTTTGAACTTCCCGGATGCTTTGTCCGCTGGTTCTTATGCAGCAGTCAACGACAAGCCAATCCTGTTGACGCGTCCTGACCGCATTCCGGCTGTCATTGCAGACGAACTCGAAAACTATGACACAACGACAATCATCGGCGGATCGCAAGCTGTTTCTGAAGGCGTAGCGGATGAATTGCCGAACGCTGATCGTGTCAGCGGCGCAGACCGTTACCTAACTTCTGCAGCAGTTGCAGATCTCTTGTTCGACGGCGCAGTTGAAGGCTTGGCTGCAAACGGCCAGAACTTCCCGGATGCTTTGACTGGAAACGCTCTTGCAGCAGCTTATGAAGCACCGATGCTTCTTGTGAAGAAAGACAGCGTCAACTCCGTTGTTGAAAACCGTGCGCATTACTATGGCACAGTCTTCACTTCAGGCGGAACGCAAGTCGTTTCTCCAGAAGTCATCAAAGCATTGCACGATTGATCGAAATACTAATACCCGGCTGCTCAGGCAGCCGGGTATTTTTTTGCCTTTGAGACTTCTATTCGTAAAGAGATTGAGAAAAGCATTAAGACTTGGTTAAGAATCCGTGAGATTCCGTATTTTTTCCATATTTTATAGTAGACTATCTATAGAGATTATGTAGAGAAACGGACGTGACAACGATGCAGAAAATCGTAACATTCTTAGCGGCGATTATGGTGGCTTTCACCGCCTTCCTCATTTGGCCGCAGAAAGACCAAAGCGAAGGATTTGGCGATGCAGAAACACCGGATCCAAACGAAACGGCTTCAACAGACGCCACACCAGACGACTCGCCGGAATCCGAACCTGTCGAACCTGAACCGTTTGAACTGACCTTAATCCACACAAACGATACCCATACCGTGATGGACAATATCGCACGGCGCGCCTCACTGATTGAAGAAATCCGCGGAGCCAGCACCCATCATCTTTTATTATCGGCAGGGGATGTAACGTCTTGGGAAATTGGGCGAAAAGCGCAGGATTCACTGGCTAATGCCGTGTTCATGAACCACCTCGATTATGATGGGATGGTGCTCGGCAACCACGAGTTCGACCTCGGGGAAGGAGTTGTTGACCATGGCCCGCTCAGCACTTACGTTAAAAACGCCGCGCATCCAGTGCTTGGCGCCAATGTCGACTTCTCGCAAGATCAATTCCTTGAGCCCTATGCAGACTATAGCTATACGGACGCGCCAGTAGATGGCCGCATCAATAAAGGTTTTGTGCAAACGGTGGGCGATGAACAAATCGGCATATTTGGCATCACGCATTACAAGGAAGTCGTGACCGTTCCTGGCGATGTTTCATTCGCAGATTATACCGAAGCGGCCAAACAAGCGGTCGCCCATTTCGAATCGATCGGCATCGATAAAATCGTGGCGTTGACCCATATCGGCGTCGGGCATGATCGGACATTGGCGAAAGAAGTGGCAGGCATCGACGTTATTATCGGCGGCCACTCGCATGTTACGACCAACCCACCGAACCATATCGGGGATACGCTAGTCGTACAGACCGGCGAATACGACACCAACCTCGGTGAACTGAACGTCGTTTTCGACGAAGCAGGCAAGATCGTCGACCATTCCGGCAAATTGCACCCGACCAAAAACGCAGAAATCCATCCAGACACAGCACGCGTGCAGGAACTGTTCGATGAAGCCACTGCACTCGGCATCATCAGCTACGAAGACTTTATTGGACATGTCATCAAAGCCGGCGAGCTGGATACATATGAAGCGTTTATCAAGTGAACACAAAACAGGCACCCTTCGCAATGGAGGGATGCCTGTTTTTTTGATGGGGATAGGAGGTAGGGATTAAAAAAAGGAGAGAGGAAAAGCTTCCGCTTTTTGACTGCGTTGCAGGGGACTGCTTGAGGCTCGCAGGATGCGAGTCATGCAGCTGATGCGACGAAAACTGTTAGATAGAAAGAAGAGATTTGAAAAGCTTCCGCTTTTCGACTACGTTGCAGGGGGCTGCTTGCCGTGGGGCGGGTGTTGAGCCAACGTGCCAAAGAGTGCGGCACGTTTGTCTCGCCAGCCCGCGCAGTCCCACAGGAGTCAGCCCCCTTCCACTCCGTCTCTATATTTAGAGTGGGAGGTATTTTCTTCAACCTACTAATTTCTTTTACGTGAAAGTGCGTCATGTTTTGTATCTTGAGTCATCTTATTTTTAAGAATGTGCAAATTAATTCGGATCTATCCGCATAATTTAAAAGTAAGCAGCCATGTGCCAGATGAAGTGTCTTGGGAAGCGATTCCCCCACTAGCCGGCAACTGCATAAAGAAGCAGATCTACTTAAACAGTCAACTTGCAATGAAATCTCTAAGCCGACTAGCGCCCAGGGTGAGCCGAAGCAATAAGACAGGTGTTCTTCCTGGCTTATTGCGAGAGGCCAACCCAAAGCAAGGCGGCGACTATTAGAATGAAGCTGAAATCAAACATCGTAATAGGTCCACAAACAACAAATCCTCGCTATCTATCCCAAACTTGTCCCAGGAAGCGATTCCTCCACTAGCTGGCAACTCCATACAGAAGCAGATCTACTTAAACAGTCAGTTTGCAATGAAATGACTCAACTTCCTTTCGCCATTTCATTGGCTTAGTGCCAAAGGCCAACCCAAAGCAAGGCGGCGAATATTACCAAGAAGAAAAAATAGAGCCTCGCAACAATTCCACAACCAATCCCTTACTATCTCCTTATACACCTTCACACTAAGTCCCCAACGCATAAAAAAGCCCTTCTCCCGGAATCCCGGAAGAAGGGCAAGCATTAATACGAATCAACATCTGACTGCGACAAATGCCAATCAGCCAGCTCGTCATAAGAACCCGTGCCAGTGAAATCCTTGATGACGAACGGCATCGGGCTATTGATATGGAAAAAGCCGGCTTTCTTCAATGCGCGGTAGCGCGGGCTATCAGGCACGGCCCAGCAATTGAGCACATCTGCTTTAGTGAACCGGCGGATCGCCTTCAGTTGATCCGCAATGATCGCTTCATCGTTCGGACCGAACAAATCTACAATCGTCGCGAAGCTCACGCCATTTTCTTTCGTTTCCTCGTGCAGCACGCAATAACCTTCAGCGTAGCCGTTCTGCTCCAAGGTATACACTTGATAGGGCTTTGTCGGATGATCAAGAAAACGGCGCTGGATGTAGCTTCCGCTGCGTTTGGCATGAAGCGGGTATTGATTTTCAAAACGCCCATACAGCATATCGACTACGGCAAGGCGATCGCCGAGTTCACGCAGTTGATGTCTGCTCTTTTTAGGGATGCTCATAGAAAACACTTTGTCGAGCGGCGACTGGATCGCTTTTAGCTTGCCGACCTTTGCCGCAAGCAAAGCGCCTGGCTTATTGACGGCAAGAAAGCGGGGAACATTCCCAAGGTCTTTGCCGCCTGCCACTTTCATGAACACTTGCTTCGCGGTTTCAGCAGGGAAGCCATAGAGGATGTCGAGCTCTTCCGTTTCACATTCCTCAATCATGCGGGAAACGATTTGCTTGTAGATGCCCCGGCCTTGGAAGTCTGGATCGACCATGATGTCGACCCGTTCACCAAGCGAGAGTTCCGTGCCTTGCTGGCGCGCCGTCAGTTTCAGGAAAGCAGCATGGCCGTTAATGTGGCCATCGTCTTCTGAAACGACAATCGTCGAACTTTCTGGAAAGGTTTCGAATTTCCATTGCCATTCAGCGAGTGATCGCTGTTTGCCAAAGACTTTTTCATACAGGGCATTGATACCGATCTCATCGCCTGGCTGGTAAAGGCGGATCATAAAGTGTCACCATCATCCCGGAATCCGAAATCTTCCCGGCGAGATGCCGCAGCTAGAAGTGCGAAGAACGCGAGCCCGAAAATATCAGATTCCCATAGGTTGTAGACAAGACCCATGAAATACGCGCCGAGCAAGATGCTCGCAGTCAGTGAATACAAATAGCTTTCTTTGTGCTTTTTTGCGTAACGCCAAAACATCGTTAACAAGAAGGCGGCAAAGGCGATTACACCGAGTACGCCGGTTTGGACAATGATTTGGATGTATTGGTTATCGGAATAGAACTTATGGCCGATTTCGTATTCATCATAAATCGGCGAACCGTTCGAAAGGGTAGTGGAATCGCCGAATGTGGCAAATCCGGTCCCGATGATCGGGTAGTCTTTGAATACTTCAAAGCCGGTTTTGACGATGAACAAGCGGCCGGAACTTTGGCTGCCGGTGACCGTATCTTCGCTGAATGTGCTGCCGATGCGGTCGCGGAAACCAGACTCGCCGCCAACATCGAATTGTTGGATGTTGGTGACTTTTTCAGAACCGATGTCGGTGCTCTCAAAGTAATTAGTCAATAGATTCAGCGGCAAGACCACAAGTACGAGAGCAATTGCCGTGTATTTGACGAAGTCGATCAGCACGCTCATTTTCCTTGTCATGATCAAGAAGGCGATAGCGGCGATCAAGAACCCGCCCCACGTGCCGCGTGAGTATGTCAGTACTAGGATGCCGACCAACAAGACATTCAAGATATCCATATAACGCGGGTTGAATTCCTTCAATTTATTCTTCGCGTAATAGAAGGCGATGAATGCGAACATCAAGTAAATGCCGAGCACGTTCGGGTTGCCGAGCATGCCATAGATGCGCACGCGGTTTTTTGCCGACAGCGCCATGGCTTCCCATGATTCTGGCAGGAACATGTTGCGGATGGACAGTTTTTCAGTGATTGCCTGGATAATGACCAAGATCGCCGTCCAGATGAAAATCCACACGAGGTTGACGAGGTCTTTACGCGTGATCCCAAGGCGGTAGACGATGTAATAGACCAAGTAAAAGAGCAGGAACTGGCGCAATTGCATAGCAATCAAGATTGGGCTGATGCCCATGATAAGTGCAGAAATTGAACCGATGATCAGAAAGGCGAAATAGGCATATTCGAAATTCTTGAAATGGAATAACTTCCCGATCGTTTTGCGGTTCATCCAGAACACTTGGAACAGCGCACCGAATACGATGGCTTCGGTTAAATAGCTGAGTCCCGGATTGTACTGGGTAACAAATTCACGGACTGGGATGTAGACGAACAGCAGCAGGATGCCGTGCTTCGGATTGATGAACGCATAGGCGAACAACACGGCAGTCAACGCGTAGCCGATGATGGCAAGCTCTGAGTAACCTATTAGCATGATGGCGATCAAGGCAATGAGCCAAAACCATTTTTCGTTATCGTTCTTAAAAAAGTTCATAATATCCTCCAAATGCATTTATAATTAGCGGCTTTGATAAATCGCCTTTTTCAACTTCAAATTCTTAAAGATTGCCCACCACAATGTGACGGTGCGGTTCGCTTGCTTGAAATGCTTTTCGTACTGGCGGTCTTGCGTCTTTAAATGATCGGCCGCCTGGACAAATTGTTGCGGTGTGTTTTCGATGAAGGTTTCTACGTAGCGTGCGTGTGCATCGTTTGTCTGTGCAGCTTTGACCTCAGCGAGCACCAAGAATCCATCGAACGCGATGACTTGGCTTTTGAATGCCTCGGTCGCCCGTTGTTTGAGCGGGAATTGATCGGTAATGTCCATGATACAATTGATCGCTTCCGGTGGTACAGGGCAATTGATCTCATATTCGCGGACGACTTTTGGCTGATAAGCCGTATGCTTCAAGGCATCCGCCACCAAGTGGGCGCTATACACATGATCCGGATGGGCGTCGATCAAGCTCGTCGTATAGATCGTATCCGGTCGGATTTCGTCGATCAGCTCCACAAAGCGTTCGCTCGAAGCGACATGCTTGATCTTGCTGTCGGGATAATCCAAATAACGGACATCTGTAAAGCCGAGCAAGTCTTGGATCGACCGCAATTCCTGTTTACGGGTTTCAGCCAAGGCATCGGCTTCTACCGGTGCGGCGTTGCTGTTCTTGCCATCGGTGATAATGGCGATGGTGACTTGCGCACCGGCATCGGCATAACGGCGGATGGTTCCGCCGAGCCCGATCGTTTCGTCATCGATATGGGGCGCAAAGACCAGCACGCGCTGTGCCGGTTCAAGTGGAGTGAGCGGCTTGTCGGCTTTGTAAAAGCGTTTCAAGGAAGCTTTGATCGCCGGATTCAGCACCGGCGCAGCGTTTTTCATTAATGCTTGTTTCATAATGCAAAAAACTCCTTATGATTTTCTAAGCTTGCTGATGAGAAAGCGCGCGATCTCCGTTTTCAAGGCGAGCGCCGCGATGACGTAGACAATGGCGCCGATGATCGCGGTCAGGCCGAAGCGGATATAGATATTGAGATCCTCGAGAATTCCTGAAGCGAGCCATAAAGCCAATAGCATCACAGCGGTCGCTGCAAAAATCTTGGCCGCGTCTTTTACAATAAAGTGCGAGTTGAGCTTGCCTTGCGTCCGGTTAAAAACAACCCAGTTGAGCGCAAAGTAAACGAGCGCCATGACGGACGAAGCAAGTGGAATCGCCAAATACGAGTCAAGCAATGCGATGAACAGGAAGTTCAATGCGACATTGAGCGCGATGGAGAATAAGGAAATGCGCAAAATGACATGGCCTTGCTTTTTTGAGTAGAAAGCTTTGTTCAAGATGTTTTGCAAACTGAAGAATAATACCGATCCCAGGTAAAGGTAGCCGACATTTGCAGTGGCTGCCGTCGCGTCCGCTGTAAAGGCGCCGCGTTCATAGACGATCGTGATGAGATCTTGCATCAGCCACATCATTCCCGCAACAGCAGGCAGCAAAACCAAAAGCGTCAACATCAAGCCGTATTCGATTCCTTGTTTGAAGCTTTTTTCATTGGCATTCGCGATGGCTTTCGACAAAATCGGGAAAATAATCGTCCCGATGGTTACGCCAATAATCGCTTGTGGGAAGTGGACGATGTTCTTGGCGTAGTTAACGTAGTTGACCGCTGAATCACTGAACGAACTCGCAAAGATATTGTCGATGGTCAAATTGACTTGGCCGACCATAACCGTAATAGCGACCGGGATGAAAATGATCGAAAAGGGCTTGATTTCCTCCCAATCGAGCTTGCCGATTACTTTATGGCTGCCTTTAGGGACGAACCAAAGCCGTTTAGCGATATACGATAATAACGCACCGGCCAAATAACCAAACGCCATAGAGTAGGCGCCGATCTCATCTGCAAACAATAAAGTACTGAGAATGGTGCTGCCGATGACGATGATCTGTGAAATGACCGACAATGAAAATTTGTTTTCTGCATCAAGATAGGCCTCATAGACCGAGTTCAATGACACGAGAAAGACAGCTATAAAGAAGATAATAGCTAAAGCAACACTCAATTCAATCGCATCAGCTCGCACATCGGGCTGAAGGTTAGGGAATTGAAATAGCAAAGGTAGTAGCAACGGTGATACCAATGCACCGAGAGCGGAAACAATCAATCCGAGCACCATCGTCCCGCGGATGATTTGCGAAAAATGATGATGGCCCTTGCCATCCGCTTGTGCATGGATGAAACTTGGCACGAAAGCGTTCTTCATGCCGGTAGTGAAGAATAAAATAAAGGTATTGGCCATAGCGAATGCAGCGAAATATGCAGCTGATTGATAGGAATCCCCAAATTGATAGGCAATAACCATATCCCGGAGAAGCCCGGAAACTTTCAAAAACAGCGACGCAATGACAAACAAAATGCCGGTGATAGCGAGTTTTCTGCCCAAAACAAAATCCTACTTTCTTCAAATGGTTAAGCGGTAAAACAAAACCAAATTCTTTCCTTATATATAGGAGCAATAATCTCCCAATTCCATTTCCCTATCTTATCACGAAACCTCTAGTTTAGACGTATCTCGGGCGATTATGTTGCGGAAAAATTCACAACTGACAAGCTTGCAGGACTAATGAATTATTCAATGTGCAAAATTAGAAAATAGCTTTCTCTTGCTCCTAATATACAGGATAAAAAAGGAAATATTATAAATAATTTGGTCAAAAATAAAAGAAATTTACAAATATTCAATAAAGCGTTTACATTTGTCGAGTATACTAAATCAGTATGACAATAAATTATTAGAGGAGTGAAGGTTTGTGACAAAAAGCGCGTTCAGCAAGATCTTTTTGAGTCTCCTATTGGCTTTATCAGCTGCCTTGCCATATATGGCGACAGCCGAAGCAGCAGAAACCATTTCAGTTGCAGAAGCCATTGAAAACAATACAGGAACAGCAACGGTGAAAGGGTTTATCGTTGGAACTGCAAATAGTGGAACCAGCTATGATCAGGAAGCACCTTTCACAGCAGCAACCAATGTTGGTTTGGCGGATTCCCCGGATGAAACTGACCCGGCGAAAATCCTGCCGGTTCAATTACCATCAGGATCCGTGCGTGCTGGTTTGAACTTGGTCGATAACCCTACTAATTTCAAAGCAGAAGTAACGATCAGTGGAACGCTTGGAGCTTATTTCACAGTTCCTGGTTTACGTTCAGCTTCAGCATTCACAATCCTGTCTGAAGGCGAAGCACCGCCGACCGCGACACCTGTAGACAGTGTTCAGGAAGCACGCGACTCTGAAGGATTGATTTCCGTCGAAGCAACTGTGACGACCGAAACAGGCTTCTGGGGCGGCAACGCTTTTTACGTACAGGATGAAACAGCGGGCATTTATGTCTACACATCGAGCGCAACTGTAACGGCAGGGGATATCGTCCGTTTGGAAGGTACTATGTCTGAATACAGCGGCGAGCTTCAATTGCAGCCGAACACAGTAGAAGTCGTGTCTTCTGGAAATGAATTGCCGGAAGCACAGTTGATTTCACCGGCAGGCGTCAATGAAGAGACTCAAGGCGAACGCATTTCGATCGAACGCGTCGAAATCACTAACTTGAAAGCCGTTAACACATATGGAACGTTCGAGTTCACGGCAGTGGCGGAAAATGGCGAGCAAGTCGTCGTCCGCAACGACAACCGCAATGGCTTGACGTTCGAAGATTTCACAAAAGAATACAAAGAAGGCGACTTGATCTATCTTTCAGGCATCGCTTCGAAATATAACGATATGTACCAAGTGAAAACGCTCGGCTTCGACAGCTTCGAGCTCGTCAACAAGCCGGCTGTGTACACAGACATCTTCCCGGGCGTCGTCTCGGAAGGAACTGAAATCACGCTCGCAAGCGGCTTGGACAATGCAACAATCCATTACACGACAGACGGTTCAACACCGACTGCAGAAAGTGAAGTTTACACTGCGCCGATCGTCCTGACGCAAGATACAGTGATCAAAGCGATTGCAGTGACAGGCGAAACATCGGAAGTATTTTCATTTGATTACACGGTCCTGAAATCAGAGGACTTGAAAATCCGCGACATCCAAGGGCAAGGCCATTATTCAAAATATGAAGATGTAGCTGTCAATGAAGTGACAGGCGTCATCACGCATTTCTATAACGGCGCAAACTTCGTCATCCAAGATACAGAAGGTGACGGCGACTGGAAAACATCAGAAGCGATCATCGTCAACCGCTCATCCGCATCAAGCGACTTTGCAGTTGGGGATGTCGTAACAGTCGCAGGTACGGTCGAAGAATGGTTCTATAAAGGCTATTCCGATATGCGCGACAACGATCTACCGGTAACACGCATTCGTTCAACGGACGTTGTGAAAACAGCAACTGCAGAACTGCCTGAACCGATCGTGATCGGTGAAGATGTCTTCCCGCCGACTCAAAATATTGAAAATGATGGCTTGACGGAATTCCAGCCGGAAGAAGACGGTATTGATTTCTGGGAGTCACTGGAATTGATGCGTGTCAGCGTAGCTGATGCACAAATCGTCGGACCGCAAAATTACGGCGAAGTATTTGTCGTATCGAAAAATGCGACAAACAACGAGTTCCACAAGCAAAACGGAATTCTTCTTGAAGAAGACGATTTCAACCCGGAACGTATCACCGTCACAACAGGTGAAGATGTTATCGCGAAAGCGGGCGACACATTCGCTGAAGCGCCAGTCGGTGTTCTTGGCTACGGATTCGGCAACTACCAAATCTGGACAGAAACTGATGAATTGCCAGAAATCGTAGACGGCGGAGTACAGCCGGAACAGACATGGATCGAGAACGCAGACGATAAATTGACAGTTGCAGCTTATAATGTTGAAAACTTCTCAGCAGATCCGACCCACACATCAGATGAGAAAGCACGACGCATCGCAGAATCGTTTGTGAATGACTTGAATTCACCAGATGTTATCTCGATGATCGAAGTCCAAGACAGCGATGGGCCGATTGCTTCTGGAAACTCCGATGCGACCGCTTCTTATGAGCGCCTCATCGAAGACATCCAAGCTGCAGGCGGACCTGAATACGCTTGGACAGACATCGCACCGGAATACAACCAGGATGGCGGACAGCCAGGCGGCAACATCCGCGTTGGCTTCTTGTACAACCCGGACCGCGTTGAGTTGTCTGAAGGTGAAAAAGGAACAGCGACACAGGACAACTCGTGGACACCGGAAGGCGACCTTGAATTGAACCCTGGACGCGTTCAGCCAATTGCAATGCCGAACACACGCAAGCCACTAGCAGCACAATTTGAATTCCAAGGCGAAGAAATCGTCGTTATCGCCACTCACTTGAACTCAAAAGGCGGGGACCAAAGCTTGTTCGGACAGAACCAGCCGCCGCAGTTCACGTCTGAAATCGAACGCATTGAATTGGCGAAAGCCATCAACGGATTCATTGCAGAAGGCCTGGAAATCAATCCGGAACTGAATGTCGTCGTTACTGGCGATATGAACGATTTCGAATTCACGCCAGCACTTGAAGCACTAGAAGGGGATATCTTGACGAACAAAGTCAACGATGTTCCTGAAGAAGACCGTTTCTCTTATTACTACCAAGGCAACTCGCAAGTGCTCGATCACTTGTTGGTGACAAACAACTTGGCGGACAATACAGAACTTGATATGGTCCACATCAACTCGATGTTCATGGAAGAACAGGGACGCGCATCGGACCATGATCCATTACTTGCACAAATCACTTTCGACAAACCGCAAGTGCCTGGTGAACAGCAAGCGGATCCGGATTTCTCAGGTTTTTCAGCAGTAGTTGAAGCTGGAGAATTTGATGAAGACGGTACCCTTGATATCACATTTACGGAAGGCACAATCGATGAATTGCTTGAAAGCGGCAAAGCTTTGCTAATCCAACTGGACGATGCCAGTTTGAGATTCACGCCAGCCAATTTGCAGCAATTGGCACAATCAGCTGGAGATGGCATGACGCTTGCACTTGAAGCTGGAGATGATGCTCAAGTCAACAACCGCCCTACCATGACAGGCCAGCTCGATATCGCCGTGCTGGATGCAGAAGGCGAACAACTTAACCTGAAATTCACAGAAGCTGTAGAATTGAGTTTCGAAACGGATCCAGGCATCAAAGTCCAGTTCGGTGCACGTGAAGACGCTAAAGGTAAATGGAAAATCATCCAAGGCAGCAAAAACGGTTCGACTTTCACATTGGAAGTCAACGAACTCGGCCATTACACAGTCGTTACGAACAAAGGGCAATTGGTGAAAAACAGAAGATAAATGAATAGAAAAAGGCTGGGGAAGAATTCATTCCTCAGCTTTTTCTATTCGTCAAAAAATGGATCGACTTGCCATGCTGAAGCGCCGATCAAAACGATGTCCCTTCGCCATTCCTTTTTCAATTCTGGCTTGCTATAATGAACTCACATTAACGGAAGCGGGTTGAGACTATGGAAAAACGGATGATGCAATGGCTGATGGTTTTCCTGTCGGCGATGATTCTTGCGGCTTGCGGAAGTACGGGGACAGAGGCGCCGCCGGAAGCTGAAACAGAGCAGACGGATTCGCCGGTCGATACGGCCGCTCAGGAAAAAGCCGTAATGATGGCGAATGCCAAGACGCACGTCTACACAATCTATACCGATTTCGAGCAAGGATCCGGATTTTTATTCAATAACAAGGGCGACATTTTGACGAACGCCCATGTCGTACGAGATGCCACGTTTATTTCACTCGTCAATAGCGACGGGCAGGAATTCGCCGGCAAAGTGATCGGCATGTCGCTCGATGAGGATTTGGCGCTTGTCCGTGTTGAAGACCTCGCAGGAAAAGAGCCGCTTGAGCAGGAAATGGAACCGGTCGATATCGGCACGCCGGTTATCGCCATCGGCAGCCCTGAAAATGCAGCAAATACTGCGACCGAAGGGGAAATCACCGACACTGGCGTCGATTTCTCGGAAGTCTTCGTCTATACGGACCTCTATGAAATGAATGCCTTGATCAAGCAGGGCTCAAGCGGTGGGCCGCTTCTAGACGCAAGCACCGGCCGCGTGCTCGGCATCAATTCGGTCATGCTTGAAGACAATCCCGAAATCGGCTATGCAATCCCGCTTTATTTAAAAAAGGAAATGTTGGATGGCTGGGCGAATAACCCAGATCCGCTGCCCGATTCGCAATTGGTGGAACCGTCCGTGAAGGATGCGTATTTTGAAGAAGCGCTATTATCGAGTTTCATCGAAGCCTATTACGACTTGCTGCCGTATTCGATGAATGACGAGGAGCTGAATTATTACTCTTCCTATTTAGTGCCGGGAAGCCAGGCGGTTGAAGCGGTTGACAGTGTCATCCAGGAGTATTCCGAAGAGGGCCGCGTATTCGATTCAGTCGTGCCGGAAGTCAGTTCTGTGGAAATTGAAGGCGACCGCGCATACGTCGAAGCCGGCGCTGTATTCAATTACCACGAAGCAAACGGCGAGACCGGAACAATCGACCACCGGCGACTCTACACCGTCGTGATTGATGAGTACGGGGATTATCAGATTGAATATGTGGAAGAACGATAAAGGGCCTTCTGTTGAAGGCTCTTTTTTGAAATCGAGAAATTGCAGCGTTGCGCTTTAAATGGAAATCAATAGATGGAACCGCAAACAATTTCAACCCTCAGATCTACGGTAAGTGAAGCAGCTGCCAGCACAAAACTATGGCTCAGACAGACGAAAGGGGAATGAACATGCCCAAGACCAAATGGTTTCGTTTCTTGCTCAGCACGCTATTGATCTTTGCCATCATCAACTTGGCAGTGCGTGTGCCTTTTGTGTTTTACCCGGTCCGCGTTGCGTTTTCTACCTTGATGCCGATTATCATCATCGGCGGGATTCTGTTTTATATCTTTAGGCCAATCGTCAAGCTATTATCTAAGAAGATGCCCCGTGTCGTGGCCATTCTGGTGATTTTCGTTGTGTTCCTGGCGCTGCTCGTCGGCTTTTCCTTATGGATTGGCCCGCTGATTTTCAGGCAGATCCAATCCTTGATCGAAAACTTTCCGTCGATCGTGAGAGAAGTTCAAAATCAATCGAACAGGGCCTTGTCGAGTCAATGGTGGAGCTATATTCAAGAACAGGATTTTCTGCCTGGCTTGAATCCGGACGCTATAGCCGCGAATTTCCGGAACGCACTGACAGGCATCGGTTCGAATATCCTGAGTTTTACCGGTGTGCTCGTCAGCGCCTTGACTTCACTGGTCGTCGTGCCGTTTGTCCTATTCTTTTTATTGAAAGACGGCGACAAATTGCCGGCCAGCTTCCTTAAGTTGTTGCCGCAGGATTCGCGGGCAGAAGGCGCCAAAATCCTTCATGATATGGACGAAAACCTCAGTGCCTATATTCAAGGACAGGCGACGGTCAGTTTATTCGTCGGGGGGCTGAGCTATATCACGTACCTGATACTCGGCGTAGATTATGCCATCATCTTGGCATTGGTCGCGACATTCACAAACGTCATCCCGTTTGTCGGCCCGATTATTGGAGCCGTTCCGGCCATTGTCGTAGCTTTTTTCCAGGAACCGATTCTCGGCTTATGGGTGCTGATCGCCATTATTATCATCCAGCAAGTCGAAAGTAATCTCATCTCGCCCAATATCATGGGCAAGAAACTATCGGTGCATCCGGTAACCATCATTTTCCTGTTGTATATCGGAGGCAACCTAGCTGGACTTATCGGCATGATCTTGGTCATCCCAACTTACGCTGTAGGAAAAGCCGTCGTCCAAAACCTTTACCGTCTCATCCGCCTGCGTTACCCGGCGATGAGATAGGAAGAATGTGGGAATTAACCGCTTGATTTTGGCAAGAAAGACTGGGTCTGCTATTTAAAAAAGCAGCTTGGCAAAAGGCCAAGTTGCTTTTCATTGAAAAAAGATCTAAATGGCAACGCGGATGTTTAAAAGAGATTCAAACTCAAAAAAGGCCTGCAATGACGCCGTTTTAAATGAAAAGAGGAAAACTGATGGATTATCGCTGGGATGTAATCGATGCGCTGGAAGCACAGGAGAAGTACATAGAAGCGTTGACGTTGATGGTCATTGAATGGGAAAAGAATCCCGAAGATTTGAAAGTGGCCAACCGATTAGGCTTTCTTTGCTGGTATGTAACCGTAGAAGCAGATGTACTTGGTGATAATGGGTTGGACGCAATTGGAATCGATGAATGCGGAAAGTTATTTTCGGAACTGGCTCATTTCGGTCAAATAACGTTCCCTGAAGAGCCAGACTTTCTATCGAGTTATGGCTACATGATTTCTTTATTTCCGGACTACTTCGATTTGTCCGCTCTTGAAATTTGCGGAGAATACGGTTCGGATATATACAGGATCGGAGAAAGAATGATCGGAAAAGCCCGCAGCCTAAAACCTGAAGATAAAATCATCCAGCTAATGCACATCGACAGCAAGCCTAATAGAAAAAGCAATCACGCATACAGGGAACTGTGCCATGAAGTTAGCCGTTTATTGCCGGCGGCATTCCAAGGTGAAGGGGAAATGCAGCAATACTTTAAGGAAGTCTTGAACCGGACAAATCTTGACTCTGACTGAAGCCTTTGCCTATACACAAGCTAGACCTCGCCATTCCAATTAAGCAATCGAACCAAAGTAGATGAAAATTGCACAGCCACTTGCTTACACATTTTAAATTTCAATGAACTCTAAAAGCAGCCACGCGCTTAAGGGTGAGCCGAAGCAATAAGACAAGTGACCTTCTTGGCTTATTGCGGGAGGCCAACCCCAAGCGTGCTGCGGATAACTAGAACCAGAATTGATAAGTACTATTCCAAGTAAACATCAAAATTACAGCTATCTTGATTCCATTAGCTAGCCCAGCTAAGTAAATGAATTAAAGCGAATGACATTTATAAACTTATTCACTTGTTCTCTTGCCAATCCAGCGAAATCTAAAAGCAGCCACGCGCTTAAGGGTGAAGCGAAGCCGGAAAATGATAAACTTCGCATACTCCACTAGATTGGGAAATCAACGTATAACTTTGCTCCCACATCTGCAAAAGCAGATGCGTCGCAAATGAAGCGGCTCAACTGCCTTTCGCCAATTAATTGGCTCATTGTGAAAGCTCAACCCCAAGCGTGGCTGCGAAGAACCAGCAGAAACTGCAGTGAATACCATCAAAACTAAACACCAAAACTCTAGCTATTTTCCTACGACTAGCTAGCCGCGCTATGCGAATGAACCAAAGTGGATGACATATACGAACCCAGTCCCATGTTCTCAATCCAATTCAACCAAATCTAAAAGCAGCCACGCGCTTAAGGGTGAGCCGAAGCAATAAGACAAGTGATCTTCTTGGCTTATTGCGGGAGGCCAACCCCAAGCGGGCTGCGGATAGCTGGCAGACGAACCGGGCAAGCTAATTCTAATTAAACAATTAGACTCTTGCTATTCCAAATTCAAAAAGTTTTGAATTCGCAAGCCAGCTATGGTATTCTATTGCCGACAATAAAAAAATATCGCTATTCCACTAGGGGAGCCATGTTGGCTGAGACGGACAAGAGTCCGGACCCTTTGAACCTGATCTGGATTATACCAGCGTAGGGAAGTGGGCGAATTGTGAGCCTTTCTCCAATTTCTTCAGCTGACCTTTATCGCCGCTTCCTTACCTGGGAAGCGGTGTTTTATTTTGCCCAAAAAAGGAGAGAGCCACATGACATTTTGTAAAGAAGTCCGGTTGGAATGCGCAGATTTATGGGACGCCAGTTTTGAACACCCGTTTGTAAAAGGCATCGCGAAAGGCGATTTGCCGCTCGATGTCTTCAAATTCTACGTCATGCAAGACGCTTATTACCTGACCCATTTCGCAAAAGTGCAGTCACTGGGGGCAGTGAAAGCGAAAGATTTGAAAACGACGCAATCATTTGCGCATCACGCAGAACAGACCTGTGCCGCGGAACTCGCGCTCCATGAATCGTTTATGGAATTGCTTGGAGTAAGTGAGGAAGATTGGAAGCTATTTGAACCGTCTCCCCACGCCTATGCTTATGTTTCGCATATGTACCGCTCCGCAGAAGGCGACTTGGCAGATGTACTCGCGGCCTTGCTTCCGTGTTATTGGCTTTATTACGAAATTGGCGAACGTTTGAAGACGGCAACACCGGAAGAACCGATTTTCCAAAAATGGATCGGCACATACGGTTCCGAATGGTTCGGGGAACTGGTGAATGAACAAATCGAACGAATGGACTGCTTAGCGGATGGCTTGCCAGAAGAGCGGCGCAAGGAATTGAAAAAGCGCTTTATGAGAAGCAGTTATTATGAATGGCAGTTCTGGCAGCAAGCGTGGACGATGGAAACTTGGGAGCTGCCCGCGAAAAAGGAGAGTGTCCGCCATGCTTAGAGAATTGCGCGCACGAAAACCCTTGATTCATTGCATCACCAATCACGTCGTCTCGAACTTTCAGGCAAATGGCTTGCTCGCGCTCGGCGTCTCGCCGGTCATGGGCGATGAACAACAGGAAGTCGCGGAACTCACAGGACACGCCGATGCCTTATCGCTCAATATTGGCACGATCACGGAGCGCTCTTTTGAAAGCATGCTCATTGCGGGACGCGCCGCAATGAAAAAAGGTATACCGATTGTGTTGGATCCGGTCGGTGCCGGGGCCACAGCTTATCGCTTGCAGGCCGTGAAGCGATTGCTGACGGAACTCGATATCACGCTACTCCGCTGCAATGCAGGTGAACTCGCGGCCATTGCAGGAGCGGACTGGCAAGCGCGCGGTGTCGATGCCGGAGAAGGACAAGGCGATTTGGAAGCTATCGCTAAACAAGTGGTGGATGAATACCAAACAATTGTCGCGGTAACAGGCACAAGCGATTTAGTGACAGATGGTGACCGGACCGAGCACATCACAGGCGGAGACCCGTTGATGGCGTCGGTCACGGGGATGGGTTGTTTGCTCAGTGCGGTGCTTGCCGCCTTTTTGACGGACGAAGAATCTACCCCGATAGATGCGCTTGCTTATGGTTTGCAGATGTATGCGAATGCAGGAAGCCGTGCCTCGAAAATCGCCTTGAATCCGGGAACTTTCCAGATGGCCTTTTTGGACGAACTATCCAAACGACAGGAGGCAGCACTTTATGGACGCTAAAGCGCAAGTATTGACGATCGCCGGATCTGATTCAGGCGGCGGAGCGGGGATACAGGCGGATTTGAAAACGTTCCAGGAACTTGGCACTTTTGGCTGTTCGGCGATAACGGCGGTGACCGCCCAAAACACGCAGGGCGTTCACGGTATTTACCCGATGGACCGGCAAGCGGTCAAACAACAACTCGATGCGATCGGAACCGACTTCGATATCCGTGCGCTCAAGACCGGCATGCTGTTTGACGCCGGCATCATCGAAGAAACGGCGCAAGGCATCAAACGCTACGGCTGGGACAGGCTCGTCATCGACCCTGTCATGATCGCAAAAGGGGGCGCTTCCTTGTTGCAGCAAGAAGCGGTCGAAGCAATTAAAACCTTGCTCGTCCCGCTCGCTGCCATCATCACGCCGAACATCCCGGAAGCGGAAGTATTGAGTGGCATAGAAATCACAGACGATGCCTCACGCAGAAATGCGGCGGAAGCGATTTTATCGCTCGGTGCCGAAGCGGTAGTCATCAAAGGCGGCCATAGCACTGACCCTGACGTTGCGGAAGACTTTTATCTAGATCAGCAAGGCACGGTGATCTTGCTGCGTTCGGAGCGTCTCCAAACGCAACAGACCCATGGTACGGGCTGTACGTTTTCAGCGGCATTGACAGCTGAACTCGGCAAAGGCAATTCAGTCGAAGAAGCCTTGTTCACCGCCAAGGAATTCATCCAGGCAGCACTCGCGTATCCGCTTCACATCGGGCATGGCCACGGTCCGACACACCATGCGGCGTACAAAGAATCTATCGAAAAGGAAGTGGTTCATCTTGTTCGGGAATCCAGCGATTTATTTTCTAATGGGTACGACAAACGCCGGTACTAAAGAGCCGCTCGCGTTGCTCGAAGAAGCGCTTCAAGGCGGCATCACCCATTTTCAGCTGCGCGAAAAAGGGCGCGGGGCATTGACGGGCGATGCGCTTGCAGAGTTCGCCGCAGAGTGCAAGGGCCTATGCCGTGAATACGGTGTTCCGATCTTCATCAATGACGATGTCGAACTGGCTTGCACGATCGAAGCGGACGGCATCCATATCGGCCAGGACGATATGGACTGCGGACAAGTGAGAAAACAAATCGGCGCGTCGATGGCTCTTGGCGTTTCGGTACATTCAGTCAAAGAAGCGAATGAAGCGCTGACGTGCGGCGCCACGTATCTCGGCATGGGACCGGTATTTGGCACACGCACAAAAAGCGATGCGAAACCGCCGGCGGGTGTTGCTGAAATCATTAAAGTGAAAACCCAATATCCGCACGTACCGGTCATTGGCATCGGAGGCATCGAACCGGGCAACGCCGAAATGGTCTGGCGGGCAGGCGTTTCGGGCATCGCCGTTATTTCCTCTATTGCAGGGGCACAAGATGTCGCGGGACAAATCGAACGGTTTAAACAATCGATTCCGGGGAGGCGTGTCGGATGAATACAAAAAAACTCGTACTCATGGCGATGTTCGTCGCACTCGCCGTCGCCGGATCCGCGTTCGTCTGGTTCCCAGCCGGCATCGCCCGCGCCTATCCGGTACAGCATGCCATCAATGTCATCGCAGCTGTCGTCTTCGGGCCAGGGCCTGCAGTCGTCATCGCCTTATTGACCGGTGCGGTTCGCGTTTTAACGGGGACCGGCTCGCTGCTCGCTTTTCCCGGAGGCATGATCGGTGCCTTGCTTGCTGGTGTCTTTTATCGCTACAGCGGACGGATCGGTTTTGCGGCAGTCGGTGAAATCCTCGGAACCGGCATCATCGCCTCACTAGTCGCGGTGCCATACGCACGTGTCCTGATGGGAACCGAAGTCGGCGCCTTGTTCTTCATGCCGCCATTTCTCGTATCGAGCATCAGCGGTGCGGTGCTTGGCGTGGTGTTAGTGTACCGTTTGGAGAAAACGAAAAGCAGTAAATTATTGGCGTAAAAGAAAGAGTTAGAAAACCGCATTTTCCGAAGCTTATCGCTCGCTTTCCGTGGGCTCGCGCCCAAGCCTCCTCAGTCGCTTTGCGCCTTGCGGGGTCTCGGTCGTCTCGCTGATCCACAGGAAAGATAAGGTCGACCTACGGGAGACCTTATCTTTGCGAAAGTAATGCGCAGCATTATTGAGCAGAAGGGTTTACGAGCGAACGCTTCTCCAAATACTCAGATAGGTCATTGATTCTTTAATGTCGAAAAGATGTTCCCCTTTTAATTTATAACTGATTAATAAATTTCTTCAACACTCTGATAAGGATTGGCTCATAAAGCCGATCCTTATTTACGTCATCAAATCCTTCTACTTGAACTAAGAAAACTATTATAGTATTATTAGTTTTAACGAAGGGGGTTCAGCTGTGAAAAATCGGATTATACAGGCGTTTATCGAAGAAACGAGAAACAACGGCATCAAATTTACGATGGATGATTTGGCTAAACGGCTGGGCATCAGCAAGCGCACCTTGTATGAGAACTTCTCATCCAAGCTGGAAATTCTGGAAACGATCATCGACCAGGCCTTTTCAGAGTACGAACAGCGGGCCCGCATCATCCGAGAAGACGAAACCCTCGACTTGCAGGAAAAGATCCACCGATTGATTGTCATGATTCCGAACCATAATGACTTTTTCGATTTGCGCGTATTGGAGCAGTTGAAGCGTTATTACCCAGAGCAATGGCAGCGTGTCGATCGGGAAATGAACCAGTGGGATGACTTGAAGCAATTGCTTGAAGAAGGCATGGAAACTGGCCTGATCAAACAACAAAACATCGATCTGTTAATGAAAATGATTTTGAACGTCGTCAATATTTCCTTGGATCAGCAGTTCTTCTCGGAACAAAGCATTTCCATCAAGGAAGCTGTTGAAACGATGAGTGAATTATTATTGGACGGGTTCGTCAAAAACGAATAGAAAAAATGCTGGCTAACCAAAGCCAGTATTTCTTCGGTCTAAAAAAACTAAAAAAACAAATATAGTTTTCAGTGTTTTAGAAAGCTAGGAGGCAATACAATATGGCACAACAATCTATTCACCGTCTCGATAACGAATCGGTCGGCAAGGCATTCATCCGTTATTTAGTACCCTCGACTATCGGCATGCTGCTGATGGCAATCAATATCGTCGCAGATGGCATCATGGTCGGCAACCGTCTCGGGCCGGTCGCACTGGGTGGTGTCGGGATTGCGGCACCGGTCTATACCTTATTCGTCGCGATGTCGCTCTGGATCGGCATCGGCGGCGCCACGAGGTTTTCTGCTCTCATGGGGGCGAAGCGGACAACGGAAGCACGCGTCGTCTTTTCGCACGCGATGGCGTCAATTTTTGCGGTGACGCTCCTCATTGGGCTATTGGCATTTCCGTTTCGCACAGAACTCGCTTATTTGCTTGGGGCGAACGCGGAAACCTATCCATACGTCTCCGATTACTTATACTTGATGCTGTTATTCGGCTTCGTCTTCACGATGGAAAATGCCCTCAGCATCATGGTGCGTAATGACGGCAGCCCGAACTTGGCGATGGTGTCGCTTATCACGACTTCTCTTCTGAACATCGGCTTGAATTACGTGTTCTTGTTCGTATTAGATTTCGGCGTCAAAGGCGCGGCCGCTGCGACTTTGCTCGCTGCATTTGTCGGCATGCTCGTCTTGTGCACGCATTTCTTTAAAAAAGACAATCAATTGCGCTTTGTCCGGTTCAAGCCGAACCGAAAATTGCTGCTGTTGATTCTCGTCATCGGCTTTCCAAGTTTCTTAGCGGAAGTCGGCATGTCGGTGTTCACGATTTCGCATAATAATGTCTTTGAACGCCTGGCAGGAACAGAAGGCGTTGCCGCATTTGCGATTCTCAATTATGTTCACAGCGTTATGCTGCTCGCATTCCTTGGGATGGGTTCGGCCATTCAGCCGCTGGTCAGTTATTACAGCGGGGCGAAAGACCAGGCGAAGATCAAGAAGACGCTGCAATTGGCGATCGGCACGGCGTTTGTGGCAGGCTTGCTGTTCTTTATCTTCGGGCAATTCTTTGCCGCCACCATCGCCAGCGTTTTCGGCGATTTCCCAGACGCCGTGATGAATCTCGCGACTTCCGGCATCCAACTGTTCTTTATTGCCTATCTGTTCATGGGCACCAATTTCGTCATGATGACTTATTATCAATCAACGGGCGAAATCCGTATGGCGACATGGATCACCGCAGCGCGTGAAATTGTCGTGCTGTTGATTTTGCTGAGCATCTTGCCCGTGTTTTTCGGCGTAACGGGCGCGTGGCTTGCGATTCCGCTTTCGGAATTGATTGTCTTATTGACGATCGTTTATTATCAAATGAGACAGAAAAAGAAACTTCAGTTCACTGAGGATATGACGGCGCAATTTAAATAACCGATTCCAACAGGTCAGGGGAAGATGAGATGCAATTAGCGAAGCAGCTGTTTCAAGTGAAAGGCTTGGATTATTGCATTCGAAGTGCGGAGATCCAAGACGCAGCGCAATTGGAGAAAGTCCGTTTGCAGATCGACGGTGAGACGGAAAATATGGACCGCAAGCGGGGAGAAGCTTATTTGGATGCAGCGGCCTTCATACGTCTCATCGAAGAAGATGCGACAAGCGGCCGGAATTTATTTTTGGTGGCCGAAGTGGACGGACAGCTCGCCGGGTTTTCCAGATGTGAAGGAAACGCACTGAGGCGGACTGAGCATCAAGTGGAGTTTGGCGTCGGGGTGCTCAAGAAGTATTGGGGCTATCGTATCGGCCGCAAGCTCTTGGAGTCATCGATCCACTGGGCGGATGCACAAGAAATCAAGAAGATGAATTTAAAAGTACTTGAAAAAAATGAAAAAGCGATTGAACTGTATAAAAATTGTGGCTTTAGAGTAGAAGGCATATTGAAAATGGACAAGCGCTTAGCGGATGGAAACTATTACGATACCGTAGTGATGGGGCGGATCCGCTAACGAAAGAATCATTATAAAAGACCGTGTTTACGCGAAAGCGCAGACACGGTCTTTTTTATTTCCTTGCCTTGATAATAAAGCTCGTCGGGAATTTCTGCGCTTTATAGAGCGAGTAATAACGATCAGACACTACCGGCTCTGCATCCTTCAAGTCATGCGGCACATCCGGTTCGACGACTTGCTCGATGGAAAATCCGGCTTTCACCAAGGCGTTCAAATACGTGCTGAACTTGCGCTTCGGTATGGTCATCGGGGCATCTTCGCCTTTAAAATTGGCATAATGCACGCTGCCTTCATCCTGGTAAGATCCGTTCAGTGAAACAAGCCCATCTTCGCTTTTTAAATGCACATAAAGCGGATGGTCCCAACTGAAAACGAACGACCCGCCAGGCTTTAAATACGAATAGATCAATCTGAACGTCTGGTCGAGATCCACTGTCCAGCCAATCGCATAAATCGAATAGACAATATCGAAATAGGCTTCCGGGAGGCCAATATCTTCTTCCATCGCAGCGCAATAGAGCTGTGCATCCAAACCATTTAACATCTCTGTTGCCCGTTCGATTTGCTTATCGGATAAATCGACGCCCCACATATCTTTAGCGCCTTGTTTGTTCACGTAAAGCAAGGAATGGCCGCTGCCGCAGCCGATATCGAGCACGTTTTTGCCTTCAATTGAATCGAGTAACCGCAATTCGTTCTCGCTTTGCGTGAATGGCCCGTAGCCAGGCAGCGCATCGACGCCGTTAAAATGGTCGGCGACCGTGTTCCAGCTCGAGCGGTTTTGTTTCAGTATGTCTATATTCACTTAAACTCCTCCTGTCTTTTAATCATTCTCGAGAAGTGAAAGAATCTCCTGCTTGCCAAATAAAGCAGCAGCGAATAACAAAAGCGCGTTAAGGGTAAAGATAGAGAAAGACAGATAGCCAACGCGAGGAATGAGGAAATCACATGCCCATGATCTATCACGAAACCTATATTGAAGCACCAATCGAGTGCGTATTCGACTTGGCCAGAAGCATCGAAGTGCATATCGAAACTGTCTCGAACACCAACGAACGTGCCATTGCCGGGACGACAAGCGGTTTGATGGAACTAGGCGACTGGGTGACGTGGAAAGCGACGCATCTCGGTGTCCGCCAAAAACTTACATCGAAAATCACTGAACTGGAGCGTCCGTATCGATTCAGCGATGCTATGGTAAAAGGCGCTTTTCATTCTTTCCACCACACGCATGAATTCACCGAAAGCGGAAGCGGCACGCTGATGAAAGACTGGTTTGTCTACCGTGCGCCGTTTGGGGTCATCGGAAAACTGGCCGATAAATTATTTCTCGAACGCCATATGGAAAAATTCCTGTCGACGCGCGCGGCCGAATTAAAACGCATCGCAGAAACCCAATAAGCATAAAAAATCCATCCGCATATATGCCGCGGATGGATTTTTTTATGGAGAAATTTAGTTTTTCGTAAATTCCAATTTGTGATAACGCAAGGCCTGGTCTAATTTATTGTAGACATCGATTTCGCCGAAGTTGACGCCTAATTGAATCGCGGTCTGTGCGATTTCCGGGCTGATGCCGGCGAGTGCGGTGCGCACACCGATGATTTTCAAGCCTTCGATCAGCTGGAAGATCTGGTGGGCGACCATCGTATCGATGATCGGTACACCGGAAAGATCGATGAACAAACGCTCGATCGATTTCTCATGGCATTGCTGCAATACTTTTTCGAAGACGATTTTTGCACGGTATGTATTGATCTCGCCGATCAATGGAAGCAATCCACTGTCTTTCGAAAGCAAGATGACCGGTGCGCTCATTTCGACGATCATTTCCTGTTGGGCATTCAAACGGCGTTCAGCCGCTTTCGTGTTCTGGTCGATAAACTCCAGAATGATGGCATTCGTCGTGTCGACCACGGCTTGGTTCCACGCATTCAACTGCGCATGCGAAATGGTTTCTTCCTGCAATACTGCGAATTCTTCGATCAGCTCCAAGTATTGCTTTTGCGTGCGGAAGAATTCCTTGATGACCGAGTTGAACGGTGTCGACAAATGTGCTTCGTCATTGGCAACGCGCATGATCCATTCCTTGAAAATCTCGATGCAATCGCTTTTATCTTTGCTGAAAGCCGAACAGAACAACTCGTGGAACTCGTAATTTTGCTGTTTCAGCTTCTCGATTGCCTGCGGTTCGGTTTCGCCATAGACGCCACCCGCACTTTTATCGAGCGTTTCATACCATTGTTCAGTCAATCCCTTGGTTCTCTCAAGCAGAAAATCCTGCAACTCAATATTTTTGAACATTCGCTTCTTCTCCTCAATTGCACAATCATTCTTCGGTGAAAAATCATGCATGAAATAAAATAGTATGATTTCAAACTAACAGTATTATACATACATGATATAGCAGTTGAAAAAAATATGCACGGAGTCCGATGTTCGAATTGAAGACAAATTTTAGCGGTGGAGAAAATCTACTATAAAATTAAACTTCATTCTGAGCTTTTTGTTTTTGGACAAACGGTTTTCGTTCCAATATAGGACCCAGTTGGAATAACAAGATACCCGCGCTGATCAAAAGCACGCCAAGCAGTGATTGCCATGTGAACGGAACTTGCTCGAGCCCGAACCAGCCCGCCGTGTCCCACATCAAGCCGAAGAAAATTTGCGACACCATGACAATCGAGATTGCGCGGCTCGGGCCCAATGTCTGGACGCCTTGCGTGACGCAGACGACGACCCCGACACCAAGCACGCCGCTGAACCAAAACCACGGCTCTGCTTCGAAGTGAAACAATCCCATGCCGTTCACAGCAAAGCCTGCGATAAAAGAGGCGATAAATCCAAGTAACAACACCAGTGCCGTCGTTGCCCAGACGCTGACGTGTTGTTTCACATTCGCGTTGAATATATTTTGCAGGCAAACAAAGACACCGCCTGAAAGTGCCAGTATGATGCCAACAACCATGAGAGTTCCTCCTATTCGTAAATATTATGGCCCGCCTGATCCAATAACGCGTCCCGGTCGAGCAAATCGATTTTGCCGTTGTTGCGTTTAATCCACCCCGACTGCTCAAATTTTTGAAGTACACGGTTCAAGTGGCGATAACTCGTGCCGATCAAATCCGCCATATCGACAAGCGAAGGAGAATCGAGCCTCGGCTTATTCGGCGTCATGGAGAGCAAATAACTCGCCACGCGCACATCGACGGCATACAGCAAATTGAAATTCAATTCCTGTGCTTTCGTCACAAACTTGCGCGTGATCGTTTCCAATAAAAATTGCTGGAAGAGGGCGTTGCCGCTCATTTCATGATCCAGGGCTTTGTGCGGGACGCGGAGCAATACTAAATCGGTGACAGCTTCGACCGTATTGATGAACGGGCATTTCTGCACGTATTCGATGTCGCCGACGATATCGAAAGGCGTTTTGAATGCCAAAATCAGCCGTTTGCCTTCTGGCGACAACATGGAAATCTTCAATTTGCCCTCGACGAGTAAATACAGCATATCCGCAGTATCACCTTGTGAGAATAATCGATGTCCTGTCGCAAAACGGTCAATCTGCATCGAATCGACGACGGCAGCGGGGAACAAATCCGCCAACCCATACTGTTGAAGATACTCGTTAATTGGCTGCAAAGTTTTTCCTCCTTACCATTTCAAGATGAGAATGCCCGCAATCATCAGCACCACTCCAGCAATCTGTGTCTTTCCGACGTTCTTCTTCGCCATATGGAACCAGCCTTTGCCGTCAATGACGATCGCCGCGATCAGCTGCGCGATCAGGAACAGGCTAATCGTCAGTGTCACGCCCATGCGGTGGATGGCGGTCATATTGCTGAACAAGATGAACGCCGCAAGCAAACCGCCTGAGACATATAGAGGAGAAACTTTTTTCAAGTGTTTAATCGATGTATCTCTTAGCGCCAAAACGATCAAGATCGCAAGTACAAAGCCCGTCAGTTGGGTCATTGCCGCTGCTTGCCACGTGCCGATCTGGTCGCTGATCGTCGCGTTCGCCACGCTTTGGAAGGTCAGGAAAAACCCTCCCGCTAAAGCAAATAAAATTCCTTTCATCCGGTCCACCGCCTTTCGTTAACTTAAGGATAATGGGCATAGTAAAAGGATGGAAGGACATATGTCCCTATGGATGGAAATTTACATCCTCCATCCATTCAACTTATTTATCACTGATTGAATAAAAGGGATGGAGTAGTTCATTTAGTTTCTTCCAGAATTATGTAGAAATTCCAGAGCCTTATTAGTATAGTAAAAGCAACAAGGTTAACGGAATTAAGACTTAGAAAATGAAAGGGGAATTGCATGAAATTCAAACACATCATTTACCTGATCGGCGCTTCTCTCGTATTTATCTTTTCGACACTTGCCAGTTGGTATGAAGGCGGGCAACTGCGCGATATTTCATGGGAATGGAAATACTCAGCCGTATTTTCTACTTGGCTAAACGGGCCCGTGAATGAGGCGAGCGATATTTTGGCGATTGACCATTTCGTCTACGCGGCGAAATTCGAGCCGCTGTTTCCGTTATTGATGGCGGCTTCACTCCTGTTCATCATCTTCCAGCTATCGGCTTGGCTGTTGAAAGACCGTAAAACGACGCACATCATTTTCCTGTCGCTGATGGCGGTAGGCTTACTATTGATGAGCGCGATGTTGCTCAATTCGCCAACGATTGGGCTCACTTTGTTCTCCGGTTTCTTCGGGCTGTCAGGGCTTTTGACCCTACTTCTAATCCTGTACCGCAATAACCAAAAATGGCTGCGCAGGGCAGCCCAACGGACAAACTAAAAATTCTTAATTTGGAGGTGTTCAAATGGAATGGTTGGTGGATCTCGTTCCGATTCTAATCATCGCAGGGTTTGCTTACGGCGCATTTGGGCAAATCAAACAATCCATTGCTGTTGCAAAGTCGGTGCCATGGGATTCGACAAACGATAAACGAATAATCGTTGGAAGTCACTTGTTTACTTTGTCCTATGCAGGATTCGTCGTGGCCTTGATCGTCAATTTAGCCGTCTATAATTATTCGTTTCCTCAACCCGCTAGTACAGCCAATGCCGCTAGCTTGACTGCGTTCTACTGCTTGTTGATGATGTTCGTTGCTGAACTCGGAATCATGCCAAAACGGCAAGGTCCTAAAGAACTGCCCTCCTTCAAATTAAACAGCCTTCGGTTTAAGCCATAGAATGGCCAAAACCGAAGGCTGTTTTTAAATTTATAGCAGGAATAGCAACACACATAAGCTCACGACAGTCGCACCGAATGAGATTTCGATTTTCGTTTCTTTCGCGCTGCCCTGCTTCACTTTGTGCACGACTGACAGCACGAACAGGCTATAGAGAAACAGGAAGAAATAAAGGATTCCGTATAAAATCCAGCGTCCATCCATGATCCAGTCATTTAGAGGAGTGAACACCGCCGCTGAAATGAACATGACGACGAAAACCGCGAGCAAAAGGCCTGACAGCACGTTCATCTTGTTCCACAAAGGATGCGACAAGAAGCGCTCGCTTTTTTTGCTGTGGAAGATGAAAAATAAATGAATCAAGCTCGTGCTCAGCAAGATGAATGTCAGCACGATCAGCATCGAGCTGATGGCACCGGAAGCGAGCGCGTTTCCGATATCCAGTGAATAAAGTTCGGCCACAACAGCGAGTGCGATCAAGCCTGCCAAAGCGGCCGCTTGGTAAACAGTCCATTTTGAAAATAGCATCCAATTCTCCTTTATCGATGAAGTAAACCGTTCATTCTTTATTGGCTTCTGCATAGCGAATGCGTGTAAAAGAAGGTCTCGTGTCTAAGTTCTTCACAGAATCCCGTGCATCTTCTACTTCCGGCTGCACAACAGGTAATTGTTTCTGCGTAAGCCCTTCAGCGATCGTGATAAAGCAATAGATCAAAATCATGAACACAGCTAAAGGCGGGAGGATCATCCAGACTTGATTCGTGGAGAAAACTTCCCGGGAAATAGCGATCATCCCCGAGAGTTCGTAAATTTCCGGAACAAGCCGCGGCGAATCGGGTTGGGCAAGAGCGCCGCCGACAAAGATGTTCAAGATGCCAAGGTGAACGAACATCTGCAGTACTTGAATGATGTGCTGCACCCACATCAACACGAGTTTCGGCCATAGCTCCGGCTGGATATGCTTCGAGAGGATCCAGCTCATCGACCCGCCCATCAAGACCGAACTGATGACATACTCTTTTTTCAAGGTGTCGTTCATTTCATTCCCGATGGCGCTTGTCGTGATCGGCAAGACGACGAGTGACATGATCAACACTTGGAAGAGCAGACGCTCCGTTAAACTCAGCTCCCATTGTCCGTAACTGATCAGGACTGGCAGCAATAAAATATAAGTCATTAACGTCAGCGGCAAAAAATGCATGCCTTCTGCGATCGAATTAACGAAATGCCGCAGCTTGTCGGTAAAGAAAAAGGTGTAGACCAGGCCGAGTAGATAGCCGAAGACGATGCGCAAGCTGGCAATCAATAGACTCAAGACAATGGTGTATTTCATGCCGACCATTAATTGCTGGGCGATCGAATAGCCGTATGGGTCTGTACCGAACAGGATCTCTGCGGAAGGTGAATGCGGCGCGCTGCTTTCAATGCTGCCTTCTTCGTCGTACACATAATTCGTTTGTGCGATGGCATCGCCTGTGAATACGCCATAAAGGATGCTCGCCGTTAACAGGCCGAGCACAATAAATGCAGGAATGAAGATACGCGGATTCTTATAAGATGCTGTGCGCATCGAAGCAGATTGTTGTTTTGCAAAAAGCGAGCGAAGGCTAGCCTGGATTTCATTTAAGTCGAAGAGGCGCAAATTGAATTTGCTAAATACCGCATTTCGCTCGATCTCGTATTTCCCGAGCCATAATTCCACTAGCGCATAGAAAATGAAGAACGGAATGAATACGCTCAATAAAATGAACGCAATGCCTTTCGCGCTGAAATCATTGCGCAAATAATACAGAATGCCTTCGACTCCGAATAAATGCTCGATGATCAATAGTGCAGAAAGCGCCAGCCATACAATCGATTTGGATTGATAGAACACGCTTCTCAATACATTGGACGTGCAATGCTTCCATAGAACCTCAAAATGGCTCAGCCCTTTGGAACGTGCGAGTTCCACATAAGGGTATCGCTGTTCTTCTTCGTACAATAAAATAAACAGCTTCAAAAACAATACCGCGGGCACGACCGATAAACACACGACGGGCGCCAAGTAAATCTCCTCGCCGCCTAGGCTGTAAAAGCTCAGAAGCAAAAAACCGGTCTGTTGAAAAATGGCGATGACGCCAATTTGGATCAAGAATATGTAGGCAAAATCAGGGAAAGACTGAAGGACCTTAATGATTTCCAGCATCGAGCGCTTCAAGGCGCCTTTCGACAACAACACGGCAAAGGAAAGAATAAAGGCTGAAACGAAAGCTAATGCCAGTGCCATGAGGAAAATGGACATTGAATACATATAAGGGCCGCTTAAGAACTTCTCGAAGGATACCGGAATCGTCTCAAGAGAACCCGGAATGCGGTAACTCAAGGTCCACTCAGAAGGAGTCGTAAACCCGGTGAAGATCAGTTGCAAAGCATTTCCGTAAGAACGGAAATCCAAAAAAGAACTACCATTAAATAAAGCTGGAGCCGCACTGATTAAAATAATGCCGATCACGCCAAATAGAAATTTCGTCAAAATCGTCCAAAGCCTTTTCATATTCGCCCCCCTTAATCAACATGATAATGAGCCGCACTTAGTTAAAAAAATAGTCACGGTAGGCGAAAAACGTAATCCCGACCATCAGCACCAAATACAAAATCGAGCCGATCAAAATATAGGAACGATTGGAGACAGGCGCGCTCTGCTCCATCCGGATGCCGGTCGCTCCTTGAATCGACATGTCCAACTGGCGGCTGGCCATCCCGCCTCTCGATTTAAAAAAGAACACGATGACGACCGCGAGCCCTGCGAACGGGATGGCGATGTCCAAAAACCCGAGCGGCATGAAAAAGCTTACAAGCCAATTGCCAAGTACGAGTACCAGCATGGTAAATGAGACGGTGAGTATGTTTTTCATAAGAACCTCCAAGTGGTTTTTTGAAAAAAATGTTAATTCCTTTAACATACTGTACGGTATAATGGGGAAATGGTTTCAAACAAGCAGAATATTCAAGCACTGTATAATAAATCAATCTTCAAAAATGGATTATAGGTTACTAATCAGAAACAATAGGAGGGCATATGGCTCAACACAATTCGAAAGAAAAAGACACTGTTACATTACTGGCGTACTTCTTATTGATCGGTATTTCTTTCTATTTGATTGCTTACCTGAATATCTTTCCAGGAGCGGTCAGTTATGAAGAGAAGAGCGAAGGGATAGTAGTCACACAAGGGAGTTTGGAGAAAAGTTCGGTGACCGTAAATGTTGAGGATTATGAAACAAGTGATTGGCTGCTAATGAGCTTGTTGCAAGCCAATATTCGCAAGCTGCAAAGCTTCTTAACGCTGTTTTCGGCACTCATCCCAATGAGCATATTCTTCTTGCTCGAGCACAAGCGCCTCGACTTTTTGAAAATAAGCAAGACGCTAAGAATCTTGAGCATTGCTTTGGTTTTCTTTGTCCCTTTTCTACTTTTAACAATCGGATATGTAGACGTTTTGGAGAGAATTGAACAGGGGTTGGCAGCTATACTGATCGAAAGTTGAAGAGAATATCAAGGCCGTCAAAATATGTGCCATCAATTTGAATAAACAAGGGGGACTGAACTTGCCGCAATGGGCCGTTTATATACTGACAATTTTACTGGGCGGCATCGCAATTCAAAATATATATGTGGCCATTAAGCCGATAAAAAATAGGGAGAAACAAGAGTTGAAAGAAGTGTTTTCGTATGGAGATGGCCCTTTTTTCGTTGTAGGGTTCTTGTTCAGTTTCCTGTTTTGGTGCAGCGAGAAATTTTTCTCGGAAAGATTGCAACTCGCCGCTTTTCGTTTGAGCAGCTTGCTGATGGCAGCTTCTTTAATCGGATTGATCCTTTTAATTTGGAATCTCGATATTGTGGCAGATTTTCTACTAAGCCTGTGAACAAGGGCGCGATTCTCCATCTTTGGTGGCATTTGCGCCGAGAAAGAGCTATCATGAAATCAACTGATACAAGCCGCATGAACAGAAATTTCATGGGAAACAGTCAGCTATCAATTTACGAATTTATAATTTGCTGAAAGGGGAGTTGAACGGTGGCTTATCAATTAAGAGACAATTTCAAGCTATTTTCGTTGAATTCAAATCAGGAACTGGCTCAGGAGATCGCGGATCATCTCGGCTGTGAGCTGGGCAAGAACTCCATCACCCATTTTAGCGATGGGGAAATTCAAATCCATATCGAAGAAAGCGTGCGTGGTGCGGAAGTTTATGTCGTCCAATCGACTTCGCAGCCAGGACACGAACACGTCATGGAATTATTGATCATGATCGACGCCTTGAAGCGGGCATCGGCAGACTCCATCACAGCGGTCATTCCATATTACGGCTACGCGCGTCAAGACCGGAAAGCGAGTTCACGTGAACCGATCACGGCGAAACTCGTGGCGAACATGCTGGTAAAAGCGGGTGTGGACCACGTTATCACGATGGATTTCCACGCACCGCAAGTACAAGGCTTCTTCAATATCCCGGTTGACCAACTGCTCGGCATTACCGAGTTATCGCAGCATTTCATCAATAAAAACCTCGAAGATGCCATTGTCGTAGCACCGGACAATGGCGGATTGACCAGAGCGCGCAGACTTGCGGATCGCTTGGACGTCCCAATCGGCTTTATCGACAAGCGCAAAATGCCAGGCGAAGCTGAGACGATGAACATCGTCGGAGACATCAAAGGCAAAAACGCAGTTATCATCGTCGACATCGTCGATACAGCGAAGACTATTTCAGACGCAGCGAACCTACTCGTGGAAAATGGCGCGAAAGCTGTCTACGCTTGCTGTACGCATGCCGTGTTGTCCGGCGATTCCGTTCAACGCATCCAAAACTCCGCGTTGACGGAACTCGTGGTCACTAACACAATCCATGTGCCGAAAGAAAAACGCATCCCGAAAATCACTATCCTATCTATCGCGCCATTGCTTGCAGAAGCAATCGAGCACGTGCACAATGAAAAGCCAGTCAGTCCTTTGTTTGAAGGATGATAATAGAGACATGCAGCGAACCCCAAATGAGTGCCAGTAAGACGGCGCGCATTTGGGGTTCTTTTTGTTTAGTAATTATAAATTTTCTACTGTGTAATCTGAATCATTAATGTTTAAGGTTGATTGAAAAATTATATATAAAAAATTTACATAATTAGTGATTTTTTGTATACACACACTCAGTACGTTATATAATGGACTGTGGTACATATCTAAATACATAGGATTGGTGGTCAACAATTAATGGTAAGAAGGTCTAGTTTGATGAAGAGAGCAGTAATATTTACAGTGATTTTAATGATGTTCCAGTTAGTTTCTGGGATGGTTCCGGTGTTTGCGGATGGCGGCGATGGACTTCCACCTAAGGTAGTTTCTATAGATGTAAGTCCAAAAGAAGTGAACGTCGGAGAGAAAATAAAGGTAAGCGCTGAGGTAGTTGATGACATTTCTGGGGTTAGACGTGTCAGTGCAAGGTTTAATTCTCCATCAGATAATCGGAGTATTAGCATCGATTTAGCTGAAAACCCAATAACAGGCTTGTTTGAAGGGTCATATCAAATTCAGGAGAACGATGAAGGTGGTCAATGGACTTTCCATTATATTGCCGCACATGATAATGCCTCTAACTTGGAGTTGTACTACTCGAGTAGCTTTCAGAATTCCTTAGATTACATAGTGCTAAATGCAGGCGGAGATGGAACACCTCCAAAAGTAGTTTCTATGGAGGTAAGTCCGAAGGAAGTGAACGTTGGAGAGAAAATAAAGGTAAGTGCTGAGGTAGTTGATGATATTTCTGGGATTAGACGTGTCAGTGCGAGGTTTAATTCTCCATCAGATAATCGGAGTATTAGCATCGATTTAACTGAAAACCCAACAACAGGCTTGTTTGAAGGGTCATATCAAATTCAGGAGAACGATGAAGGTGGTCAATGGATTTTCCATTATATTGCCGCACATGATAATGCCTCTAACTTGGAGTTGTACTACTCGGGAAGTTTTCAGAATTCCTTAGATTATACAGTGTTAAATGAAGACGGGGACGGGACACCTCCCAAAGTAGAATTTTTAGAGGTTAGTTCAAAAGAGGTTTCTATTGGGGAAGAAGTGATGGTAAAGGCTTCGGTAGTAGACGATATTTCGGGAGTAAGGCGTGTAAGTGCAAGGTTCAATTCTCCGTCAGCCAATCGAAATATAAGTATTGACTTAAACCTCAACCCAGAAACTGGTTTATTCGAAGGTTCCTATCAAATTGAATTTAACGATGAGGTCGGTCAATGGACCTTCCATTACATTGCCGCACATGACAATGCATCGAATCTAGAATTGTACTATACACAAGATTTCATAGGAGTAAGTGAAAACTTAAACTTTATAGTAAAACGTGGTGAAAGCGACCTAGAAAACCCATCAATCAACGATCCTGCACTCCCATATGCAGTAACTACAAAAAATGAAGCATGGATCAACAAAACCATCGATAAAGATCTCTACATCGGTCCAAATTCGACAATTACGATTGCGGATGATGTGACCATCACAGGAGATGTGTATGTTTACGGGACGCTTATCACGCACGGCGGTCTCAGCATCGGCGGCACGTTGAATGCGAAAACCGTGACGTATGGTTCGACTTCCTATGCAGCTCCTGGAGCAGTAAGAGTCATTGGTGGGGTGAACTCGATTCGCTCGACTAGTGTATCGAACCAAGCGTACCCGGTTCCTTTTGATATCCACAGCGAAGATCTGACGAACGACATGGATACAGCCGTAATTAAAGGGAAAACTTTGCCGTTCTTGGATGTGACGATGCAAGGAAACCCAGTGTCGCTTGAAGCGGATGGTTCGTTCACGGCCACTGCAGATCCGGTAACTTCCGACGGAATCAGCTTCAATTTGCGGGATGTTTTCGGAAATAATATGAAAAAGCAAATCTCAGTGACAGATGTTGTAGCACCAGCGGAAGTTCAAAACTTCTCCGTTTCAAAAACAACAGCGACTGAACTCCAAGTATCATGGAATGCGAACTCCGAGCAAGACCTTAACGGATATGAACTCTATTTGAACGGTGAATTCGTAGAAGCAGTCTCTGCCGATACGCTTGACTATACGTTCATTGGGCTTGAAGAAGGTACGTCATATGATGTTGCCATCGCAGCGGCTGATTTCAATGACAATGTCGGCGAGACCGTTAAAGCTAGCGGCACCACTTTGCTTTCGAAACCGGTAGTAGAGCCGATTAATGATAAATCGACTTCTGTAACCGGACAAGCGGCTGTAGGCACTACTATTTTGATTGCCGCAGGCGAGGAAGAAATCGCTTCAGGCAAAGTGAGTTCAGATGGTAACTTCGCGATTGAAATCCCAGCTCAAAAAGCGGGTACTGAATTATCGATATCCACAAGCAATGAAGCAGGTATTGTCAGCGAAAAGGCCATCATCACAGTCGAAGACAAAACAGCTCCTGAAACGCCAAAGGCAGAAACGGTTTCCGATAAAGACACGATGATCAATGGAACAGCAGAAGCGGGTGCTGCAATCGCAATTAAACTCGGGGACAACACAATTGGAGAAGGCTCAGCTGATGAATCAGGAAACTTCTCCATAGCGATAACAAAACAGCAAGCAGGCGATAAGCTAACGGTCATCGCCACAGATGCAGCTGGAAACGCTAGTGAAGCACTCAGCATTACTGTTGTTGATATGACTGCTCCCAAAGCGCCAACTGTAGAAAAAGTAACGGATAAAATGGTTTCAGTAAAAGGAACTGTAGAAGCAGGATCTTCAATTAGCGTAAATCAAGGATCGGCGGAAATCGGGACAGCTACAGCTGATGCACAAGGAAATTATGCGGTCTCTATTGCTAAACAGACGGCTGGAACAGAGTTGAACGTAACCGCCACTGATAAAGCAGGAAACGTAAGTGAAGCAACGATGGTAACAGTTCAGGATGGCACTGCTCCATCTGCCCCTTCAGTAGAAGAGGTCACTGACAAATCAACTACTGTGTCTGGAACTGCAGAAGCAGGGTCGAATGTTTCGGTGAAAACTGGATCAAAAGAACTTGCCAAGAGTATTACAGACAAAGAGGGAAATTTCGAAGTAAGCATTGCAAAACAAAAAGCAGGAACTAAGTTGATAATCACGGCGACTGATACAGCCGGAAATACAAGTGAAGCGACAGAAATAATAATTTCAGACGTAACCGCTCCTGAAATCCCATCTGTAAACCCAGTGACGCATAAGACAACTGAAATTACAGGTTCTGCAGAAGCACTCGGCAAAGTGTCGGTATCGAAAGATTCAAAAGTTATTGCGAGCGGAATAGCTACGGAAGAGGGGACTTACCGAATTGCGATCGATCCACAACCAGTCGATACGAAACTGGAAGTGACCGTAGCAGATCAAGCAGGAAATATAAGTGGAAAAGCGAGCGTACTAGTAGAGAAAGCTGCACCGGAAGAAACGACGCGAATTTCCGGGAAGAGCCGTTATGGCACAGCCATCGCCATTTCCAAAGAAGGTTGGGAAACAGCTGATACCGTCGTACTTGCAACTGCGGGTGATTTCCCGGATGCATTAGCGGGCGGGCCATTGGCATTCCAAGAAGATGCTCCGATCCTATTGACGCGTACAGGAAATTTAACAGATGAAACGAAAGCAGAAATTAAACGGCTTGGCGCTAAAAAGGTAATTATCCTTGGCAGCAAAGGCGCAGTTTCTTTAGAGGTTGAAGAAGAAGTGAAACAAATGGGCATTATCACAGAGCGAATTGGCGGCAAAAACCGTTTTGATACGGCCGCTTTGATTGCCGAACGCCTTGATTCTGCAGAAGCAGTGATTGCCTATGGATTGAACTTCCCTGACGTATTGTCTGTATCGGCATATGCAGCGAAAAACGGTATTCCTATCTTACTGACACGTACAGATAAACTACCTGCTGAAACGGCAGCTGCACTCAAGTCGACGTCGAAAACGCATGTCATCGGCAGCACCGGTGCCGTGGCAGAAGCAGTATTCAATTCATTGCCAAATCCTGTTCGCTACGGGGGCAAGAACCGTTATGAAACAGGATTAGAAGTAAATAACAAACTTATGATGGGCACAGAAAAAGCCTTTATCGCAACGGGATCGAATTTCCCGGATGCACTGGCAGGATCGGTTCTGGCAGCGAAAAACGATGCGCCGATTTTGTTGGTAAAAGAACAAGTGATTCCAGATGCGACAGCCGAACAATTGAATGCTTATGAAGCGTACTCAATTTTTGGCGGCACCGGTGCAGTCGGCGAGATTGTACGGGAACAATTGGACCAGCAATTGAAGAATTAAAAGCCAAACAGCGGATAATCCCTAGGGATACCCGCTGTTTTTCTCTGTAAAAAACGAACCGCTGCAAAAGCTTAGTGTGTTAGAGTGAAAATATGGGAATTATTAGTCGGATAGATATATTTAAGTAAGGAATCGTTTAAAGGAGGAAGAGAATGAAGAACACTACGAAACAATTTCATCTGTCGATTCCACTCGTGTTGCTCGCCATCAACCTCGTGCTGTTTTCTTTTCTGATGGAAGAGTTACTAGACGCATCGCCCCCGAATTATGGCGGCGGCATGCAATTAATGACGCCGGTTTTTGGACTCGTTTCATTTCTCTATATCCGAAAGACGGAAGGCCCGAAACCATCAGGTGTATGGATTCTCCAGGCGTTGAACTGGCTGTTCATTATTTTTCCGATTGCTGTCATTTTTATTTTTATGCTGGCATTCATTTGATTAGAAATAAAACGAAACGCTTTTCCATTTTTAACAGTATATATACCAACTAATTAATTTAAGGAGGAAAAGAAAATGAAAAGATTTTTCTATTACTTCATCTGGAGCATCGCCATCATCTTTATTGTGTATGCAGGATTACAGCTTCAACAACTATTGAGTGAAAAGGCAGCTTCAGAATTTGAGCCAAGGCCACTTTGGATTTACATAGTTATTTTTCCAATCATCATCGGCTTATTATTACGTACGCCCAAATTCATGCTGGAAAGAAAAGAAAGCCGGATTGGTGGATTCGATTGGAGTAAATTCTTGGCGGTTGGCGTGCCGGCATTCATTGTATTAGCTTTATCCATTTTGCCTTTATTGCCTATCGAAAACCTAATTTTTTCTGATGAAATATATGTTCAAATTAACACGCTTCTTTTTAGCAGCACCACAGCACAAACCATCGCCGGTCTTGTCTTCGGCTATACATTACTCGACAGCTTCAAGAGCGAGGAGCGGGGATTCCAGGAATCGACTTCCGACCTGTTCAACGCAGTGATGAAGTTTACGCCGAAAGGGTGAGTGGATGATGATTAGAAGAGCGAGAGTTTCGGACGCCCAAGGAATTGCAAAAGTCCATGTAGACAGTTGGATTACCACTTACCGCAATATTGTCCCAGATGAATATTTGGATGGGCTGAAATACCTTGAAAGAGAGAAGCAATGGGAGCGCAACTTGCAGCATTCCACAGCGTTCGTTGCAGAAAATGAAGCGGGAGAAGTCATCGGCTTTGCAGACGGCGGCAAGGAACGGTCCGGTGACTACCCGGACATAGAAGGAGAAGTGTATTCCATCTATATCCTGAAAGCCTATCAAGGACAAGGTGTCGGAAAACTGCTGATGCAGGCAATAAGCAAGGAGTTGTTGGACCGTGACATTCAGTCCATGCTTGTTTGGGTGCTCAAGGAGAATCAATCCAGCGGCTTTTATGAAAAGTTGGGCGGCAAAGTCATCGACGAAAAACACATAAAAATCGCCGGCAAACAAATACCCGAACTTGCTTACGAATGGGTAGATATCGACCGGATAGTGAATAGAGATGAATAATATGTCGGATTTTCCAACTGAACTGGAACTGCTGTCTTTATTCGAAAGTGAGCCGGTGCTGTCTGATGATACGGAAGAAATGCCGATGTATTACAAAGAAGCGGTCTACCGATTCACTAACGGGGAAGAGGATTTTGTAGTGCATATTTCTCCAGCTTCGGAAGAGGTTCTTATTCAAGTGAGCAAAAGCGATTCAGGGAAAATGCTTTCTTTATTGGACTTGAAGAAAGTCAATAAATTCAAAATTCTCGCTGACCAAAATGATCGCTCAAGCGTTTTGCTGATTACGGAAAATGAAGAAACGGTGATCAGTGTCCAAGTGGATTTTAAACCGTATTTCAAACAAATCGTTAAGGAAGAATTTTTAAATCGTTGAAGAGCTCAAAATTTTAGCCATGCGAAAACCTGTAGTGCATAGGCTCATTCATTATTCAATTCTTCATAACCGAGAGACAGGGAGATTGTCAGTTCAAACCATGCAAGGAGTGGCTTTATGTGAAAAAAGTGTTGATACTCGTTTCTGTACTGCTGTCAATTCTTATGCTGGCAGGATGTTTAGCCGAGGATTATGACGTTGGTGTTCCAAGAGCCTATTTACTGGCAGATGATAGTTTGCGGGGACAACCTATGTCTTTAACACAAGCCAATATCAGTTGGAGTTCATCGACTGGAGAAGTCACGGAAACGATAGATGATATCGAAGATTTTGGTTTATCCCAGGAAGTCACTACGGTCTCGCCAAACCAGCCGGCTTCTTTTGATTTCAAGGAGAATGAAGAGAACGGCGGAGACATTTGGACCGATCCGACAATTACGGCGGCCTTATGGAAAGACGGAGAAGAAATGAAGCTTGAACTTAACGATTCGAGAGAATTTCGCTTTCCGCAAAACGAAGGGAATTATGTTTTAGAAGTGGAGTTCATCAATCGAGCTGATGAAGCTCAATATGTAGGGAATATCGTTATCGAAGAAGCACCAGGACAGAATGCCGGACAGCTGCCAAAGTACACATATATGGAAATGCCTTCGATTACAAAAATAGGTTCCGCTGAGTCAAATGGTGAGACGTTCGATCACGCCTATTCTCAAGTATGTTGGAACAATTGCACTCCTGATAGGGGCTATGAGGTGTCTGACGTTCATTCTGGAGATGCAGAAGTGGGCGACAGCATTGTAATCGACTGGGAAATGATGGAGCCGAAGCCGAGCGAAGTTAGGTTGATTGAGTTAGACAGCGGCGAAGAAGAAGTAAGTGAAGAAATTGTCTCATCTGACAGTTCTTCAATAACCATTGAAGTTGCCGAACAAGACCTTGGAAACCAATACTCAATTCAATACTTATGGCGGGACGGGGGAAAACTTCTCGGCCACAGCCGCTTGGATTTCAAGCTAAAATAAGTTGCTAAACTGTAGAATAGCGGAGAGTCATAAGTGTTCAAAAAAATATAAGAAAATTCAAGGCCGTTCGTAAAGGTGTACTTTTACGAACGGTTATTTTCTGATAAATTTTCTTTCGATTATAATTCTCCACTTTCCAATATGGTATTATTAGTAAAAAATGAAAATCATTAAAATTTCTGCTGATGAACCGTATTAAAAGAGGAGGACTTTGTTGTGGAGTGGAATTTGAATAAGACCAGCATCAATCGTCCCTATTCATATGAAAATCTTAAGACTCTTTTAGATACGATTTGCAAGAAAGAAAACAAATTTCCTCAAGTTGATTTTTTTATGTGGTGCGATAATTTAACGATGGCTTGGGATGAAGAAGATTTAGACGACCAGGATCAAGTAGCTTTTGGTATTGCACGGGATATTGAAGCACAATGGGATTTATATTGGTACGAGTTTTATTCACGTGAACAGCTTATGAAAATGGACCTCACCAAATTGAAATTACCACCCGATTGGTTCAAAGAGTGGACAGCGGAGTTAGTTGGGAAATAGACAATAAAGTTGAGGGTGTGAATGTAACTTAAGTGCAGTTAAGTTACATTCAATTTAGCTAAAATAAAAATTAAATCTAAAAGTGAAAAGAGGAAATTTAATTGTTTAATTTAGGATTACTAGAAACACAGAGGTGGTTGGAAATTTTATCAGTGGTTTTGCTTATTATTGGCTTTTATTTTACTTTTAACTTTTTCGAGTACTTAAAAAGCGATGAGGATCGCCTGCGAAAACAAGCGAAAATAGCGGCCCTTATTTGTATTGCAGGTGCTTTTTTAATTCCTATCTTCTACAATATCTTGGATTCTTATTATCTTGATTAAGGTTTTCATCTAATGTGAATGTAACTTAATGTGAATTAAGTTACATTCAAAAGAGTAGATAAGAGATTCTCTTGTTTGTCTTTTTCATTAACCGCTTAGAATTAAGCAAGGAAATAATCAACTATGGATAGTTGATTATTTAAAAGAAGGAAAGTAGCAATTGCTACTCTCCTTCTTCTTTCTCTGTTGCTTTTATAATTATTAAAACTATTGTGCTTACAAGAGCTATGCCGTACATGATAGTTTTGTCGGTCTGCCCTTAGGTATCAATGGCAGCTATAGTAATTACGATTATTAGAAAAATATAGATTAAGTAACTTTTCATTTTTTAATCTCCTTAATCCAATTATGAAATTTTATGTAGTTTAATTTTTAATATTTCACTCAGTATTACATATACCTTTTTTCTCCATACAAATTTCATTTCTCTAAAAAAATCCTAAGGAGTTCTTCTGCTCAGTTTGAATATAACTTAATAGCAATTAAGTTACATTCGCATTCCAGTAGAAGGGTTAGTTATATTGGTTATAAAAAACCAAAAAAATCAGTTGTAAATAATGAGACGAGAAATATAAGTAGAAAAACCAGTTGGCTGATTGTATAAAGATAGGCATTAGGATTCTTCGCATATTTGCGTTCCATGATTGCTCTTACGATTTCGGTGGCAAAGAGGAATACCAACAACAAAAACCATGGTTCCAGGAGCAAGTAAGGTTCTTGAGGAAGCCTCGTCACATTAATAAAATATCCTGCTACCATCATAGTGATACCGAAAATTCGGATGCTCCAATCGATTTTCTTGTGCTTATCATTTACATGGTTATTGGAGAATGCTTTTGGTTTTTCGACTCTTAACCACTTTCGCATGATGGCATTAAATAAGGCTAGCATTACGAGGAAAATGGCAACTATGAGAAGTAAAGCTAGCGAAAAAGAAGATTCAACACCATACATGAAGTCGCCTCCTTATTGTTCAATTAGTTACACTAACTATACTAATCAACTTCCTTTAAAGTTTCATTTTTTCAAAAAAGAGGGATTTAGTGAAAGCTCTTTCTTAATTCTGAATGAAATTTAATGGCAATTAAGTTACATTCAAAAGGCTATAATCTAAGGTTTTGAGATCGTATTTCTGAATGGGTAGGAGTTTACATATCACACGGTCATCGGAAGGTTATACTTTGGATTAAACGGAAGTCCACAAAACTAAATTTAAGAACGTTTGAGAAGGTGCTGGCCATGAGCACCTTCTCTTTTTTGTTTTCAGTGTACTTTTATGAAAGATTCTTACTACTGCATGAATATGGATGAATTATGGAAATTTATACCTCTCCTATTGAAACTTTCTGGAAGAAAAGCCGTATAAATTAGGAGGAAGAGGTGCTGAAATGGAAAGTCCGTTTATATTAATGGGGTTATTTGTCGTCTGTCTCATTACTTATCAACTTTTAACGAGAAATCGGCGGAAACTTAAGAAAATCCGGCAAGAGTGGGAAACTGAAACATATATTGCGATAAAAGAAGATGTTCAATCCGTGTCATCCTATTGGAGAAACAATAAAGAGCGTTCAGAATTTTATGCAGGGGTCGATCAAATCACCTGGGACGACTTAGGGATGGATCAGGTGTTTAATAAGATGAATTACACCCAAACCAGTGTGGGCTCAGAATATTTATTCAACCAATTACGGGACATTGATCCGAAGCTTGATGGCCTTCAGTCCAAAGAAGAACTTTATACTCTCATGGCGAAGGATGATGGATTAAGAGAAAAAGTCCTTCTTATTTTATCCAGTCTTGGAAAACGCAATTATGCGGACACTTCCTCCTACTTTTACAATTTCAGCGACCACAAAATCAAGTTCGCATACATGTACGTGCTTCTTGCATGTTTGCCCATTTTCTCAGTGCTGTTGATGTCCTTTAGTTTAAAGGTGGGAATCGTCAGTTTGGCAAGCTCGCTAGTTATAAACGCTGTGATCTATTACCGTAATAAAAAGATGCTGGAAAATGATTTGCATTCTATTACATACGTAGCTGCCATCGTGAATACAGGGAGGAGTTTGACTTCGATACGTCATCCTCGATTTTCGGTGTTTGGTGATATTTTTAAAAAAGAAGGGAAAGGTCTGAAAAAAGTTTCTTTCTTTGGCAAGGTCTTATCCATTGGAACAAATACCGGTGGCGATTTTGATGTTTTCTTTGAATACTTCCGGATTGTTTTTTTACTCGACTTTATTTCCTATAATCAAATCGTGAAAGCGATCGTCACGCATCAGAACGCCTATCGACAATTATGGGAATCGATTGGCGAACTGGATGCCGCGATTGCGATCGCTTTTTATCGAAAGTCACTTTCTTTTTATACCTTGCCTCAGTTTGTCGACAAAGAAGAGTTGTCGTTTGAAGACATGGCCCACCCACTTCTAGATAAACCGGTAACGAATTCTTCTACAATAGGTAAGACCGTATTGATTACAGGATCTAACGCTTCCGGAAAATCGACCTATATCAAAGCGGTTGCCATCAATGCGATTTTGGCACAAACAATACATACGGTATTGGCTAAAAATTGGACCATGAAACCTAGTTATATCGTGACCTCGATGGCGATCCAAGACAACGTACTGGATGGGGACAGTTATTTTATTGCAGAAATAAAGTCGCTGAAACGAATTGTCCAGTTGTGTAAGGCAAAGAAACCTGTTATTTCTTTCGTTGATGAGATTCTAAAAGGAACTAATACAGTTGAACGAATTTCCGCATCAGCAGCTATCATGGAATGGCTGTCGGTCAATAAAGGCATGAACATTATTGCTTCGCACGATATTGAATTGACGGAAATTGCGGGGAATGTGTATACCAATTATCATTTCAGGGAGTCGATCGAGAATGGTGAAGTGCTGTTCGATTATAAAATCCATGAAGGATCTTCTGAAACAAGGAACGCTATTAAGCTATTGGAAATTCTGGGTTATCCCGAAAGTGTCACAGACCAAGCGAACCGCTTGGCTGAACATTTCACGGACATTCGCGAATGGAAAGAGTTGAATGCAATCTAGCCGGTTTTGAATCTCCTTCTCAGTTTATATATGACTACTTATTGGAAGGGCTTTAGCTATGTGTTTCTTCCTTTCCTTTATTTATTAAAAGATACTTCCACGAATATTTGAACGTATCCTATGACAAGACAAAGTTTTTTAGGTTCGTAGAATAAGCATATTTGTTATTTTACTGACGGAATGAGGACATAAAAATGAATAGAAAATACAGCAAGTATTCACTCTTTTTAGTGGTCATAGGAATCTTTATTGCATACATGATTTTTCCACCTATCAATATGACTTTTGGGAAGTGGTCGATGCTAGCCATACCCATTGGTTTCGCTATTTATATAGCAGGTGTAGTACTTGGAATAATTGCTTTCGTTAAAAAAGAAAAAGGGTTCATTAAATATATTTCTTTATTATCTGTTCCATTAGGTATTTTATATATTCTTTGCCTATCTTTTATATTTAGTGGAGAAATGTAAGTATCAACGGTGAAAGTATTAAAAAGAGCACAAAGGACTTCCAAATGATTGGGAGTCCTTTTGCCAGTGTGAAAAATTATGTTCAACTTTTTTGAAATACCTTGTTAGGCTTGAATCAGGAAAATATTACAAACAGAATTTACAGTTGAGGAATCATCAAAAGTTCTTAAATGAAAACAGATAGAAAATAAGATTGGTTCAATAACTTCTATCCCTTTTCAACTAGGAACGTGTAGTTATAAGAACGGTTTTGTCGATGGTGAAATTTTCAAGTTAAAGTGAATGCTGCTACTTTGTAAAAATATAAACGTCTATTATTGTACAAAAGGGGGACGAGATATATGAAAAAAAGGTCAGTGTTTATAGTTGTTGGGATTCTAATCATAGCAATAGTTATTGTTAAACCATTTCGTTTAGAACCGCCGACTCCGAAAATTTCAGTAGGAGAGAGGGGAATTCCTACAACACAAGGGTCATATTGCTGGGATGCCATGTTGCTTGCGCAGTGTGTAGATACCATTCATACTTCTCCAATCGACATGACAGAATCACATGCCCCATCTATAGTGTCCAAAAATGACGAAATTGAAATTGAATTTCCGATAGGGTACCAACCGGAAAATCTAAGATTAGAGCAATGGCTCGATGAACATAATTCGAAAATGGTTGAGGTAAATAATAAAAGAATTAAAGTGCCAAATGAAAGTGGCGTATATGTATACCATGTAATAGCTGACTGGAATCAGGGTGATGGAAATTATGCTTTCTTGATAGAGGTAGAATAACTTATCAAGATTGACTATTTATAGATTCAGGAAGCAGAAAGTAAAGAGCATATTAGCGAGTCATCAAGCAGTGTAGAGAGGGGCTAGTAAATGGTTATCCAAACTTATGGAGAAAAACGGTCTGTAAGGAGTCGGATCCTCGAGAAATACCTAATTTTGCGAGGTACGAAAAAGGGGTTTTCCAGTGTAGAAAACACCACAAAGTTCGTTCAGCAAAGAGGAACTGAAAATATCAAACCGTATGTGATTGAAAATATGAGCTTTTCCAACTCGTTGAAAGAGGAGATGTATGAAGACATACAGGTGTTCACCTTAAACGACCAGAATTCCCGGGAACAGAAAGTGGTGCTGTATTTGCACGGCGGAGCGTGGACGAACCAGCCTTTGTCTTTCCATTGGAAGCTGATGGATAAGATTGCACAGGCAGTGGGTGCAAAGATCATCGCGCCTATTTATCCCAAAGTGCCCCATTTTAATTACAAGCATACATATCCGAAATTGTTAAGCCTGTACAAAGAGACGCTTCGGACAATTGAGAGTGCTAAGCAATTAACAATTATGGGGGATTCAGCCGGAGGAAATATCGCGCTTGGGCTGGCCCAACTGTTAAAGATAGATGATTTGCCTCAACCGAAGGATATCATTTTGTTGTCGCCAGCCGTCGATCTAACCCTTGATAATCCCCTTATTCCCAAATACGAAAAAAAGGATCCGATGTTATCGGCCGGGGGAATGGACGTAATCACTAATATTTGGTCTGATGATAAAAGTTTAGAAGATCCCTTGATTAGCCCGATTTATGGAGATTTAACGGGGCTCGGCAAGATTAATCAATTTGTCGGAACACATGAACTCATATATCCCGACGCAGTTAAATTGGACGAAAAACTAACGGAGCAAGGAATTGAAATCCAAACCTTTGTGTATCCTAAAATGAATCATGTGTTTGTCGTTATGCCTGTTCCTGAAGCTGAAGATGCCCAACAGAAAATAATCAATATCATTTGTAATTAAGAACTTATTTTGCCGCTTCTAGAATCGATCAAATTCAAGCTCCTTTAAAAATTTGAGAAATCATATGTTTTTAATTGGAAGAAATGTATAATGCAGATAACAACGAAGCTCGAAAATTCGAGGGGGAATTGAGATTAAAAATACTGTAAATACTATCTATCTTATTTTAAGCATACTCGTTTCTTTGCTAATGATTTTCCTAGACCCAATTGCAAACGCATCGTCAGAAGTTGTAGCCGGTTTGCTGATCTATGTCATTTTATTTGGAGCAGCCATCACTTTGGTTTTTTCAATTCTGTTTATTTTAAACAAAATCAAACGCAATCTCGTTTCTATAAGTGCTTTTGTGATTACTGTACTCAATACCATGATTATTGCTTTGGTACTGATTTTCGGTTCTCTCTTAACTTAAATGTCGGGTGAGACAGGTCAATAAATGAGGATTAATTGATTCTGCATGTCACTAATACGAAGCGGGGGATTTTTATCGGACATCTGATTATATGGGTTATTGTTGTGCTGTCTCTGGCAATTGGAGCTATTACTTTCTTTATGAAAAGAAATGAGCAATTATTTTGGTCGCTATTTAGTATAATGCTGACCAACCTTGTCTTAGGGCTGTTTTTTCAAATCTATGTGAATACTTTTATCGGCCTACTACTTTGCTTTGCGGTGATAGCTATGGTGGGACTCAATATTTTACGCTCTCGGCGAAGCAGCATTTGAATGGATTCCCTCTGATAGTTTTTAAGGACAAAAAAAGAGACCCTATACAGTATAGGATCTCTTTTCAAGCTATTATTAAGCTTTTGTAACGTTTGTAGCTTGTAGGCCACGTTGTCCTTCTTCGATATCAAATGTTACGGTTTGACCTTCGTCTAAAGATTTGAAACCGTCGCTTTGGATAGCTGAGAAATGTACGAATACGTCATCTCCTGCTTCACGCTCGATAAAACCAAAACCTTTTTCTGCATTAAACCATTTCACTGTACCTTGTTCCATAATTGTTGCCTCCTAGTGTGGATCTCCACACAATGTGTTACTATCCTTGCTCAAATACCTTAGACGAAAAACAAAATTTATTCTCAATCTGAACCGAACAAAAATAACTCTTACTAAAGGTAACATGGATGCGATGAAAAAGATAGCAAAAGGATTCAATCTTATTTTTATAGGATGAAATTGATACCTACCTTATCAGTAAAGTCGATCCGTACCCGTAATTTAAATGAAAGATCTTGTGTGGGCTAGAGGCCATAGACAGTGGGTAGCGGAGGGGAATATAGATTTTTTTTCTAAAGAAGAGGCTAAATGATATAGCTATTCAAAATTTAAGGAATTTAACGACTGAGTTAACGAGGGAAGAAAAAGCGGTCATGAATTATTGTGAAAGCTTGGGAAGTCCGAAATTTAACCTCATCGAGTTTTCGACAAATCCGATATTGCAATAATTGAAGTACTGCATACTGGCAATATATTGTTCTACATATCGAGTGTTAGGGAGACAAGATTGTTTGTTAAAATAAGAGTAAGTAATTTTTGGGTAATTGGTTTATAAAACTAGAATGGAGGCAGGTCCATGAAGAAATTTATATTTACTAATTGGTTCTCAAAATGGGAGTTGTACCATACAACGGCAAATGTCGATCAACACTTTTCTATGTTAGAAGAGCTTAGAAATCGCAGAATTGATTTTAAAACCAAGGCTTTAAATTTCGGAGGTGGATATGGAGGCGGTAGTGGGTTTAGTACGGTTTATCATATATACACAAAAAGGTAGGTAAAAAAGAAAGGCATAGCAACAGAACGGAAAAAGCCAAAGTTCTAATGAACAGTTTCAAGGCTTTTAGTTTAGAGAGTGCGGGGGAGAATTAATGTTTATTCAAAAGAAAAGCTTAATTACTATTTCATTTGTAGCTGTGCTGTTTTTATCTGCCTGCAGTAATTCAGTTTATGACGAAATGGGGGTAGACGAAAACAACATCCCTGCCTTTACTGAAACGGAAAGACAGGAAGGCGCTAATAAGAGCTTAATTGCAGTCAAACTGATGACACAAGGCTCAGGGGAAGAAGCGGCGAAGAAATCAATTGCAGATTCTTTTGCTTTGTTGAAAGAAGAATACAGGACAGTATCAATCGAATTGGATGATGAAGATCAGGAAGACTGGTATGGAGTTTATATGCAGGATCACACAGCTATTCAAAACATGAAGAACTCAAAGACTAAGTTGACAAGGGAAGAAAAAGCGGTCATGGATTATTATGAAGGCTTGGCAAATCCGGAATTTCCAATCATTGAATTTTCGGCAAATCCGATTTTAAAGTAATGGAAATGCTTGTTAAAAAGAGAAAGAACTATGTATGTGAGGACTTATCAGCACCACCCGCAATTCTACAATAAATCAACGGAGGAAGAAGGATGAAATCGACATCTTTCTTCCATTTTTTTGTGGGGAATTCTGAATGAAATTAAATCATCCTACAGTTCAGTCATCTGACTAACCTCAAGACACACTACTTTCACAAATTTACAGAAATATCAGACTTTTTAAGTGAGTCTCATTGAAAATATATCCTGAAAATATTATAATTCGTTTAAATAAACGCTTTCGTTTTAGGTGGTGTATAACCGATGCCGTCCAGAGATTTTGATTAATGGGAAAGGAGGTCGCAAGGGAATTTTTTAATTCATACGTCAATATAAAATTCTGCTTTTCCTAAAAGGAGAATGAGAGAAATGACAAAAATGGAGTTACCGCGGGGGAAGAGTTATATTCGGCTTGATCAGATCAGCCAAGAAGATATAGACAATTTGATTTTGAGGGTCAATAGCTGTACATGGCGGCAAACTTTTCATATCCAACCGGTTTCCGGGCTTCTCAATGATCCGAACGGCTTTTGTTTTTATAACGGCGAATTTCATTTGTATTATCAATGGCATCCGCTCGGGCCATTTCACGGCTTGAAGTATTGGTACCATACCAAATCAAAAGACCTGGTCAATTGGGAGAATGTCGGCATAGCGATCAAGCCGGACGAGTATTTTGACAGCCACGGCGCATATTCGGGAAGTGCAGTCGAACACGACGGAAAACTGTATTTGCTGTATACCGGCAATACGCGGGATGAGAATCTTGTGAGACATCCTTATCTCTGTATCGCGCTTATGGATGATGAGGGAAATATTATCAAATCGAAAAAATCCGTGCTTGATAAAGTGCCCGATGGCTATACCGAGCATTTCCGCGATCCGAAATTATGGAAAGTGGAAGACCGGTATTATGCGGTCATCGGCGCGCAGCGGACCGATGAAACGGGGGCTGTTTGTCTGCTGAGTTCGACCGATCTATTGGAATGGAAGTTCGAGGGAGAACTGGCCACCAACTTGGATAACTTCGGTTTTATGTGGGAATGCCCGGATTATTTTGAAATGGATGACCGGGGCATCTTGATCTTCTCGCCGCAAGGGCTGGAGCCGCAGGGGGATCTGTATCAAAATATTTACCAGGCCGGTTATGTGCTGGGGGAGAAAATTGATTTAGAGCGGCGCAAACTGACTCACGGGGATTTTATCGAATTGGACCGCGGATTTGATTTTTACGCTCCGCATACGATGAAAGACCCGCATGGCAGACGGCTCATGGTGGCTTGGATGGGCTTGCCTGAAATTGAGTACCCGACCGATATCAATGGATGGGCGAACTGCTTGACGATCCTCCGGCAATTAACGCTTCGGGACGGGAAAATCATCCAGACGCCAATTCCAGAACTTCAATCGCTGCGCAAGGCTAAAACCGTAGCGCAAGGGGAACTGTCAGATGAAAAGAAAGTGATTGAAGGATTCTCTGGAGTCACGTATGAGCTTGTCTGTGAGTTCGAACGAGGAGATGCCTTGGAATATGGCATTGAATTCCGTGCGAGTGAGGAAGAAAAAACGGTGATTAAATTCGATGCTGTTCAAGGGAAAGTCATCATGGACCGCGCATTATCAGGCAAAGTGATCGGCAGCAAGCATGGCACCGAACGCAAATGCAAGTTGGACGGGGACGTCTACAAATTTCAGTTGTTTGTCGATTCATCATCCGTGGAGATTTTCGTCAACGACGGGGAAGAAGTGTTTACCGCACGGATCTTCCCGGATATCCGCAGCCAGGAAATCCGGTTTTTTGCGACAGGCGGCCGGGCTGCGTTCAAAGCGGTGAAGTGGGACTATTGAGAAGCGAAAGCTAGATAAGGGAGAGGTGCCGAATGGGAAATCTGTTCTCGATTGGCGAAGTACTGATCGATTTTATTCCCCATCAAAAAGGCATCGCCTTGAAAGATGTGGATTCTTTTACACGGGTGCCAGGGGGAGCGCCTGCCAATGTGGCAGCTTCAGTCGCAAAGTTTGGCGGCACGGCTTCATTGATCACCAAAGTCGGACAAGATGCCTTTGGTGATTTTCTGTTGGAACGGCTTGCCGAAGCGGGCGTGAAAATCGATAAGATTCCACGGACAAAAAAAGCGAATACCGGGCTTGCTTTCGTTTCGTTGCGGGAAGACGGGGAGCGGGACTTTTCGTTTTACAGAAATCCTTCTGCAGATTTGCTTCTTGAAGCCTCAGAAGTGGATGCCGACTGGTTCAAGCAAGGCGATGTGCTGCATTTCGGTTCGGTCGATTTAGTCGACAGCCCGATAAAAAAAGCCCACGTGAAAGCGATCGGGGCAGCCAAGAGGCACGGCGCCATCATCAGTTTTGACCCCAATGTGCGCTTGCCGCTTTGGGACAATCCGAAGCAATGCCGGGAGACCATCCAGGAATTCATTCCGAAGGCACATATCGTCAAGGTATCCGACGACGAACTGGAGTTCATCACAGGCATAGCAGACGAATCCATAGCCATTAACTCGTTGTTCACAGGGGAGGTATTGGCAGTGGTGTTGACTAAAGGCGCTAAGGGAGCAGATCTGTACGTACAAAACGAAAAATACTCATCCGCGGGATATTCAGTCAAAGTCGAAGATACGACAGGGGCGGGAGATGCATTCACTGGCGCTTTCTTGTACCGATTATTGAGTCTGGATGCAGGACCAGGCAATCTGGAAGCCATATTAAGTGAGCATCACCAAGAGCTGCTGGCTTTTGCGAATGCGAGCGGGGCACTGGCCGTTACTGAAAAAGGGGCTATTTCTTCACTTCCGACGAAAGAACGGGTCTTGGAGTTGATGGAGTAAACCCGCGAAATGTCCAAAGGATTTGGCAAACAACTGTATAATACTGCACACAAAAAACCATTCCAAAATCAGTCGATTTTGGAATGGTTTTTTTATTGATTATGCGAAACCTAACAACTTCATGATGCTCAAGATCAAGATGCCGACAACGCCAAAGTCCGAGTCGCCGAAAGTCGTTCCGGTGAATCCGATATCGCCCATCAAGACCAATAGGATGGCCGGGATGAAACTGATGATCAATCCGTTGGCAAACGCGCCCGCCATGGCACCACGTCTTCCGCCTGTGATGTTGCCGAAGACGCCAGCTGCAGCTCCCGTGAAGAAATGCGGAACCAATCCAGGGACGATAACGCTTAACCCGAGAACCGGTAGGACGAACATCGCCAGCAATCCAGCAAGGAAGCTGAATAGGAATCCGATGATGACAGCATTTGGCGCGAACGGGAAGACCGTTGGAACGTCCAATGCCGGCTTCGTATTCGGCACCAATTTATCGGCAATCCCTTGGAAAGCAGGGACGATTTCAGCAATGAGCATTCGAACACCCGCCAAGATGATGAACACGCCTGCCGCAAACGTGATCGCTTGGATGAAGGAGAAGACCAAGAAATTCGAACCGCCTGATAGCGTCGTTTCAATATAGTCCTGTCCGGCAAACAAAGCGACAACGAGGAAGAATAACACCATTGTCAACGAAACGGCTACCGAAGTATCTCTCAAAAAGCCCAGTGACTTAGGAACTTTGATCTCTTCAGTTGTTTTTTCTTTATCGCCAACCCATTTGCCGACATTGGCAGATACAAAATAGCCAATCGAGCCGAAATGCCCGACAGCAAAATCGTCGCTGCCTGTAATCTGCCGCACATACGGCTGCAACAGCGCTGGAAACAGCACCATGCACAAGCCCAAAATAATCGATCCCACAATGATCAATGGAGCGCCTTCGAGACCGCCGACTGACAACGTGACAGCGAGTAGGCACGCCATAAACAAGGTATGGTGACCTGTCAGGAAGATAAATTTAAACGGCGTGATGCGCGCCAACACGATATTGGTGATCATCCCGAATACCATGATCAAGGCAGTAGATGTTCCGAACTCGCTTTGTGCAGCAGCGACAATCGCTTCGTTGTTCGGAATGACGCCCTGCACATTGAATGCATAGTCGAACATTTTCCCGAAGATGTCCAGTGAGCCGATCAGTACTGTCGCGCCGGCTCCAATAATGAGAAAGCCCATGACTGTTTTTAATGTGCCCGAAACAACGTCCGCGCTGCTTTTGCGCTGCAGCAATAACCCCACGAGCGCAAACAATCCGATGAGGATGGCTGGTTCACCTAAGATGTCGTTCATGATTACCTGTAACATAGCAGTTCTCCCTTCACGCCAGACTTATGCTAAATGAGGCTCTAGTTTGGATTTGATTTCCGGAATGCTCATCATGTTCTCTAAGTTGATGATGGTTCTTTTCCCATCTTCGAGTTGGCTCATGATATCGGCAGCTCCGATAAAGATATCAGCCTGCACCGATTTCGCCGAAGTCAGGTCGGTATGGTCGACTTCCGCTGTTTTTCCTAATTCTTTTAACGCTTTTTTCACATTCAATTCCATAATAAAGCTGCTTCCTAATCCGTTTCCGCACACTACCATGATTTTCATTCTGTTTCCTCCTTAGAATATGTTTGGATGATCTCCAATAATTGTTCTTTGTCTGTAGCTTCAAGCATTTTTTCAATATTGGCCGGCTCGTTCAGTAAAGTGGTCAGTTGGATCAAAGCACGCAGATGCGAGTCACTGTCCGCTGCCGCCAAGACGATGATCAATTGAACAGGTTTATCCGGCGCGAAATCCACCGCCTGGTCAAGCTTCAATAAGCTCATCGATAAGGACAGCACTCCTTCTTCAGGGCGTGCATGGGGGATGGCGACCAGTGGGGTGATGACCACGTACGGGCCGTTCTTCTCGATCGATTCGATCATCGCCGTTACATATTGTTCTTTCACGGTGCCTAATTCGACGAGCGGGCTGGCAGCCAGTTGAATCGCTTCTTGCCAAGTGGCGACTTGTTGTTTTAATTGAAGAGTTTGGGTAGTCAGTAGTTCTCCTAGCACAGGTTTTTCTGCCTCCTTTACTGCATGTGTGTTTGTTCCTGCGGCTTGCGTATACAAAGCGGCTTGCAATTCCTTTTCCAATTGTTTCGGGTCGTGGATCGTTGCGTATTGTGAAATGAGCTTCATCAAGCCGTCAACATCCGAGTCCGGCACGGTATAACCGTAAAGTTCCTGCATCACTTGTTTATTGAGTTTCTGCTTGTCCCGCTCTTCAAGAATGGGCGGGACTACGAATAAAGTGGCTTCCGTATTCAAGTAGACCGATGAAAAGACCAAATCATAATCCAGTGGATACTCCGCTGTGTCCCGGACAGACAAGACATCCAAAAACAGGATCGTCGGAAACAATTCCCGCAGCGTGTAGTTGAGGATATTGCTGACGCCGATGCCGTGAGGGCAAACGACAATCGCTTTTTTCCGGTCGTCCAAACGGGTGCCTTGCCGTTGAAGCCAGCCGCCGAAATAGATCGTAAAATAAGCGGCTTCATCTTCCGGCAGTTCGATGCCCAGCTCTTTCTCCAGGATCTTCAAGGATTTACGCGTCAAATGATGAAGTTCCGGATAAATTTTGGAAACCCGCTCCATCATCGGATTCACGTGAGGAAACCCGTATTTGATGCGATAAAAAGCCGGTTTGAAATGGACATACAACTGCTCGTACAGCTGGTCTTTATCTTGAAGATGGACAAATGTCAGCCGTTCAAACTCTTCCGTGACTTGCTGCAACAGCTCGCGGAAAACTTGATCATCTCTTAAGGGAGACCGGTCTTTTGTCCGGTTCATGCTGACGAGATGCAAGGTAGCGTAGAGTTTTTCCGTCTGGCTCCAATTGGATTGGAACGTTGCTGTGTTGATCATGGCTTCGATCAGTGCATATTCTTTAGTTTCTGCAAATGGCAGCCAGCTCGGGTCTTGCTCCAACTCTTCTCCTTTACCGATCAATTGATCGGTCGAAAAGAACAGGTAGGCGAGTTCATCGAGCCGTTCATCCGTGAACATGATGCCCAACTGCTTTTCGATGGTTTCCAACTTCTGATGCACCGCCGTGATGCGCTCTTCAAATTCACTCCAGATGCACTGTGTAATCATTTGGCTGTTTGGGCTGTTCAATACTTCATACAGCAGCTGCTCGATGACGAATCGTTTGATCCGGCTGTCGCCCGTAATGATGTAACCGGATTGCTTGGAGTATTGGATGGTTAATCCCATGCCGCTAGCCAGTTCTTTCAAACGCTGGAGGTCATTCAGTACGGTGTTTCTTGAAACGCCCGTGGCCGATTGGAAATGAAAAACGGACAGTGATTCTTGGCTCAGCAGGATCATTAAGTAAATGACTTGCTCCCGGTCCTTTTCTGAAAAAACATAACTCCGTTTGGTCAGCTTGACGCTGATTTCATCTTCTGGAATCTGATCGGGCAAAAAATAACCAAGTTCTTTTTTGTACTGCACAAGGGCATAATTATTAAATTGGAGCCAATCATTGACCTTACCCAAACTGTATTGAATCTGTCTGCGTGTCAGCCCTGTTTGATCTTCCATTTCACTCATCGAGGGAATCGATGAATACTGCAGGAGCTTTAGTAAATTAGCGCTTCGTTCGTCTAAAAACATCCTTCAGGCCTCCCTTGTCTCTACCATATTCGATGTATTTGCTGAAATCTATCTTTTCTCAGTCCCAATATTGTTCCTGTCGCTGCACAACACTGTACTGTAGTTTGGCGAATCCAGCTAGACAATTTTTTTCGTACCTTAACAAAAGCTATAGTAAATGAATTTTTGAAGATGTTGTTGCTGTGTCGATCAGATCATATATCCAATGGTAAAAGGGGTCACGAAACAAGCAGTTAAACAAGTAAAAGACGAAAGCGGGGATTCTCATCGAATTCTAATCTTCTCCTCAGTTGAAGCTCATTTCGGTTCGTTATTGTTATTGTGTAATAACAAAAAGGAGGAATCGTTTTGAAAAAATTAGGGATGAAACTCATTGCAGGAACTGCCATCGCGGGCGGCATTGGCGGCGCGTCTGTTGTAGGGGCGTCTGCATTGAACGCCACTGAGGAACCGAAAATAAGTGCAGAGGAAGCTTTGCAGGAAGTGTTCGCTAAAGTGGAAGGAACGGTACAGGAAGTGGAGTTATCGTTAGAAGATAATCGTTTTTACGAAGTCGAAGTGGAAAGTTCTAGCCGTGAATATGAGTTCATGATCGACGCCGCATCAGGGGAATTTTTAACACAAGCTCCCGATGAAGAAGCTGTCCCTGACGAGGAATTCAGCCGGCCGGTAGATGCCGCAAACTACGCAGAATACGCGACGATCGAAACGAAAGTAACTACGGATTCACTTACCTACCATTTAGCCACAGACAATCCAGGAAACCGCATTCTCTTTCTAGTGAATGAAAGCGGTGAAAAACAGTTCAAGACCATTTTTCTGAAACATAGCCAAGAGTTAGAAATCATCGACTTGGATAGCGGCAAGCGCATATATCAAGGCAAGATCTAAACAATAGAGAAGCACCACCAAACTAAGAGGCTCAGTTTGGGTGCATCTTTAATCTACAAGAAAATAAAAACGCAAAAAACCCGCAAACCTGTGTTTATTCACGCACAGATTTGCGGGTTGTCTTAGCTCATTCTTTTAAAAAATCTTTGTCCATATAGCGCGGGTTCGGGTAATCGTAGAAGCCTTTGCCGTTTTGGATGCCCATGCGGCCTTTGTCGAGAAATTCCGTTTTCAGGTAGTCCGCGACTTTTGCCGCTTCTGCGTCGCCGGCATTGGCTTTGGCGACGGACAAGTGATAGGGCGTATTGATGCCGATAACATCCAAGATCGCGAACGGTCCTCGTGGCGCGCCGGTTGCGATCATCCAGGTTTTGTCGACAGTGTGCGGATCCGAAATGCCATTGACGACCAAATACTGCGCCGAATTCAAAAACGGCACGAGCAAGGTATTCAAAATATAGCCCGGCTGTTCTTTGTGTAGAGGCAGCGCCACCATGCCAATCGCTTGAGAAAACTCGACCACGTCGTTGAAGACCGATTCATCGGTGCCACCGTGTCCCATGATCTCTGCGGTATTGCTGCGCCAGATGTCGTTAGCGAAATGAAGCGCCAAAAACTTCTCGGGCCGTCCTGTATATTCCGCAAACGTGCTCGGCAGCATCGTTGACGTGTTGGTCGCAAAGACGGTCTGTTGCGGTGCGACTTTTGCCAAGTTCGTGTAGAACTCTTTTTTGATATCGAGTACCTCAGGCACCGCTTCGATCATCAAATCGGCATTCTTTACGGCCTCCCCTAAATCCGTATGGAAAGACAGGCGATGATACGCTGCGTCCAACGCTTCATCGGTCGCTTTCAAATCTTTCTTGAAATGCTTTTTCAGCACGTCGAAACGTTCTTTTGCGCGAGTCAACGCTTCCTCGGTGATATCGTATACCGCAACGTCAAACCCGTGATACGCAGACTGAAAAGCGATTTGGCTCCCCAACACACCACTTCCTGCGACCGTGACATTCTTGAAATCCATTCCATCCCACTCCCTTTGAATAGATGGTGTAAGTCTTGGTGTAGTGGCAAAAAAGGATGTTTTTGCCATTGATCTCTAGTTTTCATAGTAGGGGAAGCGGGGGAGTTTTGCCATTATTAATTATGAAACGAGCTTCAACCCGACGGCAGACCCGAGCACCATCGCGATAAACAAGATGCGCCGCCAATCTTTTGATTCGTTGTAGAACAGCATGCCGATGATCGCACCGCCGGATGCCCCGATGCCGGTCCAAATCGCGTACGCCGTTCCCATCGGAAGTGTTTCCATCGCAAACGATAAAAATAAGAAGCTCGCGACAAAGCCGCCGATGAGCATCGCGAGTGACTGCCATTTGCGGTCGTGATGCCATTTGTTGATCATGGCGACGCCGACCATTTCAAAAATCCCTGCAAATATCAATGAAACCCAAGCCATCACGCTTCACTCCTTTCAGGTGCAGAATCCGGTGTCACGAGTTTCAATCCGATAACGCCGAGCAGTAGTATCCCGACCAGTACCAATTTTGCGGCACTGACAGGTTCGTTGAACAAGACGATTTCGGACAAGACCGTCCCGGCTGTCCCGAGCCCGACAAATACCGCATACACGGTGCCGACCGGCAATTTGTTTCCGGCGTCGATCAGCAACGTGAAGCTGACGCCGATCGCAACGACCGTTATCAGCCATTCGCCGAGCGAATCCGCATGCTTTAATCCGACTACCCACGCCACTTCAAACAATGCCGCGATTAATACTTTTCCCCATTGAAAATTCATTGGAATTCCTCCTAATAATAAATAAAGTGAAAAACTAATGTAGATCAACTAATGAATTCGCTGCAGGTGGACGCTTTCGGGCCCACAGGATGTGGGTCATGCAGCTGGCGCGACAGGACGTCGCGGTGCCAGCTGCCAGGGCACGGCTTCAGCCGCTTCTTGTTCGCTAATGAAACAGTTCGAAACGCAGCTGCTCCCACATCTGCATGGCAGATGCGTCGCAAATGAACAAACTCAAGTTCCTTTCGCTTATTCATTAGTCGCCATCCTCCGCTTTTTCATCCAGGTTAATAAAATTCATAAAAACGAAGGTAACACGAATCCAAGTATGTTATTCGAGGTAGTTTTTCAACATATTTGCTGTTCCTGCATTTAAAAAAGTACAGCCGTTTCAATATCGAACCGATATCTTCCAGACACTGGAAATGGTACAATGAATGTCTACAATTCCGTGGAATAAAGCTTGTGTCTTTATAATTCCCACACAATCGGTCCAGGAATAAGCGAAAAAAGCCTTGCTTAAGGTCAACAGAGGAGGGATTGCATGGAAGCCTTTGGACTCATGGGCTTTATTTTTGGCCTGTCTGGTTTCACTTTCGCGATTATTGCTTTTACCACTTCGTTAACGAGCAACAATCGTGTCAAAGAACTTGAAAAAAGAATGAACGAGTTAGAGAAATCATCCTGACCGTGCCTCAGGGCGCTGGATTTTCGAAAGCTCAGACCATGAACGAGAACTTTCTGCAGGCAGGGGTTCTTTTTTTGTTTATCCCGCTATTCCGTGCTCCACTACGCTCGCAAAAGCAGCGGCTTACAAAATAAAAAGCCCAGGAGAACTGTAAAAACAGTTTCTCCCAGGCTTTTGTCCCTCCGTGTCACAGCATGAGCTGTGTGTCTTCTCTCGGACCAGGCCAGCGATGCTGCGGAACCCTAGAAAACTTTTTTTATCATTCAATTATCTTAGTTATATAAGAAAAGGACCTGAACTTCAAGCGATAAGGGTCAGGCAGCTAGGGGCGTCTTTTGTCCATGACGTCCGCCACTTCGTGTGCAGCAGGATGGTCTTCTTCGCGCAATCCGTCAATGACGTTTTGATAGTCTTTCGCCGTGCGGTTTTGGCTTAACTTGTAAGCTGCCTGGATTTCGGTGATCTTCAGCTTGAAACCGACAATGCCTTTGATTTCCTGCTCCAGCATTTCTTTTGGCAAGGTATCCCACAACACCGGCTCGTCGCGATGCTGTTCGTATGTTTCCAATAGCGTCACTAAATCCTGTCGCAGTTCATCTTCCGACAACAACCGCCCCGTTCCATACACATGCGCCGATTGATAGTTCCAAGTCGGCACGTTTTTCTGCTCGTACCAGGAAGAAGAAACATAAGCATGAGGACCTTGGAACGTCACGAGAACCTCATTGGCCACTTCAATCGTGCGCCATTGAGGATTTCCATAAGCGAAATGGCCGGTCAGGTAATAATCCTCGCCTTCTTTTTTCAGCTGCAAAGGCAGATGAGTAGCAATCGGTCGGTCTTTTCTAGTCGTGACCAAGGTGCCAAACGCATTGGCCTGGATAAACGCGCGGATCTCTTCCGGGTCATTCACTTTATAGTATTTTGGAATGTACATAGTAGGCCTCCTTAAGCAATAAAGTTACAAAGTCTTCGTCAAAATCAAATCTGTCTGCTCGTCGTCACCCATGAAAAACGAATGGCTGCCGGTTTCGACAAAGCCTTTCTTATCGTAAAAAGCCCGGGCATTGTCGTTATGCTCCCAGACGCCGAGCCAGATTTTTTCTTTGCCGAGTTCATGTGCCATCTCGAACGCCTGGTTCATCAGCACTTTCCCAGCGCCGTTTTTCTGGAATTTCTTCTTGATGTAGATGCGCTCCACTTCAAGCGCTTCACTGCCCATTGGCTCCGTTTGCGCTTCGTCTGTGTTGATTTTCAAATAGCCGGCCACTTCACCATCAACCATCGCGAAATAGAAATGGGAAGCGGGCGTGGCGAGTTCTTTCTCAAGCTTCATTTTATTATAAGCCGCTTCAAGATAGGTGTTCATGTTTTCTTCGCTATTGTGTTCGTCGAAGGTTTCTTTATAAGTGAGAATGCTGATGTCCTGCAGTTCTTGAAGATCGCTTGCTGTGCATTTACGTAGGCTTGCCATGAAGATTCGCTCCTTTAATGATTAGTAATCACGCTTATGGCCTTTTTTGACCGATTCGAAATCGACTTCGATGTTCTCTCGGATGCGTCGCAAATAGCGCTCGGCCTCTAACGCTTCCTGTACGGTAAAGCCCTCGAGTGCAACGGTATTCGAATGCTCGTTTTCCCGGATGATGAAAGGATAGGCTTGGCGTGCTTTTTCGGTCGGGTAGATCTTTTTGATTTTCTTATTGTCCGGGTCATTACGTTTTTCAATAAAGCCGTTGCTCTCCAATTTCTGGAGCGCGCGTGTCGCAGTGGAGCGGTCGACTTTGATGAGGTCGAGCAATTGTTCCTGGATGATGCCGGGATTTTCACAGATGCGGACGAGATAAAGATATTGCCCTTTCGTCAGCTCGAGCTCTTTGAATTCGATATTGCTGATGGAATCAAGGGCACGGGCAATCATGCCGATTTCACGCAGAATTTCTGCCATAGAATAACTCCTTTATTATGTTGCATTTGCAACAATAATGAATTATATTGAGTGTACAAGAATCATTCGGCCAATGCAAGAAGGAGGAGTGAAAAAAATGAAATATTTCTTTTACGTCGCAGGCTTGCTGTTATTGTCACTCGGCATTTCGCTGACCATTTTGTCAGACCTCGGCACGTCACCGTTCGACGCTTTATTGGTTGGGCTGAGCTTTAATGTCGGATTGACGGTGGGGAGCTGGGAAATCATCATCGCCGCCATCATGATTGTCGGCAACGCCATGCTCGGCCGTCAAAAACCGGAACTCCTTGGCATCATGACCGCCGTCATTGTCGGAATCGGCATCGATTTCTGGCTTCATGCATTGAGCACAGCGATTGCGCCTGTTGGTGTCACCAGCCAGATTCTCTACTTTACAGCGGGTCTCTTCGCAGTAGGCGTGGGAACGGCAATCTATCTCCACACGAATTTCGCACCGATTCCAGTGGACCGCCTGACGCTTCTCGTAAAAGAACTGGCGAAGACCAATCTGTTCTACTCCAGAACCGCCATCTATTTGATGTTCCTGATCCTGGCCGTTGTGTTCGGGGGGCCGATCGGCATCGGAACTGTGCTGACCGTATGTTTCGGCGGGCTTATCTTGAACGCCATTATGCCCGCGACGGCGAAAACCTTGGATCGTGTGCTGCTTCCGAAAGAGCCATTAATACGTTAATGTTGAATTTAACGAATGAATCAAAATGATAGCAAGAGATTGAAGAGAAGAATCTGAAAATTCTTCTCTTTTTCTATTTTATGGTGGATTTTTTTGGTATATTTAAGGTAATAAAGAATTAAAAATGGGAACTGGGGGAGCATCTTATGGAGGAGTTTTTTAGTGGTTTTCAATTAGGGTTGGATATGTTGTGGAGCATCGCCACAGCAGAGCCTCAATTAGCAGGGTTTCTGGTCGTCTTTGTTTTAGGCGCTTTTTCGCTTGCGCTAATTACCAATATTCTCAGAGACCGCAAACTGAAGCGGTCCGGCATGCTGCAAGTGGATCAGATGAAGGGCAAGGAATTTGAAGACTATCTTCGCGTATTGTTTTTAGAACGAGGCTATCATGTGCAAATGACGCCAGCCACCGGCGATTACGGCGCAGATCTCATTTTGTCGAAAGGCGGGCAAAGAATTGTCGTCCAAGCGAAACGCTATAAAAAGAATGTCGGGTTGAAAGCCGTACAAGAAGTTTCCACGGCGAAGCTCCATTATAAAGCGGATGAATGCTGGGTGGTCACCAATAGCGGCTATACAGAGCCGGCAAAGAAATTGGCTGCATCCAATGGAGTGAAATTGGTGGATCGCGTGGTGCTCATGAGATGGATGATCGAGATGAATAAGCAAGCTGTTACTGGCAAGGAGATAGCGGCGTCGAAAGTTAAAGGGGAAACCAACGATAAAGAGAAACTATAACTAGCGGAGGAATGGCAATGAATTATATTCAAGACATGCGGCAGCTCATCGGTTCGAATTTGTTGATGACGGTTGGCTGCGGAATCATTCTAGAACAGCACGGCCAAATTTTGCTTCAGCATAGAAAAGACAGAGACGTATGGGGCATTCCGGGCGGCGTGATGGAGCCTGGTGAAACATTTCTCGAGACGGCTGTACGGGAAACTTATGAGGAAACCGGCCTGCAAGCCGAGAACTTGCAGCTGTTCGGCCTCTATTCGGGAGCACAAGGCTATGCTGAATACGAAAACGGCGACCAGGTCTATAGCGTGCAAATCATTTTTCACACTCAAGAGTTTTCAGGAGAGCTGATTCAAGAAGGTGCGGAAAGCCATGAGCATCGCTTTTTCAAACCGGACGCACTGCCACAAATCAATGCGCATCAGGAACGCTTCATTATGGATTGGGTAAACAAGGCGAGCTTGCCGATATTGAAATAAATGGCTAGCGAATGGGAGTGGAAGGGATGAGAGAATACTTAAAAGAAAATAAAGCCTACCATTTATCATTCCTCGCCGCTGTCATTATCGGGTTTATCGTTGCCAAGGTCTTTACGAACGGGGCAGCAGACGGCCTACTCCTCTGGGTGCTCGGCTTCTTTTTTGCCGCTGAGCTTGTGAAGTTTATCGTTTGGCGGATTGAGCAGAAAGAGGAGTAGCAACCGAATAGGGAGGCAAAGCTGATGAAGAAACTGATCACAATTTTATTCGCAGCTGTGTTGTTAAGTGGATGTATTGAAGGAGAGCAGCACCGCTATTCAGGAAACAGTGGGAGCTGGAGTATGACATATAAAGTAGTCGAGTCACAAAGCGGCAGCCAGCAAGTTGAGGGGCTGCTGAATTATATAGGGCCAGAAACAGCACCGGAGAGAATCGAGTACTCAATGAGTACGGTCACTCAAAGCCAATCGGCGACCGGTATCCCTGTGACAGATGGAAAAGCAACACTGCAAAACACAAATTGCGTGGATTGCGGAATCATTCAAGAGCATACGAAAATTAAAGTCGAGATCAAATGGGATGGTACATCAGAAACATTCCATTTGGATGAGGAAGAATCTTAAACGGAGACGCGTGGTCGTAATAAAAGGTTGGAAAGTAACCGATCCTTTTGAAACTTTAAACCGACCGCATGCAACTAGTACATAAACAATTCAACATAAGCTGCAATTGATGAAATCTTCTTAAACGGCTCACTTATCGAGCTTTTTTTCTAACCGATTTACCTTTTTGAATAGCACTACCAATGCAACAATGATGGCAATCGGTAAAACCCAGCTGAATATTAAACTGAACACTCCAGTCAGGAACACAGAAGTCATTGTAAAATCCCCTTTTTAGTTATATTTTTCTCTACAGATATTCAGATTCATTCATTTCCAATTAATTGTTAATAAGACAAGCATAGCATAAGAAAAATTACTTTGGAATGAATCCTGGAAGAACTGTGGTTACTTCGATATGAACCGAAATTAAAGCTATCAAGGAGGAGGGCAATTGAGAATTCTAAAATACATAGCAATCGCAAGCGCTGTGCTCTCCCTATCCGCCTGCTCGGATGAACCTGATGTCGGCAATTCTCCTTACCCGGCAACAGAATTGATAGCAGATGCGCCAGTGGTCACTGGCCATATCATCGAGGTGATTGAAGATGATCGAGTCATGATGGTCGTCGAAGGCATCACCAAGCAAGAAGCGCTTGAAATCGACTATCAAAGCTATGAACTCCCGATGGCTACTTTCTTTTCGAATGGGACAAGGTTCGAGGGAGCATTCAAGGCGGGGGATAAAGTAGTGGTCTGGAAATTTGAAGAAGGCCCCGATCTGGCAGGCGTCGTCGCGGACCGGATCGTTCTATTGGAAGAGTAAGGGTGAGAATCTGAATAAAGATAGATAAAAGCGACGCAGCAGATTCAAACAGCTGTGTCGCTTTTATCGTTCCTTCTCAGAAAGATATTTCCACTTCTTCAAATAAGGTGATGCCAAAATAGCTATATTGGATATGTATGGTCCGGATTTCTTCATTGTGAATCACGTTTAGCCCGTAAATCTCTTCATCTTTGGAAGCGCTATTGGCATTGTGAGGCGGAGAAGTATCTTTTTGGATGGTTACTTCATCGAAATTGAGGAAGCGATAGGCCTGCGCCGCTTCGGACTGAAAATCGTCTGTATGAATTAGTCCTTGTACTTCGTTGCTTACTTGAATTTTGCTATCTTGTGGATCTTCATAATTATTCACTGCCACATTCGTCACGCGGATATCTCCCCATCCCTCGTTGCCAAAACCGACTACGGCAAAATGTTGGTTTTCATTAGAGGCTTGCATATTTATTTCAAGAGGCGGGTTGCTTTTCAAAAAAATCAGCGTCCCGCCGACTAAAGCCACAAACACCATTAACGTTAATACCACGATCAAAACCTTCTTATTCAACTTCCCCAATCCCTTCCGCTAAACGGCCGTCTCAACCGAAAAACATTTGATACAAACCATAAGCTATCACCAAGATCACCAGCAGCAAGATGACCCCGCCGATTTCTTTCAATCCCATGCCGCGCGTATCCGGCATTCCGCTTTGTGCGCGGTTGGTCGAGTCGTTGACATTGCTGCCTGCGTGATCTTTTTGGTCTTTCAATTGCAGGCGGTCGCGCTGGTCTTCTGGTTTATTGTTGTTGGACATTATAATTCCTCCTTGACTCTAAATTTTTGTGAATCCAGTACAAATGCATGTTACTTAACGATTTTCCCAAAAAAAGGCGCATGAAACGGTTCACTCTCTATCTTTTCACTCAATGTCTTAAAATGTTTTCAGTTAACTATACTGCATTAGCTCCAAAATATTCCAGAATTCCAGTTATTCCTTTGAGAAGGAATTGCTCATGATTAACTATGTTCTGCCCTGATTATATATGATAGGATTTATTTATCAATATTTTCCATATAATCCATATAAATTGAATTCGAATAAAGGGGGCAAGATTATGGGGCCAGTTGCAATACTCGTCATGCTTCTTCTAACCATCGCGCTCGTTTATTTCGTGATTAAAGCAATTAAGAAAACGATAGATGGCTTTAAAGAGTAAGCCATTAAGAAATTCGGGGATGGGAGTGAGAACAATAAAGAAGTTGCTTAGCTTACTGATCATTTCATTGGTGTTTTTAACAGGCTGCGGAAGGTTGGAAGGAACAGTAGCTGAAAAGAAAGAGGCAAGCTTTATAGTTGAGGTCAGGTCGGATGATTCACGACAAGATCCGACGCAAGAGATTTTTCTCACCGACCATACCGAATTCAGCGGAGCCATCAGCTCATTCGAGGAGCTGGAAGAAGGCGATCGCGTCAACGTGACCCCGTTTGATACCACGCCTGATATTCCTTATTTTCTCGCATCCCGCATAACGGTTGAGTGAATGTTGGTGGAATTAACAGAAACTTATTATGTACCAATGTTAGCGCCACGTGGTAATCTAATAAAAATCAAAATTCAGTGCGATGAAGAGAATAGTAGCTGGCAATTCCTTTTCCCAGAGAGCTCCGGGGTGGTGAAACGGAGCAAAAGGATTTCGGTGAAGCAAGCCTCTGAGCACCGCGTCGGAACCGGATGGGGATGATGCGGCGTCTGCTCCCGTTACAGAGCTCAGGTATAGATCCAGTGTACCGAATGAGGCGCATATGGCGACATATGGGCGAACAGGGGTGGCACCACGACCGGAATCTCGTCCCCAAGACAATTGTCTTGGGAGCGGGATTTTTTTCTTTGCCCAAAAGAAAAAGGAAGCGGTGGCGGAGATGAAAAAGATAGGAAACAAAAAGGAGTGGCGGAAACCCGCCATATTATTAACGGGAATCGGCATCGCGAACTTCGGGGCATGGGTGTACTTGATCGCCTTGAACTTGATCGTGCTCGATATGACTGGATCAGCACTTGCAGTCGCGGGGCTCTACATCGTCAAGCCGGCTGCGACATTATTGACGAACTTTTGGTCCGGCAGCGTCATCGACCGGACGAACCAACGCAATTTGATGATCACGCTCGATGTGCTGCGTGCCGTGCTCATCGCATGCTTGCCGTTCGCTTCCTCTTTATGGCTCATTTACGCATTCGTGCTGCTCATCAATATGGCGGGCTCGATGTTTGAACCTGCCTCGATGAGCTATATCACTAAACTGATTCCGGAGAAAAACCGCCAGCGCTTCAACGCTTTCCGCAGCCTGATCGATTCGGGCGCCTTCCTGATCGGCCCGGCAGTTGCTGGTGTCTTGTTCATGATGGGCACGCCGGTGACGGCCATTTATTTGAATGCCATTGCGCTCATCATCTCCGCGCTCATCTTGAGTACCATGCCGAAGCTCAATAAAAAAACGGCTGCTACGGACATTCCAACGCGTATGTCCTGGGAAATAATCCGCCTCGATTGGAGAATCGTCATTGCCTTCAGCAAACGCCACGTTCTTGTCATGACGGTCTTCTTTCTGTTCAGCTGCATGATGGTCATGGCCACCGCCATCGATTCGCAGGAAGCGACGTTCTCGAAGCGGGTGCTCGGCCTGACAGACGGCGAATACGGATTTCTTGTGAGCGTCGCGGGTGCTGGCATCATTTTCGGGGCCATTGTTAACACCGTGTTCACGAAAAAATTGACAGTCGCCGCTTTGATTGGCGGCGGGTCGGTGATGGTGTCACTCGGGTATCTCGTCTATGCGTTTTCGAGTTCGTTTGCCGCAGCAGCAATCGGATTCTTCATCCTGGCGTTTTCGCTTGCGTTTGCCAACACCGGTTTCCACACCTTCACGCAATACAATATCCCGGTCGAAGTCATGGGCAGGACCGTCAGCGTCTATGGGATTTTTGAAGCTTTGCTCATCATTGTGACGACCGCAATCATTGGGGTTGCGTCAGAACTGGTGACCGTGCAGCCAGTCGTTATCGCTTCGACTGCAGTCATGCTCGGCATCTCGGTCCTGCTGTTATTGGTAAGTTTCAGACAATCCAAAGAAAGCGGCTTGGCTGAAGCAGCTTTAGAAGGCAAAACGCCAATCGCATAAAAAAGAAAAGGCTTGCCGGATTTTCGGCAAGCCTTTCGCTATATGGTTATTCTTCATTCTCCAAGTCCTCGATCAATTGTTCCATCTCCGCGATTTCCTTGCGCTGGGCTTCGATAATTTCGTCCGCCAGCTGTCTTACGCGCGGGTCTGAAATGTTCGCGCGTTCACTCGTTAATATCGCGATCGAGTGGTGGGGGATCATCGCTTTCATCCAGCCAGTGTCTTCAATGAGTACTTGGCTGCGTACGAGGTAAAGCGATAAGGCGAAAATCAGCGCACTGCCGGCAAGGATTCCGGCATTCGCTTTCTTATTCTTGTACATCGGCCACATAAACAGCAACATGACGATCGCCATCACAGAGCCCATAATCAACGCCATGTACAGTCGTGTTTCACTATAGCTGACATGCGCAAATTCAAAGACATTCAAATACATCAGCCAGTACATAATAAATGTGGATGTCCCGATCATGATTCCGAATTTTAAATAATTGTTCATCATCTCTCTCTCCTTTATGATTTTTTGATTATGTGTTACTCAACAGGTGCTAATTCATCTTCTGTGACCCATTTATGGTTGGTCACTTCTTCTTCGGTATCTGTTGTAGTGAAATCAATCATGTAAACAGTCGTCTCTTCGGCAGAATCGATGGTCGCAGAAGCGCCGTCCATGCCTTCCATATGGTCGGCATCAAGCACCACTTCATCTCCAGCTGCATAAGGTTCTTCAGGTGCATCGTCCAATTCTTCGTGGATGACCCATTTGTGGTCTTCAACCGGATCACCACCGCCCTCAGGCGTATAGCTCACCGCATAGACGGTAGTGTCATAAGCGCCGACAATCGTCGCCTCAGCGTCCTTCATCCCGCTCATATGATCGGTCGTGATGATCGCTTGCGTTCCGACAGCGTACTTAGGATCTTGAGCTTCCTCTAAGTCATCCGGAACTTCGCCGGAGCCGGAATGGTTCATCATATGGCCATCTTCATCATCCATATTCTCGTCCATTTGGTCGTTCATCTCATCGGAGTTCTCTCCCATGTTTTCGTCCATCTGCTCGTCCATATCCATCGGCGCGTCAGCCGGTGACGGATCTGCGTTGCACGCACCAAGCGCCAAAGCAGCCACAATCGACAGCGCACCCATCATCATCTTATCTTTAATCATTTTCTACCCCTCTTTTCTTAGTTGTATGCGTAGTTGCCGTCAAACAAATAGTGAAGCACGCTATATGGTTAAGCTACCCCGAAGTTCTGCATAATGTGTGCAGGAAACGTGACAATTTATCTTTCTGCACATTATTTAGTTTTCTGTGACAGAAGCAAGCAGCTTTTACCGAATATGCACAAAAACTCGAAACTTATCCGGTACACTGAATAGTAGAACGTCTTTGTCTTTATCGAGTGCAGGACAAAGGAACGCGTAGCTAGAAATTAAGCACAACATGAAAGCGCAAGCCTGACAAAATTCAAGCTGATACGCTGAAAGAGGGAGTTTATGTTCAATCGACTGGCATTAAAAATCGGCCTATTATTTTTCGTCTTTATCGTCAGTATCGAATTGTTCTTGTTTTCGACGCTCTACATCACCTACGTCAACGAACGCGTCGACGAAGTGATGTCGAATCTTCTCGCGCGGGGCAATACCCATAGTGACGTGCTCGAGGACAGTTTCAACGAATCGACTTTATCCCACGTCGCGATGATGGAATCGTCGTCGGACTTCATTGTCATCATCACCGATGAAACCGGCAATGAATTGACCCATTCCGACCGGATCGAACCGGAAATGCTCGACGTGCTCGGCCATACCGACATCGAACAGGTGCCGGAACAAGGTGAGATCCTTGAGGACAATTGGCAGGACGAGCGCTTTATCGCAACCGACAGCCCGATCACCATCGGCGGCGAGCACCGGGGCCATGTCTTCATGTTCGCCGAGACCAATCACATCAAAGCAATGGTCGACCGCATGAGAAATCAATTCCTGCTCGGCGGCTTGATCTCGGTGCTGCTAACGGTCATCACCATTTTCCTGTTGTCGCGCTTTATCACCTTGCCGCTCATTCGCATGAAAGAAGCGACGGAGAAACTGGGCAAAGGGCAAAGCGACGTGGCGCTTCATATCGAGCGCAATGACGAACTGGGCGAACTGGCCAATGCCATCACCCATTTGTCCGATGATTTGGACCGGCTCAAGCAAGAGCGCAACGATTTTCTCGCGAGCATCTCCCATGAATTGCGCACGCCGCTCACCTATATGAAAGGTTACGCCGATATCGCGAGCCGGCCCGGGCTGACGGAACAAGAGCGGGAAGAGTACCTGGCGATCATCCGCGAGGAAACCGGTCATTTGACGAAGCTCATCAAGCAATTATTCGAATTGGCACAGCTCGACCATAACCAGTTCTCTATCCAGAAAGAACAAGTGCCAATCGATGCGCTATGCCATTCGGTCGCAGCGCTCGTGCGCCCAGCGTTCAATGATAAGAACATCACGATATCGGTCGAATGCGATCCGGAAATCACTGCGTGGATCGACCCGGCGCGCTTCCAGCAAGTGCTGCTCAACATTCTCGACAATGCACGCAAGCATTCCGAGCCGAACACCATCGTGACATTGCGCGGGCAACAAGACGAAGAATCGATCACCATCAGCGTCACTGACCAAGGCGAAGGCATCCCTCCAGAAGATTTGCCGTTTGTTTTCGAGCGCTTGTACCGCGTCGACAAATCCAGATCCCGGCAGTCTGGCGGCAGCGGGCTTGGGCTCGCGATCGCCAAAGAACTGGTAGAATCGCACGGGGGCCAAATCCACATCAATTCTGCAGCACAACAAGGAACGACGCTTACGATTACCTTGAAGAGGGGGAACGGACTTGCATAAAATTTTATTGATTGACGACGAGCAGCGCATGCTCGATTTATTGTCCTTGTATTTAAAGCCTCATCAGTATCAATGCACGAAAGCCCAAGGGCCGCGGGAAGCGCTGCGTTATTTGGAGACGCAGGCGTTCGATATCGTCCTGCTCGACATCATGATGCCCGAGATGAGCGGCTTTGAGCTATGTGCGAAAATCCGCAGTTTCTCCGATGTGCCGATCATCATGCTGACGGCGCGTGAGCAGCAAGAAGACATCGTCAAAGGGCTCAAGCTCGGTGCGGATGATTACATCACCAAGCCGTTCAACGAAGAAGAATTGCTCGCACGCATCGAAGCACTGCTCAGGCGGCAGGCGCCGAAAAACATCATCGAAGTAGGCGGCTTGAAATGGAACGAAGAACGCTTTGAGCTGAGCTATTTGGGCACGCCGATCAAACTGACACCGAAAGAATTCTTCATGGTCGGGCAATTAGTGAAAAATCCCGGCAAAGTGTTTTCGCGTGACCAATTGATTTTGCTCATTTGGGGCTATGACTCAGAAACGGAAGGGCGCACGATCGATTCGCACGTCCGCAACGTCCGGGAGAAAATCCGCCAATCCGGCTTTCCTGTCGATAAGCATTTCCTGACCGTTTGGGGCGTCGGCTATAAATGGTTGAACGAAGCCGAATAAACGCACAAAAGAGCCAGCCGGAAAATTTCCAGCTGGCTCTCTCTGACTTATGCGATTGAACGGCACGCTTCTGCGCATTTGTGGCAAGCTTCTGCACAGTGTTTGCAATGGTCGTGCATATCGGCGTGTTTTTGGCATTCGTCGCCGCAAGCCTGGCAGATTTCTGCACATACTTTGGCGAGTTGGGAAACAAATGGTGAATTGCGTGTAATCGCCTGTTCCAGATACGCGCACATATCTGCGCATTCCCGGTCCAAACGGATGCATCCCGCCATCATCTTGACATCGTCTTCCTGTAGGCAAGCATCGAAGCAATGATTGCACGCCGCCATGCAATCGTGCAGCGTTTCGAGCAATTGTTGGTGTTGTTCGTGAGCCATTCCAAAAACCTCCTCATTAAATTTAACTTGTCAGTAAGGAAATTTCCCGCTCGAACTGGAAGTAAACGGAATGCATTGAACTCCACGAAAATTCCATAGAAACTGCACAAATTCCGAATATCGGATGCTTCATGGTTCTCGATAATTTCTCGATAATTGGTGCCTATAATGTAGGAAAGAGAACCGAAAAACGATTCGAGAGGTGAAAGCTAATGGCGAAACATGACGAAACGAAACCGCATGAAGATGATTCGACCGTGCAAGAAGAACATGTGCACACAGAACATGGGCATAACGGGCATGATTCGGAAGATCACGGAGGCGGACACGGCCATCACGGGCACGGCGGACATGAAGACATGGTGGAAGATTTCAAGAAGCGCTTTTTCATCTCGCTGATCCTGACCCTCCCGATCCTTGCGATTTCACCGATGATCCAGCATTTCATGGGCGTCGATTGGCGCTTCGGCAATGATATGTATGTGTTGTTCGCCTTATCATCAATTGTCTTTTTCTACGGCGGCTGGCCGTTTCTCGTGGGCGGCATCGCTGAACTGAAAGACAAAGCGCCGGGTATGATGACCTTGATTGCGCTCGCGATTACCATTGCCTATAGCTATAGCACGCTGGTCGTGTTCGGCTGGGACGGCAATCAGCTGTACTGGGAGCTCGCGACGCTTGTCACTATTATGCTGCTTGGACACTGGATTGAAATGCGCTCCATCATGGGGGCGTCGAACGCGCTCGAGCAGCTCGTCAAATTAATGCCCAATGAAGCGCATCGTTTGGATGAAGATAAACAAGTCGAGGACGTGCCTTTGTCCGAAATCCGCAACAAGGATTGGGTATTGGTCAAGCCGGGCGAGAAGATTCCAGTTGATGGCGTCATCGTCGAAGGCCATTCCGCAGTCGATGAATCGATGCTGACGGGTGAATCGATTCCGATTGAAAAAGAAGACGGCGATGCGGTCATCGGCGGCTCGGTTAATAAAGAAGGTTCGCTCGTCGTGGAAGTCGAGAAGACCGGGGAAGATTCGTATTTGTCCCAAGTCATCACGATGGTGAAGGAAGCCCAGGAATCAAAATCCAGAACGCAGGATTTAACGAACCGCGCTGCGAAATGGCTGTTTTATTTGGCGCTCGTTGCCGGATTCGCCACGCTGTTCGCCTGGCTTGCACTCGGCTACTCCTTTGATATCGCCATCGAACGCATGGTGACGGTCATGGTCATCACTTGCCCGCACGCACTCGGACTTGCAGCACCGCTCGTCGTCGCGGTCTCGACATCGATTTCAGCGAAGCAAGGTTTGTTGATCCGCAACCGCGCCGATTTCGAAGGTGCGCGCAATTTGAACGCCGTCGTCTTCGATAAAACAGGAACCCTGACAAAAGGTGAGTTTGGGGTCACCGACATCGTCGCCAGCGATGGCTACAGCGAAGAACAAGTATTGCAGCTCGCCGCAGCGATTGAACAGAACTCGGAACATCCGATTGCGACGGGAATCGTCCAATCGGCAAAAGAGCGCAGCCTGGCGATCGGCAAAGTCACCGATTTTGAATCAATTACCGGTAAAGGCATACAAGGGCAAGTGGACGGTGTGCAAATAAACGCCGTCAGCCCTGGCTATATCAAGGGAGAGAATTTGGTTTACGACGAACACACCTTCAATACCTTGTCGGAACAAGGCAAAACGGTCGTCTTTGTCCTGGCGGATGACAAGCTAGCGGGCATGATCGCGCTTGCTGATATGGTACGCGACACGGCGAAACAAGCGGTTACGGCTTTGAAGGAAAAAGGCATCCACTCGATCATGCTGACAGGCGATAACCAAAAAGTCGCGAACTGGGTCGCCGCGCAACTCGGCATTGAGGAAGTGTACGCGGAAGTGCTGCCGGATGACAAAGCGAATCAAATCAAGAAAATCAAAGACAAAGGCTGGCGCGTCGCTATGACCGGAGACGGCGTAAACGATGCCCCGGCACTCGCAACAGCAGACCTCGGCATTGCAATCGGCGCGGGGACGGATGTTGCGATGGAAACAGCAGACGTTGTGCTCGTCAAAAGCAACCCGAACGATGTTGTCGCGCTTATCGATCTGTCGAAAAAGACCTACCGCAAAATGATCCAGAACTTGTGGTGGGCGACCGGCTATAATATTTTTGCGATTCCGCTGGCAGCCGGCGTTCTGGCACCATGGGGCATCATCGTCAGCCCCGCAGTCGGCGCCGTGTTCATGAGCTTGAGTACGGTCATCGTCGCGATCAATGCGAAACTGCTGAAGGCTTAAAATGAATAGCCACACAAAACAGAGCGTCCACTCATATTGAATGGACGCTTTGTTTCTGTTTGATATGTATTAGGGATAGGAAATACGGAAAGAAAAATATATAGTAAAGCTAATAAGACCTGACCGATCGCCAAAGTCAGAACGAACGGAGAGAGATGGAATGGAACTCAAAAAACTAGCGGTGCGAGCTGCTGAGCAGTACGCGCATATCCCTAATATAGAAGCGGTCATGCTGGCTGGATCGGTATCGAGGGGTTGGCAGGACGAATTCTCGGATATTGAATTGCTCATTTTTTGGAAGCAAGTGCCATCCGACGAAGAACGTAAACAAATCATCCATCAACTGGACGGCAAACTATTGGATTTTCATCCATATGAAGAGGAAGAGTGGGCTGAAACCTACACAGTAGACGGCGTGAAATTTGAAATCAGCAGTTTTCTCACTGAAACGATTCGGCAAACCATCCATCAAGTAACCCGGAAATTCGACGTCAACCCAGACATGCAATGCATTGCAGCTGCAGTACAACACGGCATCCCACTATATGGGGAAGCGGTGATCGAGCAGCTGAAAAAACAAGTCGAGCATTATCCGCTTGAATTGCAGGAAAAAGTGATTAAGCATTTTAGCGACTTCGGGAGCCGTTGGAACAACCGGGAAGCGCTCGTTCACCGGAAGGATTGGCTCATGTTCTATAAAGTGGTCGTCTCCGTCCAAACGAATATTATGGGGCTGCTGTTCGGCTTGAATCGCCAATACATTCCCCATCCGGCGTTTAAATGGCAACGCAATTCACTCGCTTTAATGGAAATCAAACCGGATAATTGTACCGCCCGTTTGGAATCGGTGTTTTTTCAAGAGCCGTCGGATGCCACCAAAGAACTGGAGGCGCTCATTGAAGAAATCTTTGGGTTGGTTCATCAAGAACTTCCGCAGATAGATATTTCCAGCGTTGCCCGTAAAGCCTCGTTTGTCAGGCCGAAAACTCGTTAGAACGTCTTATCTCCCTTTTTCGCAAAAACTCATCAAACAAGAAAAACAAGACGGCCACTAATAACGCGAAATACATGAGCTGCCCAAGGAACAAATAGGAAAATAAAGCGAATCCAAGATGGATGAGGAACGCAAGTGGAAAGCGATAGCGCTTCACATCGGAAGTTGCGAAATCGGAAATCAAGGAAGCTGGTACACCGTAAACGATGGATCCAAACAGGAAAATCAAGAACAAGGCAGCAAGGAAATATAAATCTGCAAAATCCACGCCGTTGTAGTCAGTGTCCAGGTAGCTATCCATAAGCAACAGAAAAGCAATCGGACAAAGTGAAGCGTAGAACGCTGCTGTGACTTTTCGGAATACCGTGCTCTTTGTAGATAGGAATTTGTTGATCGTTAGAATGAAAATCAAAATAACCACGCTGAAGGTGATTTTTATTCCGATCCCCCATGAACTAGCCCATATGACAAACGCCAATATGGCAAAGACCGGTATGTATAAGAGATATTTGTACATGTGGATTCCCCCTGTAATCATTGTAACAAGTCGGAGTCCTTGGCACTATGAAAAATTAGACTGCAATGAGGCACGGGATAATTAGCTTTTAATTATAAAAAGGGACAAAGCAGCCGCTTTGTCCCTCCTTAGCGTTGAATGGCACAAATGAGACTCTTGTGCCATCCAGTCTCAAGCACCAGCGGCAATCACCGGTTCCGTCGCTTCGTATTGCGGCTTTTTGTCCTGATCGCCGCATCCTGCGAGCAATAGCACACCGGCCAGAAACAGCACAAATACGTGGCGCTTCATGGGGAACCCCTCCTCAAGTTTTATGTAACAAGCGGTGAGGAGGCTGAATCGAATTGCATATCTGCATCCTGGCGTTAGGCATGGGTGTTCTGATCGATGGTTGATTCTATTATACCACTCAAGATGACAAAAACCTGACCCTTTGTACTGAATAATCTGCGAAAGTGCGTTACACTAGAAATAACCATATTTTCAATATTATCTAATTTTAGAAGATTAGTGATGGCGCGAATGGATGTACAGACAAGGGGCGATAAAATGATTTTACACAGCGAAAGTTTCGGCAAAGGGGAACCGATTGTATTCCTGCATAGCGGGCTGCAGACCGGGCTTACCGATTTTGAATACCAGCGCAATTATTTTAAGGAGCAGTTTCAGGTCATCGTGCCGGACCTTCGCGGGCACGGGAATTCCGTCAGCGAGGACGTGACTGATTTCTTTGAAGACTGTGCCAAGGATGTAGCAGAAACGCTTGAACATCTAGGGATTGAATCGGCCCATATTGTCGGCGCATCGCTTGGGGCACTGTCAGGAATTTTCTTTGCCAAACGGTTTCCAGCAAAAGTGAAAAGCCTGACGATTTCTGGGGTGACGGCGGAAAAGCCAGACAATTGGGAGCAATTGCGCGAACAAGAGACCCAAAACCAGCAGCAGATTTTTCAATACGAGGAAGCCATTACGTATTTCAATCAACTGCATAAAGGCGATTGGCGGAAGTTCATCGAAATGGGACAGAATGAAGACTGGTACCCATTCGAAGAAACGAACGACTTGTCGGACATTGATTCACCGATTCTCTACATCACAGGGGAAGGCAACCCGAACGAAACGAAAGGCGTCCTTTATTATCCTGCTAAGCATGACCATGTCCGGGTGTCGGTTATACCGTTCGCGTCTCATCTGGTCCATGCCGAACAAGCGGAATTACATGCGAAAACATTGGAACTGTTCCTAAGCCACGTCGACTAATCAAGAGAGGGGTTTGCATCTCATGAAAAAACTTGGTTCACTTTTGGCTATACTGCTCATTGTTAGCGGCTGTTCGGAGGCCGACCGTTACAACTTCAAAGGAAGCGGCGACAATTGGGATGTCTTCTATACCGTAGACGCGACTTCGCAAGACAGCAAGGAAGCGACTGGAAAAATTGTCTACACCGGCGAAGAACCGCCCCCTGAAACCATTATCTATTCCATTGAATCGACTGCCGGCGCATCGAGCGGAAATGTCTCGGTTGATGAAGGCGAAGTGCTGGTCGGCAAAAGCGCCTGCGAAGGCTGTGCGGTCATTCAACAAGATGAACAGCTGGATGTGGAGATCAAATGGGACGGGCAAGTAGAGGAATTCGCGTTGACTACAGAACAATAAAGTTATATGGCTTGTAAGCATACACGACGGAGGAGAGTAACCGATGAACACGACAAGAAGCCATGGCTTTCAATTTCTGGACTTTCTATTTATGGAGGAGCACGAGATCCATCAGTTCGAGACAATTGCTGGTTCTTTTGCAGTCATCAAATGCGGCGGCAAAAATTTGATGGTTTACAACAAATGGCGCGAGCAATGGGAACTGCCGGCTGGCAGGAGAGAAGACGGAGAGACGTCGAAAGAATGTGCCGTCAGGGAATTATACGAAGAATCCGGCCAGTTGGTTGAAGACTTGGAATTCAAAGGCTTGCTCAAGCTACAGCATACTGACACCCGGGAAATCAAATACAATCCAGTTTTTCTTGGAACAGTAGAGAAGCTACAGCCCTTTATGCCAAACGACGAAACGACGGAAATGAAGTTATGGGATACAAAAGAGGACATCGGGGTCCTGGATGAGATGGATATTAAAATTCTCGATTATATTTAAGGCATTAAAGTGTTAGGGGGGGAATCTGTGGAAGACATTAAAAAAGTTTGGCAAGGCGCAGCTGGAGTAGTGATCGACCAAGGTAAAATCCTCATGGTGAAATCGAAGGCATCCGGTAAATGGAGCATCCCTTCCGGAGAAATCGAAATGGGCGAATCCCCGCAACAAGCGTGCGTGAGGGAAGTGTGGGAAGAAACCGGCTTTCGCATTGAGGTGAAGCAACAGCTTCATACGAAACATGTGCAAATCGGCAATTACGAAGTCACCAGCCATTATTTTCTATGCGATGTCATTTCAGGCGATATTTGTTTCCGGGATCCCGACAACGAAATCGACGAAATCACGTGGAAAACAGAGGCTGAACTGAAAGAACTACTTCACGATTACCCGGAAGATCAAGAACATCTTGTTGCGTTCATGAATCGCGCGGCGGCTATCCAGTAATCCATTTTCACAGACCATATGAACGGAGTTGCACATGTGAACAGAGTAGCGGTCATCACGGTCGGCAAAACCCATAGTGGCAAAACGACATTCGCCAAAGCACTCGAGCGACAGCTTGCCAATGCCATCGTCGTCGACCAGGACAATCATGCAGAAATCTTGAAAACTTATTATCCGGTGCTCGTCCCGAAAGAGGGGGCGAATGCGATCAAGTATGCCCTGACTCAGACCATCGTCGATCATGCGGTCGATCAAACCGATTGCCACGTCATTTCGTGCAACGCCAATCGCAACCGGCAAGGCCGTTTGAAGCTGTTGGATTTTTACCGATCGAAAGGCTTTACGACTATCTTAGTAAACTTTGACATGGCAGACGAGTTGTTGGAAACGAGAATTGATCAGTCTGGGCGAGACACATCCATCTTGCGCACCGTTTCTTCGTTTCATGATGTCCTCAAGCGTCAACAAGCTGAATCCATCGATAACCCCGGCGTCACACCCACGCCAGACGAAGCAGATTATCTGATTCACGTGGCAAATGAACAGCAAGTGGAAGCCGCCATTTCCGACATCATAATCATAGCTTCTAGGGGGAACGGCTCGTGAGAAAACTGCAAATCATCGGCATGCTCCTGGTCATGCTAGTTGTTTTATCAGCCTGCCAGAACGGATTACTTAACGCCGAACAACAATCCGTCGATAAGATCGTCTTGCATCAAATGAAGAGTTTCGGGGAAGTGAAAGAAAACTCGCGAGTCGAAGTGACGGATGAATAAACGATCGAGTTGTTTGCCGAAGCCATTTCGCGTGCGGAAAAAGTCTCAGGCGTCGCCGATGTAGTGGACCCGGATTTCAAAGTAGAATTCGGTGAAAAAGAATTTTACTTATGGGTGTCGGCAGATTACGGATCCGTCATGGATGAAGCAGACACCCATACACTCTACACAATGGAAGAAAAACATGCCGAGCAGCTCTACAGCTTTCTTTCAGCGGAGAATTTTATAATTCATTAATACTCTTGAGTGCGATAACAATCGAGACAACTAAATACACTCCCACGGCATCTCACAGAAGATGCTTTTTTTAATGCCGTTATTTTTCTGCCTAAAAGGGGATACAAGGAAAAGCAGTAGAATTCGTCAGCGAAATTAAAGGAGGACGATCATATGGACCAACCAATCAAAGCGTTCGTCTTCGATGTGTACGGCACATTGTTCGACGTTATCGCCATCAAAGAGCAATGCGAAGAAGTGTTTCCCGGGCACGGCGAAGCGATTAGCCAGACGTGGCGCAAGAAGCAAGTCGAATATTTCATGATGCGCCAACTGATGGGGAAATACGATACGCTATACGCTGTCACCCGCAGCGCCTTGAAATACGCCCTTGAAGACGAGGGGCTCGAATCAACAGATGACATCGAGCAGCAATTGATGGACGCCTATTTGCATTTGCCGCTCTATGAGGAATCAGAAGCGGTATTGAAACAACTGCAGGATCATCAGCTCGTCGTGTTCTCAAACGGCTCGCACGATATGCTCGATCCCCTGATCGAAAATGCAGGCATTAAGGACTTGCTCGACAAAGCCGTCAGCGTCGATGAGATCAAGCAGTTCAAGCCGGCACCGGCCGCTTATCAATACGTCTTGGACCAATTGAACATCGAGCGCGACGAAGTTTTGTTCATGTCTTCAAACGGCTGGGACATTTCAGGAGCGAAGAATTTCGGTTTCCAGACCGCGTGGATCAACCGCAAAGAGGCGCCGGTCGAACAGCTCGGCTTAGAGCCGGATTATGTATTTTCGGACTTGAACGGCTTATTGAAATGGAAATAGAACGGTGAAAAAGGTTAAAGCTTATTATTCCGGGTAAACTACTTATATATAAGAGGAGGCATTCACATGAATAGACTACAATTAGGGGATTTAGCCCCATCATTCTCATTGCCGCGCGCTGAAGGCGGAGATTACTCATTGCAACAGGACTTATCCGAACGTCCAGGCTGGCGCTTTGTCATTTTCTTCAGAGGCTCATGGTGCCCAGTATGCAACGAAGAATTGCAGGAAATCCAAGACAGCCTATCGTATTTCGAAGGCAAGGACATCCATTTCACGTTCTTGTCCACAGACAATCAGCAAGATCTCAATGAAATGAAAGAAAAACACGGCTTGACCTCGCCAATCTTGGCCGATGCGACTGAAGACATCCTGAAACAATACGGTGTCTACCATCACGGAGAAGATGCATTGTACGAAGACCACGGCATTCACGGCGAGCCGGCGTATTACTTGCTCGATGAAGAAGGCAAGGTCATGTACCAGCAGCAGCAAACGAGCCCATTCGGCCGTCCGCACGCAAAAGAATTGCGCAAAATCGCTGCGTACATCCGTAAAAACTTAAAATAAGACAGCATACAAAGAGCTTGGAGAATACCCTCCAAGCTCTTTTTTTCATGGCTCAATTCGACTCCAACACCGCGAAATAATTGTCTTCTGCATCCGCGAAATTGAAGGTCCGGCCTGTCGGCATCTCGACGATATCGCCGACCGTGACGCCTTTTTCGGCTAGTCCGTTGCGAAATTGCTCGAAATCATTCGCGTAAAACAATAGCGACGGAGCCTCCAAATTCAAGCCCGTATCCATCTGTTCAAGCAAGTTCTTGTCGTGCAAGACGATGCTCGTTCCTGCGTCTTCACTAGGCGCAATTTCTATCCACCGCATGCCTTCGTTCTCTTTGTCACCGAGAACCGTAAAGCCCATCTTCTCTGTCCAAAACGTGACCGCCGCTTCCTGGTCGCGCACATACACCATGACCTGCCCGATTTTTGAAATCATTGATGTTCCTCCTTCTATTCTGAATGGTCTAACTGTTAAGGTATAATTCTTGTTAATTACGATAAATCCTTTTGAAATAACAGACTTTATCAATGGAGGAAAAGACATGGAAACCGAACTTCAAAAACTAAACGATGTGATTCCTGTGCCGTCGGATGGCGAGCGCGTTATTATCGGAATCGACGGATTAAGCCGGTCCGGAAAAACGACTATAGGAAACTTTTTATGTAGTCATTACGTAGAAAAGGGAGTGCCGGTTGTTCTCCTTCATTTGGATGATTATATCGTGGAAAGAAACCGCCGTTATGAAACCGGTATCGAGTCCTGGAGAGAATACTACAAACTGCAATGGGACCTGGAACAGTTGGCAGAACATTTGCTTGCGCCATTGAAAACAGCGAGTAAACTCTCTGTGGAGGTATACGATGAAACAAGCGATCAGCATCGGGCAGAAAGCATTTACCTCCCCGAAAATAGCCTTATCATCATAGAAGGTGTTTTTCTGCAGAGAAAAGAATGGCGTGCTTATTTTGATTTCCTTTGCTATGTCGACAGCCCACGCGAAAAACGGTTCCGCAGAGAAAATACCGAAACGCAAAAACAGTGGAAGAAATTCGAGCAACGCTATTGGAAAGCGGAAGATTACTACTTGAAGGAAATCCACCCCGAAGCTGGCGCTGATTAGCTCATCAGCAATTAACGAACAAAGGAGGAGACCCATGAGAAAAACACCAAAACTCATTCTATTCTTTACGCTTGGCATCATCACCGGACTTATCTTGTACTATTTATTCGGATAAGGAGGCAATTACATAATGGAAATCCGTAAAGCACAAGCACAAGACGCAGCGGGCATTAAAAGAGTCTGCACAGCCGGCTACCGCAGCACTTATCGTGATTTATTGCCACACGACGAAATCGAACGCATCATCGAGAAATTTTATAACGAGCCGCGCATTATGGGTGAAATCGAAAACACTAATCAGGAATGGAACGGCTGGTTTGTGGCCGTGGAGAACGGAGAAGTCATCGGTGCGGGCGGCGGCGGTTTCACCGGTGCAACCGTAGCGGAAATCTTCGTTCTTTATTTGGATCCGGATCGCAAATACCAAGGCATCGGCACGAAGCTCCTTGAAGCGATCACACAAGACCAAAAAGCACGTGGCGCCAGAACGCAATGGGTGGCGGTCGCAAAAGGCAACGGCATGGCGATCCCATTTTACGAAGCGCGCGGCTTTGAGTTTCAATACGAAGAAGCGGCTTACGGGATGCCGGAAAGCGACAACTACAAATCGCTTCGCTATGAACGCGACGTGTGATGCGTACGCCACAAATTGAATTTGAACCAACAAAACAGCGACTCCCGGAACAAGCATGATGTGCTTGATTTGGGAGTCGCTTTATATAAATTCAGCCGGGGGCCACCCTAGGCCGAAGTGTCGCCAAAGCAGTGAAAGGGAGTTCTAGAACATGCTTCTATTCGATGAGAAGTCACGCTTCCAAGGCATTGAAGGCAGCGGCCAAGCGCGCGGCAAAATCTTCTGGCGCTTCGACCGACTCCATGCAGACACTGACAATATGCGGATTGACCTGTTGCCACTGGCGATAATCGGTCGGCAAGGGAATGTGGAAATCATTCCAGGCAAACAGGAAAGAAGGATACTCTTCAGGCAATAGAAAAATCTCTGCGCGGTTCAACGCCGTGCCGTCAGCGTTCACTTTCTCAAACGAGATATCGTGCTCGATGATGCACGTAAAGCATTGCTGCTCCCGAAAAATTTTCATTTCACGGGATTTTTTAACGACTGTCTGGCCTGCAGCAATTTCCACTTCAGCATCCAAATAGGATTTGACCTTTTCCGCTGCACTTGCTGTTAACGTCTCCATGTCGATCGTCCTTTCTGCCAGTATTCGGCGCGACTTATGGAAATCAACTAAATTGAGATTGCTTGTGCCAGCATCTGTCCAGAAAATCTTTGGTTTCTTGAGTTGAGCACATTGCTTGTGATACGTATTCTTCCTGTACGGCTTGAATCAAGGCACTGCCGATTCCTCGATTGCGGAAGGAAGGGTGAACGGCGATGTGCTGCACAGCAAAGGTTTGTTTCTGTATGTGGATGCCGATCACTCCAACCACTTTTTCATTTTCCTCCCATAGATACAATCGGCGCTCCGGTTGTCTTTCGTAGGCGCTGAGTATTTGCTGGACTGAAACTCCTTGCTGGGCTGTGGGTAGATGGGAAAGCAAGCGCAGTACAGCCTCCCGGTGGCGTGGTTCGTATTCAATCATCATTCAAATCCCTCCTTCTCAAATATGCTTCATCGATGAAAAGGCCATTAAAAAAGCGCCAAAAAGAATAGAACATTCTTTTTGGCGCTACCTCCAGCACTGGTGTCTGGTGTATACGACCGATTCATTATTGGGTTGGCCTTTAAAATGAAAAAGGCAGTTGCTTTGCGTTCATTGATAACTTGTACAATTACACCATACCCAATTTATTTCATTAAGTAAACTGACTATTTAGAAAATAGTTAGAAAGAAACGCTTGTTATGAAAATTTACCTAAAGTTTAGAAAAAATAGCTTTCGCATCACAAATCAACAGCGCCTGCTTAGGCGGCGGGGATGAACAGCCATTGTCACGATAACCCCCCGGGCTGTCGCGTTGCCACGACAGGTCCGGGGGAGTGAAGCTAGGCTTATTTTTTAAAGGCCAGTAGCGCGTAGCCTTTATCTTCTTCAAAGTCCCAGTCAACATAACTGCCGATTAACGGGCGGTTGACGATTGCGGGCACTTCCGATTCTGCAAATAACATATACTCCAGCGGTCGTTTTGCCAGTTTCAAGGCTTCCTGAAATTCATTTTTGATCAGTTCTTTCTCCAGCAAAGTAAAAATGCCGATTCGTTCAATGAGCAGTGTCCGGTCGTTCAGCCAAAAGAAATTGGTTTCTTCCGGTTCTTTCTGTCCGGCGATGCTTAAACGGATCACTTCTTTCCGGAGTTCCGTTTCGTCCACTTCTTCCGGCCACCTGAGTTTATGCGATTTTGGTTCTTCCAATACCCCCAGAATCATGCCGGAATGATCGTCCAAATTCCAATCGGCATACAACTCCATGACATTGAGGTCGGCTTGCTTCCAGAAATTCCTCTTGAATTCGGCCATTAATTCAACCATCAATAAATCCCTGGTTTTCAACACACGGTTCTTTTCATTCTGATCCAATAGGATTCTCTCTATCGGCGCCAGGAAATCCCGGATCTGAATGCAGACGAATGATTTGTAGATGGTCACATACACTGAGCTTGGCCCTTTGCCGAAATGCTCCCGCAAGATGGATACAGTGAAACCGCTGATGATGGATTCGACCGTTTTTTCTTGAGTCATGTGCTCTCTCCTCTAAACGGAAGAAGCTATCCATTCCATTTGGGCAAGTGTACAGGGCTTTAGCACAAATAGATACCTTATGAGACCAATTCAATAAACTACTGGGGCAGACCTAAGTCATGTCATCGTCTCGTATTGGAACTGCTTGTCACTCATCCAGTTTTAAATATCGGTTCAATTGAGTAGAAAACGCTTTGAGTTTCTCTGGCTGAATCGAATAGACGCCTTTATCGACCTTGACAAACTTCGCTGCTTTCAACAAAGCCAATTGATGATGCAAAGTCGTCTTGGACATTTTGAAGCGCTGACTCATTTCCTGCAAGGGAGCGGGGCCCTGGCGTAAATAATGCAAGACATTCAAGCGCAGCCCGTCGCCAAGCGCTTTATGCCCTTGGATCAATTCGTTCGGCGGCACTTCCGGATCGAGAATCTGCTGTTCGCTGACCGGATAGAAAAACAATTTCACATCAGCCGTACGAATCGTCAGCAGCCACGGCCGGTACGACACATGCGGGATGAGCTTGACCGACCAAATCGAAGGCTCCGGCGCATACGCAACACCCGCCACGCGCTCGATTTCCTTTATCGCATTCGCCGAATCAAGCTCGCGATGCTGCTGTTCTTCAAACGCCAGTGCTTTCAACCATTTTGAAATATACGGTTTCTCAGCCATCCAATCTTGCCATTCGCCTAACACCGCCATAAACAATTCGCTTAGCTCGGCTCTTGTATGTCCGTAAAGTTGCCATACGTATCCACTCAGGTATGCATGCCCTTCAAACAAATTGGCATAAGAAGACCACCAGCCACTGTCTTCAGGGTGTTGTGCCGCCTGTTCCCGTAGCGCTTCTGCAGACCGGCTATGATAGGGCAGTAAAACATCGTAAAATCGCTCCTCTGAAATCTCAGCCAGCCGCTTGATAAATTCATCCACTGACTTGGCCCCGAACTTATTTTGCAACAACAGCAAGCCGTACCATAAATTCGTCTCTTCGATCTTTGCCAGTGAGTCGAGCAAAGAAGCAGGCATCGCTTGTGCATCCTGTGTCCATTCATCATCCATTTCAAACGTGAGGCGCAATTGCCCGTGCGTATAGCCCGCAATCCCCACGATCCATTCCCACACCGGCGATTGTTCTACAGCTAAATGAACCGTCTCTTCTGGTAACGCAGCATCTATGATCTTCATACTGAAAACCTCCTTAAGCATTTTCTTAATTCTAACGGAATGAAATTATAAATTCAATATAAATTGAAAATAAAATTCTATTTATTTTGAATTAATATAATAGCAACCATGTTTATATAGAAGGAAGAGAAAAGATACTGCGCGGCACACGAAGTCTATTAAAAAAATGCGCAAAAAAAGAGCACCCGAGATTTCGGATACTCCCTGAAGCCTATATTATTTGAAGCGTTTGAAGCTGTGGAATTTCTTGCCCCAGTATGGGCCGCTCAAGCTTTTCACTTCTGCTTTAGATCCGCCAGAGTGGACGAACTGGTTGTTCCCGATGTAGATCCCAACGTGTGAGATCCCTGGACGGTAAGTGTTCGCGAAGAAGACCAAGTCTCCTGGGCGTGGGCTTGAAACTTTATAAGACTGAGCATATTGAGAAAGCGTTGTGCGTGACACGCTTTTGCCTGCTTTTTTGAATGCATATTGTACAAATCCTGAGCAGTCAAACCCAGCTGTAGTCGTGCCGCCGAAACGGTACGGGATGCCTTTAAGCGCTAGTGCTTTAGAAACGACTGCTGAAGAAGAAACGCTTGCTGTTTTAGCAGAAGCCTGGACAACGCCAGATCCTGATGATTTTGAGACGAGTGAGCTATGTACCCAACCGTGCGTTCCGCCAGTGCGGACTTTGAACCATTTGCCGCTGCCGATTGTAGCGGATTTTGTTACTGTTGCAGTTGCGCCTTTAGAAGCGACTTTGATGACGCCGTGGCTAGTGCCGGCATCTCTGCGGACGTTTGTAGCGTATTTGAATTTATAAGTGCTGTTAGATACTTGAACGATTGCTGGCTCAGATGCTTTCTGTGCGACTTCTGTATGTGCTTGTTGTGCTTGTACTGTATTTTGTGCGTCTGTAGCTGAACTAGAAAAGACCAATGCGCCTGCTGCGAGTAGTGTAAAGAATGCTTTTTTCATTTAGTCAGTACCTCCGAAGGATTATTTTTTTAAATTTATGTTATCTAGATATAAGGATTATCATTAATTTGCTCTGCCACTTACTATATAGACTGCCCCCTACAAAAACAATGTCTGTGGAGTTTCAATTAGGTTACAGCAATATTACAAGTGAATGACGCCTCATAAACCTAGTTATATCAAGGGTTTTAGAGGTGGTAATATTTACAAGTTGATGTTTATTTCTTTGAAAAACGGGAAATAAGAGCTTCTTACGCGAGTTTGAATTCATAAAATATTACAGTCCAACAGAATTCGTTGTAAATTTCAGAGCCTATAATTTCCAAATCGGGACTCTGAATACTTTCATGGCAGTTTTTTAGTCAATTTAATCATATAATTAATAGAATAATCAAAAACTATAGCAATAAAGCTTTGTTACACAATTGTAACAATCCATTCATTGCTTTATTTTTGCGGGTTAGGGGTATACGGGAATTAATAGTGTTTTGATCTTTAGTGGATATAGGAGGAGTTAAGGGAGAGATTGCGCTGCAATCGGACGCTTTCCGGAGGGCTCGCATTGAGCCGCTTCGTCGCTACGTTCCTGCAGGGTCTCAATTGTCTCGCTGGTCCTCCCGGAGTCGCCGATTTCCGCTCCATCTCTAATTTTAGAAGGATAAGCAGATATCATATTTCATTGATGTGTAAGCATTGCTAGTAGATCCTGTTTTGTGAAATTGAGTTTGTGCTTATTTATATAGAAGAAAGTAGTTTTGATGAATCACAACTTAAGTTTAGAAAATTTCATTTCACCGTTAATACAACTCACAGCGACTCGGCGTGAAGCGCCGGGAGCAGTCTTGCATTCTTCGTATCATCACAAACTATAAACAATGAAATCCAATTGTTTCACCCATTTCACAATGAACTGAGCTAAGCGTCGGCGCGTCCAAGGGCTAGGCGTTGTGATGAGACCGATGGTCTTTCGGGCTCATCACGAAAGCCATGCCCAAAGCGCCAAGGGCTGTATTGACCGATATCTTATAAAGCATTCTTACTTCACCTATCACTCATTCATTAACTAATAGAAAAAAGAAATACATATCTATAGAAGGAGGTTGTCCAGATGAAGAAGATCCTATCGATCGATGGCGGGGGCATACGGGGGATTTTGCCGGCGATGATGCTGTGTGAGCTGGAGCGGCGGACAGGGAAACCGGTCTCTGAGCAATTCGATATCTTCGTTGGCACCTCGACCGGCGCGATTCTAGCACTCGGCCTTTTAGTGCCGGATGGCAAAAAGCCGCGCTACACGGCGAATGACATCCTCAAGCTTTACGAAACAGAAGCTGAGCGCATGTTCCGGAAATCCTTTCTTCACCGTTCGTTCGGCATCGTCGGGCGCTTCCTGCATACCCAGTACAGCCATAAGGAATTTGAACAAGTGCTCAAGCATTACTTCATTAACTTGAAATTATCCGACCTGCTTCAGCCGGCCGTTATCCCGAGTTACGACATCCATGGCCGGCATGCGCATTTCTTCAAAAGCACCGTCATTAATTTGAATGAACGGCAGCCTGACAGCGAAATCCGTCATATCATCCGTGCTGCGACGGCGGCACCGAGTTATTTCGCACCGGCGAAGATCCCGGATTACCCGAAAGCAGCGTTTATCGACGGCGGCGTGTTTGCCAATGACCCTGGGCTTAGCGCGTATACGGAAGGACTTGAACTCTACGGAGACGAAGAAGAAGATTTTCTGTTGGTGTCACTCGGTACAGGGGAAGCGCAGCGCGAAGTGGAAGTGACCGGCTGGCGGGCGTGGTTTCATTACGGCTGGGCGCGTTCGCTGTTGAAAGTGATGATGGACGGCAGTTCCGACTCCGTCGATCATCAGCTGCGTCACCTGTTGAAAGACGAGGGAATCGACCAGCGCTATTACCGGTTCCAGGAAAAACTGCCCGCAGACGATTCGGGCATTGAACAGCTCGACCGCGTCACGCCTGAAAACCTCGCAAGGCTTCGCCGGGTAGGGCAGCAGATGATCGAGACACAAAGCGCTGAACTGGATAAATTATGCCGCTTGTTATGAGTTGTCATGGAAGTGTAATGCGTTTGTCGTGGTAATTACAGAGGCAGCTCGGTTAAACTAAGCGAGGAATCATAGTGAAAAGAGGTCAACCCAATGGCACGAAGATACGGCTATATGGACTGGATGCGGGTGTTTGCGATCATTACGGTCGTCGGCGTCCACGTCGCATCGAAAATCATCAATAATTACACAACCGGCGATTGGGAATGGCATTATGCAAACGCGATCGACAGCGCACTCCGTTGGTGCGTACCGATCTTCTTCATGCTGAGCGGCGCATTGCTCCTGACGCGCGACAGCAAAGAACCTATCGGTGAATTTCTCCGGAAGCGGCTCGGCAAAGTCCTATTGCCACTCGTGTTCTGGAGTGCCGTCTACATGGCGTACAATATTTTTCAGCTCGGTGAGGAGTACACCGTCGGGCAAATGCTCGGCGCATTCATCTCAGACGATATTTATTTCCACCTTTGGTTTCTCTACATCATCACAGGGCTGTACTTGATGGCGCCGTTTTTGCGCATCCTCGTAAAGCATATGGGCAAGACGATGTTCCATTATTTCTTCGCGTTCTGGTTCCTGTTCTCGGCCGCTGTGCCGATTTTCACGCGGGCGACGGGCTATGAAGTCGCTTTTGCGGGGCAGATGTTCGCGCCATATATTGGTTATTTCCTGCTCGGTGCATATCTTGTCATGTACCCGTTGCCGAAGCGCTGGCTGCCGACACTCGGTGTGCTCGCGATTATTGGCTATGCGGTTACGTTATACGGAACGGTGTCGGCCAATGAGGGGCGTGAAGCGGGCGATTTCGACGACTTCTTCTACGAGCATTATTATCCACACGCTATCTTTGTTTCGTTATTTGTCTTCGTGGCGTTTCAACAGCTCGGCAAAAATTTGAAATCAACCGCACTCATTACGCGCATCAGTACGGCGACGTTTGGCGTCTACATTATTCATCCGCTGATCCAGACGTATTTGAACCGCTTGTTGAATTTCAACGAAACGACCATCAATGTATGGATCGGTGTGCCGTTGTCGTGGATTGTCATCTTTATCCTGTCGTATGTCATCATCCGCTTGATGCAGAAGACGCCGGTAGTGAGAAGGCTAGTGCCTTAGGGAATCTAAGCACTTATGTCTATATAACCTTATGCACGAGGGCCCACTGATTAATGTGGCAGTGTGTGGAATAGGCTGTTGATTAAAAATTTGATGAATTTAATAGAATAACTCGTATTAGACGAGATATCATGATAAGCTGTATTTAATTGTAAATTTAGGCTGGTGTATGGGTATAAAGGGGTGATAGCATCAAAAAGTCGATTTGGCTGGGAGTCATAATGGCAATGGCGATTATGCTTTCAGCATGTACACACAATGAAGTCATACGGGTCGGCGTGCCGTTTACCGATGGCCTGACAGAAGGTGTCCATTTCCAAAAAGATATCAAGGACCGTGCTTCCATTGTGTCACTCAGAACCATTCTGCAAAACGAAACAGAGCTTGAGTCACTAGACCGGTTGTCAATCGAACCGCAAGCCGTCTTCACCATTGACCGTCCAGATGATGACGTCCAGGAAATTCGCCGCTTTGTCTGGTACCGCGACAATGGCCGTGCCATCATGTCCAACGAACGCAATGTCCTGTCCCATAAAGAAAATCAGGAATTCTTCAGGCTGACGGCAGAACAGACGCAAGATTTGAAAAAGATTCTTCAATAAGTTTGTGAAATAAATAGCGTTACTTGAGTAAAGCCTTGCCCTGTGCAAGGCTTTTTATATTGGGGCAAACATAAGAAACTGAAAACGGGCTAAAGGATGTCTAAATAGATATTTAGCTAAACAGAGAAAGACTGTTAGTTTTCTGGGGTTACTTTTGTAATTTCTATAAAATTAAAATAGAAATAAATAAATTTTTGCATTGTTTTAGTAATAATTAATCATTATAATGAAATTTAAGACAATTAAGTCAGTTATAAAGTTCTATCATAAGGTCTAGTGAGTAGTCATTAATAAACATTAATAGGGTAATACTTGTTTTCAGCCATATATTCACTCAAAGAGGAGGAAGAAGAATGGACAATGTATTCTTGCTGCTGTTTTTGCTTTCCGGAATTGCCTTGGTCATCGGGTTAATCAAACCAGGCCTTATTTTAAAGTGGCTGCCAGAAAACGGACGCAATCGAAAGAAAGTCGTGATGTACTTTGTGCCTGCTCTACTGATTTCATTCGTGATGTTTGGCGTTACAGCGGATCCGGTTGAAGAAAATCTGGCAGCCGTTGAAGAAGTGGAAGCTGAAACACCACCTGAAGAGGGAGCCGCTGATGAAGATGCTGAGCGCGAAGCGGAAGAACAGGCCGCCCGTGATGCGGAGGAGGAAGCGGAACGAGAGGCGCAAGAAGAGGCGGAACGTGAAGCGGAAGAAGCCGCAGAACGAGAGGCAGAAGAAGAGGCTGCACGCGAAGCTGAAGAAGCTGCGGAAAAAGAGGCGGAAGAAGCCGCAGCTAAAGAAGCAGAAGAACAAGCCGCACGCGAAGCTGAAGAAAAAGCGGCAGCAGAGGCAGAACGTGAAGCGGAAGAAGCCGCGGCTCGTGGAGCTGAGGAAGAAGCAGCTCGTATTGCAGCTGAAGAGGAAGCGGCAGAACAAGCTGCTGCTGAAAAAGCCGCTGCCGAAGCCGGAACCTTATCCCAGCAGCAAGCAGTCGAACAAGCCAAGAATTATATCAGCTATACCGCTTTCTCAAAGAGCGGCCTAGTCGAGCAATTGGAATTCGAAGGCTATAGCAACTCAGATGCTGTGTATGCAGTCGATAAAATTGATGTCGACTGGAGAGCACAATCTGTTTTGAAAGCTCAAGATTATCTGGCATATCAAGCCTTCTCCAAATCCGGCTTGATCGAACAGCTCGTCTTTGAAGGCTTTAGTAATGAAGACGCAGCGTATGCTGTCGAAAACATCACTGTCGACTGGACAGAACAAGCCATCAAAAAAGCACAAAATTACCTGGACTATACGCCTTTCTCTAGAGAAGGGCTCATCGAACAACTAGAATTTGAAGGCTTCAGCAACGCCGACGCGGTCTACGCAGTAGACACAATCGGTCTGTAGCCGGAGAAGAATCATGCAACACTTGAAAGGAAACGGAGCAGTCACAGCGACTGCTCTTTTTTTATGGATCAAAGTTCCACAAACACTAAGCTGAATTTAACAGCGGATGCGAGATGCAAAACCATTCATTCGTGACTACCCCCAATCAACCAAATATAAAAGCAGTTCCGCGCCGAGGGTGAAGCGAAGTAATAAGACAAGTGTTCTTCTTGGCTTATTACGAAAGCTCAACCCCAAGCGGACACTGCGGCTCTTTCGAGAGACGCCTCAAACAGAACTCCTCTCATATATCTCTCATCTTGTGAAGAAAGCTACTCTCATCCCATCTCACAAGACTAATCAATTAGCTATAACTCCCATATGACTATTTATGCTCCAAGGTCCCTTCAAAACTTATCCATAAAGTAAAGCTTGTTACAATTGATGCAATTTTGTGTAAACGCATTCTATTCCGAAATCCGAAGTAGTATAATAAACAAGCTTGACCATTATGAACAAAGAGGAGATGGACAGATGAGCAAGAAACTATCCTTGACGCTCGCCGCTTCGGTGTTGGCGCTTGGCAGTTTAACGGCAGGAGCTCCGGCGATTGCTGCGGGGGATCATCACGAATTGGCGAAAGAAAAAGCGCCGAAGACGGTGAAAGGCAATGGGCAAAGCTACAAAGAACGCATCCAGGAATGGAAGAAGAACGGCAAACCTGGAAAATTGAAAGAAGTGGAACTACAGATTCTCAGCACCTCGGATTTACATACAAACTTCGTCAACTATGATTACTACCGCGACGCGAAATCCAATTCATTATCGCTCGCGAAAACGGGCGTCTTGATTGAAGATGCACGCGAAGAGAACCCGAACAGCTTGTTGTTCGATAACGGCGACTTGATCCAAGGCACTCCGTTCGGCGGCTATAAAGTCAATGTCGACCCGCTTGAAAAAGATGAGTTGCACCCGGCGTTCGCTGCACTCGAATCACTTGATTTCGATGCATCGACACTGGGCAACCACGAGTTCAACTTCGGGCTCGAGTATCTCGATAACGCATTAGAAGAAGCGTCATTCCCGGTACTAAACGCCAATGTGTACGATGCGAAAACGGGCGAGAACCGTTTCACGCCGTACACGATCATGGATAAAGAAGTCACAGACCGTAAAGGCAAAAAGCACACGATTCAAGTCGGCGTCATCGGCGTTGTCGCACCGGGAATCATGGCATGGGACCGTGCGCATCTTGAAGGTGAAGTCATTGCAGAAGATGCAGCGGACACAGTTGAGAAATTCATTCCAGAAGTTGAGGCAGCTGGAGCGGATGTAGTGGTCGTTCTATCCCACTCCGGAATGGGCGATGAAGTTCATACTGATAAAGAAGATGACATCACGTATCAGCTGACAGAAGTGGACGGCGTAGATGCAATCATCACGGGCCATAACCACGACGTCTTCCCGGGATCGTTCGGCGATCTTGAAAATGTCGACCAGGAAAATGGCACGATCAACGGCGTCCCTGTGGTAATGCCAGGTAAATTCGGCAGCCACCTCGGCGTTATCGATTTGACGCTTGAGCCACGCGGCAAGAAATGGCGCATCACGAATAGTGAAGCAGAATTGCGCGCCATTGATTCAACATCTGATGAAGTAGCCGAGCAAGTCATCGAAGCAGTGAAAGAAACGCACGAAGCTACGGTGGAATACATCCGCAGCCCTGTCGGCGAAACGACGGCACCGATCAACAGCTATTTCTCACTTGTTCAAGATGATCCATCCGTACAGATCGTCAACAATGCACAGCTTTGGTACGCCGAGCAGCAATTCGCTGGAACGGCAAACGCCGATCTGCCATTGCTATCCGCAGCGGCACCGTTTAAAGCAGGCGGACGCAACGGCGGCGATTACTACACGAATATCGAAACCGGCGAAATCGCTATTAAAAACGTCGCAGACCTTTACGTTTACGACAACACTGTCTTCGTCTTGAAACTGACAGGCGCAGACGTCAAAGAATGGCTCGAAATGTCAGCTGGCCAGTTCACACAAATTGACCCAGCTGCAACAGGCGAACAGCGATTCATCGACGACAACTACCGCACGTATAACTTCGATGTCATCGATGGCGTCACATACGACATCAACATCACAGAGCCGGCGAAATACGATGGTGAAGGCGCTGTAGTTAATGAAGGCGCGGAACGCATCGAGAACCTTCAATATAACGGTGTAGCGATTGATCCGAACCAGGAATTCCTGGTCGTAACGAACAACTACCGTGCGAGCGGCAACTTCCCAGGCGTCCGCAATGCGACAGAGTCGATCGACTTCGCGTATGAGAACCGCCAAGTGCTCCAAGATTACATCTTGGATGTCGGCACGATTGATCCATCCGCAGACGGCAACTGGCAGTTTGCGCCGGTAGAAGGCGACCCGAACCTTGTGTTCGAAACGTCGAATTCGGCACAAAGCTTGGCAGAACGCGAGCCAGCAATCCAATATATCGAAGTCACACAAAACGGCTTCGCGAAATACGGCTACACGATTCAGTAAACAAAAACAGACCCAAGAGATTTTCTCTTGGGTCTGTTTTTGTGTTTTATATAGGAAGAGATAGTGGGGAGATTGCGCTGCAAGCCGACGCTTTGGGCCCGCACGATGCGGGTCATGCAGCTGATGGGACAGGACGTCGCGTTTTCAGCTGCCCGGGGGCCGGCTTCAGCCGCTTCCCTCGCTGGCGCTCAGTCCAGGGTCTTCAGCTCGTCCTGATCCCTCCAGAGTCGCCGCCTGCGCTTCATCTCTATAAGTAGAGTAAGTATAAAAAGTCGTCATGTTCTACAATATATGATTAAAAATACTAGACCTCTGTTTGATTTCCTTGAATGTAATAGACAAGCTTTAGTCAGTCACCCCAACACTAAGCGGCGACTGCGAATATTATTAGACGTATCTGACATCCCATGCGCTGTTTACTATAAATAGCGCGTGGTAAAAGTCATAGAATGAAAAAAGCCCCACCTCTAGCGGAGCTAATTCCTCAAGTTACAGACTCCTCAGCTTTCAACTTCCAATACGCCGCAATCCAGAAGAATACATAGATTATAACGACCGTCACTGCAAGGGAAGGTGAGATCCGGTATAGCGTAAATAGCTGATACGTGATCCATAAAAGAGTCAGCACGGCGACCAAACCGCCAGCCCGTTTGTTCTTGCGATAGATGTTCATGAAAATAATGGCAGTTAGTGCCCCCATAATGAGCGCAGCGCCTACGAAAAGAATATACATAACTATAGTTGAGCTGATATCGTCCACTCCTTTCTTACTTTATACCATACCCAATTTGACTTCCTTCTATAATAAGAACTGAATTTTTCTAGCCTCAATCACCCCGAGACTCATTCTTTCTGTCTAATTTCTGATACAAAACGCGATTTCTAATAGCAATAATTTATACGAAAACGGGATTTACTGCACGTTTGTTCTCTTCTTATTAAGTAAATGGATAATATCTTGCAATAGTTATAACTATAGTCTCTTAAAATTTACCAAAAGTGTTCCATAATACCTAAATATTTTGTATACTTAAACCAATATTTAAAATACAAGTTTTTTACTTGTTTTTAACTTCTGACCGGTAAATTAGAGAAAACGGCGGAAGAGGTGGGGGCACCATGAGAACTGATGTGGGATTCAAACCAACAGGAGAGGAGGAAGAGCCAATCATGAGAACGATTTTAGTAACGGGAGGGCACGGCTTTTTAGGGTCGCGCTTTATCCATGAATTACTTATCAAATACCCGGCCTACCAGGTGGTGGCGATCGACGAGGAAGCCGACAACGTGCCGGAATTATTGCGGCCGTTAGCAGCTTGCAAGCGCTATGCGTTTCATCAAGTCGATATCCGCAATAGCGATGTGGTCGAGCAGGTATTTGAGCATTACGAAATCAGCGACGTTATCCATTTTGCGGCGAAAACGCATGTCGGGGAGTCGATGAGAAATCCGGGGATTTTTGCGGAGACGAATGTGCTCGGTACATTTCACGTACTCGATGCAGCGCGCAAGCAATGGATGAACGGCCCGTTTGAAATGAAACCACGCTACGAAGGCTCGCGCTTTTTGCATATCTCGACCGATCAAGTCTATGGGCCGCGTGAACAAGGCTTCGCGGACGAAGCGATGAAGTACGATCCGATCAGCCCATATGCGGCGAGCAAAGCGAGTTCTGATTTGATGGTGACGGGATTCCACGAAAGCTACGGCATGGATGCGGTCGTGCTGCAGGCGTCGAACGTCTTCGGCCCGCATCAGCAAGACGATAAGCTCATTCCGATCATTTTACAAAAAGCCTTATCGGGTAGCATCATTCCCGTTTATTCTGGTGGCGAAGATGTCCACGACTGGGTATCGGTGAACGATTTTTGGCGTGCGGCAGATACTGTGTTTCATTTAGGGGATGCAGGAGAAACCTATCTTGCAGGAGGCAATACGCCGCTCAAGACCCTTGAAATCGTCGAGAAAATCTGCGAATCGCTCGATCGTCATTTCCCGGGAAATGACACGTACAAAAACCAGATCCGTTTTGTCGAGCCGGCAGACGGGGCAAAACCGCCTCATCGCTTTGCGGTCTCATCGAATAAGTTGAAGCAGCAATTCGATTTCGAAGCGGAAACGACGTTCGAGCAGGGCATTGAAGAAACAATCGATTGGACGCTTTCGAAAAAGCGGCTATGGGAAGTTGTATAACAGGTAAACCAAACGACGAGTGCCATGAGGTGTCCCATGATTCCATTTGAAACGGTTGAGAAACAAAGCAATAGGACGAGTGGGCAGATCCAAAAAATCGCCCTCGTCCACAAACATATGAAAGCGGGCGGCGTCGAAGCATTGATTGTCCGCATGTCGCGCTGGCTTATAGAGAACGGCTTTGACGTGAGCGTTTATCTCTATAGCGGCGGCGGCCCCCTCCTTAAACATCTCCGGCAAATCAATAAGCTTAACGTCATCGTGCGGGATAACGGCAAAGAACCGACGCTCGATCTGTCGGTCTTAAACCAGCTCATGAGGTCCGAAAAATACGATCTGGTCTATTCGTTTAGTCCATCGGGAATGCTGCTGTCGTACGCGGTGCCAGCACAGCTGCGTTTATCGGGCGTCTACCAGCCTGAGATGTACAAGCTCGAGCGCAATAAAAAAATTATCCGTGCGCTAAAAGCGATCGATAAAGAGTTCCATCACAAGCTCGTGTTCATGAATCCGACGGTGCGACGCTACACGGCGCGTGCGCTCGGAACCGAAGTGCCGGAACAGTTCATGCCGCCACCCGTCGAACAAGGCGCAAAAGACCAACAGCTCGGCAGCCCACATTCAAGACGCATCGTCTCGGTCGGAGCGATCCAAGCTTTCACGACCCATTACGCACAAGTGATCGAGTTGATGGAAGAACTCATTCAAATCGATCCGGAATTCACGTATCATATTTACGGCGAAGGGCCGGACGAAGCGCGTCTCAGAAAAAGCATCGCGGAATCCGAAGCACGCGACCACATCTTCTTGCATTCAATGCCAAGAAGTGGTGCGATTGAAGAAGTGCTGCGAGACTGTTTTTGCTTTATCGGCTCCGGAGCGGTGATGATTCAAGCGTGCGGTTCCGGAGTCCCAGGGATCACGTCACGCGCGAATGATGCCGAAGCGTTAACGGAAGGGTATTTTCACGAACTGCCGCCTTACGAAGTCGGGGAATCGTACTGGGAAGCGCCCGAGATGTATGAAATCGGCGAGCTCGTAAAAAATCTGCTGGTTTCTGAAAATGTCTACCGTAAAGTGGCGGAGCGCTGCAAAAATAAAGCGCGTAAATTCGAGATTGATGCAGTGATGACGGAATTCATTGAGCTTGCGAATGGCAAACTAGCAGGCAAGGAGAAAAGTAACGGGTAAGAATTGCTGTTTATTTATCTGAAAGTTCTCTCAAAAGCCGCTAATTAAAGGAGTTTTGATGAAATTGGAAATTATATATCGATTTCTTGTATCATTTGGTCTATGAATTCGGAGAACCCTGTTGTATACTGAGAACTAGATAATACAGGAAGGGACTCCAGTCACTCCCTGAATAAGGAGAAAGCAGGTGGAGCAGAATGGATTTTGCTGAATACCAACACCGCTTAGAGAAAAAATACGGAGAACCGATCGAACAAATCATGCGTACTGTCTACATCGACAAAGATTACGGCCCTGCCACTGGCGCCCAAGAGCTCGGGATCCCGCGGCAAGTGTTTATGCATTTCGTCCACGAATTCAATTTAAAGCCCGACAAGCTGCAGCGCCTATAAGTATACAAACCGCCCATTCCACATGGGGCGGTTTTTTCTTTGAAAATAAATTAGTATAGAGATACAAAATTTTAATGAGAAAAATTGATAATGAGGAACAACGAACTGGTTTAAAGTTAATTAATATAATTATTTTGATTGAGTAGGTATAAATGTTCAAATAAGACTAGTCAAAAGGGATTAAAAGGAATATAATAGGTACATCTTTTAAAACAACACCACATATAAACGCAAATCATGGGAGGAGTGTCCGGGGGCATGAAGGACTACGAGCTGGTAAAAAAGCAATTAGAGAGAGAACATAAGCAAGCGATTGAAGACATTATGTACGATTACTACATCGAAAAGGACCTGGGACCGGCTGTCGGTGCAAAAGAGTTAGGGATCCCGCGCCGGGCATTCGTCTATTTCGTCCAGCAATGCGAGCTGCAGAAAGCAAAGTTCGACCTCATTAAAAAAAAAGCACTGAACTCCGGTGAATTGATGGCTGCCCTTTGAGGGTGGCTATTTTTGTGGGTTGAGATTTCGTTCCAAGCCGATGCTTTAGGCCTGCAGGATGCAGGTCATGCAGCTGATGCGACAGGACGTCGCGTTTTCAGCTGCCCAAGGGGGCCTGCTTCAGCCGCTTCCTTCGCTTTGCTCAGTCCAGGGGCTTCAGCTCGTTAGACATATACTTCTTCGAAAATGCTGCTCCCACATCTGCGAGCAGATGCGTCGCAAATGAATAAGCTCAAATCTCTTTCGCTCATTCATTAGTCCCGGCTTTCCACTACATCAAGTATTATAGGGTTGATTAAGGGTGGTAGTTATCATTGTCCGGCGAGTCCGTACTTTTTGATATCATAAAGATGAGGAGGCAAATGATGACTAAATTTATTATGTATGCGCCGTTTTTTATTTTTGTGTTATACATGCCGGTAGTTCATATCGCATCGATGGAAATGATGATTGCGCTTGGGGTTATCGCCTTGACATTCATCCCGAAAATCAGCAAACAACTGCACAAGCCGGAGCGGGTGAAACGGAAAGCGAAGGCTGCTCTTTATACTTCGCTTGGTTTAGTCTTGGTGCCGTTGGCGATGTACACGATAAGTGAGCTAGAAGGGATAGATGTTGCAGCATTCTCATTGGCGTCGCATATCTTGCTGATCTTTCTATTCGGTAATTTTGTCTTTGGGATTCCCACCTCGCTCATCGCGGATTGGGTGACTGTGCGCGCTGGGAAGTTCCGTGTCTTATTGGCCTTGTTGATCCATCTTGCATTTGGCTTTATATCGCATTTATTCCTGCATGATTATGTCATCTTCGCGGTCATTTCATCGATTGTCTTTTTCGTAGTGGATGAAATCTTGCGAAAAAGAGAGAAGCCCAATCAACAAACAGAAATGTCTACAGTCCAAATATGACAGTAAACAAAAAACTGCACCTAAGCCACTTAGGCTCTGGTGCAGTTTTTCTTATTATTCCGCTGCTTGTTGCAATTCCAGATGTTCTTTCAACGTAGACTGGATTTCCGCAAGTTCTGCGTCGTCCATCATGTAATACCAGATGCCGTTAATGGTTTCGCCGTAGCCGTCTTCGACAATCAGTTGATCAACATTGGTGACAGCGTCTTGGTAATTGCGCTGCACGTCGACCATTTCATCGAAAGTCATGTTCGTGCGGACGTTTTGTCCGAGGGCTTCAAAGATGTCCTGGTAGTTCCAAAGGCTGTTGATGGAAGCGCCTTTTCTCATGATGCCTTGAATGACTTGTTTCTGGCGGTCCTGGCGTCCGAAGTCACCGCGTGGATCTTGTTTGCGCATTTGGACGTAATCAAGCGCTTGTTCGCCGTTCAATTCGATTTCGCCTTCTGGGAAGTTGTCGAACGCGAGTGAGTTGTTGACGGTCACGCCGTCCACTGCATCGACGATATCTTCAAAGCCTTCCATATTCACTTGCACGACGTAGTCGATCGGAATATCGAGTAAGTTCTCGGTCGTGTTCATCGACATTTCAATACCGCCGAATGCATAGGCGTGGTTGATCTTGTCTGTCGTGCCGCGCCCGATAATTTCGGTGTAAGTGTCACGCGGGATGGAGACCATTTTGGTTGACTGCGTTTCCGGATTGACGGTCATGACGACCATTGTGTCCGAGCGGCCGCGATCGTCTTCGCGTTCGTCAACACCGAGCAGTAACACAGAGAATGGATCTTGCTGGTCGAACTCAACGATTTCCGTCCGTTCAACAGACGGTTGTTCGCGTTCTACTGGTTCGTGCATCGTATCGAGTGTCGTCGTGAAATTCGAGTAGACGCTATAGGCGTAGATGCCTCCAGCGATAACTGCCAAAAGCAATGCAATGAGCACGTACTTGGGCCATTTTCTTTTCTTTTTCATGTCGTTCCTCCGTTAGTTCGCGATAAAATAATTTGCTAGTTCGGTTGCCCACGTTTCAGCGCCCTTATCATTAGGGACGGCGTCTTCGGTCAAATGTTCCTTCAAAGCGATATCGTCCGTGTCAGGCCATGCATCCCAGTGCTCAATATACGGATATCCGTAGATATTGGCGAATTCACCGAGTGCCTGGACTTGTGCGAGGTAATAGCCAGCGCCGTATATCGGCTGTGGCGCGTGCAAGATAACCAGTGCGTCTGAATTCTCTTGTTCCAAACGATCGGAGAAGGCAATAACATCCTGACGTTCATCTTCAATGGAGATGCGATCGTTATTCATCAGTGTCAATGGTTCAAGTAGAGCCAAGTCATATCCAGCCGACAGGTCGACAGATTGAAGCGAGTCGGATGTGCCTTCGACTGCTTCAATCGTCACTTCAATCGATTCGCCGTAAGCTTCTTCTAAGGAAGTCTTTAGGCGTTCTGCGTAACCCGGGTCACCAGACTCAAGAGCTTCAGATCCAATAATCAACAGTTGGAGATTTTCGCCCTCGGAGTTCTTCTGAAGGAAGAGTTCTTGCACTTGTTCGTCCATATTAGCGAATAGTTCTGTGTTCACAGAATCGTCACCAGTTGACTCACTTTGGGTGGTTTGAGTTTCAGAATCAGTGTTTTCAGTTTCAGCGCTTGTGGTACGGTCAGGTGTTCCTGCACCTTGCAGTTTATCCTGCCAAGATAAGTAAGAAAAGACAAGGATTCCTAGGCAGGCAAGGACTGCAACGAGCGCTCCTAATTTATACAATTTCATATTTTGCTCCTTTCAAAAATAGCCATTTATATAAATTAAAGATAGCATAAATCCATCCTTGTTCCTATATAACTTTTTAAAATTGGAAGTCCAAATGGTATATTCCTGTGATATACTGTCTTATGTTGTTTAAATTTGTCTATTATTTAAATTGAAATAGAAGGAGCCATTTACTACATGGAAGAGACTATTAGCTTACAGGATTTATTCAAGACATTAAAGAAGAACCTCGGAATTATTGCCCTCACGACGATCCTGGCGATCACAATTGCAGGAGCGGTTTCGTTCTTGTTCCTGACCCCGATTTATGAGAACTCGACACAAATCCTCGTCAACCAGGAACAAACTGAAGCAGCGCAATTGACGAACCAAAATATCCAAACTGACTTGCAGCTCATCAATACATACTCGGTCATCATCAAAAGCCCAGCGATCCTCGATCAAGTCATCGAGCAGATGAACTTGGATATGAGCGCAGAAGCATTAACTTCAAAAATTACTGTTAATACAGCAGAAAACTCACAAGTCGTGAACGTTGTGGTGCGCGATGAAGATCCAGCCCAAGCGGTAGAAATCGCCAATACAACAGCCGAAGTATTTGAAAACGATGTTCGTGAGTTGATGAACGTAGATAACGTTTCGATTTTATCGCCAGCCGTATTGAAAGAAAACCCAAGCCCGGTTGAACCGAATCCGATATTGAATATGGCAATTGCCGCAGTAGTCGGATTGATGCTTGGTGTCGGTATCGCATTCTTGCGCGAATACCTCGACACCTCGATGAAGACTGAACAAGATATCGAAGACATTCTCGGAGTCCCGCTACTAGGTGTGATTTCACCGATTAAAGAAAAAGCAGAACTTGAAACAACGACGAGCAATCGCAGAAAGGCGGCGGAATTGAATGGCTAAGAAAAAACAGAGTTTGCAAGCAACTGCACGTAAAGTCGTTACGCATACAACACCGCGATCTTTTGTATCTGAACAATTCCGCACTTTGCGGACGAACGTCAATTTTGCATCGCCTGATTTGGAACTGCGTTCAATTGTTGTCACTTCCGCTGCACCAGGTGAAGGAAAGTCGACAACATCTGCTAACTTGGCGACTGTATTCGCACAAGAAGGAAAAAATGTACTTCTTGTAGATGGCGATATGCGTAAACCAACGACTCACTATACATTCCATATGCCTAACACTATCGGATTGTCTAACGTTTTGACGCGTCAAGCAACAGTAGAAGACGCAATCCGTCCAACGACAATCGAACGTCTCGACTTGATGACATGCGGCCCAATTCCGCCGAACCCAGCAGAACTATTGGCCTCCAACGCAATGGGAATGCTTATTTCAGATCTAAAAAAACGATATGATGTCGTCATTTTTGATGCGCCTCCTGTATTGTCTGTTACAGACGGGCAGGTATTAGCGAATAAATGCGACGGTGCCATTTTGGTTGTCAATTCCGGAAGCACGGAAAAGGAAATGGCCGCCAAAGCAAAAGAGGCAATCGAAGCGTCCAATAGCAAATTGATCGGCGCCGTATTGAACAATTTTGAGCTGGCAAAAGACAGCTATTATTACCAATACTACGGCAATGCTGAAGAGTAAAAGGGGCATTTCTCCCTTTTACTTTTTCTTTTAATTGGGGTACCCAATTTTTTTAAGGAAAGAATCTTAGCTAGCCATAATTGTCAAATCTATCAATTGCGAACTAATACATAGAGAACTCTTATAGAGAAATGAAGACCTGGACCTGAGAAATGATTGCCGAGCAACAGGAGGGAACTAGACATGATCGATACGCATTCACATATTTTACCGGCACTGGACGATGGTGCAGAAACGATGGAACATACCAAGCGGTTATTGAACATGGCGGTCAATGAACAATTGACGGGAATCATTGCGACGCCACACGGCCATCACCCAAACTTTAAGACCGATATCGCTGCGCTCCATATGCAATTAAAAACAGTGAAAGACTACGTAAAAGAAGCGCAATTGCCGCTTGAAATCTATAGTGGACAAGAATGCCGTCTGTCAGATAAATTACCAGAGCGCCTCGCAAATGGCGAAGCCTTGACTTTAGCGGAATCACGCTATGTGTTATTAGAACTGCCTTCATCCGGAATTCCTGCTTACACGGTGCCAGTCATCCAGCAATTGATCACTTCTGGTTATATCCCAATCATTGCTCATGCAGAGCGCAATCAAGGCATCATTCAAAAGCCTGAACGCTTAAAGAAACTATTAATTCACGGTGCGATGGCTCAAGTGACGGCAGGATCCCTTTCCGGAAGCTTCGGTAAGAGCATCCAAAAGACAGCGCTGCAACTAATAGAAGCAAATATGATCCACGTTTACGGTTCGGATGTGCACAGTGAAGACGTGCGCCCGTTCCATTTCAATGCGGGTCTAGATGTACTTGAGAAGAAGAACCGTCACCAGATGATCGATATCCTTCTTGAAAACAATGACCGTATCCTCCTCGACCAAGACTTGTACGTTCTTGAGCCACAAGACATAGAGAAGGGCAAGTGGTGGAATATATTTGCTTAAAACCTAATATTTTAGTATGAATTTTACATTTCTACTCTATCTTTACTGGAAAATGCATGTTAAAATTAGCAACAGATTTCCAGCACTTGTGTAAATAGTAATGCCTCGTGAAAGGGTGGACCTACATGTCACTGAAAAACAGAATGTCTTTACTCATAGTAGTCGATTCGCTGATTGTCTTTTTCTCCATCTTCGTCGGCTACTACATCCTCTACCCTTACGTAGATATCTTCCAGAACCAATTCCTCTTAGCAAGCGCCTTAACCATCTTCATTGCTCATCATGTTTTTGCCATGTACTTCGGTCTTTACCGGAAAGTATGGGAATACGCCTCGATTGGTGAACTATCTTCGATTGTCAAAGCTGTGACTCTTTCAATTATCGCAATTGGTTTTGTACAATTCTTCTATCGCGGAGACGTGCTTCTTCGAGCACTAGCCATAACTTGGATGCTCCATGTTCTTCTGATAGGGGGCTCTCGACTTTCTTGGCGCATGATGCGTGGGCGAGCTTTTAAGTTGAAATCTTCCAATCAAGAATTGAAGCGGACGATGATTGTGGGGGCAGGAAAAGCCGGTACGCTTGTCGCACGTCAGCTATTGAATAATCCTGAAAACGGCTTATTGCCAGTGTTGTTCGTGGATGATGATAAGAACAAACATGGTCTTGATATCTATGATGTACGCGTCGTACACGGAGAAACCAAAGAAATAGATGCCATCGCAAAAGACAATGCGATTGAACGAATTATCGTTGCTATCCCATCACTAAGCAAACAAGATTCGGCTGAATTGATTAAGCATTGTATGGATACTGGGATCAAGACTCAGACGATTCCGCTCATTGAAGACATTATGACTGGAAAAGTATCTGTCACTGATATTCAAGACGTAAAAATTGAAGACCTTTTGGGACGTGAAGAAGTAAAACTCGATATGAATAAAATTGCCGACCAATTGACTGGAAAAACAATTTTAGTTACGGGCGCAGGTGGTTCGATTGGATCTGAAATTTGCCGTCAAATCGCTCGATTTGGCCCAAAACAACTTTTATTACTTGGACATGGTGAAAACTCCATTTACTTAATCGATATGGAGTTACGAAAAGCTATAGGCAACGAAACTGAAATCATTCCTTTAATAGCCGATATCCAAGACCGAGAACGTATCATCACGATTATGGATGAATACACACCAGATGTTGTATACCATGCGGCAGCACATAAGCATGTTCCTTTAATGGAAGGAAACCCAATGGAGGCTGTGAAAAACAATATTTATGGAACGAAGAATGTCGCTGAAGCTTCCCATATGGCTGGAGTGAGAAACTTTGTCATGGTATCGACCGATAAAGCAGTCAACCCTCCGAATGTGATGGGAGCTTCAAAGCGTTTTGCGGAGATGATTGTCCAAAACCTAGCGAAGCGAAGTGAAACAACTTTTGTTGCAGTTAGGTTTGGCAACGTGCTTGGATCCCGTGGGTCAGTTATTCCCCTCTTCAAAAAACAAATAGCAGCTGGTGGCCCGGTGACGGTTACACATCCAGATATGACGCGCTATTTTATGACGATTCCCGAAGCTTCACGACTTGTAATACAAGCTGGAACATTAGCGCGTGGTGGAGAAGTGTTTGTATTAGATATGGGAGAGCCGGTGAAGATTGTAGATTTAGCGAAAAATCTCATCCGTCTGTCTGGTTACTCAGAGGAAGATATACAAATTAATTTCTCTGGAATTCGTCCTGGCGAGAAAATGTATGAAGAACTACTTGATTCTGATGAAATTCAAGACAAACAAGTATTCCCTAAAATTTTCATTGGTGTAGCAAATCCAATAGCGGAATTAGAACTCAAATATATTATGGAAAAGCTTCATGAAATGAACGATATTCAGCTTAAAGAAGTATTAGTAGGATTAGCAAATAGAAAAAATGTGGAAAGTAAGATGTTACAAAAAATAAATTAGAGATTTGGATGGATTAGTATGTACAAACACTTTTTTAAGAGACTAATTGATTTGATTCTCTCTATTGTTTTGCTGCCATTTATGATCGTGCTTTTTTTAGTAGTTGCAATTGCAATAAAATTAGAAGATAAAGGGCCAGTATTTTACACAGCAAATCGATTAGGTAAAGATGAAAAAATTTACAAAATGTATAAGTTTCGAACAATGAAAGTCGATGCCCCAGATTTAAGGAATCCAGATGGATCGACTTTTAACTCTGAAGAGGATCCAAGACTCTTAAAAACAGGGAAGATTTTCAGGAAAACAAGTATTGATGAAGTACCTCAAATACTCAATGTGCTTATAGGTAATATGAGCATTATTGGACCAAGGCCTGATTTGCCAGAGCACATAGAGCAATACACTGTGGAAGACAAAGAAAAACTCACTGTTTTACCTGGACTGACTGGTTTTAATCAAGCCTACTTTAGGAATTCAATCGAATGGTCAGAAAGGAAAAAGAATGACGTTTATTATGCGCAAAACATTAGCTTTCTTTTTGATTGCAGAATCTTTTTAAAGACCGTTCAAACTGTTTTGTTTAGAAAAAACGTCTTTCTTTCGAAAGAAGGTTCTTAATTTGAAATACGATATAATGCGACTCGATTGGGATACTGAATATTTTGGAGTTAGTTCTGCTAAAGTAGTTCTTCATGAGAAATTAGAAGAATGTGAGTTTAATCAGCTATTACAAGGAACAGAAGAGTTTCAGTTTGTGACATTTACCAATATTAATAATAACCCTTTTAATAATTATCTTATCGGTAAAATGACGTCAAGTTTTTTGGTTGACACAAATATGCAATTTCAAAAGAAAATTACGTATAAATCGGAATATAGTTCTTATCTAATTGAAAGTAGTTGTGAGGAAATAAATGAGGTCATCCAAATTGCTTCGGAGGCATTTAATTATTCTAGATTCTTTAATGATCCCAACTTAGACATTGAAGCTGCAAAGAAAATCTATGCTAACTGGGTTAAGAATTCTTTCGAAAAACCAGACAAGTATTTTATTTTGGCTGAAGAGAACGGAATAGTAGGTTTTTTACTGTTTTCCTTGAAAGATGATATTGTAACAATTGAACTAATTTCCCTTTCTGCACAGGCTCAAGGAAAAGGGATAGGAACAAAACTCATTTCTACACTGGAAAATTTCGCGTACGAAAAAGAAATTCCAGTTATTAGAGTTGGGACACAGGTGGATAATATACAGGCAGTCAATTGTTATTTGAATAAAGGTTTTACCTATAATGAAAAAAGTTCAGTATACCATTACTGGCCGAGAAAGGATTTTTCATATGAGCGATAATTTTATTCCTTATTGTTTACCAGATATTACTGAGGCAGAAATAAGAGATGTAATTGATACTTTGCAATCGGGATGGTTAGCCAAGGGGCCTAAGACCCTTGAATTCGAAGCAAAATTTGCTAAGTATGTAGGTGCTAAATATGCTGTAGCGATGAATTCTTGCACAGCGGCGCTTCACATCGCTTTAATCGCTGCTGGAGTAGGAAAAGGAGATGAAGTTATTACAACTTCAATGACTTTCGCTGCTTCGGTAAACACCATACTTCACGTAGGAGCAAAACCTGTATTTGTAGATATTGATCCTAATACTGGTTTGATAGATGTAAATAAAATAGAAGAAAAAATAACAGACAAAACAAAAGCAATTGTACCTGTACATTATGCTGGGCAAGCATGTGATCTTGACAAAATTTATGATATTGCTAATAAATATGATTTGTTTGTTTCAGAAGATGCTGCTCATGCTATCTATACAGAATATAAGGGGAATAGAATTGGCCACAAGCCACAAGGTGCCGTTTCATATAGCTTTTATGCGACCAAAAATCTTGCGACTGGTGAAGGTGGCATGCTAGTTACAGATGATATAAATATTGCCCAGAAAGCCCGTGTGCTAATTACCCATGGTATGAGCAAAAACGCTTGGAATAGATATGGTAAAGGGGGCTCTTGGATGTATGACATCGAAGAACCTGGTTATAAATACAATATGTTTGATATTCAAGCAGCATTAGGACTAAATCAATTGGCACGTCTTGAAGACATGCAGTATAAAAGAGAGTCTTTGGTAAGTTTGTATAAGCAAGGTCTTAAAGACGTAGAAGGAATAGTTTTACAAGAAGAAAATGAATACACTACCAAACATGCGTGGCATTTATTTATTATCAGGGTTACTGAAGAATTTCCTTTAACTAGAGATGAACTTATTGATCATTTGGCTGAGAAAGATATAGGAACTAGTGTACATTTCATTCCAGTACATTTGATGAGTGCTTATAATGAGTATAAATATAACTCTAATTTGAAAAACACTGAAAAGTGGTTTGAAGAAATAATCTCTCTTCCTTTATATTCTTCTTTAAGTCCTTCTAGTGTAAATAAAGTTATTAATAACATTACATCTATTAAAAATAAAAAACGGTTACAAAAAGCTTAAAGAATATTTATTTGAAAGGAGTAATAAATGAGAGTATGGATTGTCTCAGAAGGTGAACCTCTACCTTCAGATGGGAAAAATGTTAGGTTACGACGAATGGGTATGCTTTCAACTCTAATGGCTGAACAAAAACATGAAGTACACTGGTTTAGTTCTGCTTTTCATCACTATAAGAAAATTCAAAGAAGTGAAATTGATATTGATATTTCAGTAAATGAAAATTTGAAGATTCATTTAATTAAAACGAAAGGATATAAAAAAAATGTTTCTCTTTCAAGAGTTTTACATCATCGTAAGTTAGCGAAATGGATGAAACTAAATGTAACTAAATTTCAAAAACCTGACATTATCATAACAACATTAGCTCCTTTAGAGTTATCTAATGAAATCGTTGGCTACGCGAACGAAAATGACATACCAGTTGTAGTAGATATTAGAGATTTGTGGCCAGAAATTTATTATGAAGTTATTCCATCGTGGAGTAAGAATATTATCAAGCCATATATTAAATTTAGTGAGAAAAAAGTAAAAAAAATGATTAAGAACACTGATTCAATAATAGGTGTTACTCCAAAATTTCTTCAGTATGGCCTAGATGTTGCGGAAATAAATAAACGATTTAACGATCAAGTTTTTTACACTTCATATAAACCACAATTACATTCTCAAGATAAAGACATATTTGAAGAAGAATGGACCACTTTTAATCTAAATAGTTCAGATTTCATAGTTGCATTTCTTGGGAACTTTGGTAAACAATTTGAGTTTGAACCTATTATTGAGGCAGCCCAAATTTTAAAAGATACTCCAAATGTTAAATTTGTATTATGTGGATTAGGCGAATCCTTTGATGAGGTTAAAAAGAAAACGGAATATTTAGATAATGTTATTATGCCTGGCTGGATTGAAAAAGAAAAGATTAATACTTTACTAAGAGCTTCTTCCATGGGGATTGCTCCATACCGTAAGAGTCGGAATTTTATAGATAACACTCCAAATAAGTTCGGAGAGTACTTATCAGCTTCTTTACCTGTTTTATTGTCAATAGATGGAGTTATGGCTGAATTATCAAGAGAATATGGAAGTGGTACAGTATATAAAAATGGTTTAGAGCTAGCATCTAAAATTAAATACTATAGTAATAATACATGTGAAGTTGAATTAATGTCTGAGAGAGCTATAAAGTTGTTTAACGAAAAATTCAATGCGGACATCGTTTATGGAGAACTCTCATCTTTCTTAGTGAATATTGCAGAGAAAAAACATTAAAAGTAGTTAGAAACTAATTAAAATAGTAAAGGAAAGTGCTTGTTATGAAAATATTAATCACTGGTGCTGCGGGATTTATAGGATCGACTTTATCTAAGAAACTCTTAGAACTTAAGTATGAAGTAGTAGGTATTGATAATTTAAATGATTATTATTCTGTTTCATTAAAAGAGGCTAGGTTAAAATTACTTAGTTGTGATGATTTTAATTTTTACAAAACAAATTTAGAAAATAAAAAAGAAATAAATGATATTTTCTTGAAAGAAAATCCAGAAGTAGTAGTTAATTTAGCAGCTCAGGCAGGGGTTCGATATAGCTTAGAAAATCCTAGTGCTTATATTGACTCAAATATAGTGGGATTTATGAACGTATTAGAGGCTAGTCGGCATAGTAACGTTAAACATTTAATTTATGCTTCCTCCAGCTCAGTATATGGAGCCAATGAAACGTTGCCATTTAATGTTGACGACAATGTTGATCACCCATTGAGTTTATACGCAGCAACTAAGAAAGCTAATGAGTTAATGGCCCATACATACAGTAGTTTATATAATCTTCCTACGACTGGTTTGCGATTTTTTACGGTATATGGGCCTTGGGGACGCCCTGATATGGCCTTATTTATGTTTACAAAAAATATCATTGAAGAAAGACCAATAAACGTTTTTAATAATGGAGAAATGATGAGAGATTTTACTTACGTCGATGATATTGTTGAAGCAATATCAAGGTTGATAAAAAAACCAGCAAAGCCAAATCCTAAATGGACAGGTAAAAATCCAAATCCTGGAACTAGCTATGCGCCGTATAGAATATATAATATAGGAAACAACAATCCAGTAAGATTAATGGATTTTATCGAAGCTATTGAAGAAAAAACTGGTAAAAAAGCAATTAAGAACTTTATGCCACTTCAAGCGGGAGATGTTCCAGCTACATATGCAAATGTAGAAGATTTATTTACAGAAATTGATTTTCAGCCAAAAACAAATATTAAACATGGTGTGGGAAAATTTGTTGATTGGTACATCAAATATTATGGAGTGAAATTGTAATGAATAGAAAAATTGGAGTCGTAGGTTTAGGTTATGTTGGTTTACCAGTAGCAGTTGCTTTTGGTGAAAAACATCAAATTATAGGATTTGATATTAATTCAAATCGAATTTCAACTTTAAAAAGTGGTACAGACTATACTAATGAAGTAACTGATGAAGAATTAAAGAATGTCAATATTGAATTCACATCAAACCCTTCTAGCTTAAGTAAAACAGATTTTATAATTGTGGCGGTGCCTACACCAATCAATGAACATAACCAGCCAGATCTCAATCCATTAATTAAAGCATCTGAGACTGTGGGTAAAGTTTTAACTAGTGGAACAATAGTTGTGTATGAGTCAACTGTATACCCGGGAGCTACAGAAGAAGTTTGTGTTCCGGTTCTTGAAAAGTCCTCCGGATTAAAATATGGTGAAGACTTCTTTGTAGGTTATTCACCCGAGCGCATTAACCCAGGTGATAAAGAGCACACCTTTACCACTATTACTAAAGTAGTAGCTGGTCAAAATAATGAAATATTAAATGTCATAGCAGATACATACTCTAGTGTAGTTAAAGCAGGAGTACACAAAGCAAGCTCGATTAAGGTTGCAGAAGCTGCTAAAGTAATTGAGAATACTCAACGTGATGTAAATATTGCTCTAATGAATGAACTAGCAATGATTTTTGATATTCTTAACATTGACACTGCTGAAGTATTAGAAGCAGCAGGTACCAAATGGAATTTTCTTAAGTTCTCTCCAGGGCTAGTTGGTGGCCATTGTATTGGTGTAGACCCCTATTATCTAACACACAAAGCTCAAGCAGTGGGATATCAACCAGATGTTATTTTATCAGGACGCAGAATAAATGATGAACTAGGAAAATATATTGCAAGAACCTTAGTAAAAAAGTTAATTAAACAAGGCGTAGGAGTTCAAGGTGCTAAGGTTACTGTCTTAGGTCTAACTTTTAAAGAAAACGTTCCAGATTTACGTAATTCAAAAGTTTTAGATATTATTAGAGAATTGCAGGAATATGATATCGAGGTCCAAGTAACGGATGCTGAAGCAACTTCGGAAGAAGCTGAAAAACAATATGGAATCAAATTAATACCATACAATAAATTAGAAGAAGCTGACGCTATAGTATTAGCTGTGCCCCACAAAAAATATGTTGAAAAAAATTGGAAAGAAATGCAGTCCTTATTAAAAAATCAAAAAGGAATACTTGTAGATGTTAAAAGTATTTTGCCATTAAGTGAAAAACCTAATGCAATAGATTTGTGGAGACTATAATTAAATTTTCGTTACATTATAGTATCTTAATAGTGAAAAATGCGATTAATAATTGATGTGCTTAATGGCAAAAATCATTAAGCACTAACGCTAAAATAATAAGTTCTAAAATGGAGATATAATATGAAAAAAATTGGCATCTGCGGTAATTTTGCATTAGGGAAAGAGGCAAAAGGCGGGCAAACTATAAAAACTAGAATTATAAAAAAAAAGTTAGAAGAAATTTATGGAGCAAATGAAATTGCCATTATTGATACTGAGGGGTGGAAAGCAAATCCATTTAAGTTGTTATTAATGTGTTTTAAATTAGTTAAAAACTGCGAAAATATTATAATTATTCCGGCGCATAATGGTGTGCGTGCATTCGTACCGTTATTTGTTATTTTATGCGGATTATTTAATAGAAAATTGCATTATATAGTAGTTGGAGCATGGTTGGTGAATTTATTAGAAGGAAAAAAAATACTTTTAAATTTCATTAAAAAAATAGATATTATTTATGTCCAAACCCAGACTTTCCAGAAAAAACTTAATGAAATTAGTGTCAACAATGTAGAAATAATGGAAAACTTCAAAATGATTCCGCCGATAGATCTACAAAAAGTGGCTCCGTTAAATCATAGGATTAAAAAATTGTGTATATTTTCAAGAATCAACGAAAAAAAAGGGATTGGTGAAGCAATAGAAGTTGTTAGAAGAATAAACGAAATCGATCCGGCAGTAACTCTAGATATTTACGGTCCTATAGATCCGATTTATAAAAAAGAATTAGAAAAACTCATTATTTCAAATAAAAATTTTGTTCAATATAAAGGTACAGTAGAATATAACGACATTATTCCGATATTAAGTCAGTATTATTTATTGTTATTTCCAACAAAGTTTTATACTGAAGGCTTTCCTGGAACAATTCTTGATGCCTATTTGAGTGGATTACCAGTTGTAGCTTCAAAATGGGAATCTTGGGAAGATATTATAACTATGGGTTCTACAGGCTATGTATACGAATTTAATGTCCGTGAAGATTTTTATAACAAACTTCTTTATTTGGTGAAGAATATAAGAGTTGTGGAGGAAATGAAAATAAACTGCATTGAAGAAGGAAAAAAATATCATGCAGATCTAGTTATAAATAAATTAATTAAAAATTTTAAATAAAACAGGAGATTTGTATTTTATGAAATCAAGGAAAGAAAAGATACTCATACTGCTTTATTCATTTTTCGGAAAGCATTTACCTCAATCTAACCATTTGAAAACAGCAAAAAATATTAGAGGTTTTTTTGCTAGAAAAATAATGAAATCGACCGGAAAAAACATTAACATTGAGAGAGGTGCTGTTTTTAATAGTCAAGTTACTTTAGATGATAATTCTGGAATAGGTGTTAATTGTGAAATTCATGGTCCTGTTATGATAGGTAAAAATGTGAATATGGGTCCTGAAGTAATTATATATACACATAATCATGCAAGTAGTAGAACAGATATTCCTATGCAACAGCAAGGATCTGAAAAAGTTAAACCCGTTCTTATAAGCGATGATTGTTGGTTAGGAAGAAGAGTTATTATTCTACCAGGGGTTAAAATTGGAAGAGGAAGTATACTAGGAGCCGGAACAGTAGTTGCGAAAGATATTCCAGAGTATTCGATAGTGGTAGGAAATCCGGCTAAAGTTATAAAAAACAGAAAAGATCTAGAAGTATTATGAATTCAAATAAAAAAATCGGTCTGCTAATACCTCATTTAGAATCTGGTGGTGCAGAAAGAGTAGTTTCTATCACATCAAAGTTATTTGAAGAGTCAGGCATTGATGTATTTGTTTTTGTTTATGATGATTCGAATATAAGTTACGACTATGGCGGAACTTTAGTGAATTTGAATTCCAGCGCAAGTAATAATAAAATTCTAAAAGTATTAAATAGATTTTCAAGAATAATCAAGTTATCTTATTACTTACGTAAATATAATATAGAAACTACAATTAGTTTTTTATATGCTGCAAATACAGTTAATTATTTTGCAAATCACAAAGGTAAATCAATTCTGACATGCAGAGGACAAAGAGATTATGAAAAGAATGGGCATAAGTATTCTAAAATGATAAAAAACTCTTTTCGATTTATTGTACAAACCGATAGAATGAAGTTAGACTTCATTAATGATTATAACGTTGATTCTAGCAAGCTAATAGTACTGCCAAATCCTTTTAACGTAGATTACATTCAAAAATTATCTCATGAAAAATTAAAACAAAGTGAGTTAGATTTTATCAATTTCACAGAAACTCATACTACTGCTGTGACTATGGGAGCTTTTAAACAAGATAAAGGATATTGGCATTTAATAAAAGCTTTTATCTTAGCAAAAAAAGAAATTCCTGACTTAGGGCTTGTATTTATTGGCCATAGGGGAGAATTAGAAAAAGATATTAAAGAAATGATTAAAAAATCAGGACTCCAAGAAGATGTTTTTTTTGTTGGATTTCAAAAAAACCCGTATAACTTTCTTATGAGATGTGACTTTTATGTATGCTCATCTTTAAATGAAGGATTTCCAAATGCTATTGTAGAAGCGATGGCAGTTGGATTACCAGTGATTTCTACAGATTGTAAAAATGGACCTAAAGAGATTTTAATGCAGTCTGAAGAAAGAAATAATAACTTACCTTTTTTCAAAAGTTATGGAATTCTAATCGAACCATTTAAAAGTGGCCCTCCAAACTACCATGTTAACCAAATTAATAGGGAAGAAGAAAAATTAGCAGAGAAAATAATTGAGTTATCAATTAATAAAGAACTAAGAGCAACCTACAGTTCTTTATCTTATGAAAGATCACTTGTTTATGACTACGATACCTTCTTTAAAAAGCTTTCTAAAACGCTGGAAAAATGCTAAGTAAATGAAATTAATCTAAAAATATTCAAGATTATTTTAAAATGGATTTTGCAAAACTCTAAAAGATCAGTATAAAATTTTCAATTAGTAATACTTTAGTTTTCATTATTTAATGTTAAATAAACAAGGAGAAATATAAATGATAACAAAAGTCAGTTCTTCTAATAACTATTTAGTAGACATTTTAGGGATATATATAACGACCTTGTTTATATTTAATTTTGACGTTCAATTAAATGTTATCTCACAATTATTCTTTGTTATGTTTATGGCTTTAATTGCCAGAAAAATTATTTTAGAAAATGAAATTAAAGTACCGAAATTTATAATTATTATTATAATCCTTCTCTTTCTTTCTTTCTTGTCCTACTTTTGGAGCATGGATGGGAATATTGTATTTAGTAAATCTGTGACCCTTGCTCAACTCTCTATATTATCATTAGGCATATATAACACTATTGAGAAAAAAAGAGATATTGAAAAACTGCTGAAATATATAGTTGTCGGTGGGTTGATAATGTGCGGATATTCGATCTATTATTATGGACTGGAAGAGTTGCTAAATGCATTACTATATGGGTTAAGGGTCGGCGGAGACATCAATCAGGAGAATAGTTTTGGATATTTTTCAGTGATTACGTTCGCTATTTTAGTTTCCTATGCTTTACATAAAAAGAGGTACTCTCCATTTTTAATTAGCACTATACCTTTTTTATTTGCCATACTATCTGGTTCAAGAAAAGCAGTATTGTTGTTAATAATCTGTTTGATTTTACTTGTTATGATTTATAACTACAAAAAGATTTTTACCCTGTTTATATCTTTGGGAGTTGCAATGGGGGCTTTATTTTGGTTAAGTACTTTAAATATTTTCGATAACACATTTAAAAGGTTCGAAAGTTTGATAGCTTCTTTATCAGGTAACAGTGAAACCGATAATTCTTTTGAAACTAGAAGCACTATGATACAGTTCGGTTGGGAAATTTTTAAGGAAAGCCCCTTATTAGGTTATGGAACTGGAAATTATCGTGTAATCTATGAAGATTTTTTCGGAACATTCAGTCCGTCTCATAATAATTATATAGAACTGTTGGTGAATAACGGTCTCATCTGGACTTTGATTTTTTATGGACTTCACTTATATATAATTTTTGTTTTAATAAGATATATTAAAGAAAGAGATTATATAACAAATACGCTAATATTACTTTTCTCTATTAAACTTTTCGGAGATTTTACTACAGTTACTTGGTATGACAAGTTTACTTATGTATATTTAGGGATTGGATTTTCATGGATAACTTTATTGAAAGGATACAAAAAAAATGGATTTAAATAAATCGAAGTCAAACCCAACTCCTTTGTTAACTATAATTATTCCAATTTATAATGGGGAATTAAGCATTGACAAATGTCTTGAATCGATTTTTCGAAATTTAAGTTATCTAGAGAGAATTGAGATTATCCTTATTAATGATGGATCTAATGATAATACTTTAAACGTAATTAATAAGTACTCGGGAATTAAAAACTTATACATACTTAGCCAAGAAAACTCTGGAGTGAGTATATCAAGAAATAGAGGATTAGCAAACGCCAGAGGTAAATATGTTTGGTTTATCGATAGCGATGATTTAGTAATATCTAAAAATATTGATTGGTTAATTAACAAATTAGAAAGTGATGACCATGAATGGGTGCTTTTCAATTTCTTGAGAGAAAAGCAAAAGAATGCCTTTAGATTTAATTTTGAAGATATAAAAGTTCTAAAAGAGGATGAAATAAAAGATATTGTTAGAATATTTATTGAAAATAATGATTTAAATAGTGTTTGTACAAAAATATTCAGTAGAAAATTAATATTAAAAAATAACATTAGATTCACTGAAGATATGAAATATGGTGAAGATAGATTATTTAATTTGGAATATTTAAAAAAAGTTACAAAAATAGCTGTAGTATCTAGAGATTTGTACTTTTATAATAACAATCAATTAAGTGCTACCAATAACTTTACATATGAATATTTCCAGTCCGAACGCATTAAATATAATTATATGAAAAATTTCGCTGCTTATTTTGATTTAAATAATAATCAAATCGAACGAGTATTATCAAAAAGATATGTGAGTGCTTTTGTAAGTAATATTGAATACTATACTTTATTACAAAAAAAGAATTTTTCAAAGAAAAGTCTAAAAAAAATAATAGAAGAAATACCATACGATAGCCAATTAGAGAAACTTTTGAAAATAAATCTATTCGACCCAAGGAAGGAACCTTATTTCTTCATATTGAATTACTTGCTAGAGAAAAAAAGTTATAAACTAATAAGTAGTATATGGTGGTTCAAAAGTCAAATAAAGATATTGAGAAGATAGATAAGGGGGACCATATGAAAAAAATTATGTTATCTGCTTATGTTAATAACAACCTGGGAGATGATTTGTTTCTTAAAATTTTATGTGAAAGATTTCCATATATAAAATTTATAATATTTACACCCCAAAAAACAGTTTTTTTAAAATCCTTTAATAATTTACACGCTTCGACTATAGGTTATTACATCGATGAAATATCTTATAAAATTTTCAGGAGGCTATTTGCAACAAAAATACTTTCTTTTTTTGTAAATTCTCATGTTCATATTGGCGGATCGCTTTTTATTGAAAATGACAAGTGGAAGCGTAAATTTCATAAATATTCTTTAAAAGTAAATTCATTTAGCAACAACTTCTTGCTTGGCTGTAATTTTGGTCCTTTTAAAAAAGATGAGTATTTGAATTCGTACAAAGAATTATTTAAAGTATTTAATGATATATCATTTAGAGATACAAAGTCATTGAAACTATTTCATGACATAGATAACGCAAGAGTATCACCTGATATCGTACTCTCATATTCAAATAATTACGAAAAAACCCCTAAAAGCATTGGGATCTCAATTATAAATTTGAGTGACAGGAAAGAATTGTTGGAAAAAGAGGAAATTTATTTAAACAATTTAAAAGAAATAATAATTAATTATGCTAGTAAGGGTTATACTATAAAGTTATTTTCCTTTTGTGAGGAAGAAGGAGATTTAACTGCTGCGAATAACCTGTTAAATAGAGTTTCCTATCTGTCAGATGAAGTGGAAATTGTAAATTACAGTGGAGATATTGATTATTTTTTAAAGGAATTCAATTCTATGGAAATTGTGGTAGCTTCTAGATTTCATGCTATGATATTAGGATTAGTACAAAGTTCCTCAGTGATTCCGATAGCTTATAGTGAGAAAATGATAAATACTTTAGATGATTTGAAATACGAAGGCACTGTAAAGTCAATAAAAAGTTTATTTGAAAATGATTACGAAGAAATTATTTTCTCTTTAGAAAAAGAAAATAACTTAATTGATATGACCAGATATTCACAAGAAGCAAAACAGCATTTTAAGATTTTAGACAAGCATTTGAAAGAATGATAACTTTAATTTTTTAATATTAGTAATATGTGAAATTTTTTGTGTTTTATTTCGTTAAACTACTGAACTCTAGTAGTTATATAGAGAGATTTAATACATAGTAATTAATTAAAAGAATGGTGACTCTCATGGCAAAAAGCCAACTAAAAAGTGGAATTTACTTATCTTATATCTCGCTATTAGTAACTAATCTCACGAATTTATTCTTAACGCCATTTTTAATTAAAAGCCTAGGATCATCAGAATATGGCTTATATATACTAATTGGCGCATTTGTTGGCTATATTGCAGTGTTAGATTTTGGTTTAAGCAATACTACAATAAGATTCATATCTAAATTCAGAGCAGAAAGCAAGAAAGAAGAAGAAGAAAATTTTATATTTTTAACTTTAATTATATATTCTCTAATATCTTTTGCTGTTCTTATACTAGGATCACTTATATATATAAATTTAGAATTGATTTTTGGAAATTCTCTAACAGGTGAAGAAATCGAAATTGCAAAAGTAATGTTTATTATTCTAGTAATAAGTCTTTCGTTTACATTACCAATGAATTTGTTTAGAGGAATAATAACAGCCTATGAAAAGTTTGTTTTCCCTCGCCTTTTGACAATAATCAGAGCATTAGTTCGTGTGTTAGCGATAGTTATCTTATTAAATTTGAATTATAATGTGATTACAGTTGTTTTAGTTGATGCAATATTAAATGTAATAATGATGTTTTCAATGATTTTCTATGCTTTAAGGAAATTAAACGTGAAAATAAAATTTTACGATTTAAATTCAAATCTAATAAAAGAAATTTTCTCTTACTCTTCACTAATTTTCATTAGCGTAATCGTAGATCAAATTTATTGGAGAATAGGGCATTTAATATTAGGTGTTATGGCAAGTACGAGTGAAGTGGCTATATTTGCTGTAGGGATGCTAATTGGTCAATATTTTATTGCATTTTCTACTGCTATTTCAAGTGTTTTTCTTCCTAAGATAACAAAAATGGTAGTGCTCGAAACAACAGGAGAAGAGTTAACAAATTTAATGATCAAAACTGGTCGTTTACAATTCATAGTAATTGGATTAGTGCTCAGTAATTTCATTCTTTTTGGAAAAGATTTTATATACCTATGGGTAGGTAGCGAATTTATGGAAGCTTGGTATATAACACTTGTAATAGTAATACCATTATCAGTAGTATTAACTCAAACAATTGGTATTACAATTTTACAAGCCAAAAATATGCATGGATATAGAGCAATAATTTATTTGTGTATTTCTATAGTAAATGTAGTTATTAGTATTTATCTCACCAAATGGTACGGTATAATTGGAACTGCCTTAGGAACCACGTTATCGTTAACCATTGGTAATATAATTGCTATGAATATTTTTTATCAATTTAAAGTGAAATTAAATATGTTATTATTTTATAGAAAAGTATTTGGATATCTTTTAATTTCAATGATAATTGCAACTTTTATAGGGCATCTATTAAGTTGGATAAACTATATAAGTTGGACTGGATTAATACTAAAAGGAACAATTTTTAGTGTCGTTTATTTAGCCATTTTGTGGAAGTTAGGCATGAATAGTTATGAAAAAGAACTATTCAAAAATGAAAGTAACAAATTGATAGTTTTATTTAAAAAAGTTATTCCTATGAAGAATTTATAACTTTAAATTCCACAAATTAAATTTAAGATTCAATAAATAATTTACAAAATGATTTCACTTTAGAGCCGTCGATAAAAATTATCGGTGGCTCTATTTTTATTGGTAAACTCTTATATTTAGTAACTAAAGCTAAAACAATAAAGCCTTTAAAGAAAATAAATTCAAAATAGTCATTGTATTCTGAATAATTAAAGTTATAATAAATGTATACAATTATTCAGATATTAAATTGTTCAAGGGGGTGGCAATCTTGTTTGAAACGATGGAAAGCAATTTAGGCAGAATATCCGCAAAAGATATTGCATATGAACAAATTAAAGAAAAGATCTTGAAATGTGTGTTGGAACCTGGCCAGGCGATTGTTAATGAGAAGCTTGGGAAAGAACTGGAAATCAGCCGCACGCCGCTTCGTGAAGCCTTGCAGCGATTGGAAGTGGAAGAGTTAGTGGTGCGTAATTCCAATGGCACTTTCAGTGTCACGCCAATTTCGATTAAAGAAGTTAAAGAGCTGTTTATCATGCGAAGCAAGCTCGAAGGGATCTTGATCCGCGATGCCATCGATAATTTAACGGATGAGTCGATTGAGTATTTATCCTATCTCACAAAGATGGTGCAATTGACGTCGCGTTTGGAGAATTACAAAGATACCGAGGATTTCGGCGGCAAGTTTCACAACGCCATCTATACCATCAGCAATAACACGACAGTCGTAAAAATCATCTTTCAGTTGAATGACCGGCTGAATCGCTACCGCCATTTGGCGCACCAGCATTTGGTTGAGATCAAAACCTCATCCGATGAGCACGAAGTTATCCTGGATGCGATGGTTAACCGAGATAAAGACCGGGCGGAGCTGGAGATTGAAAAGCACATCATTGAAGCGATGAGAGTCGCGGTCAAGGCAGTCGAACAATACGAGAGCGCGAACAAAGCAGCGAGCGAGGGGAAATAACCTGGCCATAAACTAAACTTAGGGGTGGTTCTGTGACGTATGCAGTGATCGGTGGAGGGAATACGGGCCAGGCAATTGCTGGCTATCTGGCATTGAACGATGAAAAGGTGAGCTTGTACACAAGAGATGAAAACAGGGCGGCGAGAATTTCTCGTGAAGGATTGGACGTGACCGGCATTTATTCCGGATACGTTCAACTGAAAGCTTCGACTTCGATGGAGCAAGTGTTGAGCGGAGCAGAGATCATTATCGTCTCGACGACGGCGGATGGGCATAAGCCGGTCATCAAGGAAATGCAGCCATATTTAGAGCCCAACCAGACCATCGTCTTTATTCCTGGATATTGGGGAGCGATTGAGTGCAAACAGATTCTCGGGAGTGACATCGAAACGAAAAACATCACGATCGCTGAAACGAGCGCACAGCCGTTCATCAGCAACGCCGACGATGCAGGAGGCGTAGTCATCAGGCGGATCAAGAGCAATGTATTGGTCAGTACGCTGTCGACATCGAATGGCCAGCCGGCATTGCCGCTTCGGTTCTGGGAGAGATTTCCGCATCTCATCCCATCCAAGAACATTTTCGAAACTTCGTTCAATAACACAAACGTCGTTGTCCATGTGCCGATCTCAGTATTCAATGCCAGCCGCATCGACGATTCGAAAGCGTTCCGTTTTTATCCGGACGGCGTCTCACCGCTGACGGTTCGCTACATCGAAAAAGTAGACGAAGAGCGTAGGAAGATTGCCGATCTGTTCCATGTCGAGACTCAAGACATTCTGAGCATCTTGAACAATTTCTATGGCACCGATTATTCCGATCTGTACAAAGCCTTGCCTGGCTTGTTCCCAGAAGGCAACGGGCCGACCACCTTAAATCATCGTTACTTCACAGAAGACATCCCGTTCGGCTTAGTAGCCATTTCAGAAATCGCCAAAAAAGCCGGAATTGATATTCCATACACTGACTCATTGATCGACATCACTTGTTTGCTGTCAGCAGTGGATTACCGCAAAGAAGGCGTAAATCTTGAGAACATCACCTTCGAAGAGTTGAGCAGCTACGGCGCCGCTGAGAAATTGATTAACTGAAACACATGCGATTGACAATAATTCCGTAAAGGAGTGAGGGTTCATGTTAGCGATTCAAAACTTGAAAGTGTCATTCGGGGATAAGGAAGTATTGAAAGGCGTGGATTTACAGGTCAATAAAGGCGACGTCGTCACATTTATCGGACCGAGTGGAACGGGGAAAACAACCATCCTGAAATGCGTCAATTACTTGGTCGAACCGGACGAAGGACAAATGCAGTTGGCGGATGTAAGTGTCGATTTCAAGAAAATCCACAAAAAAGAGGTTCTTCAGTTAAGGCGCAATACGGCGATGGTGTTCCAGCAATTTAATTTATTCAAAAACAAAACGGTCGTTGAAAACGTCATGGATGCCCAAATCGCCGTCCAGAAAAAGTCCAAAAAAGAAGCCTACGAAAAAAGCATCGATCTTCTTGAAAAAGTCGGCTTATTGGAAAAGAAAGACGAGTACCCGTCGCGCTTGTCAGGCGGTCAACAACAGCGGGTGAGCATCGCGCGGGCTTTGGCCGTCGAACCTGATGTCGTGCTGTTCGATGAACCGACCTCGTCGCTCGATCCGGAATTGGTCGCGGAAGTACTGAAAGTCATTGAACGCGTCGCACAGACGGGTGTCACGATTCTGCTCGTCACACACGAAATGGACTTTGCGCGCAAAGTCTCAAACAAAATCGTCTTTATGGAAAAAGGCCATATTGTTGAACAAGGGTCGCCGGAAGAAATCTTCGAACAATCGCAAAACGAACGAACACGGCAATTTCTCAAGCATTACTATCCGGAAGCAATTGAATTAATGGCAGTTCACTCATAAAACAAAAGGGGATGTTTTTATTGAAGAAACTTACATTATCTGTGTTCGCATTGGGAACGGTTTTGACTTTGGCAGCGTGCGGCGATGAGCCAACGGCAGGGGCTGCGGAAGACGGCGACGTCAGGACGATTGAAGTGACGACGCCTCCGACTTCCAAAAACTTGAGCTGGCAAACGGCGGACGGCAAAATCCTAGGCTATGAGCCGGACGTACTGCGCGCCATCGATGAAAAACTTGAAGATTATGCATTTAATATTCAAGCGGTCGCGGACAGTGCCCAGGAAACGGGATTGAAAACAGGGAAGTACGAACTCAATGTCGGCGGTTTCTACCCAACACCTGAACGCGAAGAACAATTCCTTGTGCCTTCTGAACCGACTGGCCGAAGCTTGATCAAAATGTACGTAAAAGAAGGCAGCGGCATTGAAACGCTGGAAGATTTGGTTGGCAAGAAAATTACGCCATTCACGGCTGGCGGCGGAACTTTGCAGGTGGTCTTGGACTGACAGAAAGCAAACCCTGAGCATGAACTTAAGCTGGAAGAATCCAGTGGCGATATCCCTTACGCACAGCGTTTGAAAGAAATCAATGACGGTAAATACGATGCGTTTATCGGGCCAGCTAACCTGGGGCAAAACGAGATCATCGATGAACTTGGACTCGAAGTGGTTCAACCAGATCCAATCTATGTCGGCGAGACGATCATGCTCATCTACAAATCAGAAGAAAATGAAAAGCTGATGGAAGAAGTGGACCAGGCGCTGACGGAACTGAGAGAAGAAGGCACGCTGTCTGAGATTTCAGAGGAATATTACGGAGAAGATGTGTTCCAGTATGATGTGACGAAGAAAGAATAGGCAAGATTAGATTTGGCGGTGATGCCTCATTATAAAGCTGGGGAATGGATTTATAATGGGGCGTGAACGCCAGTTGCGAAAGGGGAGGCTCGTCGTATGGTTACACCGAGTACGTGGGAAATCGTTTCGTTATTACTGGATGTCGCGCACATCACGTTTATCATTCTGTTGGCGTCTGCGGTACTGGGCTTATTATTAGGTGCTGTACTGACGATGATCAACGTCAAGAATATTCCAGTCCTGAAGCAAATTACGGTTGTCATTTCTTCGTTTACCAGAAGTGTGCCGATTATCATTCAATTGTTCATTGTTTATTACGCACTGCCGCCGCTGCTCGGGAATTTTGGCATCAATGTCACCAGCATGAGCGCAACCGTCGCAGCGATTTTAGCCTTGACGCTTTACCACGGTGGCTATTTGACGGAAGTGTTGCGTGCTGCATATAAAGCAGTCGATAAAGGGCAGCATGAAGCAGCTGACAGCTTGGGCTACACGCCGACGAAGAAATTCTTCCGAATCATCTTGCCACAGACGGTTCCGGTCGCGTTGCCTGGATGGGGGAATGCGCTCATTCACTTGATCCACGATACATCGCTCGTATTCGCCCTAGGTGTTGCCGATATCATGGGTCGCGCAGAGTTGATTGCTGCGTCTTCGTTTGGCATGAACCAAGTGCAAGTGTTCTTGATTGTGGCAGCCATCTACATAGTCGTGACATTCTTATCAGATGGCATGGTGCGTTTGTTTGAGAAGAAAACACAGAAATTCAAGCTCGATTCAGGCCTCAAAGCAAAGAGGGTGGCGTAAATGCTCAACATGGAGATTTTGGTCGATAACTTTTTCGGCATCTTATCTGTTGTTCCCCAAACCGTCGCTTTGGCCATCACGATTTTCATCCTGTCGATTTTAATCGGGACAGGAATGGCACTAGTCCAGGAATACAATGTGCCGGTGCTGAAGCAGGTGGTCCTACTGTTCAAGCTGTTTTTGAGAGGAACACCGCTTATCGTGTTCATCTTTATCATGTATTATTCCTTGCCGAGCATCATCGGCTATTTCACCGGCTTAATGAATTTGGATTACAACGCGAACAATATCTCACCGGTTGTGATCCTGATTGTCGCGGTGTCACTGACGGTTTCGTCCTTCCAGGCCGAAACGATTAGAGGCTCATTTCTATCGGTCAGCTACGGCCAGATTGAAGCGGCAAGATCGCTTGGGTATACGCCATTCCAGGCATTCAAGCGAATCATCACACCGCAAGCATTGGTCGAAGCTTTGCCTGAGTTCGGCAGCGCCTTCCTCGTGGTCATGAAAGCCATCTCGCTCGGGTTCATGATTACAGTCGTCGACATCTTCGCTGAAGCCCGGTTGATCGCGGCGTCGAACTCGTACTATGTCGAAGCGTTTGTGGTGGCTGCTTTGATGTATTGGGGTGTGGCGGCATTGGTTGTGAAGTTGACTGGGAAGTATGAGTCTTATTTGGTTAGCCGGACGTAGGGATTGTAATTGTCCCTGTGCACCACACAATTTCCGGGTAGGAAAAGCCTTTATCTGGGGATTTGAGTGTGGTTTTGTCCCTGTGCGTGACACAATATAAGCAAAGAAGCCAGCAGTCGGTTCAACCGATTGCTGGCTTCTTTTTTGATTTCAAACAACAATACGATGTGAAACAAGTAGCATTCTAAAAAATTCACCTGTGACAACTGTTCATCGACGGGTATCTTCTCCGGACCCAGCTTTTCCTGATCGAATATTCTTCAAGTGAACTTCGCTGAATATCCGCATCAGTGGTCGAACTAACAGCTCGATGCTTCCCAAGAGGAAAAACCAAATCGCTATCGTTTCGGTTTCCTTCCAAAAGAACAAAATACTGCCGATTATAAACCAAACGGCGATCAGCACATCGTTTATATTGTAGTAAAACTTATAGCGGTTGCGAATAAAGAGTTCATGGTTTTTTGAACTAATATCAATTTCCGAACGATTATTTTCATCTTTTTGTGTCATGAGTGGATGCACCTCCTTACAAAACATTGTTGGATTCTGTTTCTTCATATATAAGCATGCCTGGCTTCAATTGTTGTCTACCCGAAATTCACAAGGGTTAAAAGATTTTCGCTTCATCGGTAGGCGGGCAATTGGTAAAAGAACAGATGCTAGCGATTTTGGCGAGAGTGATTCTTACGGGAATACTTCTTCACATACATAACTGCTATGTCATTCAGTAACCGCTTACTTTATTTTTATTATTTATGAAATTGGTATAGACAACTATACATGTTACGGCTATAGTGAAAATTAAGAATACATAAAGGGGTGGAAATTTTATGTTTGGTTTTCTGCAGAAAATAGGGAAGTCGTTGATGTTCCCGATTGCGACATTGCCTGCGGCTGCTTTGCTGCTGCGTTTTGGACAGGATGATTTGCTTGGGATTCCGTTCATGTCGGCGGCGGGCGCGGGGATTATCGATAACTTGGCGATCATCTTTGCCATCGGGATTGCGATGGGGCTTGCACATGATGGCAGCGGGGGAGCGGCATTGGCCGGTGCGATTGCGTATCTGGTGTTAACTTCCGCGATTGTCACAATTAACGAGACGATTGATATGGGCGTCTTTGCCGGGATTATCTCCGGAATTGTCGCAGGTCTCTTGTACAATAAATTCTATAATGTGAAATTTCCGCAATGGCTGGCCTTTTTCGGTGGCAGGCGCTTTGTGCCGATTATCACCGCAGCCGCCATGACCATTTTGGCTGGTGTACTCGGTGTTGCCTGGCCTCCGATCCAGGATCTTATTGACGGTGCCGGCAACTGGATCTTGAATGCGGGGATGTTTGGCGTTGGTGCTTACGGTTTCTTAAACCGTCTGTTGTTGCCGACTGGCCTTCACCACGTCATCAACACGATTGTCTGGTTTGATTTCGGAACGTTCACGACTGCTAGTGGAGAAGTGGTGCGCGGAGAAATTAACCGCTTCTTGCGGGGCGACCCAACGGCAGGACCATTCCTGTCTGGCTTCTTCCCGATCATGATGTTCGGTTTGCCGGCTGCTTGTCTTGCGATGTACGCGGCAGCAAAAAAAGAACGCAAAGCACTGGTTGGCGGGATGTTCTTCAGTATCGGCTTCACATCATTCTTGACAGGGATCACAGAACCGATTGAGTTTACGTTCATGTTCTTGTCGCCTGTGTTGTATGTCGTCCATGCCTTACTAACGGGCGTGTCGATGATGGTCGCGTACGCCTTGGATATCCATCACGGTTTCGGCTTTTCTGCCGGAGCGATTGACTATGTGCTGAATTTCGGGCTCGCGACCAACCCGCTCATTTTATTGGTCATGGGACTCGTGTTCGGCGTCATTTACTTCTTCATCTTCTATTTCTTGATTGTCAAACTGGACCTGAAAACACCTGGCCGTGAAGACGAAGACGAGGATGCAGACAATGCAGCTTCAGGCAATAACGCAATTGATGTAAGAGCCTATAACACGATTGAAGCTTTGGGCGGTGCGGATAATATTGTCGCGACCGAGTATTGCACAACGCGTCTGCGCATGACCTTGAAAGATGCAGATCTCGTAGACGAAAAAGCCTTGAAACGCCACGGTGCCATGGGCGTTATGAAAATTAACAAGACGAATGTGCAAGTCGTTATCGGAACGGCTGTGGAATTCTTAGGAGATGCGATGAAACCGCGTGTCGCAAACGGCAACCCGGCTCCTGAGGCGGGTACGGAAACTGCAGCGGTTGAAGATACGTCGAATGAGGAACCGGCCATGAAAGAAATCATCCCGAAAGATTTTGAAATGCCGATCGACGGGAAAATCATTTCGCTGTCAGAAGTGCCGGATGACGTTTTTGCCAAAGAAATGATGGGGCCTGGATTTGCCATTATGCCAACTGGAGATGTGCTTTATTCACCAGTGGACGGGCGTGTCGTCAGCGTCTTCCCGACGAAGCACGCGATCGGCATCGAGACCGATACCGGCATTGAAATCTTGATTCACGTCGGTTTGGATACCGTCAAACTGGATGGCGAAGGTTTTGAGCTATTCGTTGAACAAGGACAGCTCGTCCAGCGCGGCGACAAATTGCTGAAGCTTGACTTGAAATTCTTGGACGCCAATGCACCATCACTTGCGACACCAGTCATTTTCACCAACCTGACAGACCAAAAAGTCATCATCTTGAAAGATGGCGATCAACCACAAGGAACCCATTCCATTATGAAAATTGAATAGAAAAACAGAAAAGCCAGGACATCCATCGTGATTCTCCTGGTTTTTCCTAAGGAGGAATCAACGTGAAGAACAGCCTATTGATTTCGGGCATCACCATTGCAGATGCGGTGGAAGAAAGTGTTATCGGGGATATCCTCATCGAAGACGGCAAAATAAGCCGCGTGGCCGAAAAGATTGAAGTGCCAGCTGACATTCATATAGAAGCAAGCGGTAAAAACTGGACTGCGTTTCCTGGATTTATCGACGTCCATATTCACGGCGCGGCAGGGCACGATTCGATGGACGCGACGCCAGAAGACTTGGCTGGCTTAGCGGAAGCTTTGCCGAAAGAAGGAACGACCAGTTTTCTCGCGACCACGATGACGCAATCGGATGAGGCCATTTCAGCAGCGCTGGAAAATATCTGTGAGTTTCATGCTAGTGAAGGGCAGGCGGAGATGCTCGGCGTTCATTTGGAAGGACCGTTTATTTCTGCTGAACGTGCAGGGGCGCAGCCGATTGAACATATCGTCGAAGCGTCGTATCCCTTATTTCGCGAATGGCAAAAAAAGAGCGGCAACCAGATCCGTTTGGTTACTTTAGCGCCAGAAACCCGGGGCGCCATGGAGTTTATCAAAAAACTGACGGAGGATAAGGTCATTGCCTCCATCGGCCATTCCGATGCCACTTTTGAGGAAGTACAGGCAGCCGTTCGTTCCGGCGCGAACCACGTGACGCATCTCTATAACCAAATGAGCCCGTTCCATCATCGCAAGCCGGGTGTTGTGGGTGCGGCGTTGATGGAAGATGGCTTGATGGTCGAACTCATTGCCGATTTCATTCACAGCCATCCCGCTTCCGTCGAAATGGCGTTTCGGCAAAAAGGAGCCGAGCGCTTAATATTGATTACCGATGCCATGCGCGCAAAAGGCTTGCCCCCAGGTGTCTATGATTTAGGCGGACAGGATGTGCAGGTGACGAAAAAAGACGCACGGCTTGCGGATGGAACCTTAGCTGGCAGCATCTTGACGATGGACAGAGCGATTCAGAATGTGCAGTCTATCACCGGCTGCAGCGTAAATGAATTGGTGGCCATGACGTCCGCCAATGCCGCAAACGAATTGGGATTAGCCAATAAAGGCAAAGTCTGTAGCGGTGCGGATGCGGATATCGCCATTTTAGATGACAATTTGAACGTTCAATTGACCATTTGCAGAGGAACAATCGCCTACAGGAAGGAATGACTGTGATGAAACTGATACGAGTCGAAAACTACGAAGAGATGAGCAGCAGCGCGGCAAGGTTAGTGGAACAGCAGATTCTGGACAACAGCCGTTCGGTACTTGGACTTGCCACCGGATCGACGCCGCTCGGCCTTTACGAGCAATTAATTCGCGGCGTCCAAGAACGCAATATCTCTTACAAGCAAGTTCAAACGATCAGCTTGGATGAATACTGCGGACTTTCAGCAGCTCATCCGAACAGCTACCGCTATTTTATGAATGAGCACCTATTCCAGCACATCGATATTCAACTAGACAACACGCATATTCCAGACGGTACAGCTTCTCCGGTAGAAGACGAATGCCGGCGCTATGAGGCCTTGATTGACAGAATCGGCCCGCCGCATCTGCAAATTCTCGGACTCGGGACAAACGGCCATATTGGCTTTAACGAGCCCGGTACACCTGAAGCGAGTGTGACTCATTGCGTGAAACTAGAAGAATCGACCCGCAAGAGCAATGCGCGGTTTTTCAGCGACCTGAATAGTGTGCCGACGCACGCCATTACGATGGGCATTCAGTCGATTCTAAAAAGTGAACAAATCTTGGTGCTGGCTTCCGGCAAAAAGAAAGCACCGGCAGTGAAACGGTTTTTGGCTGGCGGGGTCAGCGAAGATTTTCCGGTGTCGTTTTTATGGAAGCATCCGCATGTTACACTCATAGTAGACAAGGAAGCCTATAGCCTGGCAGCGGCAGAAAAGGAGTGATGGCTGTGCTGGACAAACAATCGCCGATTCCCATTTACATTCAAATAGAAGAACAGCTGAAGCAGCAAATTCAGCAAGGCGACTTTTCCGTTGGCACGTCGATTCCATCCGAACGCGAACTGTCCGAACGCTTCGCGGTCAGCCGCATGACGGTGCGCCAGTCGATCACCAATTTGGTCAATGACGGCTTGTTGTACCGGGAAAAAGGGCGCGGCACGTTCGTGGCCTCTCCAAAGGTGGAGCAGCCGCTCAATGGCTTGACCAGCTTTACGGAAGACATGGAGTCGCGCGGCATGGTGCCCAGCAGCAAGCTGATCGGATTTGAAATCCTGGAGCCGGAAACCGACGTTGCACACGAGTTGCAGCTGGACGATGGCGACCAAGTGTATTTTGTCGAGCGCATTCGTTTTGCGGACGACAAGCCAATGGCCATCGAACGCACCTTTTTGCCGGTTAAACGCTTTCCGAATCTGACAGAAGAGTCGTTCCAAGGCTCGCTGTATGCGGTCATCGAGAACAAGCAGCAGCTGAAAATCAGCCACGCGACGCAGCGCATGGAAGCAGGACTGGTAAAGAAAGATGATGCCGATTTGCTGCAGATCCAACCGCCCGCAGCGATCTTGATGATTGAACGCATCAGCTTTCTAGAAGGCGACTTGCCATTTGAAGTGGTCCGCAGCACATACCGGGCCGACCGTTATAAATTCACGACCGAAATTCAGCGGTAAGCGCAAAGGAGAAATGAACATGATTGAAAAAACGTATACCATCATCAGCGACGAAGGGCTTCACGCACGACCAGCTTCGAAATTAGTAGGAGCGGTGTCGCCGTTTTCTGCAGATGTCAAAATGCTCTATAAAGAAAGAGAAGTAAACTTGAAGTCCATTATGGGCGTCATGTCACTCGGTGTCTCAAAAGGCCACACCATCAAAATCACAGCCGATGGCAGCGATGAAGAATCCCTTATGGCCAAAGTGGAAGAACTGATCGTAGCGGAAGGGCTAGGGAAAGCGTAAGACAGTGAGTTGAGGTGGACGAGTGATGTTAAACGATTATTTTAAACGAGTGCAGGAACGCTTGGAGCTTGTGGAAAAACAAGAGCGGCCGGCGATGCTTGTGGCGGCTGACAAAGTGTCAGCCGCGATCCAAGCAGGCGGCATCGTTCAATTGTTTGGGTGCGGACATTCGCATATTTTGACGGAAGAAGTGTTTTACCGCGCCGGTGGATTGGTGCCAGTCAAGCCGATTTTTGTCGAGCCGCTCATGCTGCATGAAGGTGCGGTCCGATCCTCTCAACTGGAGCGGGAGAACGGCTACGCTTCAGGGTTCTTGGAGGAACAGGATTTCCGTCCTGGCGATGTGGTTTTTGTCATCTCCACTTCCGGCCGCAATCCGGTGCCGGTGGATGCGGCACTCGCGGCTCGTGAGAAAGGCGCATTTGTCATTGGCATCACATCGCTCGACTATTCAAGGAGCCAAGCTTCGCGCCATAACACTGGCAAGTACTTGTTCGATGCGGTGGATCTCGTTATCGACAACCATTCGGTGTCAGGGGATGCGATTTTGTCGTATGAACACGTAGAAGTTCCGTTTGGCCCGACTTCTACGGTCGTCGGGGCCACCATGTTGAATGCGATTTTTGCGGAAGCGATTAAGCTTATGGCCGATTCCGGTTTTGCGCCGCCGATTTTTTTGAGCGGCAATATCGACGGGGCGGATGCGCATAATATGCGGCTCATTGAGAAGTATCGGGAGCGGATTTCTTTGTTGTAGTGGGTGTGTGGTTGCGGTTAGTGTCCCTGTGCACGGAACTATTCTAACAACGGAAATGCTGTTGGGTGGGGATTTTTTGAGAAGTTTGAGCGTTTTTGTCCCTGTGCACGACACAATTCTTCAAAAGAACCGCCAGCTGAACTGTCAGCTGGCGGTTCTTTTCATGCATTCGTATTTTTCTCCCTTATGATTTAATTATGAACCGGGAAGTATACCGCATCTCACGACTTTGCTAAAATAAGGCAAAGGATTGAAAAAGTGGAGGTACATAATGCGGAAAGTTAAGGTAGGATTCATTTCCCCGTACGAGGCGATGATGCCGCTGATAGACGAGCTGGCGATTGGGCAGGAAGATTTACAGATTACGCGCGCTGTCGGGAACTTGGAGGCGGGCGTTGCGCTGGCTTTAGAAATGGAGCGAAACGGGGCGGATGTATTAATCAGCCGCGGCGGGACAGCGAGAATGATCAGAGAAGCGGTATCGCTTCCAGTCGTGGAAATTCATATCTCAGGCTATGATTTGCTTCGGTCGATTATGCTGGCTGAAGGACATTCAAACGAGCTGAAAGCACTCATCGGATTTCCGAACATCACGATGGGAGCTGCCTCTATTGTCAGTTTGCTGGAGTTGAGGCTTGAAGTGGTGGAGCTGTCTTCTGCGGCGGAAGTGGAGAGCGTTTTGAAGCATTTAAAAGAACGCGGCGTCAAGCAAGTGCTCGGGGATGTTGTCACCATCGATGCGGCAGCTAAGCTTGGATTAAACGGCTTATTGATTCAATCAGGGCGCGAGACATTGCTGGAAGCTTTTGAAGAGGCGCGGCGTTTGTTCTTGTATGCCGAGAAAAACCAACAGCAATTGCGCGCGCTCGAATTGCTGCTAGATGTATGGCACAAAGACGTTGTCATTCTGACTGAAGATGGCGAGCTGTTATTCGAACGCTACGCTGCATTCCGTCACCAGCCGATATCCAGCACAGAATTGCTCGAACTGCAAAAGCAATTATCGTCGTCAAATGTCTCATCTCTTGTAAAGCTGTATGTCGATTCAGCAGCGGCTTTTTACGTAAAAGGAGAAGTACTGGAAGATCGCAGCGGTTTGTTTACGGCATGGTCATTCGAACAGATTTCAGTCAATAACCAAAACGCTGCGTTGACGTTAGCGCAGCCTGCGCAATTGCCATTGATTGTGTCAGAAAGCCCCGAAATGAAGAAGGTCCGGCAAATGATTGAAAGTGAAGATGCCTCTAGACAGCCTGTACTAATTATTGGTGAGAACAGCACTGGAAAACAAACCTTGGCTGAATATCTCCATGTGTTCCGCAACAGGAGTGGCTTGTTGTTGACGGTGGAGATGGATGAGTTCGAGCAACTGCCAGCATTTAATCTGCCGGAACAATCGACCATCGTCTTGGCTTATGGCAAATTGCCTGATCTGGAAACCATCAAGCAGACAGAAAAACTGCTCCAATCGCTCGGACGGGGCGACGTCCATTTCATCGCTTTGCTACCAGCATATGATGAAAAAGTAGCTGATGCACTCGGATCATCTATTCAAGTGCAGGTGCCGGCGATGAGAGAACGCCAAGAGGATATTCCGTATTTGGTCAATCAATTTCTGACCGAATATCATCAACAACTCGGAACCCAGCCTGTCCGCTTGCGGGAAGAGGCCATGGCGATTTTGAGCAAGCACAACTGGCCAGGCAATCTGGAGGAAATGAAAAGCTATGTGAAAAAGATAGCGGTGGCGGAAAAATCGTATGTTATTGAAAAACAGACGATCACGTCGCTTCCTTTTGAGCAGACAAGCGGCGTGGTCGAACCGTCGTTTTATTTAGATCCACAGCACAGTCTGAAGGAAATCGAGCGCTTTATTATCGAACAAGTGCTGAAAGAAGAAAATTACAATCAAACGCAGGCAGCCAAGCGATTGGGAATTAACCGTGCCACCCTATGGCGCAAACTCAAAGATTGAGTTTGTGCTATTTTTTTGCATAAAAGTGTTGCAATTTTAAACTAATTTACGATTATGGACATTAATTTAATTAATAGTGTTGCAAAAGTTAATTATTATTTTTATAGTGGATTATGAAAACGTTTTCTTATTACAATTTTCAATCTTTTAAAATAGAGAAAAGAGGGATTAACATGAAGATTAAAGCGACTCTGGACCGGATTCCCGGCGGCATGATGGTCGTGCCATTGCTCACAGCAGCGGTCATCAATACAGTAGCACCTGATTTATTGCGGATTGGCGGATTTACACAAGCGCTGTTTGTAGATAGCGCGAGCGCCTTGATCGCATTGTTCCTATTATGCACAGGCGCACAGATCAATTTAAGAAATGTTGGCGTGTCACTTGGTAAAGGCGCGACCTTGCTCGCGACAAAATGGGTGGTCGGTGCGCTGTTTGGATTGATTGCGTACATGTTTGCGGGAGATAATGGCTTATGGCTCGGATTGGCGCCGATCGCGATCATCGCGGCGATGACTAATAGCAACGGCGGGTTGTTTGTGGCATTAGTTGGCCAATACGGAAATAAAGAAGACCGGGCAGCCTATTCACTGTTGGCCTTGAATGATGGACCATTTTTGACGATGGTGGCGCTGAGCATTTTCGGTGCGATGGGCTTTGTGGAAGGTCTGTTTTCTCCGGTGGCGTTTATCGCTGTGTTGTTGCCGATTATCGTCGGTATGGTTTTGGGGAACTTGGATGAAGACATGCGTGCTTTCCTGGATAAAGGCAGCTTGATGCTGATTCCATTCTTTGCATTCGCGCTTGGGATGGGAATTGACTTTACTGCGATTGTTCAAGGCGGTTTGGGTGGTATTATACTTGGTCTCTTAACGGTATTTGTAACCGGTACTGCAGGCTATATTGTGTTCAAAGCGTTGAAATGGAATCCGATTGTCGGGGCTGCGGAAGGTTCGACTGCCGGTAATGCCGTCGCAACACCTGCGGCTATCGCAGCGGCAAGTGCTAGTTTTGCGTCTGTAGTTGATATTGCAACGGTTCAAGTAGCGGCATCAACTGTCACGACGGCGATTTTGCTGCCGCTATACATCGGCTTTCTAGTGAAGCGTTTAGAGCGCAAAGGATTTATCTTCGAAAATGGTGAGATGCTACAAAAGGGCAAATAAGGAGTGGTCGATATGGCTGGGAAGATTGGAATAATCGCGGACGATTTTACAGGGGCAAACGACAGCGGTGTCAGGCTGGCGCAAAAAGGGCTGCGGTCCAAGGTGATGCTCACCCCGCCAGCTCACCCAGTTGCAGAGGAACCAGAGATCGATGTATGGGTTGCGGATACCAACAGCCGTTCGATAGCATCAGATCAAGCGTATGAAAATGTATGCTCAGAAATAAGGAACTTGAAAGAACGCGGCGTCACGACGTTCTATAAAAAAATTGATTCAACACTTCGCGGCAATGTTGGAAAGGAATTAAAAGCGCTGCAAGAGGAAGCGGAGCTGGATGTCCTATTGATTGCGCCAGCGTTTCCAAGTATGGGGCGAACAGTGGAAGACGGGCATTTATATGTATATGGCCAGCCGGTCACGGAGACCGAATTTGCCCGCGACCCAAAAACGCCTGTCTTGCACGATTACATTCCGGACTTGCTTGAAAGTGAAGGCGTCATGGTTGATGTACTCGATCAAGTCCGGCTGCACGGAGAAGCACCGGAATTGTGGATTGCACAACAAGTCCAAAACGGCGTTAAATGGATTGTCTGTGATACCTTGGAAGAAGAGGATCTGGCTATCCTGGCTTCTCTTGAAGCGAAACTCGATTTACACATTGGGTTTGCAGGATCTGCCGGTCTCATTAATCACTTGTATACTTCAGCTGCAAACAATGACGAACAGCTCGTCGAACAGAAGGAAAAAGTGCTTGTGGTGAGTGGCAGTTTATCAAAAAACACCCAGAGCCAAGTAACGAAATTAAGTGAACGGCCATCAACGTGTATGATTGAAATTGATCCGCTTGCTTTGCTGGAAAATCCAGCAGGGGTAAAACAGTCGATTTCAAAGTTGGACGAAGCAGCGGGGTGGGATAGTGCGGTGATTTTTGTCGCAGCATCTGAACGCAACCGTGATAAGGTGAAAGCCTGGGCGAACCAGCATGGCGAAACGGCCGAAACAGCCTCCACGGTAATTGCGCAAGGTCTAGGCAGTTTGGTGAACGCGGCAATGGAAAAGTATCCATTCGATGCGGTCGTCATGACTGGCGGCGATACAGCAAAAGCGATCTGCAACCGTCTCGGCATTTTGGATATGGAATTGAAATTTGAAGTTGAGGCAGGATTGCCGCTTGGCTTGGCCAAATGGCGGGACAAGGAAATTTCCGTCATCACCAAAGCGGGCGGATTCGGCAATGAAGATTCACTGGTCCATGTAGTGGATTATTTGAAAGGGGCAAAAACTTATGACCATCAGTAAACCAATGATAGGCATCACGATGGGTGATGCCGCGGGCGTCGGCCCAGAAATCATTTTGAAAAGTTTTGATCATGACGTCGTACACGAAACGAGTCGTTCGTTTGTCATCGGCGATGCCAGCATTTTAGAGCGGGCGAAACAATATACTGCAAGCACCAAAACTATTCACAGAATTGCATCTCCGTCAGAAGCCACATTCGAGCGTGAAAGCATCGATTGCTTGGATTTAGGGCTGTTGACAGAAGATCTGCCGCTTGGTGAAGTCTCTCCACAAGCAGGCAATGCAGCTTTTCAATATTTGGCAAAAGCCATCGAACTGGCGAACGCAGGAGAAATTGACGCGATTTGTACAGCGCCGCTCAATAAGGAAGCGTTGCAAAAAGGCGGCCATATGTATCCGGGGCATACAGAAATTCTGGCTGACTTGACTGGCACTAAGGATTATTCCATGATGCTGTCAGCGCCAAATTTAAAGGTCATTCATGTCACCACCCACGTCGGCATTGTGGATGCCATTAACATGATTACGCCGGAACGCGTGTTGCACGTAATCCACTTGGCAAATGATACATTGAAAAAAGCAGGAATCGAAAGTCCGAAAATCGCGGTCTGCGGCATTAATCCGCATGCTGGAGAAAACGGCTTGTTCGGTTACGGCGAGGAAGAAGAAAAAGTCATTCCTGCTGTTCAGCAAGCGCAACAAGAAGGAATCGATGTACAAGGACCGCTGCCGGCAGATACCTTGTTTTTCCGAACAGTGCGGGGTGATTTTGACATCGTCGTCGCCATGTACCATGACCAAGGACACGCGCCAGTAAAAGTACTGGGGCTTGAAGCTGGCGTGAACATTACCGTCGGCTTGCCGATCATCCGGACGAGCGTGGATCACGGAACAGCCTTCGATATTGCCGGAACGGGAATTGCTGATGAGAACAGCTTGGTGGAAGCTTTGCGCCAAGCGGTGGAGTTGGCACCGAAGAGATAGTGGGTAGTCGTAGTCGTTCGTTAGTGTCCCTGTGCACGGAACTATTCTGACAACAGAAAAGCTGTCGGGTAGGGATTTGTTGGTATATTCGGCTGACTTTGTCCCTGTGCATGACACAATTCAAAAGAAAAGCCAGTAATCGGTTAATTCGATTACTGGCTTTTTTGCTTTTGGCAGACCAGGTGAAAGCACGGATTTTTTTTGATTAAATCTAGAAAGTCGGACAGAAGAGTAAAAGATAAAATATGCTTATTTCTGCTAGAACTTCGACAGATAATGGTGAAATAAAGCGTCCATAATGTCTAATTGAGGATTAGTTATTATCTTTATTATCAAGTTATAAATTCTCATTAAATAGGAAAATAATTGTATACAAGTGATACTAATAAACTATATAATAATAAAAGTTAGAATAGAGTGACAAATTAATTCCGCTTTAGCGGCCGTATGGTTTTCAGCATAAGTCGCTGGAGATCAACGGTCGCGAGAGCCCGCTTGGATTGACGGAGTGTCAGATGTGGTTTGGCTGATGGGGGTTTATCTAAAACGTGGAAGAATATGATATGCCGCGATACTGAATTGTTGCATATTGTTGAATCGGATAGCTGTTCTCGAAACTGACGATGAATCTAGAGATGGGGAGGTGTGCTGTGTTCACGCTTAGGGGGATAAAAGCAAAAAGAAACCTCCGGATGTAATGGTCTTGGGAGACAGACATCTGGAGGCACTCAGTTGGAGTGTACCAACTAATAGTTAGTATACTCCTTTTTGGTTGAAGAGATAAGTAAAAACACTAAAAGGGGATAGAAAGATGAGGAAGCGCAAGAATTTCAAGTTGGAAATGAATATGGAAAAAGAAATCGGGCAAGATACCGTATTGATTTTGCCGGACTATGATGAAAATGGTTGCTTGAATTCTGTGATTTACCATACGGACGGAATGATCAAAGTCGAGTCGAAGCCCTTCGATTTGATCGATACGAATTTGCGTTTCCGGGGCTCGAGCATGCGCGGCGCGGTGGAAGGCTCGGCGGCGATTCTCGGGAAGCTTAATAAGAACCCAATCATCATCGATCGCGATAAAGGAATCATCTTATTGCCGAGCAAATCGGCGCTATTGGATGGCTGTGTCTGGCTGTCGCTTCAGCACATTATGGAATGCATCAGCATCGACGGCTGCACGACAAAAGTCAATTTGAGCAATGGCAGTTCGATCATCCTCGATGGCAGTAAGAAGTCGATCCAGCGACGCATGGAAAAAGCGTATGAGCTCCAGTTCAAAATGGAAGCGCAGAAGCGGTTTTTCGAAAGTGCGCGGACATTGCCGGAGACGACTTATCATTTGGTCAAGCAGGCGGGGCATGTGAATTATGAGCATAAGGCTGCGGAATAGAAAGTCACGAAACTAAGTCTGTCTAACGACAGGCTTTTTTTATTACCGAAACACTAGAGTATCTTATTATTAAAGGCATTTTTGTAATTGGATTGACACCGCTTACATTAATAACTATAGTTATACTATCTAAATTTAGAAACAGCGTTCTTTATAGAGGAACAACAGAGAGGTGAATTTTTTGATTAGATTTGGATGCCATGGGTCAACCTGGGAATTAGATTATGATAAAGAAACTGATTATTTGTCGTCGATTACTGAAACTGTAGATGTTGCAGGATTTGAAAGCATTGATATACAAGTTTCCTTGCTAGGAAGATTTAAAAATTCTCCATTGGCATTAAAAAAAGAACTAGAAAGTCGCAATTTGAAATTGGCAGCTCTTACAATTCCCTTTAGTTGGAAAGAACTACAAGAATCTGAGGAAGAAAAAGCAAAAGCCAATTACTATATAGATTATGTGCAAAATTTTAAAGGTGCTATTTTGAATATAGCTCCAAGAGTATTAGAGAATAAAAATCAACTCAGCGAAAAGCAAGACAATATTATTAATTGTGCTAACAATTTGGCGAAGAGGGCTCTTATTCAAGGAGTAGATTGTTCTTTCCATCCAAGTTCTCCAGAGAATGCACCATTTCGAAGTCCGGAGGACTATCAAAGACTTTTTGAAGGGCTTAATTCAGCTTACATTGGATATACTCCAGATGCCGGTCATATAATGATGGGGGGGATGAATGTCTTGAATACATTCGAGAAATATCGGGAGTGGATTAAGCATGTTCATTTTAAAGATGCTTCATCGAACATGGAGTGGAAAAAGATGGGGACAGGTGAAATACAATTTGTAGAAATTGTGAAGTATCTTAAAGCAACTCATTACTCAGGTTGGATCATGATGGAAGAAGAGACAGATGAGTCATCTAATAATCCTGCTCAGGCAATAAATGATATTAGCAAATATATTAAGAGGAACTTAATCCCTCTTTTATAAATAGGTAAATAAAGTAAAGATTAAAAAATTCGTATGGAGTGATATAAATGACAAAACCAGTAAGCTCAGTTCAATCAGTTGAAAGAGCTTTAAATATTATTGAGATATTACAAGACCTACCCAATGGACTTGGAGTAACTGAACTTTCACATCGATTAGATGTGTCAAAGAGTACTGCGCACCGACTTTTGATGTCACTTTACAATAAAGGATTTGTTCAGCAGGATTTACAAACAGAGAAATACTATCTAGGTTTAAAGTTTATTGAACTAGGGCAGGTGGTTACGGATAATCTAGATATTCGAAAGGTGGCTTCTCCGTATCTCCGGCAGCTCACTGAAACGACGGGAGAGACAGCGCATTTAGCAATTATGGATAAAAATGAAATTGTTTATATTGACAAATTGGAGTCCTCTGCAACAATTCGGATGTTCTCAAATATCGGAAAGCGTGCTCCAATACATTGTACAGGGATCGGTAAAGCTATTTTTGCATTTTTAGAAGATCAGCAAATAGAACAAATTATTAAGGAAACCGGTTTGAAAAAGTATACAGAAAAAACTAGAACTACTAGAGAAGAAATGCTTAAAGATATACAAGAAATAAGGTTAAGAGGTTATTCAATTGACGATGAAGAGCATGAAATGGGTATTAAATGTTCTGCGGCACCAATATTTAATCATAAACATGAAGTTGTAGCGGGCATCAGTGTGGCCGGACCGATTATGAGAGTGACGGAAGAAAAGTTGGAAATGATGGCAGAAGAAGTCTTAAAAGTTTCTACTGAGATATCACGATTACTTGGAGCAAAATGAAAATTCAAAATATTTGTTGACAGCGCTTTCAAGTGAACATATAATATTTTTAGAATCAGAAAAAGAAACGACGTTCCTTAATAAGGAACGTCAAAAAAATAACCTTAATAAGAAACATAGTTCCTTATTAAGGAACAGGGAGGGTGGGATTAGTTGTTTCATGTCTTAGACAGCATTAAAAAACATAAAATAGTTGCCATTATACGGACAGATTCACTCGCCGATCTTGAATTAACGGTTGAAAGCTTGCATCGGGGAGGCATCAGAATTGTCGAAGTGACGCTGAATACACCGGGTGCACTCGAAGGAATCAAAGGACTAAAAGAAAAGTATCCAGACTTAATTGTGGGAGCAGGAACGGTGTTGGATCCAGAAAGTGCCAGACAATCCATTTTGTCAGGTGCAGCTTTCTTGCTGGCGCCAACATTAAAAGAATCCACTATCCACATGGCGAATCGCTACGGAACTTTCATCGTTCCAGGTGTATTGACGCCTACTGAAGCATTAACGGCATACGAAGTTGGCGCAAAAATGGTGAAAATCTTTCCAGCACGTTCTGTCGGCCCAAACTATATAAAGGATTTAAAGGGACCACTACCGCATATTGATGTCATGGCAGTCGGCGGAATTTCAATTGACAATGCTGACGCATTCTTCAAGGCCGGTTGTACAGCGCTTGGAATTGGCAGTGCTCTTGTGGATAACGAGTTGGTCAAGCGGGGTGATTTCCAGGAAATCGAAAAACGTGCGAGGGACTTTGTTGAGATAGCTGATCGAGCAACAGCTATACAGAATTCATGAAAAAGTGGGGCGTAGTATGAAAGTTATTTTAATTGATTCCGGTACAACAAATTCAAGGATCCGTTTAGTCGAGACAGTTGAAAACACTGTCCTTGATCAACTGAAAATTAATGTAGGTGTGAGAAACACAGCCATCGATGGAAACAATAATCGGCTTAAAGAGAAGTTGAAAGAATCGATTGAAAAATTATTAATGACAAATGAAATTTCATCAAGGAATATCTCCTATATAGTAGCTTCAGGAATGATTACTTCGAAATTAGGGGTGTATGAAGTTCCTCATGTCACTGGTCCAGCAAGTGTAAATGATTTTGCTACAGATTCCATCGTCATTAAGCTCAAAGAATTTCTTGATATCCCTTGTATCTTTGTTCCAGGGATGAAGAACAAGGTGTCTTCCGACTCTAATGATGTAGTGGATTTTATAAATGAATATGATGTCATGCGTGGCGAAGAAGTTGAAACGATTGGCTTATTGAAGCAATTCGACATCCAAGGTAAGGGGTTCATGGTTTTGCCGGGCTCACATACAAAATATGTGGTCGTCGATGAACAGCAGCGTTTGGAATCCTGCTTATCCACATTAGGCGGGGAAACGCTACACGCGATTCAAAAAGAAACGATTCTTTCGGGTTCTCTGAATGAAGAGCTGATTCGTATAATCGAACCAGTCATGTTGGAAAAAGGCTATGAAGCGGCGAAAAAGTATGGACTGACTCGAAGCTTTTACCACATCAGACTACTGGAATTATTTGCAGAGCTGACAGAAAGTGAGCGAGCCAACTATTATGTTGGAGCGGTCATAGCGGATGACTTAAAAGCATTGATGCAATCAATCGATCAAGAAGATATCAACTGGGTAGTGGTTGGGGGATCCAAACCTTTGCGCCAAGTATTCAGCCATTTATTGCAATACATGAACCAGGGATGGAATATTATCGAAGCCGATGACGCACAAGTCGAGGGATCTTTGGTATACGGTGCTCAGGAAGTAGCATCTGCATACTTTCAAAATGATGAGTTGAATGAAAGCGATTACAAGAAAATGGGGGGAATTTAAATGAAGAAAATATTGGGAGTTTTAACTTTATCAGCTTTTGCACTAACAGCAGCAGGGTGTGGGGATGACAGTACGAGTGCTACAGGGGACGAGGGAAGCAATTTCCCTGAAAAACAAATTGAGTTGATCGTTCCGGCTTCCGCAGGTGGCGGAACGGATGCCACTGCACGCGCGTTAGCTACTGCTGTTGAAGATAACCTGGGGCAGTCGGTCGGGGTAGTAAATAAACCGGGCGGAAGCGGTTCAGTCGGCATGACCGAAGGTGCTAACGCAGAAGCTGATGGCTATACGGTAACAATGGCGTTTGTTGAACTAACGATGTTTAAGCATTTAGGTTTGTCACCATTAACATATGATCAATTCAAACCAATCGGCCTAATCAATTTTGATCCAGCTGCATTGACCGTTCCGGCTGATGCTCCTTACGATACCTTGGAAGAATTTATAGCGTATGCGGAAGAAAACCCAGGTGAATTAAATGTTGGGAACGCTGGGACAGGATCCATCTGGCATATCGCTGCAGCTAATCTTGAAAATGCAGCAGAAATCGAATTGAACCACGTGCCTCACGAAGGTGCAGCACCAGCGGTAACTGCCTTGGTTGGAGGGCATATTGACGCTGTGACAGTAAGTCCAGCAGAAGTGAAATCACAGCTGGATGCTGGGAACCTGAAAACATTGGCAATCATGTCCGACGAGAGATCTGATTTACTTCCAGATGTTCCGACGTTCAATGAAAGTGGCGTTGAAATAAACACTACTGGTACTTGGAGAGGATTGACTGTTCCAGCCGAAACGCCTGACGAAGTTGTCGCAACTCTTGAAGAAGCGTTTATGGAAGCTGCACAGGAAGAAGAGTTCCTCGAATTTATGGAGAATAATGGTTTGGGTATCCGCATGCTCGATTCACAAGAGTTCGGAGATTTCATGGCGGAAAACGAAGAGGATTATGGACAGATCATTGGAGATTTAGGGATATAATTTTCTGATTTTCTGAAAAAATTGACTGGTCGAATGGACTGCCATGAAGGAGACTTGGCACGAAGCTGGGTCTCCTTTTTTTAAGGAGTGAATTAAGTTGAAGAACGCCAATTCTATTAGTGGATTACTTGTCATTATCATTGCTGGATTTTTCTATGCACTAACTTTTGATTTTCCTGACTCAAGCAATCAAGCCATCGGTGCTGAATTTATGCCGCGTGTGTATTGCATCTTTTTGTTTGTATTGGGAGCCATGTTGATTTTTCAAGGTGCCAGGGAGAAAGTTGAGCCAACCCGTGAAGAAGATACATTTAAATACTCAGCCATTACTATGCTGCTTGTATTAGTTTACTTGATCATCATCCCGTTCATCGGGTTTTACATTTCTACTTTCTTATTGATTTTGAGTCTATTGCTTTTTTCAAAGGTAAAAAATTGGATTATTCTTATCAGTATTCCTATAGGAACAAACTTATTTATTTTAATCTTTTTTCAAAACTTCTTAAATGTATCCATCCCAATGGGTTCATTATTTTCTTAATTAGGGGATGAACTGAATGGATTTGTTTGCACAAGGAATCGTCAATGTACTTCAAATAGAAGTTATACTCATCCTTCTATTGGGAACCGTTGCCGGAATTACAATTGGTTCATTGCCAGGGTTGACGGCTACAATGGGCGTTGCGCTCATTTTACCGATTACATTCGGTATGGAACCTGTCACAGGCATCTTACTGCTAATTGGTGTTTACTTTGGGGCGGTATATGGTGGTTCATTAACAGCCATCTTAATTAACACACCAGGAACGCCAGCCTCAGCTGCTACTGCAATCGACGGCTACGCCATGGCGAAAAAGGGGCTGGCCCATAAAGCCTTGACTATTTCGACGCTGGCCTCGACTATAGGTGGGATTTTAAGTGTCATAGTCTTGATTTTAGTGGCTCCTCAATTAGCGAGTTTCGCACTGCGTTTTAGTGCACCAGAAACTTTCGCGCTCGCTGTGTTTGGGATTTCAATCATATCAAGCATCGCCGGCAAGTCGATGGTCAAAGGATTAATCGCTGGCTTTGTCGGATTGTTGATCGCCACCGTCGGAATCGATCCAATCGGTGGATTTCCAAGATTTACGTTCGATAATATGAATCTATCGAGCGGGATCAACCTCATCCCGGTCATGATCGGCTTGTTCGCTGCTTCTGAAGCGTTTCGCGCCATGGGCAATGTCTTCTCGAAGCAGAAGCTGATGATTAAAGTCGATAAGGTTAGACTAAAGTGGCTAGAATTCAAAGTCTTGATTGGTACTATTTTACGCTCTGCGGGTATCGGTACCTTCATCGGGATGATACCAGGAGCAGGTGGAGATATTACTGCTTTTGTTGCATATAATGAAGCAAAACGCTTTTCAAAAGACAAAGAAGAATTCGGAAAAGGGTCTATGAAAGGCGTAGCAGCACCGGAAGCTGCAAATAATAGTGTCACGGGTGGCGCGATGATTCCTCTTTTGACACTCGGAATTCCTGGCGATGCTGTAACAGCCGTTTTACTCGGAGCACTGATGGTACAAGGTCTTCAACCAGGACCAATGTTGTTCGAGAACAACGGGCCTTTAGTTTATACTTTGTTCGTCGGCATGCTTGTCGCCAATTTCATGATTCTCGTCGTGGGCTTATTCGGCATAAGATTGTTCACAAAAATCCTATTGATTCCGAAAGCGATTTTGACACCGATCATTCTAGTGCTTTGTGTAGTTGGTTCTTATTCACTCGGCAACAATTACTTTGATGTCGTAGTCATGTTTATCGCCGGAGTCATCGGTTATTTCATGCTTCGTTACGAGTTTCCTGCTTCTCCAGTCATTCTCGGAATTATTCTCGGACCATTGATGGAAAGCAATTTCAGAAGATCATTGGTTATGTCACAGGGTGATTTCAGCATCTTTTTTACAAGACCGATCACTGTAGTCTTGTTGTCATTAGCCATTATCACCCTATTTTCACCACTTATCACAAAGCGAATCAAAAAGCCGAAAGCACAAGGAGAATAAGTAATGAAAATCATTAGCTATGAATTATTTCAAGTTCCACCTCGTTGGCTGTTCTTAAAGATTGAGACGGATGAAGGCATTACAGGGTGGGGAGAACCAGTCGTTGAAGGTCGAGCAGCAACTGTCAAAGCTTGTGTCACAGAGTTGATGGAGTACTTAATCGGAAAAGATCCACTACGCATCGAGGATCATTGGAATATGCTCTATCGTTCTGGATTTTATCGCGGCGGTCCTATTTTAATGAGTGCCATTTCAGGAATTGACCAGGCATTGTGGGATATTAAAGGGAAATATTACAATGCGCCAGTTTATCAATTGCTCGGTGGCGCGTCTCGGGATTCCATTAAAGTCTATTCATGGATTGGGGGCGACCGGCCGGCGGATGTCGGCACTGCAGCTGCAAAAGTGGTGGAGACTGGATTTTCAGCCGTTAAGATGAATGGCACGGAGGAGCTTCAATACATCGACTCCCATGAAAAAGTCGATCAGGCGTTAGCACGAGTCGCGGCTGTTCGCGAAGCAGTGGGTCCGTATATCGGCATCGGTATTGATTTTCATGGCAGAGTACATAAGCCGATGGCAAAAGTTTTGGTTAAAGAGCTTGAACAATTCCGACCGATGTTTATAGAAGAGCCGGTGTTGGCTGAAAATAATGAAGCTTTAAGGGAAATTGCTAACCATACGACGATTCCCATCGCGACCGGTGAACGGATGTTTTCCAGATGGGATTTCAAGCAAATTTTGGCGGATGGCTATGTCGACATCATCCAGCCGGACTTATCGCATGCAGGAGGTATAACCGAATGCAAAAAAATCGCTTCGATGGCGGAAGCATACGATGTAGCCTTGGCACCGCATTGTCCGTTGGGGCCGATCGCACTTGCCGCATGCTTGCAGCTGGATGCCACGGCACACAATGCGTTCATCCAGGAGCAAAGTTTAGGCATTCACTATAATAAAGGCAATGATTTGCTGGATTATATCAAAGATCCATCGGTGTTCGACTACGAAAAAGGGTTTGTGAAAATTCCTCAAGGCCCTGGCCTCGGCATCGAAATTGATGAAGAATACGTTAGGAAACAAAGTGAAATCGGCCACAACTGGAGAAATCCGGTTTGGCGCCATGAAGATGGCAGCATAGCGGAATGGTAAAGGAGCTGAAGAGGATGAAGCCGAAAGTATTCATAGCGAAATCCATACCAGCGGAAGTAGAAGCGTATATCGGTGAGTATTGCGATTACAAGATTTGGGAAGGAGAAACGCCGATTCCGAAAGAACAATTATTTCACGAAGTGGCAGAAGTGGAAGGCTTGATGACATCCAAAGGAGTCGTGACCGACGAATTTTTGGATCATGCGCCACATTTGAAAATTGTCAGCAATATTGCCGCAGGCTACGATACTTTCGATATCGAAGTGATGAAAAGGCGCAACATCATCGGCACGAACACACCAAACGTCTTGGATGATAGCGTCGCAGATCATACGATGGGCATGATTCTCATGGCGGCAAGAAAGCTCGGGGAACTCGACTATTATGTGAAACAAGGCAAATGGAGCAAACTGGATGATGGCTATTTCTTAGGAAAGGATGTCTATAATTCTAGGCTCGGCATCATTGGCATGGGCAATATCGGTGAGAAAGTAGCCAAGCGGGCTTCGCTCGGTTTTGATATGGATGTCGTCTACTACAATCGCTCGAGACGGCTTGATATAGAAGAAAAATATGGAGTACGCTATGCAGAAATGGATGAATTATTGAAGACCGCTGACTTTGTAGTTGTATTATTGCCGCTGAATCCCGCTACACAAGGCATTATTGGCGAAAATGAATTCAAACTAATGAAGAAAACAGCGTTCTTTTTTAACAGTTCGAGAGGAAAACTGGTGAAAGAGCAAGACTTGATTGTTGCATTGCAGCAAGGAGAAATCGCCGGAGCAGGATTAGATGTTTATGAAGTCGAGCCAGTTGCAAAAGACAATCCCCTATTAACGATGGAAAACGTAGTAACGCTGCCCCACATGGGATCTGCTACAGAAAAAACTCGGTTCAATATGGCGATGAAAGCAGCTGAGAATTTAGTCGCTGGAGTAACCGGGAAACAAGTACCTAATATAGTAAAAGAACTTAAATAAAAAATACGATTACTGGAGGAAGAATATGTATACAAACTTACAAGAAACCGTCACTTTAAACAATGGAGTAAAAATGCCGATTATGGGACTAGGTGTATTCAAAGTAGAGGATGGGGAATTGGTCGTTGAGTCTGTAAAATCTGCTATCAAGAACGGTTACCGTAGTATCGATACAGCATCTTTCTATGATAATGAAAAAGGAGTTGGGCAAGGAATTAAAGAATCAGGGGTGCCTAGAGAAGAATTGTTCATTACTACAAAGGTATGGAACAGTGATCACGGATATGAAAGTACATTGGCTGCATTTGAAGTGAGTTTAGAAAAACTAGGACTTGAATATTTAGATTTATATTTAATTCATTGGCCAGTAAAAGAGAAATTTCAAGAAACATGGAAAGCGCTTGAAAAATTATATAAAGACGGAAAAGTTCGGGCTATCGGTGTAAGTAACTTTAATGTTCATCATTTGGAGGATATATTAAAAGATTGTGATGTAAAGCCAGTAATCAACCAAGTAGAATATCATCCACATCTTACGCAGACAGAAGTAAAAGAATTTTGTGAGAAAAACGATATTCGTTTGGAAGCGTGGTCACCACTGAAAAAAGGTGTATTACTCAGTGAACCAGTTATTATAGAACTGGCAGAAAAATACCAAAAGTCTCCAGCACAAATCATTCTTCGTTGGGATATTCAAAATGGTGTAGTCACAATTCCGAAATCTGTTAAAGAGCATCGTATTGTTGAAAATGCAGATATTTTCGATTTTCACTTATCTGAAGAAGATATGAATAAAATTAGCGCTTTGAATATCAATAGTAGAAGTGGAGCAGATCCAGACACATTTGATTTTTAATATAGGATTCATTTTAAACAGTCAACTAGCATTATAGTTGGCTGTTTTAATGTAGAATGGTTTATATTCTTGTTGGTTACTTTATAAGAAACAGTAATATTTTAATTGAAAGGAGTTATATATATGGACAGCATCATTTTTGATTTGGACGGAACATTATGGGATTCGCTGGATACCGTTTTGGAGGCTTGGAACGAAGCTCTAGAGGAAAGCGGCGCGGAGAAAACGTTAACGAAAGAGGACGTGCGCGGCGTCATGGGGCTGCAGGCGCATGAAATCAGGGAGAAGCTGTTTCCTCATTTATCGGACGAACAGCACCGGAAATTTGAAGAACTGTCGTCGGAGCTGGAAAGTGCGTACGTGAGAAAACGGGGCGGGCAGTTGTTCGATGATGTGGAGCATGTACTCGAACAGCTCTCGCAGAAATACAATTTGTACATCGTCAGCAATTGCCAGGACGGTTATATCGAAAGTTTTTATGCGTACCACAAACTAGACGAGCATTTCGTCGATTTTGAGAACCCGGGGAGAACGGGCTTATCAAAAGGCGAGAACATCCAATTGGTCATGGAGCGAAACAATGTGGAGCGCGCGGTTTATGTGGGCGATACGAAAGGCGACCACAAAGCAGCAAAAGAGGCGGGTCTCCCGTTCGTCTATGCGGCGTATGGGTTTGGGGACGTGGATGAGTTTGATTACGTGATTGACGAGTTTAAGGAATTATTGAACTTGTTTGGATAACAGAAGCCGGAATTCTCGTATGGGGGAGAGTTCCGGTTTTTCTTTAGTGTCCCTGTGCATCACACAATTCACGGGTGAAAAAGATTGATAGAACGGGATTTGGTCCGGTTTGCGTCCCTGTGCATGACACAATTTGTTGAGGTAAACTGGAGAAAACACAGAGGGAAGGAAGATATACATATGGATAGCATCATTTTTGATTTGGACGGCACGCTTTGGAATCCGCTCGAGGTGTCGGTTGCGGTGTGGAATAAGGTATTGGCCGATAACGGCGTCGATGAGCAACTGACAAAAGACGATTTGCGCGGCATTATGGGGCTGCAGGCGGATCAAGTCGGGGAGAAGCTGTTTCCGCATCTCTCAAAAGAAAAGTGCGAAAAGCTGACGGAAGAATCCTCGGAACTGGAATGCGTGCATTTGCGGCAACAAGGCGGGGAATTGTACGCCGGCGTGGAGGATGTGTCGGAGCGGCTGTCACAGAAATACAAGTTGTACATCGTCAGTAATTGCCAGGAAGGCTATATCGAAAGCTTCTATGAGTACCATGCGCTGGACAAGCATTTCACCGATTTCGAGAATCCGGGGAGGACGGGCTTGTCGAAGGGCAAAAACATCCAGCTGATCATGGAGCGCAACGATGTGGCGAAGGCCGTGTATGTCGGCGATACGAAAGGCGACCATGAGGCAGCGAAAATGGCTGGGCTCCCGTTTGTCTATGCGGCGTATGGGTTTGGGGACGTGGATGAATATGATTATGTGATTGAGGAGTTTGGGGAGTTATTGAAGTTGTTTGGATAAGTTCCAGCAGAAGGTGCTTCTAGCCTCTCTTCCATTTTGTGAGACCGCCTAAAGGAATATGGATAGTTTTGGCGAAGAGGTCTATCAAAACAAAAAAGAGGAGAGGGTGGACGATGAAGTTTCTTTGCTTGGCATACGGAGATGAAGCCGGGTGGAACGGTTTGAGCGATAGCGAGAAGAAGGAAACGCTGGCTCAAGACAAGGTGATAGAAGAACGAGGGAATTTGATGTCGGCCGTACAACCTACAGTAACAGCTGTTCGAAATTGGGACCAAAAGCTACACGTGACAGAAGGAATCGAAGAAACTCATGACCTGCCGCTTGCGGGATTTTCAATCATCGAAGCAGCAAATGTCGAGGAAGTAATTGCACTCGTCGCTAACACGCCTTGTGCTAGGGCAAATGGCGTTATTGAAATTCGGCAGCTTTGGAATACAAGTAGCTAGTTAGGTGCTAGTTAAATGAAAAAGGCGGGCCTCTCAGGTGAGATGTCCGCCTTTTTGTGTTCGATTAATGAGTTTTGTCGTCTTTTAGGACGTTGGATATCGTCTGTGTGGCATGAGAGAAAGCGGGAACGATGCCGCCTTGTGCTTTAACATACAGGCTCACTCTGTAGGCAACGTATATACCTGCGATGTCGATGAGAACGTCTGCCAGCCTGCCGCTGCGCTCAAAGAATAATTGCAGGAACTCGGTGAAAAAAGCGAACATGCTGCACAGCACAAAGGCGACGTGTCGTTCTTTGAGGGCTTGATTCATTAAGAGATACAAAATGCCGAATGACAAGGCGTGGCCGGTTTTCTGGAACACGTACAACTTGCTGTCGAGATGGATGTCGCTCGTGATGAAGAGATCGGACAGGTTCGGAAACAGGCGGATGTTGAAGTCAATATCGTTTGCCAACAGCGCCGTGAAATTATAATTATTGGTGGCAACGAGGATGCACAGCGCCCAAAGGAGGACGGGGATGTATTTAGCTTTCATATGGCCCTTCCTTCCAGTGTTGGTGTCGTTTCGTTAGTGTGCATCTTTTTTTGCGCGTCGCTTTTTCAGTGCCCCGTAAGGAAAGTTGAAGAGAATCAAAGCTATTCCAACGATCGATGTGATCCACGGGTAGAGCAACGGATACAATAGCGACGGGTAGTAATAGCCCGGCGGCAAATAATAATTGATCGGTCCGCTATAGTCTTCGGTAATCAATTGCGTCTGCAGCTTGGATTTGTTTTCAAATGTGAATAATTCTTCTGAGACAGTGCCGTCCTTCGCAATGGTGATAAGTTTGTATTCGAGTTGTTCCAAGTCGACATAGCCTTCCATCCAGCCATCTTCATCAATCTGTCTCGTGTCATAGCCATTTTGCCAAATGACGATGGCGAAGAAATCCTGGTCGGTGAATTTATCTTCAACAGTCCAGTATGTAAGGTAATGTGTATAGCGGTTGAGGCCTTCGACTGCGATATCTCCAGAATCGAGCAATTGGACCGGGTAGTCTTCGAGCGTCTCGACGGTTTCGCCGTTGACCGTCAGGCGGATGTCGCTCGGATGGACGAGCTCATCCTGATCATCAAAATATGGCTCGCCTGTTTCGACGTGTGAGGCGCGGATAATGTTCCCGTTGTAATCGGTATCGTCCGGAGCTCCTGCGTAATCAGCGTTCAGCTCATCGATGTCGTAGCGGATATTCATTTCGGTGCGGTAGGCGATTTCCATAAGCATCGGAGTGAGCGGGGGGAGTGAGAGTCCCAGCAGGATCAAACCGATGATCAGGCGATTGCGTTTCTTAGGTGTCATGGTGAGGATCCTTTCGTTGCGAATGATGTGTCTATGTATAAATGCCTATATCAAAGTATAGCAGGTAAATCTGGATTATTGACGGATTAATTGAATAGAAGATGGTTGTTCTTTTAATAAGTGGAAATATAGGAGTGCTGGAGTAATGTGAGATTACTGAATGAATAGGAAGAAAGATACTAGAAATGCTTTCTTTCATAGATTATTACTGTATAATAGTCCTTACTGATTTTAAAAACGCTTTGATTGGGTAAAGTTCTCGATTGAAGGAAGGACGTGCTTATTTGAAAACCGTATTACGAACGATCATTATCCTCCTGGTGGGGTTAGCTATACTCGCGGGAGCCGGATATTGGGCGTACAAGAGCTTGACTGAGAGCGATGAGCAACAAATTTCTCAAGCAGCAGAGGAAGCGGACGAAAAACTGCAAGAAGATACGGAACCTCCGAAAGCGAATGAGACTGTGGAAACGGTAGGTTTAAGTGAAGTTGAATTCCAGATTCATCTTCACCAAATGACGCATCAGAAAATCGAAGCAACCGAAAAGCGCGGCGCAATCGAAATGACGCCGGAGCGGATCGATGAAATGCTGAAAATTTTGCAGGCCAACGAAGGCGCTTACGAGGAGTACGAATTCTATGAGCAAAGCTTGACGGCTTGGGAAGAAGGCAATTTCTCCAATGCCGTGAACGTGCACAACACCATCTGGGAATGGCATAACGGAACGGTCGGACGTGCGACAGGCTTGTTGTCAGAAGAGCAGGAAGCGTCTTATGTGGAGAGTAATTTCTAACCAGTGCTCTAGCAATTGAGTGCCGAGCTATTTCGGTAACACCTTAATAGTTCACAATGTTATTTGGGAATTGCAACAAGGAGTTTGAGGAGCGGCATTGAATTTGATGGTGGATAACAGAAAGCACATCCTATGAAAACACATTTTCGATAAATGCCTGTATCGTAATTTCATAAGTCATCAGCCAAAAGCCTCGGGTTCCCTAATGGATTCCGAGGTTTTTGTGTTTTAGGGGAGGAGCATTGGATTAACTGTCGCTTTCCGGCTTAGGCGGATTTTCCGAGTTTTTCTAAATTTACTAATTAATTTCCTGATTTCTGTTTAAACCTTATGTAGTGAGGGAAATATTTCATATCTTGAAATATTATAGGGGGAAAACAGTTGGAACAGTTTTTACAAGGGGTTGCTGATTTTTCAGCGTGGCTATGGGGTATCCCACTCATTACATTGTTATTGGTTTCTGGACTTTATATGACTTTTAAATTAGGATTTTTTCAGTTTCGTTATTTCGGATACATAGTAGGACAGACTTTCGGGAGCATTTTCAGAAGACCAAAAGGCGAAGGGACGGTTACGCCGTTCCAAGCATTGACGTCTGCCTTGTCATCCACGATCGGTGCGGCGAACATCGTCGGGGTGCCGGCGGCAATCATGTTCGGGGGACCGGGCGCGATTTTCTGGATGTGGGTCATCGCATTGATCGGCATGGCGCTGAAGTTCGCGGAAAGCGTGCTCGCCGTTGAATACCGCGAGAAAAACGCGAAAGGCGAATTTGTCGGCGGGCCGATGTATTACATGACGAAAGGCTTGAACATGAAATGGCTCGGCATTTGGTTCTCGTTCGCATTGATGATCGAGTTGATCCCGAGCATCATGGTGCAAGGTAATTCCATCGCGAATACGGTGCAAGCGACATTTAATATTCCGGTGTTGTGGACGGGTATCGCGACTGCTGTGCTCGTGTCGATCGTCGTCTTTGGCGGCATCAAGCGCATCGGTAAAGTGACGGAGATTTTCGTACCGTTCATGGCTTTGTTCTATGTCGGCGGAGCGGTCGTCATTTTGTTGATGAACGTCCAAGCTGTTCCGGAATTCTTTATGCTGATCTTTAGCAACGCCTTTTCTCCGGCGCCTGTCGTGGGTGGATTTGCCGGTGCGGCGATTGTGGAAATTATCCGTTGGGGCTTTGCCCGCGGTCTTTATTCCAACGAAGCGGGACTTGGGACAGCACCGATTGCACACGCAGCGGCGACGACCGACCATCCCGTGCGCCAAGGCTTCTGGGCCGTCATTGGTGTAGTTGTCGATACTTTGATCGTCTGTACGGCGACAGCGTTTGTTATTTTGTCTTCTGGCGTATGGACAGAAGAAGGCGCGATGGAAAATTCATCGGCGTTGACTAGCTTGGCATTTGAAGAGTTTTTCGGTGATTTTGGTGCCATTCTCGTAACGGTTGCCCTTATTTTCTTCGTACTCTCGACGATTTTGGTCGTCGTATTCTACGGCGCGAAGCAAGCGGAGTTCTTGTTCGGCTTGAAAGCGGCACACGGCATGCAAGTGGTCTACATATTTGCCGTCATTCTGGGCGCAGTCGGTGCAGCTGAAGTCATCTGGGGCTTCCTCGACATCATGCTCGCCGCGATCCTCATCCCGAACGTTATCGCGATTTTGCTGTTGAGCAACAAAGTAAAAGACTTGAAGAACGAGTTCTTTACGTCGGATGAGTATTATCGAAAAGATCGAAAAGTGAAGAAGCGAGCGAAACGCCAGAAAGCGGTTAGGGAAGGGTATGAATCGTAGGATTTTCGGTTTTGTCCCTGTGCATGACACAATTTCGGGTGTGCGATTCCCATAGCGGCGGGATTCTGCTGCTTGGGTGTCCCTGTGCGCTACACAATTTAACGCAAAAAGCTTTGAACTCGATTGAGTTCAAGGCTTTTTCTATTGGCATGACATTTCTTCGTCGATCTTAGCCGAATGCGGCACTATTTGCTGGAGTGTGTTTTTCTTTGATTCATAGAAGTGGTTTGAAATAGAAGAGAATAAACCGGGAGCTTTTATGCACTCGGTGAACAAGGAAGGAGTGAGGAGATGTCGTCAATACAAGAGAAGACTGAATCGGTTTTGAATGTTTATAAATTAAAGTGAATAGATATTGTTTGGCAGCTATAGATGTTTTCATTGAAACTATGCGAAAAAAGTTTCGAAAAATCATTATTGCGATTTGCCTTTTAATGGAAACCGGGTGGGGTATTTATTGAGAGAAAGTGAAAAGAGAAAGCGTGGAAAAAGTTGGAAACAGTGGCTTGTGTTGAGTGTTGATTTTTTCTTAAGACAGAAACAAATTAATTATCTTCCATTAAAAGTATATAAGAAAAGCAAATTAATATCTGAATTATGAGAATTTTCATAGACTACTTTACATATTTTGGTGCTTAATGTAGGTTTATTGTAGTGTTATTAGTTATATGAAGTATCAATTATAATAATAAAATGATTTTTAATTATTTATTGGTGCTCGCAAGGAAGAAGCTTTCATTGGTAAATCGATTAAATGGAGCGGAGGAATGGTTGACATGATGAACACCCAGCAGGTGACTTCACTAGACGACAAGATAGCCAAGATGATGGCCGCACAAGCGGTAGAGAAAACGCGGAATTGCCCGCTCGGCAGCGCGCCTGAAATCGCAGGGCATCAAGTTCCTCAGCTGTATATCGGATTGCCACTCGACCGCGGCGTTTCCGTTCAACTGTATCGGGACGAGCAGGAGGGGATGAACGAGGCAACGATCCTGCTTTCGGTTGAGCAATTGCCAAGTTTCACGCGAGCGCTCATTGAACATCCGATTTTGCTGCCGACAAGTTATTCCCAACGTTTGTCAGTAGAAGACGGACAGCATGCACTGCGGATTACTTCAAAAGAAGAGTTCCCTGATTTTGTTGAACGCCTGACGGATGCGCTCCATGTGCTTCCGCGAAAAAAGTGAATACGGCAAATCTATCCTTTTCATTTTAGAGAGGGAAGAGATGCATTTAATTTAGCTACAACAGAAATGTTTTTAATAAATGAGTTGGTAGCCGCGTGATCAGTACTTGTAAGGACCAAAATCGAGGAGGATGAATCGGATGACTGCGATTGTAAAAGAAGAAATGACAATGGAGATCCCGAACAAAACCTATTTGCAAACTTATAAGGACTATATTGACGGCTATAGACAGTACAAGCTGGAGAAGTTGGCGCCGCAGTGGCACGTGCCGGTGGATCGTAAGGTGGTAAAAGTGGAGCGTGGATTGTAAGGTGTCCCTGTGCATCACACAATTCGCGGCGGAAAATCCGCGTCGCAGCGGGATTCTGATTCTTGGTTGTCCCTGTGCACCACACAATTAAAAAAGCCGTGAACTCATTTGAGTTCACGGCTTTTTTGCATTATAGGTTTTTGACGTAGTCTTCAACTTCCTGGGAAGTCGCGAGACCGAGAATGTGTTCAGTATGCCCTTCCATGTCCGCTTTGGATAGGCGGCTTAGCTGGGAGCGGGCTTTTAAGATGGACGAAGCGCTCATCGAGAATTCGTCCAGGCCGAGGCCGAGGAGAATCGGGATGGCGATTTCGTCGCCGGCCATTTCGCCGCACATGCCGGTCCATTTGCCTTCTTTGTGGGACGCGTCGATGACGGTCTTCACGAGGCGCAGGATGGCTGGGTTGTACGGCTGGTAGAGATACGACACGGATTCGTTCATGCGGTCGGCGGCCATTGTGTATTGGATCAAATCGTTGGTGCCGATGGAGAAGAAGTCGACTTCTTTTGCAAAAGTGTCTGCCATAACGGCAGTCGACGGGATTTCTACCATGATGCCGACTTCGATTGAATCGCTCACTTCAACGCCTTCTGCTTCAAGTTTCGCTTTTTCTTCCAATAGAATAGCTTTCGCTTCGCGGAACTCATCGAGCGTCGCGATCATCGGGAACATGATCTTGAGATTCCCGTGGACGCTTGCACGAAGAAGTGCGCGCAGCTGCGTGCGGAACATGTCCGGCATCTCGAGGCATAGACGGATCGCACGGAGGCCTAGGAACGGGTTGAGTTCTTTCGGCAATTTCAAGTACGACAATTCCTTATCGCCGCCGATGTCGAGTGTGCGCACGACGGTCGGTTTGTTTTCCATGCCTTTTAGGACGGCTGAGTAAGCGTCGAATTGCTCTTCTTCAGTCGGGAACTCGTCACGGCCCATGTACAGGAATTCTGTTCTGTACAAGCCGATCGCTTCGCCACCGTTTTCGAGAACGCCGGTGAGATCTTTCGGTGTGCCGATGTTCGCGCCGAGTTCGACTGCAACGCCGTCTTTTGTGAGCGTTGCTTCGTTTTTCAGCTTGGCCCATTCGGCTTTTTGGCTGGCGAACGCCGTTTGTTTTTCCTTGTATTCGGCAAGTGTCGCGTCGTCCGGGTTGAGAAGGATTTCGCCTTCCAATCCGTCGATGATGACAATCGTGCCGTTATCAATGGAGCTCATCGCTGATTTCGCGCCGACAACTGCCGGGATTTCCAGCGTGCGTGCGAGAATCGCGGAGTGGGACGTGCGCCCGCCGATATCGGTGATGAAGCCTTTAATGTATTTCGGGTTTAATTGCACCGTATCGGAAGGCGTCAAGTCTTCTGCGATGACGACGACTTCATCGGTGATCATGCTCGGGTTTTGGATCTTCACGCCTAACAGATGGGCGAGCACGCGTTTCGTGACATCGCGCACATCGGCGGCGCGTTCTTTCATGTATTCATTGTCCATCGCTTCGAACATGTCGACGAACATCGTCGAGGTTTCGTGAAGCGCGAACTCTGCATTGACGCTATCGTTGTTGATCTTGTCGGTGATCGGCCCGATCAATTCCGGGTCTTCCAAGACAAGCAAGTGAGCGCCGAAAATGGCCGCTTCCTTGTCGCTGATTTCTTCAGCGGTGCGCTTTTTGATGACTTCGAGTTCAGCGATCGATTCATTTACTGCTTGACCGAAGCGCTGGATTTCCGCCTGTGTATCCGCTACGTTTTTCTTGTCGATTGTCAGTTCCGGATTTTCCAGGCGGAAGGCCTTGGCGATGGCGATGCCGTTAGAGGCTGCGATTCCGGAGATGCGGTTCATTCGTTCGAGATTCCTTGTTCTTGGAGTACGCGCTCGATTGTTTCCATCGCTTCCGCTTCGTCTGCACCGTCTGCGGCGATCTGGACTGTTGAGCCAGAAGGAACGCCAAGTGACATAACGCCAAGGATTGATTTCAAGTTAACTTTTTTGTCCTTGAATTCCATCGTGATGTCCGATTGGAATTTTGATAACGAACCTACGAGTGCTGAAGCTGGACGTGCATGCATACCTGCTGGATCTGTGATTGTGAATGATTTTTCTACCATGAATAATTCCTCCTTAGGGTGGTTGAGATGTAAGCGAATTCACCCCTCATTATGACAGTTTCTGCGCAAATTGCATAGCAGGGCGCCGTTTGAAGGTGGGATCAAAAACGACAGTGTTGTCGCGAGTGCGGCGACATGTCCCTGTGCACGGCACAATTCGGGACGTGAAAACCGCGTCGTGTCGGGGTTTTGATGGTAGTTTGTCCCTGTGCGCGACACAATTTGCGCGGGTAATAGGGCTTGGCGATTGTTTTTCGGTTGTGTCCCTGTGCATCACACAGTTTGGCGCATCAGATTCGCGTCGCAGCAGGATTTCGCTCTTGGTTCGTCCCTGTGCACGACAAATTTGCGGCAACGACAGCCTTGTCCGGACAGTGGCGACAAAGTTGGTTTTTCATTAGATTGAATGCGCTTACACAATGAGCGTATAATCTGAATTAACAAACAAAGCACAAGGGCAAGAGCCCAAAAAAGGAGGATGAAAGGAATGGCACAAGAACGTTCAAGCGTCAAAGTGAAAGTCCAGAAGTTCGGTAACTTCCTGAGCTCGATGGTTATGCCGAACATCGGCGCGTTTATTGCCTGGGGTCTCATTACCGCATTATTTATTCCAACGGGCTTTTTCCCGAACGAGAATTTCGCGTCACTCGTCGGGCCGATGATTACGTATTTGCTACCGCTATTGATCGGTTATACAGGCGGTAAGCTGGTGCACGACCAGCGAGGCGGCGTCATTGGCGCAATCGCTACGATGGGGGTTATCGTCGGGGCACCGGATACGCCGATGTTCCTCGGCGCGATGATCATGGGGCCGCTTGCGGCTTGGGTCATCAAGCAGTTTGACCATTTGATCGAAGGCAAGATCCGCTCTGGTTTTGAAATGCTCGTCAATAACTTCTCCGCGGGTATTCTCGGCGGGGCGCTAGCGATCTTCGCTTATCTCGGCATCGGACCAGCCGTCAGCGCATTGACGCAAGTCTTGGTCGCAGGCGTTGACTGGTTGCTAGAAACAGGCTTGCTTCCATTAACAAGCATTTTGATCGAACCGGGGAAAATTTTATTCCTCAATAATGCAATCAACCACGGCATCCTGACGCCGCTTGGGCTTGAACAAGTCCAGCAGGCTGGCCGTTCGGTTCTGTTCTTGCTTGAAGCGAACCCAGGACCTGGCCTTGGCGTCTTGCTCGCGTTCATGTTCTTCGGAAAAGGCATCGCGAAGCAATCGGCACCAGGAGCAGTTATTATCCACTTTTTCGGCGGGATCCACGAGATTTACTTCCCGTACGTGTTAATGAAACCGATGCTTCTGTTGTCCGTCATCCTCGGCGGCATGAGCGGCGTGTTCACACTGGTCTTGATGGGCGGCGGCTTGATGGCCCCTGCATCACCAGGCAGTATCTTCGCGATCGCAGCGGTCACACCGCCTGAAGGCATGGCATACGTCGCGAACTTCACGGCGATTTTGGTCGCAGCGACGGTCTCGTTCTTAATTTCAGCGGTCATCTTGAAGCGCAGCAAAGACACAGCATCTGATGAAGACGTCGAAGCTGCAACGAAACGTATGGAAGAAATGAAAGGCAAGAAGAGCTCGGTTGCCGGCGCACTTGGCGCTAGCGCTGGAGCTGGAGCTGCAGGCACGGCTTCTGCATCTGGAAAATTCCCGGACGATGTCCAAAAAATCGTCTTTGCGTGTGACGCCGGAATGGGGTCGAGCGCGATGGGCGCCTCGCTCTTGAGTAAGAAAGTAAAAGAAGCGGGCATGCACATCAAAGTCACCAACAGCGCGATTTCGTCGATCCCTGCCGATTCGCAAATCATCATCACGCAGGATAAATTGACGCCGCGTGCGAAAGACAAACGCCCGGATGCGTACCACATCTCGGTCGATAACTTCCTGTCGAGCCCAGAATACGACCGCTTGATCGAGCGCATGAAACATGGCGTGACAGAAGAGCAAAGTGAACTGGTCGACGACAGCGAAGCGAACGCAGCGACTGGTGATGAAGGCGACGCTCCACTACTGACGGAAGACAATATTTTCATCAATAAACGCTTCCGAAATAAAGAAGAAGCAATCCGCTTCGCAGGTGACGCACTTGTGAAAGCAGGATACGTCGAGCCATCGTATGTCGATGAAATGTTGAAGCGTGAGGAAATCACGACGACCTATATGGGCAATGATGTCGCGATTCCGCACGGCACCGAAGAAGCGAAAAAAGCGGTGATCAAATCCGGCTTTACGGTTGTCCAAGTGCCGGACGGGGTAGACTTTGACGGAGAGAAAGCGAAATTGATCTTCGCCATCGCTGGTAAAGACGGCACGCACCTGGAGATCCTGTCAGGCATCGCGGTCATCTGCGCCGAGCAGTCGAACGTCGACGAACTCGTCGCCGCGAAATCTTCTAAAGAACTGCTCGACATCTTGAACAGCAAATAATCAACATCACGAAAAGGCAGGGGAGATCCTGCCTTTTTGTGCTATTTCTTTGGTTTATTCAAAGTGAGCAAGATCAATAAGTGAACAGATATAGTAAATGTTAGTGGGGAAATCGCTCCAGGCGGACGCTTTCCGCGGGCATGGCTTGAGCCTCCTCGGTCGCTTCGCTTCCTGCGGGGTCTCAAGACTCATGCTATTCCCGCTGGAGTCGCCGCCTTCCGCTTTTACATCCCAGTGTGACGAATAGGCAGAGGGGCTAAACTCAGTTAGATAAAAGAGGAAAACCAGTGTTTTTGCGGAATATGCGTAGTAGTGAGAAACTGTATATAGAATAGGTAAAAAACAATAGTCTTCTATAGTTATAGGAAGTGCGCATAGATCAGTGGGATATTTGAGTTTTGGAAAAGTGTCCGTTCGATTCCTGTCCCACGGTAAGCCTCGGAAAACATGGTTTATGACTCAGTATTTGATTCAACAAAGTCTTCATTAACGAAAGGTGACAAGGGAGTAGGTGAGTGGATGTTTGTCACGGTTAGGGAAAAGTCGATTATTGAGCTGGTGACGCGGATGTCGGCGAAGCATACGGTTAATTCCTTGGCGACGTATCTTGATGTCAGCGCGCGGACGATTCAGCGCGATTTGAAGTCGGTGGATAAGCTCTTGGAGGGGTTCGGCCTTGCGATGAAGCGCAATGCGGCGGATGCGCTGTTTATTGATGGCAATAACGAGAAAATCTATCGCTTGATGCAAAAGCTTGCGGCATCGAGTGCGCCGGAAGCGACGCCTGAAGAGAAGAAGCTGCGCTTGCTCATCATTTTAATGGAAGAAGGCGCGTTTTTTAAAAAGCAGGTGCTGTCGAATCAGCTCGGCATCAGCACGACGACGCTCACTTCGTATTTGGATGAGCTCGGCAATTGGCTGCGCAAGTTCTCGGTCACTTTGTCCCGTCAGCGCGGTGTCGGTGTGGAAGTGGCAGGTGAGGAAGCGCATAAACGCCATGCGCTGGCTGCCTATTTCCTCATTCATTTCTACGAAGAGCTCATTGAAAGCCTGTATTATTTGCAGCGCGGCAAGACGCAGGACGACAAAGTGCTCGGCTATTTCAACCCAGACTATCTCGCGTCGGCGAATAAATTGGTCGGCGAACACATCAGCGACGAGCAGATCCGCTTGGCGGACAGCGGTTATACGGGCTTGGTCGTGCATCTCGCTTTGGCGCTGCGGCGCACCGAAAACGGCTTTTTGCTGGACGCGCAACCGGCTGGCAGCGAGCCGAACGGCGAGTACCATGTGATCGAAGCGATTTGTGACGATTTGCATGAGCGGCTTGGCGTGGAGTTGACGGAGCGCGATATTGAGTTTCTTGCGGTGGTGTTGAAGGGTTCGAAAATCCAGGCGTCCAATGTGCTGTACTACGATAGCGTGCTGCTCGGGAAACTGGTCAAGAACATGATACGCGACGTGTCGGGGCAGCTCGGCGTTGATTTGACGAAAGATTTCTCCTTGTACCAAGGCTTGCTTGCGCATATGGAGCCGCTCATTTTCCGGCTCAAGCAAAAGCTCGAATCGTTCAACCCGTTGACCGACGAGATCAAGAAGAAATACCCGATGCTGTTTCTCGCGGTCAAGCAGACGTTGGAGACGGAGTTTGACGACCTCGAGTTCTCGGCGGACGAAGTGGCGTTTATCGTGCTTCATTTCGGATCGGCCTTATTGATGAATGAAGAACGTGTGCAGATCGACGCGGTCGTCGTTTGCCCGACTGGTATCGGCACGTCGAAAATGCTGGCGAGCCGCATTCAAAAAGAGCTGCCGGAAATTGATACGGTGAAGATCTTGTCGATCCACGATTTCCAGACGGCGAACTTCCAGGACTACGATTTGGTCATTTCGACGATCCGCCTGCCGGTCACCGATGTGGATTATTTGATGGTGAGCCCCCTTTTGAACGAACAAGACATCAGCCATATCGAGAATTACTTGCAGCACAATATCCAGAAAGTGACGCGCAACAAGCAATATTTGCCGGCGGAAGATTTCGGCGAGGCGGGCAGGAAACATCGGCCGGATCTGCGGCGCTTGCTGCTCGACATCAAGCAAGTGCAGACCGGCATGGAAGCGATACTCGAACATTTCGGGGTCGTGAACATGCGCGGCACCGATTATTGGGGTGTGCTCTCGGATGTATTGGACGGCCTGGAGTCGGACGGGTTGTTGGATGCGGCGAGCACGTTGCGGCAATTACAAGACCGCGAAACAAAAGGCGGCCTTGGGATCCCGGGGACCAATATGGCGCTGTTTCATTGCCGCGACGAGTCGGTCGGGCAGTTGCTGTTCCAAGTGGTGCATTTGGATGCGCCGAGTGCGGTCAAAGGGATGGATGGCCGCGACGTGCACATGACGAATTTATTATTGATGCTGACGCCGGTGGAATTAAGCGAGCGCGAACAGGAAATCATGAGCTTGATTAGTTCGAGCCTCATTGAAAGCGAAGCGGCGATGATGATTTTCTCGTCATCGAATGAAGGCGTCATCCGCGGCAAGTTGGAAGAGTTGTTTTACGAATACTTACAAAATAATTTGATGAAGGAATGATTGGAATGAAACAAGCGATTCATTTTGGAGCAGGCAATATCGGCAGAGGGTTTATCGGGGCGTTGTTCTCGGAATCCGGCTATCACGTCAGTTTCGTCGATGTGGCGGAACAAGTTATCGACGGGTTGAACGCACAAGGCCAGTACCGCGTCAACATGGCGCAGGAGACAGAAGAAAGCGTCTTGGTGGAGAATGTATCGGGCATCAATAATATGAAAGACGAAGAAGCGGTCATTGCGAAGATCCAGCAAGCGACGTATTTGACGACGGCAATCGGGCCGAACATTTTGCCGCGCATTGCGCCGTTAATCGCAAAAGGAATCGAAGCGCGCGTCAAAGGCAATTTCGCGACGGGGCCGGATTTGGTGCCGGCGTCTGATTTGGATGTAGCGACAGACATGAGCGCGGGTTCGGAAAAATTATACATCATTGCCTGTGAAAACCAGATCGGCGCGACCGATATTTTGAAAGGACATATTTTGAGCCATTTGAGCGACGAAGCGAAAGCGGATCTCGCCGGCAAAGTGTATTTCTTTAATTCGGCGGTCGACCGCATTGTGCCGATCCAGGAAGGCCATTCGCTTGATGTCTTGGTTGAGCCGTATTACGAGTGGGTTGTTGAAACGACTGAAGACATTCCTCACGTGACCGGCATGACGATTGTCGAAGACTTGGCGCCGTTCATTGAGCGCAAGCTGTTCACAGTCAATACGGGGCACGCGGTCATCGCGTATTACGGCTATCTCGCCGGCAAAACGACAATCGATGAAACCTTGGCCGACCCGGAAATTGAACAAGAAGTGCGGGAAACCTTAAAAGAGACGGGCGCGTACCTCGTGAAGCAATACGGCTTGGACGAAGACGAGCACCTTGACTATATCGATAAAAACATCGAACGCTTCAAAAACAGCTATTTGAACGACGGCGTCACGCGCGTCGGCCGCGCGCCGATCCGCAAGCTCGGCCCGGAAGACCGCCTCGTGCGCCCGGCCGTGCAAGCGCAAAAAGCGGGGCTTGCGTATTCGCATCTCGCGAAAGCGATCGCGGCGGCGTTGTTGTTCGATTATGCAGAAGACGAAGAAGCGGTAAAAATCCAAGAGATGATCGCACAAGGCGGGCCGGAGCGCGTATTGACAGAAGTCAGCGGGCTTGAAGCTGACAGCGAACTGGCGAAAGAAGTCGTGCGCCAGTATGAGGCGATGAAGAAGTAGTTGCTGCAGCTGTTGCAGCTGTCCCTGTGCACCACACAATTCCAACCGCATCCCGGTGGCCGAAACGGCGCCGGGATGCGGTTTTTGTGTTGCGGATGGTGGTTTGCGTCCCTGTGCACCACACAATTCCGGTAGGGGGAATTCTTGCTTGTCCCTGTGCACCACACAATTTGACGGGCCGGATTCCCGTCGCGGCGGCATTTGACTGTCTGTTCGTCCCTGTGCGACACACAATTCCACAGGTGACGGTATACTTTTTGTCTGTATGTGCGGTTAAAGTGCGTACTTCCCAAGATGTAGGGCAGGACTTACACTTGGTAAGCATCAAAATACGCATATGAGGAGCTACACATAGATGAAATTACAACTAGCATTGGATTTAGTAGATATTCCGCAAGCCATCGAATTGATCAAAGAAGTTGAAGGGTCGATCGATATCGTGGAACTGGGCACACCGGTCATTAACCAAGAAGGATTGAAAGCCGTTCGCGAAGTGAAAGCGGCGTTTCCACACCTTGAAGTCTTGGCGGATGTGAAAATCATGGACGCGGCGGCTTATGAAGTCGGCAACGCAGCGGCTGCTGGAGCGGACATCGTGACGATTCTCGCGCAGGCGGAAGATTCGTCGATCAAAGGCGCAGTCGAAGAAGCGAAGAAACTTGGCAAGAAGATCCTGGTCGACATGATCGCCGTGAAAGACATCGAAACACGCGCAGCTGAACTGGACGTACTGGGAGCGGATTATATTTGCGTTCACACGGGCTATGATTTGCAGGCAGAGGGCAAAGATTCATTTGCAGACTTGCGCACCATCAAAGGCGTCGTGAAAAATGCGAAAACGGCGATTGCTGGGGGCATTAAGCTCGAAACTTTGCCGGAAGTGATCAAAGCGCAGCCGGATTTGATCATTGTCGGGGGCGGCATCACGTCTAAAGACGACAAGCAATCAGAAGCGGCGAAAATCAAAGCGTTGATGAACGAAAGCGTGACGGTTTAACGTGAGCGCTTCTGGATTTATGAATGAAATTTCAGCCGAACTTGCGCATACAGTTGGGCAAGTGGACGAGGCAGAAGCATCCCGATTGGTCACTGCGATGGGGCAAGCCGACAAGATTTTCGTCGCAGGCGGTGGCCGCTCGGGGTTCATGGCGAAAGCGTTCGTCATGCGCATGGTGCATATGGGCTTGACCGCTTATGTCGTCGGCGAAACGGTGACACCGAGCTTGCAGGAAAATGATTTGTTCATCGTCGGATCGGGTTCCGGTGAAACGGGCAGCTTGCTTGCGATGATGGAAAAAGCGAACGCAATCGGCGCAACGGTCGCGGCGGTGACGACCAATCCGGCGTCATCAATCGGCAAGCTTGCTAGCCTTCATCTCACCATCCCGGCGCAAGCCAAGGCGGAGGGTGCGAGCGGCAAATCCATTCAACCGATGGGTTCGTTGTTCGAGCAATCGCTATTGGTGGTGTACGACGCGCTCGTCTTGGCGTATATGGAGCAGCACCACATCACTGCCGATACGATGTTCGGCACACACGCCAATTTGGAATAACACAGAAATAAGCTTGAGGCTGGAAGTGATTCCGTCTCAAGCTTATTTTTCATGCCAAGCTTACCTATTGGACAACTCGCTCACAGAGGTGCAAAATTGATGGAATGGAGAACTGCGGTGACAGGGCAGTGTTGATTGAAATGAATGGCGAGCCGCTCGTACAGCGCTTAATTTTAATAAAAGGCCCGCCAACGAAACTATTTTGATATGAAGGAGCAAGTGTATGTATAAAATGATTGCAATTGATTTAGATGGAACTTTGCTGACGGATGAGTTGACGGTGACAACAGATACGATGACAGCGATTCGCGAATCGATGGAACACGGAGTGGTCGTGACGATTGCGACGGGACGCATGTACCCGTCCGCACAGCGCATCGCCTTGGAGTTGGGGCTCGATGCACCGATGATCACGTACCAAGGGGCGATGATCAAATCGGCGACGAGCGGAGAAGTGCTGCGTGAGCGCGTCGTGCCGTTTGAGATCGCGCAAAAATGCATCCACTTGGCAGCGGAGAAGCAAATGCATATCCAAGTCTATCAAGACGATGTGCTCTACAGCGCCGTGGATAACGAACAAGTTAGAGCGTATTCCAAAGAAGTCGGAGTCGGCTATGAAATCGAACCGGATCTCCTCAAGCTTGCGAAAAACGGCTTCATGAAATTGCTGTTTATCGACGAACCGGAAGCCCTCGCGCCGGTGCAGGAAGAATTGCAGGCGGTTTTGGGCGACGAAGCATGTATCGAGAAATCCAAACTGCGCTACCTCGAAGTGACGCATCCGGAAGCGAATAAAGGCAGTGCCTTGAAGTTTTTGGCCGAACATCTCGGCATTGATTCTTCGGAAGTGATCGGGATCGGCGATAACCATAACGACACGGATCTCGTCAAAGCAGCGGGATTCGGCATCGCCATGGGCAACGCCGTCGACGAATTAAAAGAGCTCGCGGATTACACCAGTTTGTCGAACAACGAAGAAGGCGTGTTGCACGTGCTCAATAAATTCATCTTGGAACCGCGGACAGCCGCTGTCGATTCGGGGCAGTGAGCGACGGATTCCAGTAGACATCACAAGAATGAAATGCGCGAACGATGGAGGGAAAATGAATGCCCAATTTGGGAGAGAAGACATTTAATTGCGAAAAAGAATTGACCCTTTCCATCATCGGCGGAAAGTGGAAGATGCTCGTGTTGTGGCATTTAGGGAAATCAGGCACGAAGCGTTTCGGCGAGTTGAAAAAACTCATGCCCGGCATCACGCAACGCATGCTGGTGAACCAGCTGCGTGAATTGGAAGATCACTTGATCGTCCACCGCGAAGTGTATCCGGTCGTGCCGCCGAAAGTGGAGTATTCGCTGACGGAACAAGGGCGGAGCCTCATGCCGATCCTCGATTCGATGTACGACTGGGGCAAGGGATATATGGAGAGGAATTTGTAGTTGGTGCTGTCCCTGTGCACCACACAATTCGCGGGCCGGAAATCCTGCTGCGGCAGCATTTGTATGTTCATTTGTCCCTGTGCACCACACAATTTAAGCAGAAAAAAGCCCGTTCCAGGGAAGGAACGGGCTTTTCTTATGGAGATATTAACGGACGTTCATTTCGTTCGGGTGAGCGCCTTTGCGGCGGTTTTTGTCCAACCCGTTGATTTGGTTCATGTCCTCTTCGCTTAATTCGAAATCGAAGACGTTGAAGTTTTCTTCGATGCGTGACGGTGTGACGGATTTCGGAATGACGATCGTGTTGTTTTGCAGGTGCCAGCGCAAGACGATTTGAGCTGGGGATTTTTTGTGTGCTTCAGCGATTTGTTGAATCACTTCGTCTTTCAGTACTTCGCCGCCTTGGTCAAGCGGGCTCCACGCTTCCACGAAAATATCGTGCTGCGCACAGAATTCTTTGACGTCATTTTGCGCCAAGTATGGATGGCATTCGATTTGGTTGAGGACAGGCGGCACGTCGCACTCGTCCAACAAGCGTTGTAGATGTTCAGGTTGGAAATTGCAGACGCCGATCGCTTTGACGCGGCCGTCTTTGTATAGTTTTTCCATCGCTTTATACGTCTCGACGTAATTGTCGAACTCAGGCGTTGGCCAGTGGATGAGGTAGAGGTCCACATAATCAAGGCCGAGGCGCTCAAGGCTTTCGTCAAATGCGCGCAAAGTGCTGTCGTAGCCTTGGTCAGAGTTCCAGACTTTTGTAGTGATAAACAACTCTTCACGCGGGACGGAAGTTTCTTTCAAGGCTTTTCCGACGCCTTCTTCGTTTTTATAGATCATGGCTGTATCGATAGAGGTATAGCCAGTTTTTAATGCAGTTGATACGGCTTCGGCAGCTTGGTCGCTGTCGACTTGCCAAACACCGAATCCTAATTGGGGCATTTCGAGTTTATTGTTTAATGTTACATAGTTCACGGGACATTCTCCTTTTCGTGTTTTTATCACAACAATTTATAGAATACCCTGAAGTTAGAGGGTCTAAGCTTTTTTTGTTTGTATCCCTGTGCACGGCACAATTTAAATGAAGAGATTGTTGGTTTGGAGGGATTTGAGTGTCTGGTTGTCCCTGTGCACCACACAATTTTAGCCATACATGACAGAGCGATGATAAAAAAATGGTTAATTTTACTATTGAGTGTCAAATTTTTCAAATGCTACAAACTTATGAACTGGATTTCATTTTGCTTTGATGTTTATTTGCGCTTCTAGTAATAATTATTAATTGAAAATTCTATCTTATTTTCCTGTCAAATGAAATTGTCACCACTTACGCATGGGTAGCGCTTCGGTTATCAATTGCGGATAAGAGGAGATGTGTTAATATTTAGTTATTAATGCCTTATGTTAAATATAGTAAAAAAAGGAGGCGTTAATTTAAAAAGGAAATAATTTACTCGTTCACCCATAACTTGATTTTTGGCTAACCAAAAAAGAGGAGGAAGATGAATGAAGAGTTATTCTGGAAAGAGATTAACGTTAAATGGCAGCTCCAAACTATTTTCGGTGGCACTGATGGCGGGCGTGCTGGCGGTGTCGCCGCTTTCGGCAGAACTCAGTACCGGCAAAAACGGCATTTCGCTTCAACAAAACTCCGCACAAGCGGCGGGACTGGCGGATATTGCCTTGCTTGAAGACCAAGGCTTGCGGGCGGATTATAATTCGACGACCGGCGTGTTGACTTTGGACATTGACGGGGAAGTGTTGTTGAATGTCGGAGCGCTCAATGAACAATATTATAATTTCCAGCTCCCGGAAGCATTCCAGGAGATTTTAGCGCTGCCGAATTTCCAGGACGCAGCGCAGATCGAGTACGAACAGCGGCTCTTGCTGGGGTTGATTCCTGTGAACAGTGGCACGATCAGCGGGGATGATTTGGAAGTCGACCCATCCACAGGGCTTGTTTCGGGGTCAAGCTTTGAGGCGCTTAATGTGAGCGTCGCGTCGACGTTGAGCGCGGAGTTGGTGATTGATTTGAATGCACTCGGCGAAGACTTGCCGGTGAGCGATTCGGGTGAACTGGAGTTCTTCGGAGCTGTGACATCTTCTCCTCTAGTGGATGTGTTCGTGCTGACGGATGAAGGGGCTCAAGCTTCCTTGTATAATTTGGAGAATACCGATTTGTCCGTCGGCACGGTGACGGATCAGGATACCGTGGTCGAAGGAATCAAGAAGCAAGGCTCCGCAACGGAAATCCGGGTATTTAACGGCGATGAAGAAATCGGCAGCGGCACGGTCGACAGCGATGCCAATAGCCCATATTCCGTTGAGATTCCTCAGCAACAAGCGGGGACAGTGCTGACGGTCCAAGCATACTCTTCGTCAGGCGATCCTGAAGGCGAAGCGTTGGAAGTGACGGTGAGCGATGTGACCGCACCTGAAACGCCGGATGTGGACGGCGTGACCGACCGCGATACATCCGTCACGGGAACCGGTGAGCCGGGAACGGAAGTGACGGTGACCAAAGAGGATGAAGTGATTGGCAGCGGCACGGTGGACGGATCCGGCAATTTTGAAGTGGACATTCCAGAACAGCCGGGCGGCACGGAACTCGGCGTCTTTTTGACAGATGACGCAGGGCTGACAAGTGAAGCTGTCGTCATTACCGTTGAAGATACCATCGCACCGGATGCGCCGGATGTCGATGATGTAGAAGAAGGTGACACAGAAGTGACAGGATCCGGTGAGCCGGGGGCAGAAGTCATCGTCACGACGCCAGACGGATCGTATACAGGCGAGGTGGATGAAGACGGCAACTTCGCTGTGGAAATTCCGGAGCAAGAAGCTGGCACGGACATCACGGTGGTGTTGGAAGACGAAGACGGCAACGCAAGCGATGAGACCGTCATGACTGTGGAAGACGTGACCGCACCAGATGCGCCGGTGCTCGATCAAGTGACCAACAAATCGACAAGCGTCAGCGGAACGGGTGAAGCGGGAAGCACGGTCGTCATTTGGGCCGGCTCTGAAGAATTGGCGAGAGGAGAAGCCGGCAGTGACGGGGCGTTCACTTTGCCGATTGACGCACAAGATGGCGGCACAGTGCTGACGGCGATTGCGATTGATAACGCGGGGAATGAAAGTGACGAAGCGACCACGACGGTCGTCAAAGTCGACGCGGAAGTGACCGACCGGATTGCGGGGTCTGACCGCTACTTGACAGCGATTGCCATTTCGCAACAAGGATGGGATGCATCAGATACAGTCGTGCTAGCCACGTCGCGCAACTTCCCGGATGCACTTGCAGGCGGCCCGCTGGCCTTCCAGGAAGATGCACCGATCCTGCTAACGAGACCTGACCGTTTGGGCATTGAAACGGAAAAAGAAATTGAGCGTCTCGGCGCGGAGAAAGTCATTCTCCTCGGAAGCACAGGCGCGATTTCAGCAAATGTAGAAGCGGAATTGAGAAGCATGGACTTGACCATCGACCGCATCGGCGGGGACACGCGCTTTGAAACAGCGACTTTGATTGCAGAAGAGCTGGAATCCGATAGCGCAGTCGTCGCGAATGGCTTGAACTTCCCGGATGTCTTGTCTGCTTCTCCGTACGCTGCGAAAAACGGCGTGCCGATCTTGCTGACGCGTGAAGACCGATTGCCAGCGGAGACGGAACAAGCATTGGATGATTACTCATCCACGCATGTCATTGGTGAAACCGGCGTTGTCAGCGAAGACGTCTTCAATGAATTGCCGGATCCGACGCGCTACGGCGGCGAAACGCGTTATGAAACCGGCGCTGAAATTGCCACGAGGCTCATGACCGGCACTGAGCGGGCGTATATTGCCACCGGCAGAGATTTCCCCGATGCACTAACGGGCTCTGTCTTGGCAGCGAAAAACGACTCGCCGATCCTGCTCGTCCGCCCGGATGAAATTCCGCAAGCGACCGACAAACTATTGCCGAACTACGATGATTTCACCATTTTCGGCGGAACCGGAGCGGTGTCGGATAAGGTAAAAGATCTATTGGATGAAGAATTGGAAGACTGATACGGTATTGTCCCTGTGCATCACACAATTCTAACCGCATCCCCACCGCCGAAAAGGCGGGGGAATGCGGTTTTTTGATTCGCGGAGTGTGCGGTTGTCCCTGTGCACCACACAATTCAACGCAAAAAAAAGCTGCCAAAAGAGGCAGCTTTTAAGGTTTATGCGCTTAGTAGAGGCCGAGTGCTCCTAAGCCGATTTCTGCGAGTTTCGCTTGTCCGGCTTTGGTCGGATGGATGTCTGCCGGCAGGACGTATTCTGCTTGATTGTTTCCGAAGGCCGTGTAGGCATCCGCTAGAAAGACATCTTGGTTGGTGAGAGCGAGAGCCGTAAAGGCAGTATTGATGGTTGGAAGGACGGCATCGGCGGCGTAGTGGAGCGTGTCGGTCAGCTGGAATGGGTTATAGACATTATAAAGCACGACCGGCGAATCGGTGAGGGAACGGATTTCCGTGATGATTTGCTGGATGTTCGAAAAGACGTCGCTTTCGTTAAGTTTCGCGCCGAGCAACTGCTGGAACAAAACTTGATCGCCGCCGCTTTCGGCCGCCGCTTCACGCAGGATGGCGAGCAAATCGTTATTGCCGATCGTCACGGCGACATAATCCGAGTGGATGATCGCTTGGCGGTATTTCTGGTCGGTCTGCAAGGCTTCAAGCAGTTGATCCGACTGCCATCCGGGAACGCCGAGGTTGCGCACGCGCAGATCCGCGAGCTTGCCGATTAAATAAGGATAAGAGGTTTTCGCGGGATTTTGGTTGGTCTGGCCGAGGTTAAAGCCGAACGGAATCGAATCGCCGACTGCGACGAGCGATTCTTTGGCGTTATCGCTCTTGGCAAAGACACTTGGCGATGCAAGCAAGCTGGCGAGCAGTACGATGACAATGGTTTTGATGAGCTTTTTCATAGAACCCTCCCTTTCTGTTTCATTCATCTCTAGTATAAAACTAATAGTTCGAATATTCTATCTATTTTTGATGTGTATGATTCGTTTGATTCGTAGGTCATGGTTTCGGCGAAGAGGAATTTGTGGGCGAGTGAAGAACTTAGGAAATGGGGTGAAATGGCAAGGGAGGAATCAGGACATGTCGAAACTTGCAGCTGGACTGATCGGATTGATCGCAGGGGTGTTGGCCGGCGCTTTTCTCGGACTTGTCATCGGCGGCACGTTTTTGGGCGGATTGGACATTCATGAGCGTCTCGGGCTCGAAGGGTATGAGCTTGCGGCATACTTGGGAGCCGTGATGGGCGGCGCGGCTGGACTGGTGTTTGGTGTTCGGCGGGCGGGGTGATTTTGCCCCTGTGCGTCAAACAATTCGAGAGGTGGGATTGTTGTAGCAGAAGGGTTTTGGTAGTCAGTTGTCCCTGTGCAAGACACAATTTATAAGAGAAGAGGTGGAAAACATCGATATGCTCGGCTACTTAATCGTTCCATTGCTCATAGTGATCGTGGTGAATCTTGTCATGAAATACTTTTTGAAGGATAAGAAGAAAAAAGATAAAGGATTTGTGCTGCTCTATCAAAGGCTTTCCTATAGAAGGAGATTTATTCGCGCGTTATGGGGAATCCCATTTATGCTGCTGATGTATTTCATTATTTATCAGCAGGAGGTCTTTACGGAGACGCAGCTGCAGGTTGTGGCGTTGGTGTTCTTGTTAACGGTGTTGTTTGACGCCGGATATAATTATTACCGGTGGAAAAAAGAGGAGCAGACAGCGTGAGTGGTTTGCTTGTCCCTGTGCATCACACAATTCAAACTGCATCACCAGTGCCGAAAAGGCGTTGGGGTGCGGTTTTTAAAATTGAGCAGATAGATTTTGTCCCTGTGCATCACACAATTCAACTCGATCCGCATATAGTGGAATATGAAATGATTACCATTCGTAAAAAGTGAATTACTATTAATTGGAAAATAATAATGTTACAATATGCAGGAATTTACCAGCCACGGAAAGCAGACGGAAGGGGTCGACAATTTGAATACATCTAAGAAAATCGGAATTACTGTGTTGACGGGAGCAGCGGTGTTTCATGCCGCAGGATTTGCGTTAGCGGAGGAAGCCAATCAGACAGACCGCGTTATCGTCACACTTGAAGCAGGGACCAGCAGCCAGGCGCTGACAGGCGAGACCGTCGATGCTTTGAACATCAATACGGCCAATAAAGTCGTGACGGTCGAGGTGCCGGAAGGGCAAAGCGTGGACGATTACATAGAACAGCTGGGTACGTCGCCGAGCGTGGCGAATGTCGAGGCCGACCATTTGCTCGAAACGACGGCGGTGCCGAACGATCCGTATTATTCATTTCAGTATCATCACGAATTGATCGGGTCGGAACGCGCCTGGACGAGAACGATGGGGACGACGGATGTGTTGGTCGCCGTGCTCGATAACGGTTTTGACCTGGATCATCCGGATTTGAACGGGCAAATTGTCAGCTCCTATGCGACTGCGACGAGCATAAGTGAAGACGATCACGGGACGCATGTCGCGGGCATCATCGGGGCAGCGCATAACAACCGGACTTACGGCGCTGGGGTTGCACCGGACGCAGGCTTGCTGGCGATTGATGTGTTCGAAGACGAGCTCGCGTATTCATCCGACGTTATCGAAGGCATTTATTACGCGGCGGATGCCGGTGCGGACGTTATCAATATGAGCCTTGGCAATTATTTTTATAGTGAATCTTATCAGAAGGCCATTGATTATGCACATGAGCGCGGCGTGTTGGTGATTGCGTCTTCCGGCAATGATTTCACGGACAAGACGCATTATCCATCCGGTTACGAAAACGTTATGGCGGTGGGGTCGACGGACCGTGCCGACCGGTTTTCGGGTTTCTCGAATTACGGAGCCGAACAGGACATCTCAGCACCCGGCACAGGCATTTGGTCGACAATCGCCGGCGGCAGTTTCGGTTCAATGAGCGGGACTTCGATGGCGAGCCCGGTCGTGGCAGGGATTGCGGCGCTTGTGAAAGCGAACGAGCCTGATTTGTCGAATGAAGAAATCGAACAGCGTCTGTACGATACGGCGGTTGATCTCGGCGCAGCTGGGAAAGATCCGTATTTCGGCCACGGGCGGATCGATGCGGAAGCGGCGTTGATGATTTTTGACATCGAGCAACCGGCCGTCAGCGCTGTCTATGATAGCTCGGTGGAAATTAACGGCACATTGATTCAAGCTGTGGAAGACGCCGTGATTACCGTGGACAATGAAGGCGGTGAAATCGCGCGTCAAGAAGGCTACACAGGAGCGGGCAAGTTCAGCATGGCCATTCCGAAGCAAGCAGCCGGCAGTGTGCTGACATTGACGATTCGTGATCGTTACGGCAATCAAAGCGAAGCGCTGGAAGTCACCGTCAAAGAAACGGAAGCTGACGAACTGCCAGGGCGCATTTCCGGAATCGACCGCTACCAGACCGCGATTGCAATTTCACAAACCGGCTGGGAGTCGGCGGATACAGTGGTGATCGCCACTGCAGGCAATTTCCCGGACGCATTAGCCGGCGGGCCGCTCGCTTATCTGGAAGATGCACCGATTCTCTTGACCCGTTCTGGTGCAATTCATTCCGAAACGGCAGTGGAAATTGAACGGCTTGGCGCAGAGAAAGCCATCATTCTAGGGGGCAGCGGAGCCGTGTCGGAAGCGGTCGAAGCGGAACTCGCTGAAATGAATCTTGCGACCGAGCGCATCGGGGGCGAGACGCGCTATGAGACGGCGGCCATGATTGCAGAGAAACTAGGATCACGGCGAGCAGTCGTCGCGAACGGCTTGAACTTCCCGGACGTCTTGTCGGTATCGCCGTATGCCGCGAAAAACGGCATCCCGATCCTATTGACGCGCAGCGACGCTTTGCCGACAGAAACGGCGTCCGCGCTTGAACGCTATACATCGAGCTTGGTCATTGGCGGCACTGGCGTCGTCAGTGAAGACGTCTTCGGGCACTTGCCGAATCCCGAACGCTTCGGTGGTAAAACCCGCTACGACACGGGCTTGGAAGTGGCAACGCGCCTTCCGCTCGGCGATAGCCGCGCCTTTATCGCTACCGGGCTCAACTTCCCGGATGCACTGACAGGCTCTGTGTTGGCGGCGAAAAACAACGCACCGATTTTGCTCGTGCGCCCGGATAATATCCCATCCGCGACCGAACAGCAGCTACCGACTTATCGCGGGTTCTCGATCTTCGGAGGAACGGGCGCGGTCTCGGAAGACGTGAAAGGGATGCTGAAGTAGTTTTGTCCCTGTGCACCACACAATTCTCGGGGACGAAATGCTGATGTAGCGGGATTTCGGTATGAGATTGTCCCTGTGCATCACACAATTCGCGTAGGCAGGATAGGTGGTGTCCCTGTGCACCACACAATTCCAGTGACAGAAATCCTGTCACAGCGCGATTTCGATACGCAAACGTCCCTGTGCATCACACAATTCAAAAAGCCGCATCCATCGAAATGGATGCGGCTTTTTTCTATGGTCAAATTTTCTTGCCATCGATGAAAACTTGCTCAACTGTGCTGCGAAGGTCGAAAGGATTGCCGCTCCAGATGACCAAATCTGCGTCTTTGCCAGCTTCAATGGAACCGATACGGTCTTCGACGCCGAGATGTTTGGCTGCGTCGAGCGTCAATGCAGTCAGTGCTTGCTGTTCGCCCAGACCGTGCCGGATGGCGTGGATAGCGCTGGTGACTAAGTATTCAATTCCGACAACCGGGTGATCGGTCGTCAAAGAACATGGGACGCCTGCATCCAGCAAGACTTTGGCGGTGTGCCACCCTTTGTCTTTAAGTTCGACTTTCGAGCGGCTGGACATGGTCGGCCCGACCGACACGCGAACATCATGGCCAGCGATATAGTCTGCGATATGATGGCCCTCTGTGCAATGTTCAATGGTGAGGTCGATATCGAATTCACGCTTGATGCGCAGGACCGTTAGAATGTCATCCGCGCGATGAGCATGAACGCGCAAAGGAATTTCCTTTTTCAATACTTTTGCTAAGTTTTCCATATCCAGTTTGCGTTCTTTTTTGTCACTGTCCAAATAGTTTTGCGCTTCGATTAGCTTTTCGCGGATTAACGCAGCCACACCCATGCGAGTCACTGGCATTTTTCCTTTTTCTCCGTGGAATCGTTTCGGGTTTTCGCCAGTTGCGGCTTTCATGCCGGAAGGGGATTTGATGACCATTTCATCGACGATGTGCCCGACCGTTTTCAAGACGACCATTTCGCCGCCGATGACGTTGGCACTGCCGGGCATGACTTGAACGGTAGTAACACCAGCGCGCCGTGCATCGTCAAATCCTTTTTCCATTGGGTTGATGCCGTCAATTGCACGGATTTGAGGAGTTGTGGCAGAACTGGTTTCATTGAAATCTTGCCCTTCTTTGCCAACGCCTTCTTCTGCAACGCCTAAATGGGTATGAACGTCGATCAATCCCGGTGTCACCATTTTGCCGGCTGCATCAATCACTTCATATCCTTCTGGCACCTTTTGTCCAGAAAAAATTCCTTCGATTTTGCCGTCTTTGATTAACAGGCTATGATCTTCGTGCTGGCGGCCTTTGCCGTCAAAAATGGTTGAATTTGTAATCGCTATCATTAAAAAACCTCCCAGAATTTATAAAAAAAAGGATTGATTTATAAAAATACATACTATAAAATAATCGTTAATTCCTTTTTTAGATAATAAAATATATTTTGAATATTGTAAAGGAGTAGCGAAAAAAGAATTAGTACCGGTTTCCGGTAGTGATAAAGAATCAGAGAGAAGGTGGCATATGTATTACGAACTGGACGAACTCGATCATGGCATCATCAAGATGATGTCGCAGGATGGCAGGATATCTTTTGCTGAACTGTCGAAAAACCTGCAAGTGACGGAAAAAACGATTCGTTTACGGTATAAAAATTTATTGGACAAGGAAATATTGGATGTCGTTGGCATCGTCAACCCCATTGCGGTCGGTTTGAAAGCTGGAGCGATCATCCAGATGAAAGTGAAATCGCGCTCGATGCAAAAAGTCATCGAAGAACTGAAACAAATCCCACCGATCCGCTATATAACGGTAACCTCAGGTGAATATCCGCTTCTGGTCCAGATTACGGTCAAAGATCAAGAAAAAATTACAGAAGTAGTGTACGCGATCACTGAAATAGAAGAAGTAACAGACGTTAACACGATCATTCAATTAGACGTCTTCAAAAACACATTCGAGTACATTCGATAAATATTTTTTAAGAATAAATGACGGAATATTTCGTTTATTAAGGAGGGAACAACAGATGAAAATTTTTATTTCAGCTGATATGGAAGGCATTTCAGGTGTCGCGACCAACCAGCAATTAAAAACCCCATCCGAATATCAACGCTTTCGCAAGCTCATGACAGCGGATGTCAATGCCGCGATCGAAGGCGCAATAAGCGGTGGAGCGAAAGAAATCGTAGTTGCCGATGGGCATGGCAATATGTCGAATATCCTGATTGAGGAGTTGGATCCGCGTGCACGCTTGGTGTCTGGAAATAATCGTGTGATGTGTCAATTGGAAGGGCTGGATGATAGCTTTGATGGCATCATGTTCGTTGGCCATCATGGCCGGGAAGGCGGATCCGAAACCGCAGTCATCAGCCACACGCTTGCAGGTATTTGCGTAAACGAAATGAAAATCAATGGCGAAGTCGTCGGAGAGACTGAGATGAACGCTTATGTCGCAGGAGCATTTGGCGTACCGCCGATTTTCACGAGCGGGGATGATGCCTATATCGCGGAAGTACAGGAAACGCTGCCAAATATCGAAGCAGCCGTTACCAAGCGAGCGGTGGATCGTTTCGCCGCAGAACTACTGCATCCGGAAGAAGCCCAAAAAGCCATTCGGGCAAAAGCGGAGCTCGCCGTCACAAATGCTAAAAAGCATCAGCCTTTAGAACTTAAAGGCCCGGTCACATTTGATATTCAATTCAAAGGATCCCAACAGGCGATGATGACGACCACGATTCCAAGTGTAGAAATGACGGGCCCGAAAAGTATCCGTTTTACATGCGAGGATGTCGTCACGGCATACAAACATATGTGGGGCTGCGTGATCATCGCGATGACAGCGACCAACGGGGTTTTAGGAAGCGTTAATGCGTGAGTTTAATCAATAAGAGGACGGTGGTGTAAGGCATGTATATTGTAAAAAGATTTTTGACAATGCTCCTGACGATTTGGGTAATCGCATCACTGACCTTCCTGATTATGAAAATGATACCGGGAGATCCGTTCGCTTCCGATGCAGATGTTCTGCCGGAAGAAGTCGTTGAAAACATGCGGGCAAAATATAATTTGGATGAACCGGTTCCGGTCCAGTATGCACTGTATTTGAAGAATCTTGTCACTTTGGATCTCGGCCCATCCATTCAATCAGAAACACGGACAGTCAATGATATTTTAATTGCCGGTTTCCCGGCCTCCGCGACACTCGGCATCCAGTCGATTATCGTTGCCTTATTCTTCGGCTTATTGCTGGGGATAGTGGCAGCGCTGAACCATAACAAGCTGCCCGATTATTCGGCAATGATTTTTGCCATTATCGGGATTTCGGTTCCGAGTTTTATTCTGGCACCTTTATTGATTAATTACTTCGCAGTTGAATGGGGCTTATTGCCGGTTGCCTCCTGGGGAACATTCCAGCATTCGGTGCTGCCGACAATCGCCCTTGCGACAACACCTCTAGCAGTCGTTGCCCGATTCATGCGGTCGAGCATGCTGGAGGTCATGAACCAAAACTACATTAAAACTGCTGATGCCAAAGGCTTGTCATCGGTTAAGATCGTCATCAGCCACGGTATCCGCAATGCGATTTTGCCGGTTGTTTCCTTTATTGGCCCGCTATTCGTTGCGTTGATCACAGGCACGTTCGTCATCGAAAAGATTTTTGCCATTCCGGGAATCGGAAAATATTTTGTGGACAGCATTTTCAATCGGGATTATCCGGTCATCATGGGAACGACTGTATTCTTTAGTGTCATCTTAGTCGTTACTTTGTTCTTGATCGACATTTCCTATCGATTGATCGACCCGAGAATCAAGCTGACCAGTAAGGGGGATTGACGGTGGTAAAAGTAGGGGACGACGCTTTATTCCGGCCGATTGATCCGGAAAGGCAGCAAACAGATGTCATTGAACGCCCAAGCCTTGGAATTTGGAAAGAAACATTTCTCAGTATTATAAAAAATAAATTAGCGCTTTTGGGATTAATCTTACTCGCGATCATTATCTTTTTTGCCCTGTTCGGCCCGGCAATGACACCGTATAGCGCATCTGAACAGGAGTTGACCAATACCAACCAGCCTCCATCCGCTGATCATTGGTTCGGTACCGATGACCTCGGCCGTGATATGTGGGCACGCACATGGCAAGGAGCGCGCGTCTCGTTGACCATCGGATTTGTCGCAGCGTTTATCGATTTAGCACTCGGCGTCATCATCGGTGGAGTGTCCGGCTATATGGCAGGGCGCGGGAAAGCCGGCGATAAGGTAGACAATGTCCTGATGCGCATCGTCGAAATTCTTTACGGAATTCCATATCTATTGGTCGTTATTTTGCTGATGGTCATCATGGAACCAGGGATCGTCACGATCATCATTGCCCTATCCATTACGGGATGGGTTGGCATGGCCCGGATTATCCGCGGGCAGATTCTACAATTAAAATCACAGGAATACGTATTGGCAGCGGAAAAGCTCGGAACTTCGCATCCGAAAATCATTTCCCGTCATTTATTGCCCAATACGATGGGCATCATCATCATCAATCTAACGTTCACCATCCCGACAGCTATCTTTGCGGAAGCCTTTTTAAGCTTTCTCGGACTCGGTGTTCAAGCGCCATTTGCCAGCTGGGGAACGATGGCGAACGATTCGCTTGGCGTTATCCTAAGCGGACAGTGGTGGAGGTTATTCTTCCCAGGATTCATGATCGCGCTGACGATGTTTGCATTCAATTCACTGGGTGATGGAATTCAAGATGCTCTTGATCCACGAGCACGGAAGTAAGGAGGCAAAACGATGGACCGAATACTGGAAGTAAACAATCTGGAAGTGAATTTCAAGACATATGGCGGGCAAGTCAAGGCAGTTCGGGACGTATCGTTTCATGTCAATAAAGGTGAAGTGGTTGCGATTGTCGGAGAAAGCGGAAGCGGGAAGAGTGTTACCGTTCAAACGATCATGGGGCTCATCCCGACCCCGCCCGGCATCATCAAGGGCGGCACCATCGATTTTCAAGGACAAGACTTGCTGAAACTCTCCAAAAGGGAGCTGCGCAAAATTAAAGGTTCGAAAATCGGGATGATTTTCCAGGACCCGATGACTTCTTTGAATCCGACCATGGTCGTTGGGAAACAAATCGCAGAAGGCGTCATCGCCCACCAAAATGTTTCCAAAAAAGAAGCGAAAGCCAAAGCAATCGAAATGATCAAATTGGTCGGCATTCCGAACCCTGAGGAACGCTATCATCAGTATCCGCATGAATTCAGTGGCGGCATGCGGCAACGAGCGATGATCGCTATCGCGCTTGCCTGCAAACCGGATTTATTGATTGCCGATGAACCGACAACCGCACTTGATGTGACGATCCAAGCGCAAGTGCTGGAATTAATGAAAGACATTCAAGAAAAAACCAATACATCGATTATCCTCATCACGCACGACCTTGGCGTCGTGGCAGAAACTGCACAGCGGGTCATGGTCATGTATGGCGGCATGATGGTTGAAAGCGGAACGGTATTTGATCTGTTTGAGAATCCGAAACATCCGTATACATGGGGCCTTCTCAATTCCATACCTGATGTTGAAGGTCCGGAGAAAAAGAAATTGATTCCGATTGAAGGCTCTCCGCCTGATTTATTCGCTCCGCCTAAAGGCTGTCCTTTTGCCCCACGCTGCGAATTTGCAATGGACATTTGTGTTGAGAAGATGCCTGGAGCGTTTGAAATCAACGAAGGCCATCACGCGAAATGCTGGCTCAACGATGAACGGTCTCCGAAAGTAGATCATGAGTTTGCCCCGAAAACACAGGAAAAACAACAAGCTGAGACAGTAGGGAGTGGGCAGAAATGGTGAAAGAACTGACAGATGCCAACACAAAAGCTGTACAGGACAATTTGGTGGAAATACGCTCATTAAAAAAATATTTCAATGTCAAAGATGGCCAAACCGTCAAATCGGTTGATGACATCTCGATCGAAATTCGGCGTGGTGAAACTTTCGGTCTCGTGGGCGAAAGCGGGAGCGGCAAATCCACTCTCGGCAAAACGCTGGTCGGCTTGCAGTCGCCAACCTCAGGAGAGATTATCTATAACGACCAGAATGTACTCGATCTAGACCGCGAAACGGCACGCAATGTAAACAAGGAGATGCAAATTATTTTCCAGGATCCCCATGCGTCTTTGAATCCAAGAATGCGTGTCGGTGAAATTATTGCTGAAGGCATTGATGCCTATAAATTGGCGAAAGGAAAACAGCGCACCGAGAGAATTTACGAATTGCTGGAGCGTGTCGGTTTGCGTCCAGAGCACGCTAAGCGCTTCCCGCATGAATTCAGCGGTGGGCAGCGGCAACGGATCGGCATCGCGAGGGCACTTGCGGTAGAGCCGAAATTCATTGTTGCAGATGAACCAATTTCCGCTCTTGATGTATCCATCCAGGCGCAAGTGATCAATTTGATGGAAGAGTTGAAAGAAACGGAAGGGCTGACTTATCTGTTCATTGCCCATGATTTGGGCATGGTCAAGCATATCAGTGACCGCATCGGTGTCATGTACTTAGGGAAAATGATGGAACTGTCGAATAGTGACGATATGTTCCGCAACCCGCTTCATCCGTATACACAAGCTTTGCTTTCAGCGATTCCAAAAGCCAACCCGCGAACTGCGAAACGCGAACGCATCGTGCTGATGGGCGATCCGCCGAGTCCGACGAATCCGCCGAGCGGCTGCCGGTTCCGTACACGCTGCCCTCACGCCATGGATATTTGCGCTGCTAAAGACCCGGAATGGAAACAGGTAGAAGACGAGCATTGGGTTGCTTGTCATTTATATTAAAAATAGACAGGGGAGAATTATATGAAGAAATGGTTATTTCCAATCAGCATCATGCTCGCAACGTCCACGGCACTCGCAGGCTGCTACGGAGGTGGCGGCGAAGACACTGCGCAATCAGGCGATAGCGGCGGCGACTCGGACATCAAACAGGAGATCGTCGTCAATGCGATGACTGAACCGCCGGCGATCGATCCGGCCATTGCGACAGATACGACATCGGGGTGGGTACTGGATCATATTTTCGAAGGTTTGTATACACGCGATGAAGAAGGCAACCCGGTGCTTGGCGCAGCTGAAGATGTCTCGGTATCAGAAGATGGCAAAACTTATACTTTCACTTTGCGTGAAGATGCAAAATGGTCCGATGGTTCACCTGTAACAGCAAACGATTTTGAATTCGCTTGGGAGCGCGTCTTGAACCCTGATACAGGAAGCCCGTTCGCCTTTTATATGTACTATATCAAAGGGGCGGAAGCTTACAATAAAGGCGAAGGCAGTGTAGAGGATGTTGGAATCACTGCAGTTGACGATATGACATTCGAAGTGGAGTTGAATGCACCGCTTGGCTATATGGATAGCCTATTGACGCTTTGGACATTCTACCCTGTTCAACAGAAAGCTGTTGAAGCGGATGAAAACTGGGCAGCTGAAGCGGATACTTATGTCAGCAACGGGCCGTTTGAAATGACCGAATGGCAGCATGAAAGCAATGTCGTCATCGAAAAGAACGACGAGTACTATGGTGAAGAAGAAGTGAAAATGGAGAAAGTCACATTTGAGTTGGTCAACGAAGCGACAACGTACTATCAAATGTTCAAAACAGGCGAACTTGACTTGGTCATGACCTTGCCGACAGATGTCATCGCTTCGGAACGCGAAAATGAAGAATACATGGAAGTGCCATACTACGGAACATATATGTACATGTTCAATGTAGAAGAAGAGCCTTTCAACAATGCTAAAGTCCGCAGAGCCTTTGCAATGGCGGTTGACCGCCAGTCACTTACCGATAATGTAACGCTAGCTGGAGAAACGCCAGCTTATGCAATGGTACCAGAGGGTGCAGAGACACCAGAAGGCGATTTCCGTGAAGTCGGCGGAGATTATTTCGAAGAAAATATTGAAGAAGCTAAGCAATTACTGGAAGAAGGCATGGCTGAAGAAGGCTGGGATACGCTCCCTGAAGTAACCTTGATGTACAATACTTCAGAAAACCACAAAAAGATAGCAGAAGCGGTACAGGAAATGCTCAGCAATAACTTGGATGTCGATGTAAGCTTGGCGAACCAGGAATGGGGAACTTACCTGGATACGACAAAACAAGGGAATTTCCAAATGGCCCGCATGGGTTGGATCGGAATCTTCTTGGATCCTGTCGTCAACTTGGATTACTATTTGGGCGACAGCCCGAACAACCGCACTGGCTGGGTAAATGAAGAATACGATTCCATCATGGCGGAATCGAAAGTTGAACAAGATCAGGCGAAGCGCTACGAATTGCTTCACCAAGCAGAAGAAATCCTATTGGAAGATATGCCGTTTATGCCGGTCTATTTCTACAAAAACACGTATATGGTCAACCAGGATTACGAAAACATTGCCTACTATGTCAACCGTTACCCGTACTTGAAGTGGGCTGAAAAAACACAATAATGATGAAAAATGGCTGAAATCCGCCCGTTCTTCGGGTGGAAAAAGCTAATGGGGTGAGCAGATGAAACGATTTATTGCATTGACAGGTATCTTAATGGCTATATGGACGGTGGTTAAATGGTTCGGCGGCTGGACGCTGGTCGATTGGATCAATTATGCATTTTTCTTCGGTCTCGCGGCAGCGATGCTGACTGCCTCGATCAAGATATGGCAAAGTCGGTTTTTGGATTTATTCATCGACGGCTTTCGCAATATGGGGCCGTTCTTCATGCCGATGGCGAAGTCCCGCTCTTTAGAGAGAGCGAACCTTCAGTTAGCTAACGATGAGGGCTTGAAGCAATTCAAGGCGAAAATTGCACAAAACCTGTTGGTCTTTACATCGAGTTTGTCTGCTGCCTCTATTTTTATATCAATTGTTGGACTACTCGTTTATTACTAAACGGGTAGTTTTTTTAAAATCAATCATTGAGGAGAATGTTTCATGACTGTTTTCACCGATCAACATTTATCGACCTACCTGAATGCAACGGGCGCACTGCAGCCGAAATCACTGCCTCATGAAAAAGGCGTCTTGTTTTTATCTAAAAAAAGCGGACTTCCACAAGTTTGGAAATGGGATCCTGATGTCCAGGAAATCCAGCAGCTGACACATCTTAACGACCGTGTCATGGAAATTCATCCATCTCCTTCAGAAAAATCAGCGGTCATTACAATGGACCATCATGGGAATGAAAAGCAGCAATTGCATTTGGTGGATCTGGAAACCTTGGAAGTGGAACCAGTGGTTGTGTCAGATGAACATTTTCATATTTTCGGAGGCTGGTCGCCGGATGGCCAGAAAATTGCCTATTCAAGCAACCGGCGTTCACCAGGTGAGTTTACCGTATATGTAAAAAATCTAGATGATTCAATAGAAGAAAAAGTATTTGAGGCAGAAGGCAATTGCACGCCTGTAAGTTGGACTAAAAATGGAAGAGCGTTGATTTTAAGCATGCCGGATACGAATATTGACCAGTCGTATTATTTACTTGATTTGGATAGTGGATCGACAGCGAAAATCGGCAACGGCTTAGTTTCCGCGCGCCATCAATCCATTCAGCTGCTTGAAGATGGATCGGGTGGGTTTCTCCTGTCGGATTCGGGCCGCAACACGATGTCTATTCAGTCATTCGACTTCCAAACACCGGGTGAGTTATTTGAAGTTCACCAAGTGGATGACTGGGATATCGATGGAATCCGGATATCACCGGATAATTCCAAACTTGCCTACACCATAAACGAGGGAGGCATCTCGCGCCTTGGCATCTATGAAATCGTCAGTGGCAATACGTATTTAATAGAAGATACGCCTTCAGGAGTCTTTGATTCGCTGTCTTGGTCCAACGATGAAGAATTAATCATCGGCGTGAAAAGCCCGATTATTCCTGGTGATGTGTGGAAGGTTTCTGTGGATAATAAGCAAGCGGAACGGCTGACATTTGTCGGGCAGGAAAAAGAAATCGAAGCGCAATGGGTGGAGCCTGAATTGCATAGCTTCCCTTCATTTGATGGCTTGGAAGTTCCGTATTTCCTTTACGGAAAGAAAGATCATTCCCAGCCGGTGGTCATTTATGTGCACGGCGGACCGGAATATCAAATTCGTGCGGAATTCAACCCAGTGATTCAGTTCTTGGCTGCCAATGGTTTTGCAGTAGCAGCGCCGAATGTCCGTGGCAGTATGGGTTACGGACGCGAATACGTCCAAATGGATGACGTCCGGAAACGGATGGATTCCGTTGCAGATTTGAACTCTTTGGCAAAAGACCTGGTTGCTTGCCACGGAATGGATCAAACGCGTATCGGAATCATGGGGCGCAGCTACGGAGGCTTCATGGTACTCGCCGCGTTGACACATTATCCAGATGTCTGGGCTGCTGGCGTGGATATTGTCGGCATTTCGCATTTTAAATCATTCCTTGAAAATACTGGAGAGTGGAGACGGGCGTTGCGCGAGCTTGAATACGGTTCGTTGAAAGACGATAGTGACTTTTTCGAAGAAATTGCACCGCTCAACCATACCGAAAAAATCACCGCGCCTTTATTGGTGTTTCATGGGCGAAACGACACCCGTGTTCCCGTAACTGAAGCGGAGCAACTGACTGCAGATCTGGAGAGTCAAGGGAAGCCGGTGGAATTGGTGATCTTCGAAGACGAAGGACATCAAACCGAGAAGATGGAAAATCATATTTCCATGAATACGATGATTATGGAATTTATGCAGAAGCATTTGGGGTAGAGTGGGTTGGATGTCCCTGTGCATCACACAATTCAGAAGAGAGAAAAGCTGATGTGGCGCGGTATCAGAAAGAAAACGTCCCTGTGCAAGACACAATTCGCGTAGGCAGGATAGGTGGTCCCTGTGCATCACACAATTCCAGTGACAGAAATCCTGTCACAGCGCGGTTTCGATGTTCGGACGCCCCTGTGCACCACACAATTCAAAAAGCCGCATCCATCGAAATGGATGCGGCTTTTTTGCATATGTTTAATTCCTTATAGCCCAGGCAAGATCCCTGAGAACAAGTTCAGGATAAAGACCGTGATCAGGGCTGTGACGCCGGCGATGAAGCCGCCGCCAGTCCAGGCGAGAAGCGTTTGGGGAACAGTGAGTTTCCCGAAGCGGTTGACGACCCAGAAGCCTGAATCGTTCGGCAAGGACAAGCCGATTCCGCCGGCACAGATGGCAAGACCCAAAAGAATTGGCGAGACGCCGAGTTCGCCGACCATTGGCCCGAGAATGCTTGAAGTAGTGACGAGCGCGACAGTTGCCGAGCCGAGTGAAGCACGCAGAATCTGCGAAAAGATGAACGCGAGCAAGAGTACCGGAATGCTCCAGCTTTGCATGGTGGAGATCAAATGGTCGCCGATGCCGCTGTTGTTGATGACGGCACCGAACGCACCGCCGGCTCCTGTGATTAGGATGATGATCCCGGCAGAGTTGATGGCTTCGCTGTACAAGCGGTTGTTCGGGATGGAAATATAAGGGCGCAGGAAGATGATCGCTGCGAACACACTGATCAAGAGGGCAACGTTTTTCTCACCAACAAATCCGAAAAAGCTGGAAACAGAAGTTTCAGGAAGCAACAGTTGAGATACTGTATTTGCCAAAATCAAGACGATCGGCAATGCCAGCATGAAGAAACTCAAACCTGTGCTGATTTCTTTTTTCGGGAGATCGGCTTTGTCGATCGTGACTTCTTCGACTTCGCCGGAATGCTTGACGCGTTTGCCGATGAACATGCCGTATAAATAACCGCCGACCAATGTCGCTGGAATGGCGACGATGATGCCGTAGAGAATGAAGAGCCCAAGTTCAGCACCCGTGTTCTCCGCAACGACGAGCGGGCCGGGTGTCGGGGCGATCATATTGTGCGACACGATCAAGCCGACGCCAAGAGCGGTAACGAACGTGACGACGGAAATGCCTGTTTTGCTCGAAAGCGAGCGGATCAAGCCGCTCAAGATGACGAATGCAGCGTCGAAGAATACCGGAATCGAAACGGCTGTACCTGTCAAGGCGAGGCCTGCCGGGGAGCGTTGGATGCCGAACACTTTCAAAACGGCTTGTGCGATTTTTTCAACCGCGCCGGACGCTCCGAGGAATTGGCCGAAGATGACGCCAAGACCGATGAGGATCCCGACGCCTGCAAGCGTGTTGCCGAAGCCGGTCGTGACGGTCGATGCCACGTCTTGCAGCGGCATGCCGATTGCGAGCGCAGTGAGCACGGCAATGGTAATCAAGGCGAGGAATGGCTCGATTTTTAATTTAAGAATGGCAAAAAACAAAGCGGCGAGCGACAGAACAAAAATCACAATCAACAAATTTCCTGTAACCATGTGAACATCTCCCTTATCGGTAAAGTTTGGTGGGGCAGCTTATAGCCTAGAAGCCAATGACGCTGACTAGATATGCCTTAATTTTTTAATGAATGCAAAAACTTCCTTCAAATAGACTGCTTAACCATCTGCAAGAACTTCCCTCAAGCATCCGGGTTTTTCAACAGACGGACAAATCGCGCCATGACCGGCGTGATGGCTTGTTGCATGCCGGCCATCATATCGGATAGATGCATTGGGTTATCAGCCGCTTGTTTCAAATAGTTTGTCGCAGCGAGCGACACTTCCGTATTGACGTTGACTTTGCAAATACCTTTGGCGACCGCTTGTTGCATCGTATCGTCCGGAGTGCCCGAGCCGCCGTGGAGCACGAGCGGGACGCCGACCGCTTGGCGGATGTCGTCGAGTAGCCCGAGCTTGATGTCCGGTTCGCCGGTGTACATGCCGTGGAGGGTGCCGATCGATGCGGCGAGGAAATCGACGCCGGTTTGGTCGACGAATTCTTTAGCGGATGCGGGGTCCGTCAAAGCGCCGGTGCCTTCTTCTTCATCGGAGAACGCGCCGCGGGCAGTGGAGCCGATTTCCGCTTCGACGCTGACGCCTGCCTGATGCGCGAGTTCGACGATTTCTTTCGTGTAGGCGATGTTTTGTTCGAGCTCATGTTTCGAGCCGTCGTACATGACGGACGTGAAGCCGCAAGCAATCGCGCGGACGATCGATTCTTTCTCGTACGCATGGTCGAGGTGCAAGGATACCGGGACGGATGCTTTTTCTGCTAAGGATTTCGTCAGTGCCGCAAAGCCTTCGACGTCGACAGTGCCGAAATAACGTTCGCCGAGCGCGATGATGACGGGCTGGTTTTCTTGTTCCGCCGCATGGATTGCAGCCTGCAAAGTTTCGAGGCTGTAGACATTGAATGCGGCGACCGCGTAGTGTCCGGCCTGTGCCGCTTGTAACATTTCTTTTGTTTGGATAAACATTCACACACCGCCTTTTCTTGTATTCGCTTACATGGATGGCAAGCGGCAAGTGCCGCCTTGCTTATCCGTGGAGGATTTCCGCTACGTCTTTTAGGCTAGTTTTCGAGCCGACATTACCCGGGAAAATCACGTAAGCCATTCCAGGGAATTTGCTTTCGCTGCCCGTTAGCCATACCGGAATGCCGGGTTGAATCTGGCCGGCGACTGTGGCGCGCTGGACGCTTAGGCCATTGGTGCCGATGTCGCTCGACGTGATGCCGCCTTTTGCGATAATGAAGCTCGGGCGCACGTGCAAGTTTTTGACGATGCTTGTGACAGCGTCCGAAATTTTCACCGACAGCTTTAATTCTTCTTCTTGCTGGTTGTCGCCGAGGTCGAGCCGCTCGCGTTTCGTGTAGACAGCGACCGTCTGGCCTTCACGAATCAAGCGCTCGCTCGTGTCGATGACGCGTTTGATTTCCGCTTCGAATTGTTCTGGGTGCAGGACGAGATGGACATCGAACTCGATAAATTCGATAAAGTCGCACGTCTTCAGCACTTCGAATTGTTCGGTGGTCTTTTTCACATGGGAGCCAATCATGATAAGCCCGCCGTTGTCGCTTGGTTCAGTGATCAGTTCTTCTTTCGTCAGCAAGGCTTTGTCGCTGATGCCGCCGATAATTTTTGTCAATGCTGCTGCGCTGCGGAACATAAACTGCTTGCCGGCGTTCATTGCGCGAATCAAGGCGATGACGACGACTTTTGCATCCATATATTGTACGGCGTTGACGATCACTTTATTGAAATCCGCAACGGACATCAATTGCTCGACGAGACGGTCGATGCGCAAAGCGCGGATGTCTTCGAGCGACAGATAGACCGCGTCTTGTGCTTTGAAGGCGCCGTCTGACTTTTCTTCTGCCCATTCGCCAAGATGCGACGCCGTGTAGCCGAACGTGCGGTCTTTCGCGAATTCGGTTTCACCGGCCGGCACCAACTGCTCGCCGTCCTGGACGTAATGGATGTTGTTGATGGTCAAGCGGCCGCCTTCCTGGAAGAACGGCATGATGACTTCGCCGTCGAATGAACGATCGGTTGCGGATTCGACCGTGTTTTTCAACACTTCAGTCTCGAGCGGATAATGGCCGCGCAAGGTCGAGTCGCCGCGGCTGATGATGATGAAGTCTTTATCGTGCTTCGCGGCGGTTTCTTGGATAACGCGCGCAATGTCTTTATGCGCTTGTTGTGTTTCCGCTGCCGTAAAGCCTCTGGAATTGGTGAGAATGAAGAACATCGACTGCTGTTCCGCAAATCCGGCGTCGATGCTTTCCGCTGTCCAGTCGGTATAGACCGAAACGCCGTGGACGGTTTGCACGCCGGTCGGATCGTCGTCGAGCACGATGATTTTTTTATTGAAATCGCGCAGCTCTTGCTCGAGCAAGGCGTCGACTTGTGTGACATCCGGAATCGCTGGCAGGGAAGCAAGCACATCGTGTGCGTTTAGGATTTCAGAATGCGCCATCCGTTACACCTTCCTTACTTCGACATTCGCTAACTTTTCATAGTATTGGACGATTCCGCCGTGGTCGTCGGCTGCTTTGCCGTCGACTTTCAAAGCGTGGAAAATCTCGACCAATTGGCTCGAAAGCGGAAGCGGCACGCCAATTTCGTGTGCGGTTTCCATCACGTTCGTCATGTCTTTCAAATTAATGTCGATGCGTCCGCCTGCGACGAAATTGCGGTCGAGGATCAACGGCACTTTAGCATCCAGCACAGCGCTGCCGGCCAAGCCGCCGCGGATGGCTTGATACATTTTCTCTACGTCAATGCCGGCTTTCGCTGCAAGCACGAGTGCTTCGGACATCGCGGCAATGTTCAAGTTGACGATAATTTGGTTCGCGAGTTTGGCGGTGACGCCGCTGCCGTTATCGCCGACAAGGACGATATCGGAACCGATGCATTCGAAAACATCTTTGACGGATTCGAAAACGCTTTCTTTTCCGCCCGCCATAATCGCCAAGGTGCCATCGATCGCTTTCGGCTCGCCGCCGCTGACCGGTGCATCGATCATTTCAACGCCTCGCTTCGCAGCTTCATTGGCAATTTCAACCGAAGCGACAGGGGAGATCGAGCTCATATCGATGATGACCGTTCCCGGTGTGGCGTTCGTCAAAATGCCGTTGTCGCCGAGGACGACTTGTTTTACGTGGTGGGACGCCGGAAGCATCGTGATGACGACATCACAAGTTGCACCCATTTCTGCAGGTGTCGCGAATTGTGCGCCAGCTTCCTTGAGCACTTCGACCGTTTGTGTGTTGAGGTCATTGACCGATACTTGGTAGCCCGCTTTCAGTAAATTCAATGACATCGGCTTGCCCATAATCCCGAGCCCGATAAATCCTATCGTTTTGTTCATTGATGATTGCTCCCTTCAAATTCACAAAGCTGCCATATAAAATAGCGCTTTCATTTTGGTATTAATCAATATAGTACACATTATTGTTCATTTTGTATACAAAATATTTTAAAATGTATACAAAAAATATAGTGGCTTTTAAATTTTTCCAATAGAACTTATACTTTGTAAGGAGAAATAAATAACCCAGGAGTCGATTAGCATGACAAAAAAATCCACACAGCTTGCGTACATCCAAGCATATGAATACATACGGGACCGCATCCTCAACGGCGAACTCGAGCGAGGCACGAAATTGGTCGAGGAACGGCTCGCCGAAGAAATGGGCATCAGCCGGACGCCGGTGCGCGATTCCATCCGCAAGCTCGAACAGGAAGGGCTCATCAAAGACAAACGCGTCGTCAACCCGAGCGACAGCGACCTGCGCGACGTCTTCCAAGTGCGCATGCTGCTCGAAGGCTTCGCCGTGCGCCATTGTGCGATGTATCTCACTGAAGGCGATCTCGACAAACTGAGAAACTGCGTTGAAGTCGGCCGCACCGGCACGATGGAACAAGTCATGGCGGCAAACAAGGAATTCCACGAAATCATCGTCGGCGCGACGAACAACCCGGTCATGATCGACATCTTCGAACGCATGCAATCGATCATCTACCTGTTCCGCAAGACGGTCGTCTACCACAAACGGCCGCTGTTGATCGAAGAGCATCAAGAAATCTACGATGCCATCGTTGCTCATGACGCAGACGAAGCGGAACGGCTCATGAAAGCGCATCTGCAGCTGGACTTGGAGTTCTGCTTGAACCGGATGAAGGGGTAAATGTCCCTGTGCACGACACAATTCACAGGGCAGGAACGCTGTTGTGGCAGGATTTCAGATCGGATATGTCCCTGTGCGTGACACAATTCAACAGAAAAAAGAAGCATCCAATCGTTAAAACGGTTGGATGCTTCTTTAAATTGTGTGGTGCACAGGGACGCATCAGAAATAGAACTTCACCGAACCCTTGCAGCACCTGGTATTCCGAGAAAGAACGACGCCGAAATTGTATGGCGCACAGGGACAAATGCCGCACATACTCTACATCTCCGGCGTTTCAAGCTCTTCCGTCTTCATGTCTTCTTCCACTTTCTGTCGGTACTTCAAGCAATATTGGCAATAGGAAGCGTTGGTTTTTTCGTGAGGAAATGGCATGAGCGTGGAGAGAAAGGAACGGTCTAAAAACGGAGGGGCTGGCAGATCCTCGTTCCAATAATATGGAAACGAGCTATACGGATAGTGTGCGAGGCGCGTGACCAGGGGCGTGGAAGTCTGGATAGGGTTGCGGTGGATATAGCTGCTGACGACCAATAAGCCGTGAGCGGAAGCGATTTCCTTGGCGAAAAAGCGCCTTTGGTAGATGCGCCCGACATGATTGAAGCGCTTGCTGTAGGAGTAGCTATAGCGGCGATTGACCATGCTCATGATTTTGCTGAGCGAATCCTCTTTCGGTTTAATCAAAATATGATAATGGTTGGTCATGAAGCACCAAGCGAGAATGGTGAACGGATAGCGCTTGTGGGTGTATAAAAAGGCGCGTTTTAATTCGTTCATATCTTCTTTTGTGCTAAAAATGGGCTGCCGGTTATTGCCGCGCATGATGACATGGTAATAGGAATCGGGGTTGAACTCGCGTCTTCTTGTCATGTGCAGCCACCGTCCGATTGGGAGGTGTTGGACAGTTGGTGGCAGTAAGGATGTTCGGGAGGCGGGGTGTTTCGGATAGAGGCTGAGGAACTGCTGGGGAATGAAGAAACTGGAGACGGAGAAATGAAAAATGTGCTTATAGGAATCCCTTCTTTCTTATAGAAAATGTAATCTCGTTCAGTATAATCGACGGGTGAAAAATAGTATACAGAATTGTGTAATGCACAGGGACAATCGCACACTAAAATGCCGCCAGCACGCGAATCATACTCGGTAAATTGTGTGGTGCACAGGGACACAAAAACACCACTGTCAGAATACGCCGTTGAAAGGGTTTTCATGATAATATGAGATTAACGGCTTTGCCGAGAGAAAATGGAGGAATGAATTTTGAAGACGATGGGATTTGTAATTAGCCGTAAAAATAACGAGAAGCGGCGGGCGATTTTGCCGGCAGATTTGAAGCAAGTGGCACATCCGGAGCGCTTGTATTTTGAGCAAGGCTACGGCGAGGTGCTCGGGTTGTCAGATGAGGATTATCGTGCGATGGGCGTGAACATTGCCACGCGTGATGAAGTCTTGTCTTGCGATGCGATTGTCGATGTGAAACTGGGCTTTGCGGATTATTTCGATCAATTGGAAGAAGGCAAGTTGTTGATCGGCTGGGCGCATGCGATCCAGGATGTTAAGTTCACCGACGGCGCAATTGCTGGCAAACATACGGTCGTTGCTTGGGAAGAGTTATTCGAAGGCGGGCGCTATATTTTCTATCGCAACCGTGAAGTGGCAGGCGAAGCAGCTGTGCTGCAGGCTTACCAGCATTGCGGCAAGATGCCGTACGAGACGCGAGTCGCGATTCTTGGAAACGGCCATACGGCCAAAGGCGCGATGCGCATCCTTCACGGACTGGGTGCAGAGGTGGACGTTTACGGCCGCCGCGCTGAAGCGTTGTTCCGCGAGAAGATGGTCGATTACGATGTGCTTGTCAACTGCATCATGTGGGACACGACGCGCACCGACCGCATCATCTACCGCGAGGACCTGAAGCGCTTGAAAAAAGGCGCGATGATCATTGATGTCAGCTGCGACCCGGAACTCGAGATCGAAACTTCGACGCCGACGACGATCGACAACCCGGTCTATACAGTAGACGGTGTCATTCATTATGCCGTCGACAACACGCCGGCGATGTTCCCGCATACAATTACGAAAGTGCTCAGCACCGGCTTTGCGCCAATGCTCGATGAGTTGCTCGAAGGCCATACGTCTGAAATGGTCCAAAATGCCATCGTCATCGAAGACGGCATCATCAAAGATGAGCGCATCACTGAATTCCGCCAAGCACGCGGATTGACTGTTTAATTTATGAAAAATGAAAGGCCGTTCCTGCCATTAGCGCAGGGGCGGCCTTTTAATTATGCTGAGCTTTGTGACGGCACAGCTAGCATGCCGCAATCCTATAGCCGTGAAAGCGATTCTAAAGGAACTACTCGAGATGGAGGAGGCTTCCGCGATTTGGGAGATGGCAGTGGAAGAGGACCTATTCGTGCCAAAACTTGTCGAGCTTTCTAGTCCATAAAGAGGAAAAAAGTCTCTCGTGCAATTATTCTGAATATGATAATGTGAAATAGCATAAGACTGCACGGATTTCGAGCCACGGACCACAAACCTGAAAGGGGCGTTCCGTATGAAGTTAGAGAGTATCCGCACATTTTTATCCACGCTTCTCGAATATCGCGGCGTGCGCATTACCCAGACCTTCAACTCCGAAGACGGTAAAACGCTTATCGTTCAGTGCGAGCCAAGCACCGGGGGACTGGTCATCCGCGACATGTCCAATGGCATGACGTGGGAATATAAAACGCTTGAAGAAGCGACGCAGTTCATAGACAGCTATTTGCACCCTGAAACACCCAAAGTCAACGCCTGAACAGTTTTGTTCAGGCGTTTTTTTTTATGTTTAAATAAATTTTCAAAAACGATGTTTCGTATTCGATAGTCTGAGCAAAAATGGAATTAATAAATAGGCAATCAATACATATGCAATGAAGAAAAGGATAAGAAGCGGCCAACCAACTTCCATATAGATAAGGAGATAATTGAACACCAGCACAAAAGGAATCAGAAATAGCATGGAACTCCAGAAATTCGATTGGTATGTTGCATGTTGGAGAGTATGACAGTTTCGGCATTCTTGCTTCCCTTTAAAGTATAGTCTGAACATATCTTTCCAGTCCCACTGGAATCCGCAATTTTGGCATTGAGCCATGCAATCCCCCCTTTCTGTTAAGCAATTATGTATGAAATTGAAAGACCTTAAATTAGCCGGCTATTCGACCGTTTTACCGAAGCGTTTGCCTGTGTTCGATAGTTTGTAGAGAAAAGGCGTAAGCATTAGCACAAGTGGGATATAAATCACAAAAGCGAGAATGATCAATGGCCATCCAATTTCGTAATAATACCGCAGCACGTTCATTGGCATAAGAAAACCCATGGTAATTAAAAACGTGGTCCAGAAGGTCGATCTGCTGGAGACGTATTGTCGTTTCTGGCAGTTCGGACATTCTTTCTTGCCCTTCATACTGAGCGCCATGACATCTTTCCAGCTCCATTTGAAATTACAGTTTTGGCAGCGGGGCATAAAAAAACTTCCTTTCTTCAGCGGGTTTTCGGTTGATTGGAGAGTTGGGTGTTATACGGCAAGACGATAAAAAGAGCGCAAACGTATAAGGTGAAAATAAGAGTGAACAGATTGAGTGGAATATCCAAATAAGGGCGTATGATGTTCACAATGAATAGGAAGGCCCCGGCTGCATAAAACTTTTTTGCATTGGTATGTGATTTTAGATACTGCATCTCTTCGCATTTCGGACATATCCGTTTGTTCAAAAAGGAAACTTTAAATGCGTCTCCCCAACTCCACTTGGTTCCGCAGTTCTTACAATTCGGCATCAATTCGCTCCTATCTTAATTTATTTTTAATTATCACCATAGCGGTTTTTGCTTGTTCGACAGTTTAACCGTGTAAGGTAGAACGCCCATCATGATGATGAAGAAGACAGCGGCGATGGCGATCGTAAGTTGGGTTGAGAAGTCGAAGTAGTTGCTTGCCGTAATAAGAATTATTAAAGGCAGCATGGTCAATAGGTAAGTTCTTAGTCTGTTATCAGGCACGACATATTGCCGGTCGCCGCAGTTTGAGCATTTCCGATTGTTTGTGAAACCGATCTTTAACGAGTCGCCCCAGTTCCACTCGGTTCCACAGTTTTCGCAATAAGGCATCATCAAGCTCCTTTCGTGGGAATGTTTGGCTTCTTTCCTTTTTGTATACCCTTGATTTCAGAAGTAATCCAAATTTATGGGAATAATATAAGAAATCCTGCCTGCCAATTCCAGAGTGCAGAATGGCGGGCAGGATGATAGTTTTGAGCGACGCCAGTTTTTTAAGATTCGCTTGCGATGCGCTTGTAAATCAGGTCGAGCTGTTCCTGGAAATGGATTAGCTCGTTTTCTTTTTGCTGGTCGTGGAGTTCGCTGAGCGGGCTGGAAATTTGAAACGCGGTACTTTGAAGCCGATCGAATTCCCCTGTCCAACCGCGCTCTTCGATAACAGATTCCCAATGATTCACTTCTTTCACAACGGTCGACAAAAGAAGCTGATTTTCTCCCTCAATAGTAAAAGTGAAGCGTTGTTCCGGATGGATGGCGAACCATTGGCCATGAACGGTTGTGACAAAATGCTCTAAGTCATCGTACTCGCTGTAGCCGAGCTGGTGGGATGTGCTTTTCGGGTTTGCTGCATTCGCATCGGACATTGCCAAAGCTTCGGTTTCTGCTGATTCTTCCGCTTCCTGTAGGGTGAGAGTCTCCGAATCGCCGAAATTGGCCTTGATGACTAACACCGCAAGTATAGCTAGCGATAATAGCGGGATGGCGATAATTAGTTTTTTCATTTCAGATCCTCCGATAATTAACTGGATTGCAATTATATAGAACTAATATATCATATAATATCCATTATATTACCGGAAAATAAATTCTTTAATACTGAAATAAGCATATCGAGTGTGAAAGGAAATTTTCAATCACATGCATGTCTCATCAAACTTTACCAAAAATTATGTGTAATAAGACCTTGCTATTGAATGACAATATTCATAGGATATAGGTATAATTTGTGAATAGAGAAGGTGTGGCATTTAATTAAATACGAAGCAATGTCAATGCCCGCTTAAGAAAGTCTGCCATCAATCTTCAAATCAGGGCAACGCTTCTTCAGCTCTTCTATAAACGAGTGCTGGTTTTCCGGCGAGATTTTTACCGTCCCAAACATGGTCTTGTTGTTGATCAGTTCCAGCGCATCACGGGACGACAATAGGCGGTAGCCGGTGAAAATATCGCGAGTCGGGGCAACTTTCAAGATGCTTTCGTACGGGATGCGGCTTCTGAAAGGGCCGGCTTTCACGAGCAGATGATGGTCTAGAAAGACGTAACGGATAGCGAACGTGATCCATAAGATGAGAGCGGTGGTCAGGAGGAATGTAGCCGTGACGATTACGAAAGCTGAAAACGGTGCATCCTCGAACAGTAGCGGAACAAACGAAACAGTGGCAATGATCAGGATTGCCGCCAGGAGGAAACGGATAAAGAAGGAATCGATTTTCGAATGGAAAGTCATGTATGCTCACCTCTATACATCTATACGGATGAAAGCCCCAGAAGCTTCATTTTTGGTGCATTTCTCTAAAAAAATCGTTCTGTCAGAGCAATTCATGAAGAATGTGCACATTACGGCTTAGCAACAAAAGGGGGATAATGCATGTTGAAGAAAAATGCGAAAATAGCCTTGGCAGTAGTTCTTTTCTTCTCGCTCAAGGATCTTCTTTTGGGCGGAGAAATCCAATGGGTAAACACCCTAGTGTTCGGGATTATCATATTTCTTTTATATTTTTTATGGGACTGGGCGAAAGAACCTTATGACTGGAGTAAGCATAAACGATAAGCAATTACGCACATTTGCCATTGCTCATAAGTATTCGGTAAATCCCGATTCAGCTTAAAACTATACTTTTCCAAAAAGGCAGATACTATAAAACAACCAGACCCGACACGCTCATCGTGCCCCAATGAAATCTCCAAGCAGCATTAGCCTTTCACTCTTTGGGGGCATAGATTGAAAACCGTGCTCCCGCATCTGTGGACAGATGCGTCGCAAATGAACCGGCTCAACTTCCTTTCGCCAGTTCATTGCTAGCCCAAAGCCCAGCTGTGGCTAAGCCCTGATGAAGAATTTAACCCAATTAATTTATTCACAAGTAATCGGCTCTCGCTAATAATAATTTGTTTAAGCTCCCCTCGTTCCGTCTATAGGAGTAAATGAGGCAATTCCAACCCAGACTAATTGAAGGAGGCATTTTGATGAGCATGCAGAACATCGAACAGAGTGATTTGGTGCGGGATGAATATGGCAATTACTATAAAGTGGTCGGCTTACATAAAGACGAAGATACCTTGAATGCAATCGAGATTTCCAATTTGTATTTCGAGACGTCCTTCCAGTATGCCGCCTCGCAAATCGCCGACGCCCAAAAGCCGGTCGGCGTCTTTTTGCAGGAGCAGCTCAACGAATTCGTCGCGGACGTCGAAAAGCGTGAACGTCCGGTCTACGGCATCAAAGACTTGATGGTCAATAAAATTGAAGTGTATGCGGTCGATATCACGCAGCCGCATCCGAAACGCGAAGAAACGGTATGATTTTTTGCGCCCTGGTTGGATTCCCACAATCCAGCCGGGGCGTTTTCTCGTTTTTTTAACATTTCCTTAACCTTCTATCATTAGGCTGAAAGAAGACAGCCAGGAGAAGAGGGGGACGTACATGAAACAGGTCAAGATCGGGGTAGGCATCGCCTTGCTCGCTGCAGCAGGAGGGACAGGTCTCTTCACGCACGAAGCGCTCGCGGCTGAAACCGAATACCGGGAGCTGGTCAAGCTGCCTAGCGGTGTCAAAGCGGGCGAGCTTTCAGTTGTGGATAAACAAATCATAGCGGTGCTCGAGAATCAGCTGGAAGCGCAGGCGATCGTCAGTTATGACGCGGCGGGCAAGGAATTATGGCGCAAGGAACTGAAGGGTGCGCATTATGCAATCGGCAATCGGGCGTTTGTCGTCATTTCCGGAAATGAAGTGTCGGTACATGATTTAACGGATGGCAAAGAAACAGGGGCATTTACGCTAGCAGACGGCTTTCGCATGAGCGGTTCGGGAGCGTCTGTCGCTCTTGAGTCGGGACATGTGATCATTACTGGAAATCTCGGCGCACGGCTGCTTGTGCATAAACTCGATGGCACGCCGGTCGCGGATGTGACGGGCGGTGATTTGCGCCAAGCGGTCATTTCCAATGGGCATCTGATGTATTTCGACGGCTCGACGCTCCATGGCCGTGCGCTGTCAGGCGGTAAGGAGTGGCAATCGACTAATGTGCTGGAACCTTATGCCGTACAGGATGGCATCATCTACTATATTAAAGCACCAAACGAAGAGCAGATGATGCCGACATTGATTGCGCGGTCGCTCGACAACGAACGGGTCGTGTATGAGAAAGCCTTGCCCGAGACGCAAGAGGTGCGGTTGGCGGGAACCGACGCGGACGGTGCGATTGTCGAATTTGTGGATTCCGGGGAATGGGTATTTTTAAATGCCAGAGGAAGCGAGCGCTTGCGCCAGCCGATTCGCTCAGCTTCGTTCCGCGCGCTTGAGAACCGCTACCGGCCGGTCGTGACCGAATCCGCTCTGAGCCACCAGCAGCAAAGCGATCACCGTCTGCTATTGCTTCAAGAACAAGGGACGAGTGCGCTCGGCAATCCGTATCATCTTGGCGCCTTGCAAGTGACCGCACCAAACGGAGGATTCAATAAAGTGCTGGAGCATTCCGTGGAAGCGGCGGCGCTGTCCCCTTCCGGCGGTGCTGTGGTGCTCGGCGGCGGGAGCTTGAAATTCTATGATGCAAAAGGCAATCAAGTGGCGCAGGAGGGCGTGCCCTCAGGCAGTGAACTGCTCGCTTCTGTCGACGACACCGTGTATGTCTATGGCGGCAGCGGCATTGCATCGTATAGCGGAGAACCCGAACCGAAAGCGGCAGCGGTGACGAAAATCAGCGGTGAAAATGGCTTTGAGACGGCGGCGTTATTGTCGGAAGCGGTATGGGATTCAGCAGAGACGGTCGTGCTCGCAACAGGTGAAGGCTTTGCGGACGCCTTGTCCGGGGCACCTCTCGCTTATTTGGAAGGCGGACCGTTATTGTTTACGGAAAAAGGCCGTTTGAATGAATTCGCGAAAGCGGAGATTGAACGGCTCGGGGCAACGAACGCCATCGTCCTTGGCAGCGCACCGGTCATTTCGGATGCGCAATTGAACGCATTATCGATAATGGGTGTGGAAACGGAGCGCATCGGCGGCGCCAATCGCTATGAAACAGCGGCACTTGTTTCTGAGCGCATCGATTCGGAGGGGGCAGTCGTTGCGGATGGCACGACGTTCAAAGATGTGTCCCTCGCGTCCGTCTTTGCGGCGCAGAATCAATACCCGATTTTATTGTCGCAAGGCAGCCGCATGCCGCGTGAAACGACCGAAGCGATGGCAGGGCGCAGCGATATTGTGCTGGCCGCTGACCGCTTGTCGATCGAAGCGCGCACGAAAGAGGAAGACGCTGAACGCCGCGTAGCCGTTTTGGCGCCGGCATCGAATTTCACCGATGCCTTGTCTGCGGCGAATGCAGCGGCACGGCGCAACGCTTCGCTGTATTTGGTCGGCAAAGATGGATTGACGAATGAACTGAAACAGCAGCTGGAACAATATCAATCGTTTCTGGTCGTCGATTCGGAACAACTCATTGATGCAGAAATGGTCCGTTCACTTGAAGCGCTTGTCGATTGAAGGCGCTAGGTTATAATGGAAGAACGACAAGAAAGAAAAGGATTTGGCAGGATGAAAAAGCAATTGCTGGCCTGGCTTTGGCCGGTCTTATGGATGGTTCTTATATTTACTTTATCGCATCAGCCAGCGGGGGTATCCGGCGGCATCAGTTCGGAAATCGTCCGGCAAGTGTTTGAAGCCATCGTTAGGTTCGTTCCCGTGGAATTCGAAACGCTTCATACGCTGTTCCGCAAAAGCGCCCATTTCTTCGCGTATCTCGTACTCGGGCTATTGTTTGTGAGGGCGTTGTTGAAAAATGGCATGGCCTTTGGGCGGGCGCTATTGTGGGCATTTGCCTTGAGCGCGCTGTACGCAGCGTCCGATGAATTCCACCAATTATTCATTCCCGGACGCAGCGGCGAAATCCGCGATGTCTTGATCGACAGTGCCGGAGCAGCGACAGGCTTGTTGTGCTACTGGCTATTCGCAAAAAATAAATGGCAACACGAGAAAAAGGCCGAAACCAGTTGGTAAACGGCCTTTTTTTGTTTTGCGTGAAACCGGTGTTTTTGATGGCGGACAACGGGAATAGAACAAGCAGGAGGTGGATACAGATGAAAGATAAATTGAAAGATAAAGAAGAAAAGTTTGCGGTGAGCACGGAATATCGTGAAAACTTAAAACAGACGATCCACGTATTGCAGGAACAAGTGGATATCACCGAGCAATTCGAAGACGATAAAGACGTCGACGCGATGAAAGGTAAACTCGGCGATCTTGTGAAAAAGCATGACGAGCTCGACGAACAAACGCACCGTCTGGCGAAATTATTATTGGATATGTAAGGAAGATGCCGCAACGCTTACAAAGAGCGATTGCGGTATTTTTTTTATGCAATTAAGCTGTTGAAAATTCCAGTTTTCCTATATATTATTTCCAAAATCTATATACCGAATGACATTTCCTGCTAAACTTAGGAGACTGACTAGAGTGAGGTGTAATGATGGAGGCGTACTTTTTTTATTTCCTTGAAAATATGGCATTGATCATAGCGATGATGTACCTGGGCTTGAAAGCGCGGGAATATATTTTGCCGTCCATTGCAAAATCACGAACAGCACCATTAGTGAATGGGTTGCTCGTGGGTGTGTTGGCGTTTGTCATTATGTACAATCCACTTCTTCATGAAGGCATGCGAGTGGACCTACGAGAGGCGCCTCTTTATTTTATCGCTTTTGTAGGAGGCTGGTTCCCTGGAATTGTCGCCTTGATTATTCCAGCGATTTACAGAGTGATGATGGAAGGCCCGACTGTTTTGCAAGGCATTTTACAAGGGATTATGCTGCCTGTACTGATCGGCAGCTTGTTCCATGACTGGAAAAATTACCGGCCGCCTTATGCACTAATCAGCATTAAGCGGATGATGATCGGTTTTGTCGTATTTGAAGTGATCAAATCGGTGTGGATGGCTTTATCGACGCCTGCGACTGCCAGCATGGCACTTATCATGGCTTTGATGGGGACGATCGGCGTATTGGCGATGGGCTGGATCCTTAATGATACACACCGGAATATCATTCGCTGGAAAGCGCTTGAACATGATTCAACGCACGACGCCTTGACGGGTTTGCCGAATCTCCGGTTTTTCCATGAACAGGTGCGCGAATTGAAATATCGCGGCATGCCCATGGCGGTCGTCATGATGGATGTCGATCATTTCAAGAATTACAACGATACGCATGGCCATCCGGCGGGAGACGGCGTGCTGCGGTCGATCGGCCGATTAATGGAAGAATCGGCACGGCCGGGAGATGTCATCGCCCGTTACGGCGGGGAAGAATTCATCTTGTGCTTTATGGGCGTGTCGACTGAACAGCAGGCGTTTGAACTAGCGGATGCTTTGCGTGAACGCATCGAAAGCTATGCGTTCTACGGCGCCGATCAACAGCCGGGAGGGCGGTTGACCGTGTCCATCGGCGCGGCGCTATCAGAAACGGAACAACCACTGGATGAATTGATCGAACAGGCTGACCGAGCGCTTTACCACTCGAAAAAGTCCGGGCGCAACCAAGTAACGGTCGCTTCGACCAAAGCCGAAATCGAGAAAAAAACCGAATACCAAGTGAACGCATAGCATTCATTGAATGAAGATGAAGAATGTGCAGTCAAATATAAAAATGCTATCCCTATACTGTGGGATAGCATTTTTACGTGTTTAGCTTTTGGCTGATTTGTATTCGTTATACCAAGGAACCACGCTGCGGTCGACGTATTGGTGGAAGAACCATTCGCCTGCCGACAATACGAGTGCGCTAGTGAGTGCGGGCGCGACCATGGCGGCGAATTCGCCGGTCAATAGCCAGCCGATCAACAAGATAACGGCCAATGCCATGATAAAATCGGTGAATGTAGCGATCGTATTACGTGTCGACTGGTTGCCTGGTTTTCCAGCGTTCAGGAAAATGAGAATGTCGCCAATCGCGTAGGACAAAGCCGTCAAGGCAAGGCTGATCATCAAGGTATTCATAAAGCTGACATCAAATGCCCACGTAAGGATAACGAGCAAGACAAGCGTGATAATGACAAATTTGATAGCGAGTGCAATAAGATGTTTCACGGAATCCCTCCTTTTTAATTAGAATGAGCTATAAAAACCTTTACCCGTTTCAAAAGGAGGATATGCGTGCATTCGGTATAAAAGAACTTGTGTGATGAAAAACAAAGAAATATTCAAATAATGGAAAAAATAAAACTCGAGTATGGTAATATTATGAGAAAAAGAGAAAAGGGCGTTTTTTTATTGGAAAAAATAAAGACGGCTGGGAAATTCTTGCTCAGTCAATGGGATTATGCATTATTTGTCTTATTATTGCTTGGAAAAGTGTATTATTTTTCGAACGTCAGCGGCACGCTGTTTACGACACTCGGACCGTTCGCTTATGCCGGGGAATTCGTGGCTTGGCTGTTTGGCGGGGATAGTGACCGGATTTTTGAAGGGGTGCTGTTGATCAGCATTGGGACGATCCTGCTCGGGACGTTTTGGCTATTGCTTTTGTACGGCCGCAAACGGCTGTTTTGGATGGCCATCACCAACCTGGTGTTGAGTTTTATCATTTTGGCGGATACTTTGTATTTCCGTTATTTCGAAGACATCATTTCCGTGACGGTGTTAATGCAGATGCGCCAAGTGGGCGATGTCGGCGAAAGCATTTTCGCCTTGTTCCGCTTAAGTGATGCGTTATTGATGGCAGACGTGTTATTGATGGCGATTCTATGGGTAGTCATCAGCCGGAAAAAAACGGCTGTCACGAAACCATCAGGCTTTGCAAAAGTCGGGACGGCGCTGTTGGTGCTCGTGCTTGGGTGGCAATTGACGACGGTGCCGTTCAATAAATCGATGGAAGACGGCGGCGCATGGCAGTTCAATAAATTGATTTCGAATATGCGGGTTTATAATTTCACCGGCTTGCTCGGATTCCATAGCGCCAATATCACACGCTATATCGATGATAATTTCATCAACCGGAAAGTGTATAGTGAAGACGAGATTTCAGAGTCGCAGGATTGGTTCGACGGGCGCAATGCCGAGCGCATGCCAGGCCCTTATTCGGGCATGGCAGAAGGAAAGAATGTCATCGTGCTCCAAGTGGAAGCGCTGCAGAATTTTGTCCTGAACCGTGAAGTGAACGGGGAAGAGATTACGCCGAACTTGAACCGCTTGGCACAAGAAAATCTCTATTTCCCGAACTTTTATGAACAGACGGCGCTTGGGCGGACTTCGGATGCCGAATTCCTGTTAAACACGTCTTTGTACCCAACAGCAGAAGGTTCTGCGTACATGCTGTATGCAGAAAACACGTATGATGCGCTGCCTTCCATTTTAAAAGAGCAAGGCTATGGGACCAATGTGTTCCATCCATATAAAGCGAGTTTCTGGAACCGCTACATCATCTATCCGCAGCTTGGCATCGACACGTTTTATTCCGATGATGATTTCGAGGAAGCGGAAGTGATCGGCTGGGCGATCAACGACGAAGCGATGCTCGATCAATCGCTTGAAGAAATGGCAACATTCACAGAACCGTTCTACTCCCATATCGTGACACTGACGAGCCATCATCCGTTTGAGATGCCGGAGGAGTTGCAGCTGCTCAATACGGAAGGCTATGACGGCTATCAAGATCGCCATTTCAAGAATTATTTACAGTCGATCCATTATGTCGACCAGGCAATCGGCAAATTCGTCGATGGTCTCGAACAAAAAGGCATGCTTGATGACACGATGCTGGTCATTTACGGCGATCATAGCACGGGAATGACGGCGAATACGAAAGCATTCGTGGAGTTCACCGAAGCGGAAGATCCACTGAATTATTTTGAAACAAACAAAAACGTGCCGCTTATTCTCCACATACCAGGAGCGGAGCCGAAAACCTTCAGCCAAGTGGCGAGCCAGCTTGACCTCGCACCTACCTTGGTGGACGTGCTCGGCGGCGACCCGGCTCAGCACCATTTCATCGGCCGCAATATGTGGGATGCAGAAGGCGGGCGGGCGACATTCCGCGATGGCTCCTTTATTACGAGCGAATTAAGCTTTATCGCATCATCTGATGGGATTTACGACAACGGCAGCTGCTTCTGGCGCATGACCGGCGAAGCGATGGGCGTTGAAGCCTGCGAAGAGCCGTTCAAGGAAGGCTCGAAAGAACTGCAAATCTCGGATGACGTTCTGCGCGGCGACTTGCTCAAGAAGTTCGAGCGCTGACCATAAGCAAAATTCACCAACTCACTGGATAGGAGCGGTACACTAGATGTGTTGAATCCATTCGAGAAAGGGAGTTTTTGCATGAACTATAATTTTGACGAAACAATTGAACGCCGCAATACCTATTCACTGAAATGGGACGGTGCGGAACTGATCAAGCAATTCGGCATCACCGATCGCTACGATGAAGACACGATTCCGTTGTTCACGGCGGATATGGATCTTCCGGTCGCGCAGCCGATCGTCGATGCGCTCCATAAAACGGTTGACCACCGTATTTTCGGTTACACAATTTTACCGGATGCGTATTTCGAGGCGATCCAAAAATATTTTCATAAGCGCTACGACTGGGCAATCGACAAAGAACAGATCGTCTTCAGCCCGGGAACGGTGCACGCTTTGAATATCGCTGTCAAAGCCTTGACTGAACCAGGCGATGGCGTCATCATCCAGCGTCCGGTGTATCCGCCGTTTACATCCGCTGTAGAAGGCAACGGGCGCGTCGTGAAAAACAACGCACTCGTCATGGATGAAGATGGCCGTTACTCGATCAACTTCGAAGAATTCGAGGAACTTGCAAAAGATGAAGATACGAAATTGTTCATCCATTGCCATCCCCACAATCCGACAGGGCGCGTATTCACGCCGGAAGAGTCAAAGAAATTGGCGGATATCTGCAAGCGCCACAATGTGACGATCATCGCCGATGAAATCCACGGCGACTTGGTGCGCAATGACCAAACCTTCACGCCGATGGTTTTGGCGGCGGATGAGACCGACCACATCATCACGTGCACGGCCATCAATAAAACCTTCAATGTGGCAGGGCTGCATTGCACAAACGTCATCATTGAAAACGAAGACTTGCGCGAGAAATTCACTGTGGAACTCGGCATGCAGTTGCCGACGCCGTTCACGGTCGCGGCACTGATCGCTGCCTATACAGAAGGCGACGACTGGCTCAGCCAAGTGAATGAATACCTTGACGGCACGCTCGAATGGATGCAGGAATTCCTGGCAGAACATATGCCGAAAGTGAAAGTACGCATTCCGGAAGGCACTTACGTCATGTGGCTCGATTTCCGCGGCTACGGAATTGACGATAAGGAAATCCATGACCGCATCTATAACAAAGCGAACGTCATTTTGGAAGACGGCACGATGTTCGGTCCTGAAGGTGCAGGATTCCAGCGCATCTGCATCCCGTCGCCGCGCCCGCTGATCAAAGAAGCGATGGAACGCATTGCACGTGAATTCGAAGATTTAAACTAATGTTTTTTTCGTGCCGTTTCAGGGAAAGCTAGAGGGAGACGGAAAACGAAAGGGCGTGCCTGCATGGCTTTGAAAGCAATATTCCTTAATTGTTCATTGAAGAGTTCAGAAGAAGAATCCAATACTGAAGGGTTCATGAAAGACGTTCAAACCCATTACAAAAAACTCGGTGTCGAATCGGAAATCATCCGGTTGGCGGATTATTACATCGCTTACGGCGTGGAGGAAGATATGGAAGACGGCGACGAATGGCCGGAGATATTGGAGAAAGTCAAAGCTGCCGATATCTTGATTGTCGGGACACCGCTATGGCTTGGCGAAAAGAGTTCGCTTGCGACACAAGCCATCGAACGCTTATATGGGTCGAGCAGCGTGACCAACGATAAAGGCCAGGCGATTTTCTATAATAAAGTCGGTGCAGCAGCTATCACCGGCAATGAAGATGGCGCGAAGCATGCGGCGGCATCTCTGTTATACGGCTTGTCGCATATCGGCTTTGTCATCCCGCCGAATGTGGATGCGTATTGGGTCGGGGAAGCCGGTCCAGGGCCGTCGTATTTGGAAGCAGGGCATGGCAACGACTTCTCCAAATCGGCGATTCAGCGTTTAGCGTATAATACTTACCACTTAGCGAATATGCTGAAAGAGAATCCGATTCCAGCAGAAGGCAATACATTGTAAAACACAGCCCTTTCTCTTTTTTGAGAAGGGGTTTTTGTATTGGAATAAAGGGAAGTGAAATACATATCAGTATTGAAGATTCAATTTTAGAACGCACAGCACGTTGTAAATGTAAATAGGGATTTTTTATACGGAGATTACGCTCCTGGCGGATGCTTGCCGGGGGGGGGGGGGCGTCGAGCCAATGTGCCGCAAAAAGCGCGTCACATTTGTCTCGCCAGTCCCACTCAGTCCCCCAGGCGTCACCGCCATCCGCTCCATCTCTGTTGCCAAATATGCAATTAGAAATTCCTCTCTGCAAATACATATAAAGCAGTGGACATTATACTAAAAAACAATGAGGAAATGGGGAACTTATGAAGACTTTAGCAGGTTTTATTATTTTGATGGGAATCATCTTGTTGTTTGCGGATGCTGAGCTGCTGGCGCCTTTGGAGGGATTTGCGGTTTATTTCATTGTCGGCGGGTTGGTGATGTTGGCCATTGCGCAGTTTGCGGGGAACGGCGAGAAGCATTGGCTGTGCCGGATCGGGTTTCATGATTTTGAGCGCCAGGAGCGGGTTGAAGAAGTTCCCGCTATGCGTTGGTATCGCTGCAAGCGCTGCGGCAAGGAAAAACGTGCGGCGTCGATTGTCTAATTCTTGCATAGAAAAAAGCCAGGAATTCAGATTCCTGGCTTTTTGACGATTAAAATTCGAATGCTTCGCCGTCTTGTGGAACATGCAATTTATCAGAGAATCCTTGCTCGGCTGCAAAAGCTTTTAGCTCTTCGCGCGATAAGGTCCAGTGGTTGACGGCTTCCATATGGCTCGCGATCAATGTCGCTTGCGGTGCTGCTTGGTGCGTTTGTAGGACGTCTTCCTTGCCCATGACAAGCGAGCCGCCTTCTAGGAACTGGTTGTCGCCTGCGTTCAGGACAATGACTTCCGGCTGGTGAGCGTCAATTTCTTGTTGGACGCCCGCATACCAAACGGTGTCGCCTGCGACATAAAGCGTTTTTTCGTCTTCGTGTTTAAAGACAACGCCGCACACTAGTCCTGCCATTTTCAGGATTTCGCCGCGCCCGTGTTCGCCTTGCGTCTTGATTAGGGAAATGCCTTCGTAGCTCGTATCTTCACCGAGGACATTGACATTCGTGAAGCCGTCGTTGCGGAGTACTTGTGCGTCTTCCTCGTTTTGGCTAAAGAGCGGCAAGTGTTTTGGCAAGAATTCTTTGGCCGCTTCATCGTAATGGTCCATATGAAGATGGGTGATGATTAGCGCATCGATGCCTTCGACGAGCTGTTCTTTTGAAACCGGTAATTCCGACAAAGGATTGTTTTGATCTTGGCGTGCGGAATTCGGGAATGGCGGGTAGCTTCCTTTGTCGCCGAGAAACGGGTCGACGAGGAAATGCTTGCCTGCGTATTGGATGCGTAAAGTAGCGTTGCGGATTTGTTCGATTTTCATGATTCGAACTCCTTTCATGAGGTGTGACCCTAGTATATACTGAAATTCACTATAGAGACGATGGCCTCGTGAAGGTCTTTTGGCGTTTTCACTTGATTAATGAAAGGAATTGACCTGGCAATGGATTCGACAGATCAACTTATCTTGCGTGAACTTTCCCAGAATGGCCGCATGACGATGAAGGAGCTTGGCGAAAAAGTACATTTGACCGGTCAGGCGACCGCTGCGCGCGTCTTGAAATTGGAGGAAGCAGGAATTATCGATGGCTATACGATCCGTGTGCCAAAAGAAAAACTTGGCTATCCTGTGCACGCTTTTGTCACGGCCATCATGCACGAACCCCGCCACCAGAAGTTTCTCGACGACTTGGACAGCCGGACAGAAACCGTCAGCCGTTATTTCAAGACGAGCGGCGAAGGCTGCTATTTAATCGAATGCCATTTCCCGACGCATCAGAAACTGGATGAGTTCCTGAATGACATCAGCGAGTTCGCAAGCTATAAAGTCACCATCGCTATCCAACAATACGGGCAATAAGAAAGGTTAGAAATCGTATCTTCCGAAGCTTATCGCTCGCTTTCCGTGGGCTCGCGCCCAAGCCTCCTCAGTCGCTGTGCTCCTTGCGGGGTCTCGGTCGTCTCGCTGATCCACAGGAGTCGAGCGAACGCTTCTCCAAATACTTAGAAATATCATTGCATTTTTGAATGTAGAAAAAACGATCCCATTCTCATTCGTAATGGATTAATAGACTTCTTCAACACTCTGAAAAGCCGTGCAGCAAAAACTGCACGGCTTTTTTCTCTAGTTATTTCTTGCCGATCGCCAAGGCGAACTGCAAGTACATCATGCCGTTGCGCGCTTTTTGGCACATGGCGAGCGTCATGCGCTCTAGTTCTGCTTCTGTAATATGGTGGCTTTGGGCACGAGCATTGTCTTTTTCGAAAGGCTCCGCTTTTTCGACCACTTGCAAATAGCTGTTGTCGATGCGGTTGCGGATATGCAAGGCTTTTTTCACGAACAGGCTTTGTTCGTCCGATTTCTCATAACCGTACACTTCTTTCGACTGCCAGTACAAGGCTTTCAAGGCATCGTTTTTCGTGTTTTGGACAAATGGCTTGAGCGGCTTTTTCAAGTCTTCGTCTTCGAACCAGATGCGCTGGAAGTTGACGCGCGGCTCTTCGACGCCGAGTTGCATCGTCTGATTCAATAGAAGCGCCATTTTGTCGAAGAGGGAATAAGCTTGGCGATAAATTTGCTTCAAGTCTTCCTGGCGTTTCGTATAGCGCGTATTGTCGCCGTCCATCTTGTGGTCGTCTGCGACTTCTTCGCTGTTCATTGCGAGGTAGAGCGAACGGCGCATTGCCGTGAATTCATGCGTCAGCGAGTCCAGGAAATTGCCAAGGAACGCGTTGTTCTGGATGCGCAGCGGAAGATCGCGCTTCGCCATTGTGTCCGGCTCGATGTCGTTGCCGCTATTGAGGAACAATTGCTGCTCAGCGCACCAATTGAGATAGCGCTGTTCGTCCGCAGTAGGTTCCGGCTGCTGGGCGAGTTTCACTGGATCCACATCACCGAGTTGATCGATCATGTTCCCCGCAAGCTTGATGCGTTCGTCGTAAAGGGCTTGGCCTTTTTCGTCTTTGATGTCGGTTTTGGCTGTCTTGAATAAATCAAGCGCTTTTTCAAGTGCGCCAAGGCGTTCGGCTTTGACCGGCAGGAATGTCGAGTAGAAAATCAATGTCCAGCCGAATTCGCCGTTCAATCGCTGGTAAGATGGGTCATTTTCGTCTTTGACCATTTCTTTCAGGACCGCCTGTGCATCAATCGAGCGTCCGGTATGGACGAGCGTTTCCGCATAGTTTAAGCACACCTGGTTCCAGACATTCGATGGAATGCGCCCACGGTACGATTCGATTGTATTATCGTATAAATACAATTGCCGCTGTTTCAAATCAGAGTTCCAGTCTTTTTTCAGCTGGTGCTGGATCGATAGATAACTCGTCTCCAGCAGCACAGCGAGCGGATAAGCCGCTTTGCCTTGAAGGCGCTCCTTCAAATGATTGATCATGGCGTTGATGCGGCCAGGGAAAGCTTCGGCTTTCGCTTGTTGCATTTCCTGCAGCAGCTGATGCGTCGCCCCGTAGATTTCCTTTATTTCAAATTGCCCTAAATCATCGGCTAGAGCGATGTCGCTTAAAGTTGCCATCCCATTTCCTCCTTGATGCGTTTTGATGTGTCTATCTCCATTCTAAGGGAAAAATGTCCATTGGTCACCCCGCGGCAGGAAATTGGCAGAAAATATGGAATATAGGAGACAATGCGAAAGGGGAGGATGGGTATGGCGAAATCCAAGGAGCCTTTCATCTGGCTGCCAATCATCAAGGAAAAGCAGGGAACAGATGTTCAGATCCAAAGCAACATCAGCGGAAAGGAATTCAAGATGGCTTCAGAAGGCGAAAGCCGTGAGCACGCACCGATTTCCCGCGACAAATTGGAAGAGATGGTGCGCGGCTTCGAAGGCTATGAAGTAGAGACGATTGAATTGAACGTGGTCGGGGCAGTCGAGACAGGCGGCCTGTTGCAATTCATTGTCGCCGGCAAGGCGGAAGCCGGAATGACAGTGACATTGAAAAAGAAAGGGAGCCATGGAAAGCCGAAAGAATAAAGGGCAAAGGGAGGCGGCGCTGCGATAGCGGCGTTTTTTTTATTTCAAAAAAAACACTCAATAAACCCACGGGGTAGGATAATTGGCATTGATAAGTGAATAATTGATAATTTTATGAGGTGGCAGCAGGCATTAAGGTCTATGTGAAAAGGAGGTAATCAAAGGTATAATGTTTACTATATTCCAGAAATAAGAGCGTTAAGAATCACTAATGATTTTAATTGGTAAGCAAAAAGTCCTTTAATCGATCTTTTTCTTTTTGTAACTAGAAAATAGTTAGCTAAATAATATTTTTTCGGTTCGCCAAGTCAGGAGGTTTGCCATGGCTATGTTCCCGCATATCAGTTTAATCTTTTTATCCATCATCGTTTCCATAGCGACGAGCTACACCGTGTTGATCCTGATTGAATACGTAAGCAAGCGGAAAAAGGCCATTAATTCCCGCTCCAATCTGCTGGCGGTGCTGGCTTTGGGCAGTGGGTTTTTTGGCATTCAAGTGATTGGCATTTTGACCTTTATGGCGGAATATCAATTCACGCCGCGCTATTGGCTGCTTGCGCTTGCGCTGTTTACAGCATGTGCATTGGCAGTCTATGTCTTGAAAATCCTGCCAAAAAACATCAACAACCGCAGTGATATGGCAAAACGGGTTCTTGTCACGGCATTTTTTATGAAAGCAGTCCATTTTCTTGGGTTATCAGGCGTATTGAACGTCCGGTTTTCAGCGATTTCGCCAGGCTATTATGTATTATCGGCAATCACGGTACTGGGAATAAGCTACTTCAGCTTCCGCTTCGTAATGAAGACCAATGCGACGCAAGTGACTGAGAAACAGCGGTTTAAGAACGCCACCATTTTAGGATTCGTGCTCACTTTGCTTTATTACACTTCAACAAAAACCTTCTATTCCAATATGGCTCTTCCGGAAGCGACAGCTAATGGCATGGGGGCTATCACGATGGCTGTTTTTGTCGCTTCGATTGTTGCCTTGCTGCTATTGTCTGCAGCGAATCTGGCACTCGTCGATTTGCATGCGCTGGAAACTGAGAACGGGCTGCTGCAGCAAGTGAAAGCGAGCGAAAGCCGATTCCGCACGCTCGCGTATACCGATCAGTTGACAGGTGTTCCGAACCGCCATTGGTTTTTTGCACATTTCCGGGAGTTGATGGATTCATCAGACGGCAAAGTGGAGTCGATCGGCGTGGTGCTTCTCGATTTTGATGATTTTAAGTCAATCAATGAATTGATCGGCCATGACGGGGGTGACCAGTTCCTGAAAAAAGTCGTTGAGCGCTTGAAATCGGTGCTGCCCGCAACCATTTCGCTTGCCAGGCTTGGCGGGGACGAATTTGTCTTTGCAGTGCCGAATGCAAAAAAGCCGTATCTTGAGCGGCTTTGCCAAAACATTTTGCTAATCATGGAAGAGCCGATACAGATCGGGGAACGGTCGGTGGCTTCTGGCATCAGCCTCGGCATCAGCTGCCAAAAAATTAAGGAGCTGAACGAGGAGAGTTTGATCAAGCAAGCGGACCTGGCGCTGTTCATGGCGAAAAGCGCCGGCAAAGAGAGCTATGAATTCTTTTCCCCGGATCTTTTGGACAGCTCGATCCGCAAGCAGGAAATAACGTCGGCGCTGCAGCAGGCTTTGGTGAACGGGGAGTTTTCGGTTCATTATCAGCCACAAGTCGAATTGATGAACGGACAAGTCATCGGCTTTGAGGCCTTGCTGCGCTGGAATTCAGCACTGGGCGCGGTTCCGCCATCTGAATTCATCCCGGTCGCTGAAGAATGCGGCGCGATCCATTCAATCGGTGAATGGGTACTGCGTGAAGCCTGCCAGCAATTGAGTGCATGGCGCCGTGAAGGCCGGCCAGATGTCCATGTGTCGGTCAATGTCTCGGCCAAGCAATTTCTCGATCCGGAGTTTGCCGAGAAAGTGGCACGCATTTTAATCGCAACCAACGTGCCTGCCGAATGCGTGGAAATTGAAATCACCGAAAGCGTCATGATCGACCTCGACACCGCCGCCGCATTGGTCGAGGAGCTGCAAGCGCTCGGCGTCAAGCTGGCGATTGATGATTTCGGTACGGGATATTCATCGCTCAATGCGGTCAAGAACATTCAGATCGACACTTTGAAGATCGATAAGTCATTGGTTGACGAAGTGCTCGGCAGCGACCGCAGCATGGCGATCTTGGCGACCATTATCGAACTTGGGAAAAACCTGGGGGCGGACGTAGTCGTCGAAGGGCTCGAGACACTCGAGCAAGTGACCTTGATGCGGCAATATGAAGTCATCGGTCAAGGCTATTATTTCAGCCGGCCGCTCCCTGCCGACAAAGCGGCGAGGGTGTGGAACAAGTATCTTGAACAGCCGGACGGGATGTTCCATGCACCGATCTTATATTGAATATAAAAAGGCGCAGCGATGAGCTGCGTCTTTTTTGTTTTGAATGAAGATAGCGGGATTATATTGTGTAATAGTTCCGTTGCTTCTGCTCGGGCTTCATTTGGCTATTCGCCGCCTTGCTTTGGGTTGAGCTCCCGCCGTAAGCCAGGAAGGACGCCTGTCTTACGGCTTCGCTTCACCCTTGGCGCCGGGCGGCTTAATGATTGCATTGATTATTTTAAGTTTAAGTGAGTCTGCTTCTATATTTAGTTGCCGGCTAGTGTGGGAATCGCTTCCCTGGGCAGGTGTTGAGCGGATAGCGAGTGTTTGCTTGTTCAACTGTTCCGTTCTTCAGTTTGTGTTTCAATTAACTAGTCGCTGCCCTGCTTTGGGTTGGCCTTTGGCAGTAAGCCAGGAAGAACGTCTGTCTTACTGCGTCGGCTCACCCTTGGCGCTGGGCAGCTGAGAGATTGCAATGATCATTTCAAGTTTAATGTGATCTGCTTCTATATGGAGTTGCCGGCTAGTGGGGAAATCGCTTCCCTGTTACGGCATCTAGTAATGATTGGTTTTGGAAACGGGAGATGGGCCCAACTGATGAGCTGAAAAGGAGAGAGATATCAATTTAGCTTTCTTATTAAGCCCTGCAATAGTCGAGCAGGACTTTCTTTAACACTTGCTGCTGGGTTTCGGGTTGGATGTCTTCGTCCAGGTAAGAGATGGACGATTTTAAGGCGACGTTGTTCGTGAAGCTTGAATAGCTGTTGATGATGGTGACGATAAGCGGTTTAGCGGGAATTGAGCTATTGATGGAGCCGTCTCGTTGGCCATCTTGAATGAGCGGTTCGAGCAAATCCATGATCTGGCGCTGCCTTGCCAAGTAGCGGTCAATCTCAGGAAGCGGTTCGGTGCGGAACGAGGCATAACTTTCGAATGCTTCCCGGAAACGTGCGGATTTATATTGTTCAGCTTTTTGTGCATCGAGCAAAGTATCGAGCAATTGTTCCAGCCGTTCGAAGGCGCTTGATTTCATGGAAATGATGCGCTGGAATTCAGCTTCTATGGCATCCAGTGAACGGATGGCGACTTCGACGATCAATTCGTCCTTTTTCGGAAAGTAGCGGAAGACGGTGGCTACACCGGCACCGGCGCGTTCGGCGATGTCTTTCATTTGCACGTCGTTCAGCCCGCGTTCTGTGAAGAGTTCTTTTGCAGCTTCAACGATTTTATCGGTTTGCAGTTGTTTGTTTTCTTGTCGTTTTGATGGCATGTCGTTTTCACTCCTTGCTTTTAGTATAGCGCTTTAATTGAAGTAATGGCGTTGCGGGAGTATACTTGAAATAAATTGATAGTCAGACTATCAAAATTTAATTCGAGGTGATTATAATGAGATTGGAAAACAAAGTAGCCATTATCACTGGCGGCGGATCTGGCATGGGAGAAGCGGCTGTTCGCTTGTTTGCAAAAGAAGGAGCGAAAGTCGTCGCCACTGACATTAATGTGGAAGCGGCGGAAAAGGTCGCGCAAGCTGTACGAGCAGCGGGATTTGAAGCGGTGGCGATGAAGCAGAATGTGGCAGACAAAACAGATTGGCAGTCCGTCATCAGTCAGACCGTTGAAACTTTCGGCAAGATCGATGTTCTCGTCAATAACGCAGGCATTTCGGTGGCTAAAGATTTCCTGGACCAAACCGAAGAAGATTTTGCGAAGGGCTTTGCAATCAATACGAACAGCGTTATGTACGGCATGCAGCTGGCGATTCCGCATATGATTAAAAACGGCGGCGGATCGATTGTCAATGTGTCATCGATCGCAGCGTTGACTGGCATGTCCGGAGCGGGCGTTTACACGGCATCCAAGGGAGCTGTCCGGTCGATTACAAAAGCGGCAGCTGTCGATTACGGCAAACAGAACATCCGTGTCAACTCTGTTCATCCGGGATATATCGTGACGCCGATGAGTGCGGAATACATGGAAAGTGAAAAATTCCGCCCACATTTCCTCGCACAAATTGCGCTTCCTGAGCTTGGCAATGCAACCGAAGTCGCCAATGCGATGTTGTTCCTCGCATCAGATGAAGCCAGTCACATCACGGGCATCGAGCTTCCGGTAGACGGCGGCGTGACGGCGAAATAAATAGTAGTTGATAGAAGATGCGGCCTTGGCTGTGTCTTCTTTTTTTCGTTTCGGGCTGGTTGCTGAAGGGTTTCTCAAGAGAGAATGGAAAGAAGGGGGCAGGAGTTTGGTAGTGAAAATGTTCTTACATTCTATTTCTGCGTCAACTTACTATTCGCCACCTTGCTTTGGGTTGGCCTCTTGCCATAAGCCAAGAAGAACACTTGTCTTACGGCATCGGCTCACCCTTGGCGCAGGGCGGCTGAGAGATTTCGTTGGTTGAAGACAGTTCAAACAGTTCTGGTTCTAAATGAAGTTCCCGTCTAGTGGGGAATCGCTTCCCTGGAAAAGCTTAGATTGGACAGCGAGGGGGGTGGTTGTGGAAGTGTTATGATATTTTATTTGATCTTCATCTTATTGGTCGCCGCCGTGCTCTGGGTTGGCCTCTTGCCATAAGCCAGGAAAAGCACCTGTCTTACGGCATCGGCACACCCTTTTACGCTCGGCAGCTGAAAAATTCCATTGATTCGAATTTGTTTAGTCAGATCTGCTTCTGTAACTAGTTGCCGGCTAGTGGGGGAATCGCTTCCCGAGATGAAGCATCTATACCTATGATGTTAATTCGAAAAGCTTTCGGTGAAATTAACACTCGTAATCTCCTTGTCTTTGGTTCATGTGATACGGCCTACAAAGCCTGAAGCATTTTAATACTTTCAGTCGAGCAGATAGAAGAAACTCCCTTCCTCTTTAAAACTAGAGACGGAGTGGAAGGGGGCTGACGCCTGTGGGACCGCGCGGGCTGGCGAGACAAACGTGCCGAGCTTTTTGGCACGTTGGCTCAACACCCGCCCCACGGCAAGCAGCCCCCTGCAACGCAGTCGAAAAGCGGAAGCTTTTCTAATCACTGCTTTTAAATTCGAATGCAAACTATTTGATTTCAGAACAATCTGTTAATTGACACAGAAGAATGGTAAACTGTCGGTAATCAGCAGGACCTACACCTCAGAAAAAATTCAGGAATGGGGGATTCATGTGGCGTTCGACATTCACGAAGTTTTGGAGAGGAAAGGCATCAACGTCCCGGATCATCATAAAGAAATGCTCGTTGGACAGATGGCAGGATTCGAGGAGCTGCGCAAGACGGTGAACCAGGAACAATTGAAAGACCTGGATATGGCCTTGACGCATATTCCTGGAGGTGAGCAGAAATGAGCAATGAACTCGCGCAGAAATCCATCGGGGAACTGGCGCCGCTCATCCAATCGAAACAGGTGTCGCCTGTCGAGTTGACGGAGCAGGTATTGGCAAACGTCGATTTATACGACGGGGACATCAATGCGTATATAAGCGTGCAAAAAGAACAAGCACTGGAAGCTGCCGCCCAAGCTGAACAGGAAATCCAAAGCGGCAATTATCGCGGCGCGCTTCATGGGATTCCGATGGCACTAAAAGATATTCTGTATTTTAAAGGCGAGAAGGCGACGATGGGATCGAGCATCCACAGTGAGTTCGTGGCGGATTTCGATGCGACGGTCGTCTCGAAATTGAAGATGTCGGGTGTGACATTCACCGGCAAGCTCAATATGCACGAATATGCGTGGGGCGCGACGACGACCAATCCGCATTTCGGGCCGTGCAAAAACCCGTGGGACCTAACGAAGATTCCAGGCGGCTCCAGCGGCGGATCGGGTGCTGCGGTGGTGTCCCATATGTCGATTGCGTCCCTCGGTACGGATACGGGCGGCTCGATCCGCATCCCGGCGTCGAGCTGCGGCATCATCGGGCTTAAGCCGACCCATGGGCGCATTTCGAAATACGGCTGCTTCCCGCTCGCTTGGTCGCTCGATCATATCGGGCCGATGACAAAGACGGTGTACGATGCGGCATTGTTATTGGAATTATTAAGCGGCTACGATCCGAAAGACCCGACTTCGATCGACCGCCCGGCGAAGAATTTCTCAGGTTTATTGGAAAGCGATGCGAAAGATTTAGTCATCGGCATTGAGGAGGAATATTTCTTTAAAAACGTCGATAGCCGTGTGGACGAACAAGTGCGACACGTTTTGAAACAGCTGGAAGATGCGGGTGCGGTCATTAAGCCTGTCAGTATTCCGTCCTTGAAGCAAGCGGAATTTGCGGAGCTCGTGACGATCACGACAGAAGCGAGCGCTGTGCATCATGCGAATTTATTGAAATCGCCGGAGAAATACGGCGAAGACGTGCGCTTTTTACTCGAAGTCGGCGAATTGATGAGCGGCGTCGATTACGTCCAGTCCCAGCAGATCCGGCGGAAACTAGATCTGGAATTCGCCGCAGCGTTTGACAGCGTCGATGTGCTGATCAGCCCGACCTTGCCGTTCCTGTCCCCGCCGATCGGTTCGCAGACGGTGGATGTCAACGGCCAGGAATTAAGTTTCTTGGATGAAGTGATCCGCTTTACGGGGCCGGGAAATCTGACCGGCTTACCGGCGCTCAGCATTCCGGTAGGGGTAAAAGATGGCTTGCCAGTAGGATTACAGATCATGGGTCCGGCTTTTGAAGAAGAGAAAGTGCTGCGGGCAGCGGCACTGATTGAACGAATGGAATTGATGAAAGGCCATGCACCGACCTTAGTAAAATAGAACCTTTCATGGGCAGCTCCCGCCGGCACAACTCCGGTTATTGGGAGCTGTTTTTCATTTTAAAAATTTTTAACCGTTTTTTAACATTTAGCAGGTAGAATCGTCGTACGACATTCAGTGAGCAAAGGGGCGGCACAATCATGGCATTTTGGAAAAAACCGAGGGAGAAAGAATTGCTTCCGCGCAATAAAGAGGATATCGTCCGCGAAATGTGGAGTCCGAAAAAGACTGCAGACCAATTATTCAACGTGAAATCATACGGAGCGATCGGTGACGGCAAAGTCGATGACCGGAAAGCGCTGCAAAAAGCGATCGATGCCGCATATGGCACGAGTAAAGGCGGCAATCTGTTTTTTCCACCGGGCTTGTATCGCATCAGCGGCCCCATTGAAGTGCCGGAATGGGGCATGGGGGCAGCTGTCTCGTGGATCGGGCATAGTTCGGAGACGACGCGCATCGCACCGTCTGAACCGATGGATTATTTGGTGCGCATGCGCGGCGGCAGCGGCTCGGTCAAGGGCATCCAGTTCATGGGGACCGATCCCGAAAATGGCTATACCCAGCTGGTCAAAGTGTGTATGGTCGCGAGTGAAATCCGCGATAAACTATTTTCAGGAGCTGCCTTTATGTGGGGATCTGTCCACGGTTTGCAGATTTTAGAAGAAGGCAATAATAATCTCTGCGTATTCGATCGGCTGTGCCAGTTTTCGCAAAATGGATCGGTCATCGAAGGCAGCGGTGCTTCAGGCCGGGGAACGAATATTTCATTCATGAAACTCGATCCAGCCGCGCGAGATGTCCATGTCGGCGCTTATTTCAAAGTGGGTTCCGGAGAAGGGTCTGTCTACCACATCGATGAAGTCGGCCCACGCAGCATCACGGTGTCGCCGCCTTTGAAAGAGACGGTGTCGCCGGGAACGCCCTATAAAATCCATCTTGGCTGCGGCTTGCAGACGGACCGTGGCAGCGATAATAACGTCTACGGGATTTACGATTGCCATTTCGTCGGCAACGCAGCGACCGGCCTGATGGTGCGCGGATTGTATGGACACCATATTCAAGGCGGCAATTTCGATTCGAACGGCATCGCGGGCATCCATATCGGCAGCGGCGCGATAAACACGACGCCAGCGTATTCCGGCAGCATCAACCATAGCTATTTTGAGAACAACGGCTATGCCAATGTCCTGCTCGATTATGCGGCAGGGCTCAGCGTCATCGAGCCGCTCCTTGCAAAACCGCGCGATGGCATGGGAGACGGCCTTGCCTCGATCACTTCTTTATACAATGAAGAATACCAATACGATACGACGAGCATCCTTTACAACGGGCGCTTGCATCAATACGTGCCTGAAGGCGGCCGCTCTCCGCTTGATATGAAAGACGAACCACGCATGACAGTCAATAAGAAAAACGGGGCGTCCGAAGCGGAAACCGTCAAACTGCCGCCAGCCCCGATCCATAAATTCAGCGAAGAAGTAGAGATCTTCGTTGAACATAGCGGTGGACAGGAAGTGCGGCTCGTCTGCGATAACGCCAAGGTCAATAACCGTCCCGGCAGCGAAGGGGTGCTCGCGCCGGCAGGAATCGGTTACAAAATCACCGCTTATTACAATAGAAGCGATAAGAGTTGGATGGTTTCACATACAACGCCTTTAAGTTGAAAAGGAGTTTATACCTGAATTTTCAGATTTTTATTGACGGTTCTGCTTTTAATTGGTATTTTTGTATTACGCTTATCGAGTTATTTAGTTATTTTGAATTAGCACTTATACTATATGTACATGATATTTGCGAAGTGGAGGGTTTTGGATGGATAAAAAGAAAATTTTGATCCTTGGCGGCACATTCCATATGGTCAATGTGGTGGAGACAGCCAAACGCATGGGCTACTACACGATCGTCACCGACAATATGGTCGGCTCGCCAGCGAAGAAAATTGCCGACCAATCGTATGACATCAGTACTGCAGATATTCGGAAGCTTGCTGAAATCGGCAGGAGAGAGCGAATCGATGGCGTGTTTACGGCTTTCGACGATATCAACACATGGCATGCGGTCGCGCTGTGTAAAACGCTCCACTTGCCGTTTTATGCCACCCCCGCACAGCTCGAGATCACTTCGCATAAAGACCGTTTCAAGGAGTATTGCCGGACATTCGGCGTGCCGGTCATTGAAGAATATGAATGTGACCCGGTGCAGGACCCTGAGCTCCCTGTGGTGGAATTTCCAGTCATCGTCAAGCCGGTTGATAGCTACGCAAGCAAAGGAATCACGGTGTGTTATAAGGAAGAGGAACTTACAAAGGGGGTCCAAAAGGCAGTCGGAGAATCGAAATCGGGGAAAATTATGCTCGAGCGCTTTGTTGAGTCGGACATCGGCGTCCAGGCATTCTATACCGCGCGGGATGGCCATCTCGTCCTGACTGCCGTTACGGACCGCTTCACCCATAAGCAATCGAAAGAACATCCGCCGCTGCCTGTAGCGATGTTGTTTCCTTCGCAGCACCAACAGCAATATATCAAAGAAGTCGATCCGGCGGTGCGCAAAATGATTCGGAATATAGGCATCGAAAACGGGTTGGTGTTCATTCAGACGATGTATGACGGCGGCAAAATCTATGTATACGAAATGGGTTTCCGTTTCAGCGGCGAGCAGCATTATCATATTATCCACAAGCAAACAGGCGTCCATTTATTGGAGATGATGCTCGATTTCTCGGTTGGCGAAGACACGGCTAACCATCCGATCGAACAATTCGACCATGCCCCGATGCCGTACCCGTCCGCTAATTTGCCAATTTTGCTAGGTCCGGGGACGATTACGGAAGTCCGCGGCTTGGAGGCAGTGAAAGCGATGCCGGAAGTGATTTCCTGCGTCATCAATCGTTTCGAAGGCGAGGCGATTGAGCGGACAGGCTCGTATTCACAAATGTTTGGCCGCTTTAATGTGGTCGCAAATTCACAACAGGCGCTGCTGGAAACCATCGAACAGATTTACCGGACGCTCGATATTCGCTCTGAAGACGGCAGTGATATGATCATGGCCCGGTTCCAACCGGCTAAAGTAAATGCTTCTTAATATAAAGCTAAAAGCAGTGAGGCATGTTCCCCGCTGTTTTTTTATGTTTTCAATCGGCACAAAAAAAGCGCCAGGCCCTAAAATTGGGTCCAGCGCTTTTTTCATCCTCGGTATAAAGGAAAGTGGCCAGTGTTTTCGATGCCGTATTGAAGCCTTTTTAGTTCAGTCAGCCTGCCATACATATCGCTGTTGCGGATGCGTTTGCCGGTCAAGATCTCAAGCGGTTCTGTTTTGGTGAACCGCCGTTTAAAGCGGTAGAGGGCTTCAGTGGAAGCGCCGCCCAAATGGAATTGGGAAAAGCCGAGTTCTTTGCCGTAGCGGCAAGCTTCCGCCATGATCAATGAATTTCCGGCACAGCGAAAATAATCGGGGTCATTGGCGACCAGATGATAATGCATATAATCACCGTGGTGGACGATCAATGCGGAAGAGACGGTCTTGCCGTCGTATTTCGCATTGAGCAGGAATTGCTTGCCTTCTAGATGCTTGAAGGATTCCTTCAGCATTTCCGGAGCGAATAAATAATGATCCGGAAATTCGTTGCGGTCTGCGGTGAGGTCATACAAACGGCAAAAATCATCCAATGTGTCCCCAGTGAAATCATATTCGAGCGTCACGCCGTTTTTCAGCGCGCGCCGCACTTGCTGGCGGGCGGCAGATGAAAATTCAAAGCGGAAAGGATCGTCGACGGTCAAATCGATATACATGACGATGCCACGCATATCGAGGCCATAGAGTGGGAAGAAATCTTCTGCATTCTTAACCCATGAACTGAAGCGGATGTATTCGGAAACGATGCACTGCTGTTCGCAGAAATCCTGGAATGCCGCATCAAACTCATCGACCAAAGCCCGCCGCTGCCCTTCTTTGGCATCGATAATGACAGGGCCGCTTTGGCCGAATGCGGTAATTGTATCGAACCAGCCTTCTAACATCGGCACCGGACGTTTGATGAAAGGATAGATGATGTGCCCGAGTTCACTTTTCCATTCGAATTGCTGGAATTCCCCTCCTTCATGTGCGGCGTATGCTTCGTTCCATTCGGGCGTAAAGAAAATGTCCGGAACCGCTTGTTTAGTAGGAACTGCCATGGTTCACTGCCTCCTTAAAATAAATGGTGTTCTTGCTACTTTCACAGTAGGGTTGTGGGGTTAAAAAGAGGTAAAGCTTTTTAAATAGGAAGAAATTTTATTTTTTTCAGATTTTCAGATTGACAAAACAATACCCCGGTTGGTAAATTTGTTCTACAAACGAAGAAGGAAAACAAATAATTTCGAGCAATCAGAAAAATCTCTAGTCAATAATACCCGAATAGACTGAAGGGGGTGTTTCCCGTGGAAAATCAGAAAAAGCTGCTTATCCTTGGCGGCATCACGCATATGATCGACGTCGTCGAAACTGCTAAAAACATGGGCCTGTATACAATTGTCACCGATAATAACGAGGAATCGCCCGCAAAGAAAAATGCCGATAAAGCGTACCATATTAGCACTGCTGACATCGACGCCCTGGAAGACATGGCGCGTCACGAACAAATCGATGGCGTGCTGACGGCTTTCGACGACATCAACACGTGGAATGCCCAATTGCTGACCGACCGGCTTGGTTTGCCGTTTTATGCAACAAAAGAGCATTTGGAAATTAGTTCCAATAAAGACCAGTTCAAGGAATTTTGCCGAAGATTCAATGTGCCGGTCATCGAACAATACGAAAAAGGCGATGGGGTGCCGGTTCGGTATCCGGTCATTATCAAACCGGTCGACAGCTACGCCAGCAAAGGGATTACTGTCTGCCAAAACGAAGCAGAATTATACGATGCCGTCGAAAAAGCCAGACGCTTTTCGCGCCATGGCCGCGTTCTTGTCGAGCGCTTTATCGATACAAACCATGGTGTCGAAATGTATTACACCTTGCAAAATGGGGAAGTGATTTTATCCGCTGTAACAGATCGCTTCGTCCATAATCAAGGGCGCCAAAGCCCACCGCTGCCGGTCGCCACAATTTACCCATCGAGCCATCTCGCTGAATTCATTGCGCTTCACGATGTCAATATCCGGGAGATGCTGAGAGGCATGGGGCTCAAGAACGGGCTCGTGCTGATTCAGTCGCTTTACGACAATGGAGAGTTCTTTATTTATGAGATGGGCTACAGGCTGAGCGGAGAGCAGCATTATCAAATCGTCAAACGGCAGACCGATGTCAATTTGCTGGAAATGATGATTGACTTTGCTGTTGGGGAAGACATTGCGAGATACGATTTAAGCAATTTCGATGACGGTTTCATGCGTTATCCATCCTGCAATCTATCGGTGCTTCTAGGGCCCGGAACCATTAGTGAAATCAAGGGTTTGGAGGAAATTCTAGATTTTCCCTCTGTGATTTCCTGGGTGCCGACACGAGAAGTGGGCGATGAGATTACAGTGACGGGCTCCTATTCACAAATGCTAGGCCGCTTCAATATCGTTTGCCAGACAATGGAGGAGCTGAACGGGACGATCCGCGACATCAACCGGTCGCTTGAAGTCATCTCGGAAACCGGCGAAGACATGGTGCTCGCCCGCTATCTGGCAGGAGAAAAAGTGACCTAAACCAAACCGCAGCAGTTGCTGCGGTTTTTTCTTTTCCGCTCCAGCTCTAAGTTTAGTATGGAAATGAGATTCCTCTGTCATTGAAATTAGCATGAATAGTTTGGACAGCTCTGAATCAACACCAAACATCTTCGCAGCTATCAAGTCCAACTATCAGCGGATGAAGATAATGAACAGCGACACTTGTTCGTATGCAAAATATAGTGAAATCGATCAGCCGAACCGCGTACAAGAGCTAGCTTACGAAGAAATGGCCAAAGGCATTCCGCTGCGCACCTGTCTAATTCATTCGAATAGATCGATACACATATACTTCTCCACAGAAAAAGAGGCTCCCAATTGGAAGCCTCTTTTTATTTGGAATAAGTGGTGACGAACGATGGACGCGGGAAGATGTTCGGGCGTTTGTCGATGCCTTCCGACGTGCCCCGTTTTTTATGTGCGTGCGAGTAAGCTTGGGACGATTGCCAAGTGGTGAAGGCGGATTCGTCTTCCCACATGGTGAGAATGACATACGTATCGGAATCGAGCGGCCGCAAGATGCGGATCGCGGCAAAGCCCGGTTCTTTTTCGACGAGCCCGGCGCGGTTCTGGAAGCGCGATTCAAACAGTTCGCGGCCTTCTTCAGTAACCGGAATATTATTGAAAACGGCGTAAGCCCCCTCTTCAAGACGCCCTTTTTGGTCAAGCACTTCGTAAGCTTCGATCTGGTCGCCAGCCGGAACTTCTTGTTCATTGATGGCTGCCACGTCGCTGCCATTTGTTAAAACGAACCAGCCCTGGTCTTTCAGCGTATCGGTTTCTTGTTCTTTACCGAGCCATTTGTATAGCTTCATCCGTATGCACCTCTTCTTTGAAAGTTCTATATTTCCTATATTAAGTAAATGAATTCATTTTCGCAAAGAATGTTGTCCCCTTTTCAGGCACTTTTGTCTATATATACGTATTTTATAAAAAAGGGGCTTGTTTAACCTATCTTTAACCTGGGCCTTTTAGGATAGGTGCTAATCAAGGATTTCAATTGGAAAGGAGTGCATGCGATGGCAGGAACTCCACCAGGCATTGGGGGGAAGTATTCGCAACTTACAACGAGAAAGAAGGAAAAGATGATGGGGGATCTTTATTTCGATGAGCGCTATGGAAAATTATATGAAGAAATAGAGAAAGGCGTGTGCCAGGTCTTTGAGTTTAATCACGCGCTCGGGCGCGTACGGCATCTGTTTATCAAGCGCGAAATTCCGATATTGCTCGGATCTGAACGCTACTTTGACATTGTCACGCCATATGGATACGGAGGCCCGCTGATGACGGGCTGTCCGCCGGAACATCGGGAAGAGCTGGCATCCGCCTTTGCAGAAGCATTTGCTGCTTATTGCGAAGCAGAAGGCGTCGTCAGTGAGTTTATCCGGTTCCATCCGGTGCTTGGCAATGCACAGGATTTTGGGAAAAGCTACGAAGTGCGTTATCTGCGCGATACGGTCGGAACGTCAATTGGAGCTTATGACGATCCGGTAGAAGCTGAGTTCAGCTCTTCGGCGCGCAAGAACATCCGCAAGGCGCTGCGGGATGGCGTTGAATTCCGGGTAACGCTCGGGCCGAGGGACCTAAAAGATTTTCAGCGGATTTACTTTGCCACAATGGACCGCAACCAAGCCGATTCGTTCTATTACTTTAATGAACAGTATTTCACTCAATTGCTGGAGTCGTTCGGGGAGCGGCTCTTGTTGGTTGAAGCACTTTATGAGGGCGAAGTGATCGGCATGGAGCTGCAATTTGTCTACAACGATTTGATCCATACTCATTTGTCCGGAACATATGAGGCATTTCATCACTTGTCGCCGGTTTATATCATGCAGTATGCCACGGTCCTATGGGCTAAGGAAAATGGCATCAGCCTCATACACGGAGGAGGCGGGCGGACCAACAGCCCGGACGATAACCTATTGAGATTCAAACAGCAATTCGCGCGCCATACGAGCTTTTCATTCTACAGCGGCCAAAAAGTGTGGAATGAAGAAATTTACAGAAGGCTTTGCAAAGAAGCAAACACTGCCGTTACGGATGAGTTTTTTCCGGCTTACCGGAAACGGCCAGCCAAAGAGACGAGCGAGGTTTAAGAGAGAGAATCCGGAGGGGGAACAGACACAAACAACAAAAGAAGAAATGGGGTTTAGCGTGTGAAGGATTTGTATTTCGAAAAAAATTACGGCCGGTTATACGAAGTGATCGAAAATGGCCGGTGTGAAGTGTTCGAGTTTGACCACCCACTTGGCCGTGTGCGACATCAGTTTATCCGCCGTGAGATTCCGATTACCGCAACAGGTGGACCGTATTTCGACATTGTCACTCCGTATGGCTACGGGGGGCCAGTCATCAAAATATGTGCAGAAGGAAGAAAAACCCAATTGGTCAAAGAATTTGAGCAAGCTTTTGGAGAATATTGCGCAGAGCATGGCATTATCAGTGAATTCGTCCGGTTCCACCCGGTACTGGGGAATGCGCTGGATTTTGAGGAATGCTATGAAGTGCGGTATCTGCGCGAGACCGTGGGAACCAATCTGGCGGCATACGAGGATCCGGTCCAACGCGAGTTCTCCAAATCGACACGAAAAAACATCCGCAAAGCGCTTGAGGCGGGCGTCATATATGAGATCATTGAAAATCCCAAAAGCCTGGGCGAGTTCAAGGATATCTATCATGAGACGATGAGCCGCAATAATGCCGATGCTTATTATTATTTTGAAGAAGATTATTTCACAGAATGCCTTAAATATTTTGCAGACCGCATCTTATTGACCAAAGCGATCTGTGACGGGCAAGTTATAGGGATGGGCTTGAACTTCACTTACGAAGACCGTATCCATACGCATTTGTCAGGAACTTTGAGCGATTACAACCATGCGTATCCTGCCTATGTGCTGCAATATGCGTTGACAGTCTGGGGGAAAGCGAACGGCTACCGGTTAATCCACGACGGGGGCGGGAGGACCAACGACCCCGATGATAGTTTGCTGATGTTCAAGAGGCAGTTCGGGAAAAATACCCGATTCGACTTTTACATCGGAAAGAAGATATGGAATAAGCCGGTTTATAAGAAATTATGCGAACTCAACGCGGCGGATGCAGCGACCGATTATTTCCCTGCCTACCGCTGCAAAAAGCATTTGGAAGCGAGCCGCGTCTAGGCGGCGCATGATGAAAGGAAGTGGACCCATTGAATGACCTGTTTTTTGAAGAGGCGTACGGCAAGCTCTACGAAAGGATGGAGCACGGAGTATGTGAAGAGTACGTGTTTCAAAGCGCATACGGCGAAATTAGGCATCTGTTTATCAAACGTGAAATCCCGATGCTGATCCACGGGGAGAGGTGGTATGACGCCATCACCCCTTATGGATACGGAGGCCCGCGGATCACGCGCTGTGCGACAGGCTGCCATTCCGATTTGGTCACTGCTTTCGAGCACGCGTTTTGCAAGTACTGCAAAGACCAACGCATCGTCAGCGAATTTGTCCGCTTTCATCCGATATTCGACAACGCTCGCGATTTTTCCACTTGCTACGACGTCACGTTCCAGCGTGAAACGGTCGGAACGACACTCGATGGCTTCGACGATCCGGTTGCTTCCGAGTTTTCGAAATCCGCCAGAAAAACTTTACGCCGTTCACTGAATGCGGGCGTCACGTGCCGCATTACCGTGGCGCCAAGCGACCTGGCCCGTTTCAAGGAAATCTATTATGAAACGATGAGCCGCGTCCACGCCGATTCCTATTATTTCTTTGATGATGCATATTTCGATAGCTGCCTGCTGAAATTCGCTGACAAAATCATTTTGGCCGAAGCCATTTACGATGGCCAAGTGATCGCTGCAGAGCTGCACTTTTTGTATGACGGCATCATGCACACACATCTGTCGGGTACCGTCCACGATTTCCATCAGCTGTCGCCAATCTACGTCTTGCAATACGGCGCGGTGCGTTGGGGCAAAGAAAACGGCGTTAAGTTGATTCATGCAGGGGGCGGCCGGACAAACGACTTGGATGATCCCTTGTACAAGTTCAAGAAAAAATTCGGACAGCACACCGGCTATCGTTTCTATACCGGCCGGAAAATCTGGAACGCCGAGATCTACGAAGAGCTGTGCAAAAAGTTCAGAGCCAATTCGGACGAACACTTCTTCCCGGCGTACCGTGCGAATGCCAGCAAGCAATTGAGCAGCGTATGAAACTTCATGAAATCACCAAGCGCCCGCCGCGTTTATGGCGGGCTTTTTTATTGCCATGTTGTTGAAGATCTTTGGGTAACGGGAAAGTTAGCTGTGCTAGCTAGCGAGATGGCATTATGGCATATCTCTATCCATCAATTTCATCAACTGGTTGATGAGGCTTAGGTGGATAAGCGAGCGATAAGGATGGTTCATTGATTTTTAGCATCATCAAGCAGCCGCCTCCCGCTTGGGGCTGGCCTCCCGCAATGAGCCAAGAAGAACATTTGTCTCATTACTCCGGCTCGCCCGTGTGCGCGGTTCGGCTTTTACATTCCACTGAAGTTGGTAATTGACGAAGGATGTTATTTTCTCGCGTTCATCCGCTGGTGGATGATGCTTATTTAGGCTTGTGAGTGAGACGAATGGTTTGTCGATCTTTTCATCACGAAGCAGCCGCCTCCCGCTTAGGGGTTGCCTTTAGCCATAAGTCAAGAAGGGCACTTGTCTTATGGCGTCGGCTCGCCCATATGCGCGGTTCGGCTAATAGATCTCATTGATGCTTTTGAGTGATGAAGCATCTTTTTCTTATATTCATCCACTAGTGGGAGACGCTTATTTGGATATAGCAATTATAAAGATGTTATAACTTTCACCTTTTCTCTTGGAAGGATGCATAAAATTATTGACGCAAATACCAATGGAAGAAAGCATGCCGTCCATTCTAAAACTAGAGATGGAGCGGAAAGGGGCGACTCCGGGAGGATTAGCGAGACAATTGAGACCCTGCAGAGCGCGCAGCGATCGAAGCGGCTCAATGCGAGCCCTCCGGAAAGCGTCCCCTTGAAGCGCAATCTCCTCCCCACAAAGTTCCGATTGTAATCTTCTCTATTAAAATATTTCGAATTATCCAAAGCTTTTTCAAAACACCTAAACAGTTTAACCCTCTTTTAACCTCTGCCCCATAGGATTAACAACAACAGGATTCCGTCCGCGCCAATATCTAAGGAGGGACGCTGCTGCAAACAGATGGCCGGATCGATTGATAAGCTGCATCACTGCTTCGGGAGCGGATCTTGGCTTCCAGAATGAACACAAAAGAGGTTGAAACTATGGAAAAAACAGTCATCGCCATCATGTTCGTCGTCATCATCACGAAAGTTCTCGGCTTTTCACGGGATATCTTCCTATCGTTTTTCTACGGTGCCGATGGACTGACCGACGCCTACTTGATCTCGACCGATATCCCGACGGTGTTCTTTGCGTTTATCGGCATGGGCATCGCCGCAAGCTATATCCCGGTCTACACGAAAATCCGTGAAGAACGTGGCAGCGAAGCGGCGGAACACTTTACGGCAAACGTCACCAATGCAGTCATGCTGCTGTCGACAGTGCTCGTCATCCTGCTCTTGGTGTTCCCGGTGCCAATCGTCAAACTATTCGCCTACGGGTTTGAAGGGGAGACGTTGCGCGTCGCGGTGCTGTTCACGCGAATCATTTCGCTGACGCTGTACTTCACTGCCTTGATCTTCATCTTCACCAGTTACTTAGAAGTGAAAGACCGTTTCCTGCCGACAGTGCTGAGTGGCTTGCCGTTGAACGTATTGTTGATCACGACGATTGTGGTCAGTTCGAAAATGGACATCATGATGCTTGCCATCGGAACGGTCATTGCGGTCATTGTGCAGTTTTTGTACATGATACCGGCTATACGCAAAAGCGGCTATCGCCATCAATTGGTGCTGAACTTGAAAGACCGAGATTTAAAACAAATGATGATGCTCGCGATTCCGGTCATTATCGGGGTGTCGGCTGACCAAGTCAATATCCTGGTCGACCGGACGATCGCTTCGCAGTTGGCGGAAGGCGGAATTTCCGCATTGACCTATGCCCACCGCATCGTGTTCTTCGTCCAGGCGATTTTTGTACTGGCGGTTGTGAAGGTGATGTTCCCAAAAATCTCGAAATTGGCCGTAAGGAAAAATATGGAAGAATTAAAAGCCGTTGTCGGAAAAATCATTACGACCGTCTCGTTGATTGTCATACCCGCTGCAGTAGGCATGATGATTTTCTCCCGTCAGATCACGGAACTGCTCTTCGGGCGCGGGGCATTCGAGGAACGTGCCATAGCAATGACGACGGGCTTGTTGTTCTTCTACGCGCTGGGCTTACTCGGATTCGGGCTGCGCGAAGTGTTGTCGAAAGTGTTTTATTCCTTAGAAGATTCACGCACGCCGATGATTAACGCATTCGGCGCTATGTTTCTAAATGTCGCATTGAACCTGGTGTTATCACGTGTCATGGGGCTGAACGGCTTGGCACTTGCGACCAGCATCGCGGCGATTGTCAGCACGGTGCTGTTGTATGCATCGCTGGTCCGGAAAATTGGCTCACTCGACAGTCGCCGGCTGATGGTCGATTTGGCGAAAGGCCTACTCGCCGCAATCGTCATGGGCATCGCGGCAAGAACAGCATTCTCAGTTTCCTTGCTGCTGATGGGCGATATTCCGGCTTTGTTCATCGGTGTGTTAACAGGGATTTTGGTGTATGCAGCGATGCTGTCGATGTTGCAACTGAGCGATATCGCCTATTACAAGGCCAGGTTGATGGCATTAGCTAGACGTTGAAAAGAGGGGGTGGGGTTCATGATTTATGTGCTTGGTTTTTTTGTGATACAGATTCTCGCAACATTTTTGATCAAAGATTTTCTTCCGCCGGGTGATGGCTATGCGATGCTTCTCGTCTTTACCGGAATCGTCGCCATTTCATTGTATTTATACCGTACCTTGAAAAATGAATGGCTGTTCGTCATTTTTGCCGGCTTCGCGGTGCGGGTGGTCATTTTATTCATCGATCTGTACGTGCCATCGATTGGGATCTTCTCGAGTGGCACGGATACGGAATATTTCCATGAAGTTTCCGTGCTGGTGGCAAACGGCCAATATCCTCTCGAACAAACATCCACGGTATATGTGCCGTTTCTGTCAGGGCTCTATTACATGATTGGGGAACAGCGGGCCTACTCGCAATTCCTCAATATCGCGTGTTGGGTGTTCTCAGCCGTATTCCTTTTTAAATCATTGAACTATTTGCAGATCGAGAAGAAACTGAGTTTTATCGCTTTGCTCATCTTCACGCTTATGCCGAACAGTATCTTCATGTCGAGCATCCTGCTGCGGGAAGCGTTGATCATCTTCTTTACGACGGTGTCGCTGTATTATTTCCTGCGCTGGATCGGGGAGCGTTCGTTCCTCCAGTTCGGCTGGGCTGTCGTGCTGTCGATTCTGGCGATGATGTTCCATACCGGCATGATCGGTTTGCTGCTCGTGTATATCGCATCGTTTGTCTGGTTGGAGCGTGGAAAGATGGGCAGGAAAATTTCGACACCCCTCATCTATTTGTTGTTTGTTGGCGGCATCGCATTTCTTGTTTTCCAGAACTCAGATGTTTTCTTGAGTAAATTCGTCACAGAAGAAGGCGGGACAGTCGACTATGAGATTTTTGCTGAAGGCGGTTCAGTCTACCTGGCGAGTTTCAGTGGATTGTCGGGTGTCGCAGCGCTGCTCGTGGCACCGCTCAAAATGTTCTACTTCCTGTTTTCGCCGCTTCCGCTCGACTGGCGGGGAGCTGGGGATATTGTCAGCTTCCTGTTTGATTCCAGCGTCTACCTGTTTTTGATCGGTGCTACGCTGTACGGCCTGTTCCGAAGCGAAATGCCGGTTAGAACGAAAATATTCATCCTGCTGGTGATTGGGATGACCGTTTTCATCTATTCGTACGGAACGCAAAGTGCCGGGACGGCTATGCGCCATCGCAATAAAATCATCCCGCTATTATTGCTGTCGTACGCTGCAGCGAATAGCAAACAATTGCTTGAATTCACCAAGACGAAATGGACAGGGAAAAAGGGGGAGAAGGTGGGCTCATGATGGAAAACTTGAAAATCGCGATCGTTGGAGCCGGCGAAACAAGCTTGCTTGCGGCGACGACATTCGGCACCGTTTATCCGGTCATCGTATTCGATCTGGATCGCTCCAAAAAAGCCGGATTTGAGGGAAATGGCATTGCTTTTACCGACCAAGCCGGCGACTTGGCTGATGCCGGCATCCTCCTGATGACCGGTTCAAAGCGCCCTGTCTATACATTGGACGCGCTTTCGGAATTGTGCCGCATCGTTGGAAAGCATATGAAAAAAGGCTCGGTGCTCATTTTCGAAGCTCCGGTCTACCCTGGCACAACGGAAGAAATTTGCATCCCCCTGCTCGAGCAGCATTCCGGATTTACCGCCGGAAAAGAGTTTTTCGTCGGTTTTGCACCATCCAGATGGCATAGCAGCGACCCGCAAGGAAAAGCGACGAAAATGCGCAAGGTGATTGCGGGACAAAGTGGGCCGGTCACTGACTACCTTGCCGATTTATTTGCGCCGATCCATGACGGCGGCATTTACAAAGCGAAGTCGATTCGTGTCGCTGAAGCTGCCCAATTGCTCGAAATCGCCCAAAAAGAAGTGAATATCGCATTGATGAACGAAGTGGCGCTGACTTTGAATCAGCAAGGAATTGACACGCATGATGTATTGGAAACCGCCAATACGAAGCGGGGCTTTATCAAATTCGAGCCAGATCTCCTCGGGGACCATCCGGTTTCATGGCACAGCGTGGACCAATTCTGGTGCAAAGGGGAGAAGAAAGGGCGGCAAGTAGCGCAGCGGATCGTCAAGAAGCTGATCCAGAACGAAGTCGTCATCCACGAAGCACGCATCACTGTGCTCGGCATCGTGAAACAAGATGGAACCAGCGGCTTGCCGGAATCCGGAGTGCTGGAACTTGTTTCAGAGTTGCAAGAATACGGCGTGGAAGTTCAGGTGGCAGATGCCCAGCTTGAACAAGGGCAGGCGGAATGTGTGGGCGGCGTTTTGTTGACGCGTCAGGCGGAACTGCTTCCGGCGGTATCGGTCATACTCGCGGTGCCGCATGAAGTTTATCGGAAGGCGGGATGGAAACTGTTCGAGCGCTTGCTTGAAGGCAAAGAAGGTTATGTTTTTGATGTCAAAAGCATATTGGAACGGAATGATAAGCCGGAGAAGGTGACCTTATGGAGAATGTGAGGAGGGGAAAGCCCATGATTGTTGGAGATTTCAGTGAGGAAAAAAAGAAGCCAAAGCGCTCGAACGCGGCGGCAAGGTTGCTGGAAGTCGTACTCGCCGCTTTGATGTTATTGGTCTTATCGCCATTATTGCTAGCAGTTGCCATCTTGATCCGCATCGAGTCAAAAGGGCCCGCCATGTTCAAGCAGCAACGCGGAGGGCTTTACGGGCGGCATTTTACGATCTACAAATTCCGGACGATGGAGCACGGGCGGGATAAAAGGCGCAACCGCATCAATCCGTTCGACGGCGACCCGAGCATTACCAAAGTCGGCAATATTCTCCGCAAAACAAGCATCGATGAATTGCCTCAGCTGATCAACATCGTCAAAGGCGATATGTCGTTCATCGGCCCTCGCCCGACTGTCATCGACCAGACCGACAACTACAACGATTACCAGAAGCAGCGGCTGATGGTGAAACCGGGAGTGACGGGCCTCGCACAAGTGAGCGGGCGCAATAGTTTGAGCTGGGATGAAAAAATTGACATCGACATCGATTACATCAATCGCAAAAGTCTGCGGCTGGATTTGTATATTTTAGTGCAGACAGTCGTCAAAATTTTCCGGACAGAAGAAATTTATGAAAAAAGCTGAGCGGAGGGTAATGCCATGACAACGAAACTGATCCACGCCGTTACTGTTTCGGAAAGTTTGAGTTTTATGGATGGCCAATTGCGCTACTTGAAAGACCGTGGATTCGACCCGAAAGCGTTGAGTTCCAAGGGACCGGGTTTCGAGGAGTTTCGCACAAGCGAACATGTGGAAATGCTCGAATTGCCGATGGACAGGGGCATCTCACCGCTCCACGATTTGCAATCGCTTGCCCGTTGCATCGCGCTATTTCGCCGGGAGCAGCCATTGGTCGTCAATGCCAGCACGCCAAAAGCCGGCCTTGTTGTCACCGTGGCTGCAAGGATATGCCGCGTGCCTGTTAGGATCTATACGATGCGCGGTTTGCGGCTGGAGACGACAGCGGGGTGGAAGCGCAATTTGTTATTGACTATGGAAAAAGTCGCCGCGTCTTCTGCGACGCATTGCTTGGCGGTATCAGATAGTTTGCGAGAGCGCGCGATTGAATTCGGCATCGCCGGTGAACAAAAAATCAGCGTGCTCGGAAAAGGCAGCGGAGACGGGTTTGATGTTGCGAGATTCCAACCCACCCCTGAAATTGAGGCAGCCGGAAATGAACTTCGCGAGCGCTATAAAATCCGCAAAGATCATGTCGTTCTTGGATTTGTCGGGAGGCTGACAAAAGACAAAGGCGTTAATGAACTGGTCTCCGCTTTCAAGCTATTGAGCCTGGACAACGAGCAGCTGCGCTTGCTCATCGTCGGCGACTATGAAGACGATGACCCGGTGGAAGAAAGCGTGAAATGGGAAATTGAGAACAATCCGAAAATCACCAAAACAGGGTTTCTGCCGGATCCCGTAGCATATTACCATTTGATGGACATTTTCGTTTTCCTAACAAAACGTGAGGGTTTTGGCAATGTCTCTATCGAAGCCGCCTTATGCGGGCTTCCGGTTGTTGCATCCGACGTCACGGGTGCGCGAAATACGATCGTCGACGAACAAACCGGTTTGCTGGTAGATCCTGAAAACCTCCAGGAAATCACGAAAACGATCCACAGGCTGATAGCATCCGATAGTTTGCGCGCACGGTTTGGGGAAGCCGGGCGGGAATGGGCAAGCACTCATTTCAGCAACGAGGTGCTATGGAAAGAGCTGGACAGTTTTTATAAAAACTGCCTCGGCGAATCGCTGGTGCCAGCCGGCGAATTGAACTAAGGGTTCGGGTCATGCGGGGAAAATTTTAAACCAAAGGGGAGTTTCATTTGAAAACATATTATTATATTGCGTCTGCTGGAGTACTGGGTGTCAAAACGAATATCAAAAGTTTCGGCTGGTCTTATGGCCATAACGTTCCCGAAGGCACGAGGGAACAGTACGAAAGCTGTGTGGTCCGCATGCAAGTTGAGTTGAAGGAATTCAATGACGATGCGGAACATGAAGCGATGGGCAAATATCATTATTTCAGCGGTACGCCAGGGGCAGACAAAATCTACTACACACGAAATTACGCCGGCAAAGGGCGCATGCGCATCCGTGCGGAAGGCTTTTTGACGGAGGAGCCGAAAATTACCGTCAACCGTGCCTACTATAAACTCATCACCCACCGGATCATGAATCTTCATTCCATTGGCTATATCATGACTGACCTTGCGACACTGTTGTTATTGAAAAAAGGCTATGCGCCGATTCATTGTTCCGCATTCAAGAAAGATGAGTCGACTTTGACGGTGTTTGCCCCGCCGGATACCGGCAAAACCTTGAGCAGCATGACGGCTTGCATGGAACATGGCGCGGAATTCATCGCAGAGGACTTAGCGATCACAGATGGCAAAACCATCCATTCTGTGCCATGGACAAGCACATTCCGCTATTACTCCACTGTCGAGCAGGGAATGGGCGCGAAGATCAAGAACCGCGTCGATAAATTGTTGCCGGTGATGGAATACATCAGCTTCAAAAAGCCCGACCCGATTACGGAATATGTCGGTGAACAGTCGATACTCGACCATCAAGTGGTAACGCATGTCGCCATTCTTGAGCGCGGGGATGATTATGTCGCAGAACAAACGGAAGCTGTAGCGCTCCAGAAATTGATGAACTTGAACCGTTATGAATTCAACTATTTACGCTCACCATTGCTTACAGCATATGAATTCTTCAATCCGGAATTGAAAATTGACCAGGCACTTGCCAATGAACGTGAAGTTTTGACGAAACTGATCCGCGGCAGCGAGAAAGTGTTTTCCGTGAAAAAGAATAACGCCACCCATTACGCGAAGGAACTACTCGAACAAATCGGCAGCCCGGCCGCACCTGCCCAAGCGGTGCAAGGGGCCTGAAAGGGAGCGGTCCATCATGACAGCAAAAGTGTTGCACGCCATGACCATTGCCCAAAGCTTGCAGTTGGTGAAGGGGCAATTAAAGACATTGGAAACGCGCGGCTATGAAGTGACAGCGTTGAGTTCACAAGGAAGCTATGCGGAAATCTTTGAACAAGAAGAAGGCGTGAAGGTACTGCACGTCAATATGGAGCGAGAAATTGCCCTGAAAAAAGATCTAGAGTCGCTGTTTGCCTGCATGCGCGTCATCCGTGCGGAAAAGCCGGATATCGTCAATGCCGGAACGCCAAAAGCGGGGTTGATTGTATCACTTGCTGCTTATTTCTGCAGGGTGCCGGTGCGCATCTATAATGTGCTGGGGTTGCGCCTCGAGACGACCGGGGGCATCAAGAGGCACATCCTGCTGATGGCAGAGAAAATCGCCGCAGCATCCTCAACTCATATGCTGGCGGTATCGCCGAGCCTGAAGCGCCAAATTGTCGAGCTTGGCATCGCCCCAGCCGATAAAATTAAAATTCTCGGTCATGGCAGCGTCAACGGTTTTGACCTGCAGTGTTTTGGGCTGGATGACGAGATGAAACGGCGTGTGGAGGAAAAACGCCAAGCATATGGATGGACCGGCGAAGAACTTGTACTCGGGTCGATGGGGCGGATCACGAAAGACAAAGGCATCGACGAAACGGTGCGTGCGTTTACTGAGCTGCATGCACAGTATCCGAATTTGCGGCTGCTCATCGTCGGCGATTACGAATCGGCGGATGCGGTTTCCGAGTGGACGCGCGAGACCATTACCACCCACCCGCATATCGTCCACGAAGATTACCAATTGGACCCCGTACCGTTTTATCATTTGATGGATCTGTTTTTATTCCTGACAAAACGAGAAGGGTTCGGCAATGTGTCGGCTGAAGCTGCGCTGACGGGAATACCGGTCATTGCAGCGGACGTCACGGGTGCGCGCGATACTTTGGTCGAGGGAGAAACTGGCTATTTGGTCGACCCTGATAACCACGAAGACGTCATGGCGAAACTGGAAACGTTGATCAGCGACGCTCAACTGCGCGAGGCTTTAGGAGCTGCCGGAGCGGAATGGGTGCGCCAGAATTTCAGCAACGAAGCGCTGTGGCAAGAGATGGATCAATATTACCGGAGCTGCTTGCTAGAACGGGCGAGTGTACTCGGAGAAGTGCAGTGAAATGCGCCTTTACCGATCATCTTTTCCGCCACTTTATAGATTCAAGCCAAACGAAAAACCCGGCATGCTGCATGCCGGGTTTTGTTTATGCCATCATTCTTCTCTTGGAGCGATACTGACGGGGCGTATGGAACCCCAAGGCGCAACGTCGATGGTGACTTCGAGGTCGACCGCTTCTTCAAGTTCAGGGCCGCGGCCTTGCTCGACATAAAAGTTTTCAAGCTGCGGCGCGACAACACGGCGGTCGTATTTGCTGCCGTTGATGGCGCCGAAGAACGGGCGCTCCTCGATGCGGTCGATGACGGCGTAGCCATCTTCGCCTGCCGTTAAGGTAAAGTAGACGGCGCCGTCGGATATTCCAGCAGGTGCGTCAAGGTCGGGATACTGCAGCATGACGTATTCACCGTAGAACGGATCGAACGGATCGTAGGGTTCAGCACGCAATAAGTATTGCTCGCCGAACCAGGAAGTGGCGTAAAAGCTGACGACGAGCAATGCGACGAAGACGGTCTGCAGAACAGGCATTAGCCATTTCTTCATGTCACTGCACCTTCTTTCTTGCGGTTAAGCCACCAGGCGATGCCTGATAGCACGAACAGCAGGATGGCGCCGATCAGGAAGAACAGCGACATGTCGAGCCGTTCCCACGCATAGATGACATAGATGACGAATTGGACGACGATGAAATAAACGAAGCCCAAAGCGAGCGGCTGATCTTGACGCTGGGCGATGATCAAATAGGCGAGCGCGGTCAATTCCGCGACGATGGCTAAGGCGATGGCCGTTTCATCGAAGAGCATGAAACCGACGAGCCCAAGCACGCCAAGCCACATCAAATGGCGTTCGCGGAAGTAGGCAAGTGCCAGCACTGCAGCCCCCGCTGCTGCAAGAGCGATCGATTCGGGCATGGTCAATTCGGCGAAAGCCATATCGCTTTCCCCGCGGATCGCCAGGAAGACGATCAGCTGGATGCCCCCAACGATTAAATAAAGTGGGCTCAATAGTTTCTGCTTGTCTTTTGGGATCAGCAGCAACAGCAAGGTGAGCACAAACAAGGTCCAGATCGGCACGAGCGGGCTGTCGATGTCCCATATGCTCCATACGAGAAACCCGGAACCGAGCAGCAGGAGCCAGCTGAAGATCATCGTCGGCCCGTCTTTACTCAGGAAGAACCAAGCGAGCGTAACGGCGATGAACAGCAGCCATTCGATCAAGCCGATGCCAGGAGCTGCCGATGTCAGGATGGTGATCCCGCTAATGAACGCCAATACGGTAAATGCGGCATGGCGCCAAATGAAGAAGTGTGCGATGGCAGCGATGAACAACGCCCATGGCACGATACTCGAACCGGTGCCGAGATGGAAGGTTTGGCCAGTCACGACTAGGCTTGCGCCGAACATCACATAGCCGAGTATGCGGAAAATGACGGGATGGCCAAAATGTTTTTTCTCGGAGAAATGAGCAAGTACGTAAAAAATCCACATGAGCAATACGACCATGCCGACTTTCGCGATTGCCGGTATGGCTTGCCAGTTGGCGGCAATAAAACTGAAGACGGCGAGCGCGAAAAAGATCAAACCGATGATGAGCAAAAGAGGCAGTTTACGCTTTTTCGGCTGACGGGTTTCAAACGCTTGGATACGCTCAGCTGTCTCTTGATCGATGAGCCCTTCAGCACGCCACTGGGCGAGCTTGCGTTCCCATTCCATATAGGACACCTCCCTAATTATTAACTGTATTATAAACCTATATTGTCAGAAATGACAGAAAACATGACTATTTTGTAGGCCTATTTTAGTAATTCGGTGCGCGTAATAATGGCGTTCTCCATGGCCTGACCACGCAAGAAAATGTGCATTTTTTGTAGGGAAAAACTCACGGAAAAAGGGTTCAAGCTGCTTGATGGCGAAAGGTTAAACTAACATCAACGGGTGGGAAATACGGCTGAAAGGCACTGGAGATTTGGCTGGATAATTATGTAATGGCTGGAGCGTGAAAGCGGTGGAGCTTGTATATGAATGGATGGGCCACATCCAATTGGGGGTATTTTTGCTGGCGCCGCTATTATTGCCCTGGTGGCTGAAGCGGTACATCTGGCTTGGTTTTGTGGCAGTCGGGTATGTACTGTACATAGCTTGGGGGCTGTATCTTCAAGTTATGGGAACTATGGAAGAGTTCGGGACCGGCTTCGGCATGATGATCCTGCCGTATTTGGCGGGAATTTCGCTATTCGGCTATTTGCTGCAGAAGTCGATCGATCATGCAAAGCAGAACGGTTCGGAGGAATAGAAAAGGGAGTGGACATTCGTGATTATCGACCCTGCACAACAAACGAGCAAGGAAAATTATAAACTGCTGATCGGCAGCGTGTTGCCGCGGCCGATTGCCTGGGTATCATCCGTATCGTCCGGTGGCGAGTTGAATTTGGCGCCTTTCAGTTTCTTTACGGTCGCCTCGCGAAATCCGCCGATGTTGATCTTTTCCATCGGTGAAGGGGTCGAGACCCGGGCAGGCACAGTGAAAGACACGCTGACGAATATCCGGGAGCGCGGCGAGTTTGTCGTCAATATCGTTTCGGCGTCCCTTGCGAATGAAATGGCGAAAACCGGGGAGCATGTTGCACCGGAGATTGATGAATTCGCTTATGTAGGCTTGACGCCTGCTTCGTCGGAAGTGGTTTCGGTACCGCGTGTCAAAGAGTCGCCTGTCAGCATGGAATGTGAGTTGGTGCAGGTCATTCCGCTTGGCGACGATCATCTTGTAATTGGACAGGTGCTGCGCTATCACATCCAGGATGAATTATATGACAAGGGCAGAATCGATACGAAAAAGCTCGCGCCGATCGGTCGGCTTGCCGGGAATTATTCGCCTGTAGAATCGATGTTTTCATTACCGAATGAGCATTTGGAAGAATATTTGCGGCCCCCGGTAGATAAAGACCGGAAATAGCCGCGCCTACGGGGAGGGATGCTTCATGGCCTTACAGGTTGAAAATCTTAGATTCGAACGTTTGCGCCGGGAACATTTGCCGCAACTTTACGAATGGATCACGAAAGAGCCACAGATCAACCGGTTTTGGGGATATAGCTATAATGGAACTTACGGGGAATTTGTGCGCGAATTTGTCGGGAGCATCAAAGGCCGGGATCCGACTGAACCGTATCTTATCTATTATCTGGAGCAACCAATTGGCTATATCCAGACATTTCGCTGGAGCGATTATCCGGGCAGTGAACAGTTTCAGGAATTACAGCGTGCAGCTGGCCTGGATATCCTTATCGGGTCGCCCGCCTATCGCGGCAAAGGTTTTGGCCAAGCGATCATCCGGCGCTTTTTAGAGGAAGTGGTGTTTTGCGACGGCTCGGTGACGTGCTGCGTTACTGATCCGGATATCCGCAACAAGCCGGCGATCCGTGCCTACGAAAAAGTCGGGTTTGAAATCGTCCGGCGTGTGGAGGAAGTATCGGAAATCACGCGGCCGGTTTGGTTTATGCGCGTCGGTCGCCAGCAATTGAAACAGAAGAAACCCTAGCCGTAAGTGGCTAGGGTTTTCAGGCTGTCGAGGAACTCAGGAAACCGTATTTTCCGAAGCTTATCGCTCGCTTTCCGTGGGGCGGGAATCGAGCCTCCTCGTCACTGCGTTCCTGTGGGGTCTCTCAAACCCGCTAGTCCCACAGGAGTCGAGCGAACCCTTCTCCAAATACTCAGATAGCACATTGATTTTTGAATGTAGAAATGGTGATTTCCTTTTTCACTCATAGCGGATTATAGACTTCTTCAACACTCTGGAAACCCTAGCCGTAAGTGGCTAGGGTTTTAATTTTTGTTCGGCATCGCGTATTGCTTGTTCCATGAAGCGCACAGGATGGTCAAGCAGTCGGCCGTGCCCGACGGCGAGATAGCTTGGCTGCAGCAAGGTCAATTTCTTGGCGCTGTCGAGCGCTGTACGCTTGTCCCATGTCGCCATCGCCGGAAACGGGAACAGCGGCTTGAAGGTTCCGGAAACAGCAATGCCTCCGCGTGTCTGAAAGGCATCTCCTGCGAGGAGGACGCCTGAACGTCTATCGAAAAAGGAAATCGAACCGGGGGAATGCCCGGGGGACAGGAAGACTTCGAGTGAGCCGACGCGATCACCTTCTTGCAGCAGGCGGTCCGGTGTCGTCTGGATATTTTTCGGGATTCCGCCTTTGACGGGTTTGCCCCCATCTTCCGGGGAAGCGCTCTTATCCCCAGCGAGGATTTTTGCTTCCCTTTCCGAGACGGAAACTTGCGCCGCAGGGAACTGTTTTTTCAAAGCGTCGAGTGCACCGACGTGATCGATATGTGCATGAGTCAGCGCGATTTCTGTAATCGGTTTGCCGATGGTTTTTGCCGCCAAAGCGATGTCCCTAGCCGCGAAACCCAAAGCGCAATCGACGAGCGTCAAGCCTTCCTGTTCTTCGACCAAATAACAATTTACCGGAAACACTGTAGGCATAAAAGCCAGTTGATAAACATTCTGCACTTTCTTGACTCGCATGACCGCCAACTCCTTTTGGATGATTACTTCCATTTTATCGCAATTGGCTGGTGAAATGAAGCCGGGGGGAAATAGTTGTGCAGGAAACAAAGCTGGCGCATAATGTCCGTAGATTGTTTTTTAACGGAGGAGGAAAATCTGTTGGTTAAGTTAAAAGGCGTAGTGCCTGTCATGCGTAACCTAAAGGAATTTGAACGGCTGCTTGCCAGTGACCAGGAGACCATCATTTTCCTGGAAGTCCGGCTCGCCCAGCTCAAGCCGCTTGTTGCGGCTGCGAAGAAGGCTGGCAAGAAAGTGATTTTGCATGCCGATTTGATTCAAGGCCTGAAAACGGACGCTTACGGCATTGAGTATTTGGTCCGGGAAGTGAAACCGGATGGCATCGTCTCGACAAGAAGCAATGTCATCGCTCTTGCGAAGAAAAATAAATTGACGACGATCCAGCGATTGTTCCTGCTCGACAGCCATGCGCTCGAACATAATTTAAGCTTGATCGATCAAGTAAAACCCGATTACATTGAATTATTGCCGGGGCTCATCCCGTCAATCATCAAAGAAGTGCACGAACGGACGGGCATCCCCATCATTGCAGGCGGCTTGATCCGCACAAGGGAAGATATCGAACTTGCATACCAAGGCGGGGCGGAAGCCGTCTCGACATCCCAGGCAGAACTGTGGGATACCTGAGTTTGTAAAGCTCACTCATCGGCGATCGCTCTTCAGAAAGGGCGCGTGCCGATTTTTTTCAATTTCCATCACTCCCAGATAATCCCCAAATAATTGTTGACAGCGTTTTCAAAAACTGCTAAATTGATTTTACAAGTTAAGGACCGTGCAGGAGAAAAGAGATCCGCATCGGACAAGGCCCAGTTTATTGGGCCTTCGTTCGGTGCGGATTTTTTGTGGCCAGTTCTTGATTATACATGGAAATTCTGCTGGAAAGCGTGCCTTGTCATTTGACAGGTTCGATATAAGCGGAGGATCTGAAAAAGGGGTGTATGGAAAATGACAGTATTTTTAGCAGAATTGATCGGTACAATGATCCTCATCATTTTTGGTGCGGGTGTCGTAGCAGGCGTAACATTAAAAGATTCAAAAGCGGAAAACGGAGGATGGATCGTCATCACGATCGCTTGGGGACTCGCGGTAACAATGGGCGTTTATGCAGTCGGGAATTTCTCGGGAGCGCATTTGAATCCGGCAGTCACTTTAGGTTTTGCATCTATCGGTGAACTTCCGTGGTCACAGGTGCCGGTTTATATTACCGCACAAATTTTGGGTGCCATCATCGGTGCCGTCATCGTCTTCTTCAACTATCTTCCACACTGGGCAAGAACGAAAGAAGCCGAAACAAAGCTTGGCGTTTTTGCGACAATTCCGGCTATCCGACGTCCGTTTTCCAACTTGATCAGTGAAATTGTCGGGACTTTTGTGTTGGTCATGGGCTTATTGTTCATCGGGGCCAATGATTTTACGGAAGGCTTGAACCCGTTGATCGTCGGCGCGCTCATCATCGCGATCGGCATGTCGCTTGGCGGCACAACAGGGTATGCGATCAACCCTGCCCGTGATTTGGGGCCACGTATCGCACACGCGTTGCTGCCAATTCCAGGAAAAGGCCGCTCTGACTGGAGCTATGCTTGGGTACCGATTGTCGGCCCTGCTTTAGGGGGGATTTACGGGGCAGTTTTCTACAAAGCCTTGTTTACGGGAGATTACGGTTTGCCATTCTTCGCATTAAGTTTAGTGCTTGTCCTGGTATTTATCGGTACAGCCAGTGTAGAATTGAAAAATGGTCGAGCGAAGACCAAGCAATTAAAAGAGAAAACCATTTCATAAGTTAGCGGAGGAGATTCCAGTGAGTAAAAAATATATTTTATCGATCGACCAAGGAACAACCAGTTCACGGGCGGTCCTGTTGAACCATGCCGGCGAGATTGTCGGTACGGGCCAGCAGGAATTCCAGCAATTTTTCCCGAAACCGGGTTGGGTCGAGCACGACGCCAATGAAATTTGGACTTCGGTCCTGGCGTGCATTGCAGAAGTATTGCGTAAAACAGACGTTGACCCATCCGAAATTTCAGGTATCGGCATCACCAACCAGCGTGAGACGACCGTCGTCTGGGATCGCAATACTGGCAAGCCGATCTATAAAGCGATTGTTTGGCAATCGCGCCAAACAGACGGCATCTGCAATGAATTGAAAGACCAGGGATTGAACGATACATTCCGCAAGAAGACCGGCCTCTTGATCGACGCGTACTTTTCCGGCACGAAAGTGAAATGGATCTTGGACAATGTCGAAGGCGCGAGAGAAAAAGCGGACAATGGCGATTTGATGTTCGGTACCATCGATACATGGCTCGTCTACCGTTTGTCTGGTGGTTCGACGCATATCACGGATTACAGCAACGCATCCCGTACGCTCATGTACAATATCCACGATCTTGAGTGGGACGATGAACTACTCGACATCCTGACCGTGCCGAAGAGCATGCTGCCCGAAGTGCGCCAGTCATCAGAAATTTATGCGCATACCATCAATTATCATTTCTTTGGCCATGAAGTGCCGATCGCAGGGATTGCCGGCGATCAGCAGGCAGCATTGTTCGGTCAAGCCTGCTTCGAAAAAGGCATGGCGAAAAACACTTACGGGACTGGATGCTTCATGCTGATGAACACTGGTGAAAAAGCTGTTGAATCTGAACATGGCTTATTGACGACACTTGCTTGGGGCGTCGACGGCAAAGTCGAATATGCGCTTGAAGGCAGTATTTTCGTAGCAGGTTCTGCGATTCAATGGCTGCGCGACGGGCTGCAGGTTATCGAGACGGCACCTGAGAGTGAAGATTTCGCAAAACAAGTGGATTCGACTGACGGTGTCTACATGGTACCGGCATTTGTCGGACTCGGTACGCCCTACTGGGATACTGATGCGAGAGGCGCTGTATTCGGCTTGACACGCGGCACGACGAAAGCACATTTCATTCGTGCGACACTCGAGGCGCTCGCATATCAGACAAAAGACGTTGTAGATGTTATGATAGAAGATGCAGGGATCGAATTGAAGACTTTGCGCGTCGATGGCGGCGCAGTCGGCAACGATATGCTGATGCAATTCCAGTCGGATTTGCTTCACGTACCGGTTGAACGCCCGCGCATCCAAGAAACAACGGCGCTCGGGGCTGCTTACTTGGCAGGCCTGGCAACAGGATTCTGGAAAGACAAAGACGAGATTGCCGCACAATGGCAGCTTGACAAAACTTACGAGCCGGAAATGTCCGACGAAACAAGCGAGCGACTGTATACAGGCTGGCAAAATGCGGTAGCCGCAACTCGTACATTCAAGCCCGTCAACTAAACTTACAAGTTAATCACACGAGAGATAAATGGCCGGAGACGAGGAGAGACCATGCCAGTACAGCAGATATAAATCTGCGGCTGTGTACAGGTCTCTCTTTTTAATATGGAAAATATTGGAAAAGGAGTCGGTTAAGAATGAAATTCTCAAGCCTAGAACGCACAGAAACTTATGGACAAATGAAACAAGCGCCACTGGATGTATTGATCATCGGAGGCGGAATCACAGGAGCGGGGATTGCGCTCGATGCTGCAGCACGCGGCGTCCGTGCAGGGGTCCTGGAAATGCAGGATTTCGCAGCAGGAACTTCAAGCCGTTCAACGAAACTCGTACACGGCGGTTTGCGTTACTTGAAGCAATTCGAAGTGAAAATGGTTGCAGAAGTCGGCAAAGAACGTGAAATTGTCTACGAAAACGGGCCGCACGTCACGACACCTGAATGGATGATGCTGCCATTCCACAAAGGCGGCACATTCGGACCGCTCAGCACCAATGTCGGCCTTCGCGTCTACGATTACTTGGCAGGCGTGAAAAGAAGCGAACGCCGCCAAATGTTCTCCCGCGAAGAAGCAATTCGCCGCGAGCCTCTTGTGAAACAACAAGGGTTGAAAGGCGCAGGCTATTATGTCGAATACAAGACAGACGATGCGCGCTTGACGATGGAAGTCATGAAAAAAGCTGTCGAAAAAGGGACGCTTGCACTGAACTACGTGAAAGTAAAAGGGTTCCTCTACGACAATGGCAAAGTGGTCGGCGTGGTAGCAGAAGACCAGCTTGATGGCTCGATCCACGAAATCTTTGCGAAGAGAATCGTCAATGCGGCTGGCCCGTGGGTCGATACTTTGCGCGAAGAAGACAAATCGAAAAAAGGCAAGACTTTACAGCTGACAAAAGGAATCCATTTGGTGTTTGACCAGTCCCGCTTCCCGCTTAAGCAGGCGATCTATTTCGATATGCCGGACGGCCGCATGGCGTTCGCCATCCCGCGCCAAGGCAAAGTGTATGTCGGCACGACCGATACGGTGTACAAACAAGATATCGCGCACCCGACGATGACAACGGAAGACCGCGACTATGTTCTAGAAGCTGTTAACTTCATGTTCCCGGACGTAGCGATTACTGCGGCTGATATCGAGTCAAGCTGGGCAGGATTGCGCCCGCTGATCCATGAAGAAGGCAAAGACCCATCCGAGATTTCCCGTAAAGACGAAATCTTTGTATCGGATTCCGGATTGATTTCAATCGCCGGGGGCAAGCTCACTGGCTACCGGAAAATGGGCGAAAGCATCATGGACCTAGTCACTAAGCAACTTCAAGAGGAATACGGTACTGCTTTCAAGAAAGTATCCACGAAAAAAATGGCGCTGTCCGGCGGGGAAGTTGGCGGTTCTAAAGGCTTTAAAACATTCAAAGCCGATCGCTTGAAACGTGCGGCCGAGTTTGGGCTCACGGAAGATGCGATGGAATTGCTCGTCAACCGCTATGGTGCGAACGTCGACCATGTGCTGCGCCATTATACAGACGGATTGGCTGATGCGGCATCGCATAATCTCGATCCGCTTGTCTATGCAATGCTGCGCTATGGAATTGAATCGGAAGCTGTGTGCAAGCCGGTCGACTTCTTTATCCGCCGTACAGGCGCGCTGTATTTCGACATCCACTGGGTACACGCCCATAAAGAAGCCGCTGCAGATTATATGGCAGGCGTATTCAATTGGACAGCCCAGCAGAAAACACGCTATATGGAAGAGCTGGAGATCCTTCTCCATGAAGCGGTCATTCCAACAGCTCAATCCGAATTAAGTAAATAAGTTCTGCTAGTTCCAACAGCCCCTTATCATTCATTTGATAAGGGGCTGTTTTTTTGATTAAAATAATAAAACTTGCGCCTATAGTGCTAAAAGAAGGCTTTCAAAGGGTAGAGATTAATATCCATTTTTTATCTAAATTCAAAAGAATTTTTACATTGTCTAGGCATTTGTTCGGAAAGGTCGTATAATTTTTGTAAATAACTATTTGAATTATCAGAAAATATAGAGTGGAAAGACTATGGGGGCGTGAGGAGAATGACCATGAAACAGACAACTACAGCATTGGCGGCTATGACATTAGCCCTTTCTCTAATAGGCATCAGCACGGCTGGGCAAGTACAGGCTGCATCAGAAAAACCGGCAGACCGCATCATAGTGAAAATGCGTGAACAGGGTAGGTTTGAAGGCGCAGTTATTGCACAGAAAGTCACGACAGCGGAAACAGGCGGCGGGCAAATCGTCACGCTCGATGTGCCAGATGGGCAGAGCGTGGAATCGTTCATCGCAGAGCTTTCTAGACAAGGCAATATTGAATATGCTGAACCTGACCGGCGTGTGGAACTGGCTGCGATACCGAGCGACCCGTTTTACGCAGGGTATCAATACCATCACCAGCTCATCGGTTCCGAATCTGCCTGGGATAAAACGACCGGCAAAGCGGATGTGCTGGTAGCGGTCGTTGACGATGGATTCGATTTGCTGCATCCGGATTTGAAAGGGCGCATCGTTTCCCCATACAGCGTGATTACTGGGAAATCGGGCGATGTCAGTATAGAAGTTCATGGCACACATGTAGCAGGGCTGATCGCCGGAAATATGGGCAATGGATTGTTCGGTGTAGGAGTGGCACCGTCAACGAGCATCATGCCAATCGATGTGTTTGACGGCGAAGACGGCTTTATCTCTGATGTGGCGGCTGGCGTTTACTACGCCGTGGACAGCGGGGCAGATATCATTAATATGAGTTTGGTTGCGTATTCCGATACGAACGTCTTAAGAGAGGCTGTGGAATATGCGCATTCCAAAAATGTTTTGGTGGTGGCGGCAGCAGGCAACGATGACATCAGTTCCCCTTATTACCCGGCTGCTTATCCAGATGTGGTGTCGGTTGCTTCGACGGATGCTGGGGATGAGCGCTCCGACTTTTCGAATTTCGGCAAAACGATCGACATCGCGGCACCGGGTACTGGCGTATTTTCCATTTTCCCCGATAAGTCATTCGGTGGGCTGGACGGAACTTCCATGGCTACGCCAATCGTTTCAGGAGCTGCAGCTTTATTGAAAGCAAATGAGCCGAAACTCAGCAACAGCGATATCGCAGGTCGCTTGATGCTGACGGCAAAAGATCTCGGGACAGCCGGGAAAGATGTATATTATGGACACGGCCGCTTGAATGTCGACCGTGCGTTGACTTTGGATGCCAGCCACTGGTCGAATCGCTTGGCCGGTGCGACACGCTATGAAACAGCAGTCGCAATCTCCAGAGCGGGTTGGAGCTCGGCTTCCACAGTGGTCATCGCGACAGGAAATGATTTTCCTGACGCATTGGCGGGCGGGCCGCTTGCCTATCAGGAAAATGCGCCGATCCTGTTGACGAAAGGCGACAGCCTTCACCCGGCCGCCGCCGCTGAAATCCGCCGTTTGAACCCTGATAAAGCCATTCTTCTCGGCAGCAATGGGGCGCTGTCGGCGACGGTTAAAACGCAAGTGCAGCAGCTGGTCAGCATTGTAGAACGAATCGGCGGCAAGACACGCTACGAGACGGCCGCCATGATCGCAAATGATATTGAAAGTGACCGGGCAGTCGTCTCCAACGGCCAGAATTTTCCTGATGTTCTTTCCGTTTCGCCGTACGCAGCGAAAAATGGCATTCCGATTTTGCTGACGCGGACGGCTACGCTGCCTGCAGAAACTAAAACGGCTTTGTCTGGTAAGAACACAACGATCGTCACAGGAGGCACAGGGGCTGTCAGCAATGAAGTCATGGGACAATTGCCTGGAGCGACACGCTACGGCGGGGCCAATCGCTTTGAGACCGGCAAATTGATTAACCAAGGCTTGCCGATGGGCAAACAAAAAGCCTTTATCGCGACCGGCACAAATTTTCCTGACGCTTTGGCTGGGTCGGTTCTTGCGGCTAAAAAAGACGCGCCAATTTTGTTGACTGCGACGAATTCGATTCCATCTCCAACGAAAAGCTTGCTTTCTTCGTATCCTGCCTATTCGATCTTCGGCAGCAAGGGCGCTGTCACACCAGGTGTGAAATTTGAAATTGACCTGCAATTAAAATAGTGGCACTTTGACCTATTTATAAAGCTTTCCTCCAAAAATATTTCCTCCCTTTACATATCTTTAGGGATTTCAGGGTAAAGGGAGTTATCAGGCGGCATAAGCCGCAGCAGCTACTGTATTGGAGGATGAAAAGATGAGAAAGATGAACCGCGGAATGATCACGTCGCTCGGGGCGATCGGCATCGCACAAGGATTGAAAATAGTCACGCATAAAGTGGTGGCAGGAAAATGGGATTGGCAGCAAGCGTTTACGACAGGCGGCATGCCAAGTTCCCACTCAGCAGGTGTTTCGGCACTCGCCGCATACGTTGCTTCCAATAAGGGTGCACGCCACACGGAAACCGCCCTCGCTGTCGTATTCGGTGCCATCGTCATGTATGATGCGCAAGGAATACGCCGCCACACAGGCGAAATTGCACGTCTTGTCAATGACCTCGAGGACAGCTTCACAAAAATTTCCGGGGAATTCCCGAGTTTTGAATTTGTGGAACGGGATAAAGAATTGAAGGAATTACTCGGACATCAGCCGATCGAAGTAGCCGCAGGAGCTGCATTTGGAACTTTGCTTGGCATCATTGCTGCTAAGATCGAGAACCGTGAACGTGATTTGGAGCAGCAAAAAAGGCTGCCATACAATGGGCGAATGACCCGTGCAGATTACAGATGATAAAAAAGCCGCTGATACAGCGGTTTTTTTCTTTGCGCTGACAACTGAATGTAAAGTTTGTTAAGTGTTGATGAAGACTGGTGCGAAAGGGGTTACGGAAACGGGGAAATCGGTTAGCCTAGAAGTGAAAGCAGACCAATTCGAAGGAGGAAGATCGTTTGAAGATTTCTGCTCTGAACATTTCACTTTCTGCACTTGCTTTTGGCATGGTATTCATGGCGCATTTCGAACCTGTAACATTGGCAAGCGAGAATTTACCGAACGGCAAAAAGTATGAGCCGGGCCGTGAAGTGATCGAACGCCTGGGTCCTCAAGACGATGTGGAAGAAGAATTGGAACAGCTGGAACGTCACGTAGACAGCAAAGGCACGTTGACGATTGAGGAGTATCAAGAGATTCAAGGCCAGTTGGATGAACTGCTGCAGCGTGTAAACGACCAAGCAAAAGCGAGTGGGGAGGCGGATGTACAGTTATTCGGCGAGGTTCTGGAACTACAGGAGACACTTACCGGTATCGACGTTCGCTGAACTTGTCGAGAATTCCCATATAAGCAAGTGCAGAAAGCGGTGCTGAGGCATTGCTTTTTTTGTGGAAATTTTTTTATAGTAAGATGTTGCAGCTGGCAAGTTCTAATCTCCTATGCGATTATCCCAAAAGCATTTCCCAAAAGAACGAGACGGTCAATTTATTCGATTTCTGCTAATGTCAGGAAAAATGGCACTTTAAACAGTTTAGATGAATATAAAGACCTAAAAAACATGTTCTGAATTTTGAAATTTATTACCAAATAAGGACAAAATATTACAAAGGCAACCTAAGGTGGAGGTTTGGCGTTCTAAGGTTTATAATGAAGAAAATTCGGGGATGAATTATGTCCGGCAGGAGGTACAGCTATGAAATGCACAAAGTGTGGCACGATGAATGATGAGTCTGCAAAGTTCTGTGACAATTGCGGAGCGCCGCTTGCCACAAGAAAGCAACGCAAACCGAAGCGCAATAAATTCATGTATGCGCTCGTATTGTTGGCCGTGTTATTGGGTCTTGGATTTGGATTAGGGCAATTAATAGGTGAGGAAGAACCGGAAGTGGCATTGCCTCAGGAAGACACCGAAGCGTCGGAAGAAGTACCTGAAGAAGTACCTGAAGAGCTGCCTGAGGAAGAACCGGTGGAAGAAGAGCCGGTAGAAGAGCCAGCGGAAGAAGAAATGCCGGTGGAAGAGCCGGAAACACAAGTATCTTCTGAAGAACCGGTTGAAGGAACTGTGACGAAAGCAGAAAATATCACGCACCCTTCCGACCAGGAAGAAAAAGTCGAGCCGAAAAAGAAAGATAAGACGGCCGTCATTAAAGGTGCACAATCTCGCGTCTACACCATTTTGACAGAAGGCGGCCAAGGTTCCGGATTCTTGTTCACGGAAACGGGCATGGTCGTAACGAACGCCCACGTTGTGTCAGGGTACACGGATGTGATTGTGCGCAATATCAACGGCCAGGATCATGAAGGAACCGTCGTCGGGATTTCCGCTGAATCCGATATTGCCTTGATCCAAGTCAACGACTTGACGGGAATCGAGCCATTGGAAGTGGAAATGACGGCAACCGATGTCGGAACGGAAGTCATCGCGCTTGGCAGCCCGTCCGGTTTTGAGAATACCGCATCCATGGGTTATTTGACTGGCATCGACCGTGATTTCTACCAGGAATTCACTTACGAAAATATTTACCAAATCGATGCTGCCCTTGCGCCAGGTTCAAGCGGCGGTCCGCTGCTTGACGCAGGTACTGGAAAAGTGATCGGCATCAATTCACTGCTGTTCCCTGAAGGGGATTCAATCGGATTCTCCATTCCGCTCTATTCCATGTATGATCAACTAGATGCATGGGCGAAAAACCCGATGAGCCGTGAAGCGGTTGCGGAGATTTTCCCTGTCTACGATGACTTCGACAGCAGCTACGAAGATGAAGATTACGAATTCGACTACAGCACGACGCACGAATTTACAGAAGAATCGTTGACGGAATTTGTCGTGAGCTATCAGGAGTTTTACGAACTGGCATTGCAGGAAGAAGACTTCTACTATGTTCAGAACTTGCTCGTCTATCAAAGCGATATCTACAATAGCATGATTGAATATATCGACCAAATCGCCGGCAAGAACATGGAACATATTTTCAACAAGCTTGATATTACCAATATTGAAATTAAAGAAGACCACGCACTTGTCTATACAGAAGAAGCGTTTGAGTTTAAGGACGCAGAGGGCAACTGGTCGTTGCAAGAACGCACGAAAGTTTACACGATTGTCATGGATGATTACGGATTCTTCTATATTTCCGATATCGTCAATGTAGAATAGTGAAAAGCCCTGAATGAGAATTCAGGGCTTTTTAAATGAATGCAAAAAGACCGTAGCTTCCTTTTGGGAGGCTGCGGTCTTTTGTTTAGCTGCCCGAGACGAGGTCAGCTACAAGAATATAGCGCTCAGGCGCGTAGCCGACGAAATCGAAAGGATAGCACGTGGAGACGGTCAAAGTGGCCCGTGGTTTCGGGACGATGACGGTGCGGTCATCTTCATCAACGATGCGCACTTGGCGGACGCGGTAAGTGAACGTGCCATCGGCGGTATGGACGATGAACTCATCGCCTTTGCCGACTTTTCCAAGTTCCCGGAATACTGTATCGCGATGCCCAGACAAGACCGAATTATCGGATTGGCCGGGCAATACGCTGCCGGCATAATGGCCGACGCCTTGTTCCAGTTCGTCTTCATCAGTGCCATGGATAATCGGCAAGCTTGCGCCCAGTTTCGGAATGATCAGTTCGCCCATTAAATCGCCGATTTGTGGATCTGATGGGTAGTCGATGTCTTTCGGGAGTTGGGCTATTTCTTCTGCCGCTTCTTCTCCCTTTTCTTGTTCTTCAACTGGGTCCATGATGGATTCGGCCTCTTCAGCTTCCGGTAAAGAAACCTCGGCGTTAGTCGTTTGCAACTTAGGTGCAAAATCCTCTGCAGCAACTGAATCTGCTTTATATAGAAGATAGCCCTTCGCGAAAGTTGCCGCTTGTGTGCCGCTGAACCATAGGCCGAAAGTGATCATGGCAACTGCTGCAATGGTCATCAACCAGGAAATTCTCTTTTTGTTCATGATGCAGGTTTCACCCGTGTACGTCTGTACAATAAAGCGCCGAATGCGATAAAGCCCAGGCCGATTGCCGTATTTTGTGCGAAATCACTAGCAGTTTTCGGCAGCTTTCCGCCTTTGACGGTTTGGTTCGTGTTATCAGCTGGTTGTTTAGATGGTGGGATAACCGTTGGCGTGCTGTTTTCCAATTCTTTTCCGGTGTCGACGATGAGGTCTGACCCGAACATATCAGCGGTCAACAGGATATCTGCCAAAAAATCACCTTCTAGATTATAAAGCTCGATCAACAGGTCATAGCCATCTGTCGACTCTAAAGAAATAAGGGATTGGACGCTCATCTCTTTTTTCTCATCGCCTTTGACGAAATAATACTTGGCTTCCATTTCAAAAATTTCCATGAACTCGTCGTAAATCGATAGAAGTTCTGCAATTTGCTCCGCGGATAATTCGGTTACGGTGGAAAATTCCTCGATTGCCATCATGCGCTCGCTGAGTTCCATCAAACGTTCTTCGAATTCCGGATTTGTGTAATCGAGTGTTTCAAAATGTTGGGAGAGGCGCTCAAGTTCTTGTTCGGTCACACCAAATTCAGCGAATACACCCTCCATGTCCAGATCAAAAAGCCACTCTTCCTGATAGAACATAATAGAACTCTCCAAGTCTTCGATAAACTCGTAATCTGCGAGTGAATCATCAAACAAATTGAGGAATTCTTCGAGCTCATCTTTTGAAGTGAATCCAAAATCCTCAAGCAACAAGGCCAAGTTCGCTTCGGTGATCGGTGTTAACTGTTCCTCGAAATCTAAATAGAAGTCGAGTGAATCTTCCAGTTCTTCCATAAAAATAATGAAATCCCCATCCAATACATCTACACCTGCATCCAAATCGCCGAACTCTTCTAACAGGCTGTTCAATTCAGTACGTGTCAATTCGTATGTATTCATAATTTGTGCAATACCGTCTTCTGTTAGCGGTGTGCCGAGATCGGTGGAAGAATAAAAATCATCCAGCGTCCAGCCCTTGCTGTCTAGATAATCGATGTAATCCGCTTTTTCCCAGCCGATTTCAGCCAATAAGCGGTTAAACCCGCGGTCGTCCTCTGAAATGGCGAATGCCGGAACTGTTCCGATCGCAAGAGCCAGCAAGAGGGATGTGATAAGTGTTAACGCAGCTTTCATTTGAATCCTCCTATATGTGAAATAAATGGAATATCTAGAATAGTATAGTCTTGAATTGAGACTTTTAGAATAGGTCTATTAGATTATAAGGTAAATCTTCTTTTCTGGGAGAAAACAGAATTTTTGTAATGAAATAAATTAATTGTTCGAATTGTCTTGCTTTTTAATTATTCATTATCGTATAGTCTATACAATAATGAATAAAAGAGGTGGAAGCATGCACCGACATTTACTTGTGCCGGACGCTGTCGAAGAAGTCATGGCCATGCACGATGAAGATATCATCATCACGAATCGGGAAGGACGCATCATTAAAGTAACGGAAATGAGCGGCTTGCATTATGGATTGGAGCCCGCCGCACTGCTGGGCCGCTCGATCTATGAGTTGGAACAGGAAGGCGTCTTTACACCAGCTGTCACACCGCAAGTTATCGAGCAGAAGAAAAAATTGGTGCTCGTCCAGGAAACTGCTACGGGTAAAAAGATGCTTATTACCGGAATGCCTGTCTTTGATGAACAGCGTGAAGTGGAGTATGTCATCAGCTATTCCTATGAAGTTTCAGAACTGATGGTCATAAAAGAATATCTGGAATCGCTGGAAACGGAAATGGACCGAGTTAAAGGCGAATTGGCGTATTTGCGGGGCAGGCAATTGCCGGTTAACGGAATCATTGCTCACAGTGCCCAATCCGAACGTGCGTTGCGCAGCGCGATGAAATTGGCTGAATACGATGCTGCCATGGTGATCGAAGGACCGCGTGGTACCGGCAAAAGCTTATTTGCCAAACTCATACACCAGAACAGTGCAAGAATGGACAAGGCTTTCATTGAAGTTGATTGCGGTGCGATTCCGGAAACAATTTTCAATGAATCGTTTGAAGGCGAAGGTGGCTATTTCAGCCTGGCGCAAGGAGGAACGCTTGTATTGAACGAAATTGACCAGCTTTCAGGCCGTGCGCAATCAATGCTGGAAAAGCTGCTGGTGGAAAAACGCGACATCCGGTTGATTGCCATCAGCGAAGCTTCCTTAGAAGAACACACCCAAAAAGGCAGTTTCCGGGAAGCGCTATTTTATCTATTGCACGTTTCACTGATCAGGCTTTCAGGTCTGCGTGAACGCCCGGAAGACCTAGAAGCCTATTTGTCGCAGACAATTGAAGAACTCGGGGATAAATACGGCGATTCGAAAAAGCTAGCGGATCCGGCATATGTTCATCTGTTGCAGTTGGAATGGCCCGGCAACTTCCGAGAAGTGCGCAACGTGCTCGAACGAAGCTATCTCGAAAGCGAGCACGATGACATCCGCCTCGAAGATTTGCCTGCTAGTTACCGCCCGGCGAAAGATGAGCAAGTCGGCATTGAGCTTGAAGGCCGCACCTTGCCGCATTTGCTTGACGCAGTCGAGAAGAAAGTGCTGGAAAACGCCAAGAAACGCTACCGTACGACGACTGAAATGGCGGAACGGCTTGGCATCAGCCAGCCTTCTGTCGTGCGCAAACTGAAAAAGCATGCCATTGCAACAGGAAAGGATGAAGACTTATGACAACAAAACAAACACAGGACTGGATGGAAATGACGAATTCCATCGGCAATCTGCTGGCACCAAGCATGGCGAAAGACCATCCCAATCTACCGGTCGTCAAAGCGGAAGGTTGTTATTACTACGGGGCGGATGGCCGGACCTATCTGGATTTCACATCCGGCATCGCCGTGGAGAATGTTGGGCATCGCCATCCGAAAGTCGTCCAGGCAATCAAAGACGGAGCCGACCATCTGATCCACGGGCCGTCCGGCGTCATCATCTATGAATCGATCTTGAAGCTGGCATACGAGCTCCAGCAAATCATGCCGGGGAAACTGGATAATTTCTTTTTCGCGAATAGTGGGACAGAAGCGATCGAAGGCGGCATCAAGCTTGCGAAATACGTCACGAAACGACCATACGTCGTGTCGTTCACCGGCTGTTTCCACGGGCGTTCGATGGGCGCGCTTAGCGTGTCGACTTCGAAAAGCAAATACCGCAAACATATGCAGCCGTCCTGGCTGACCTATCAATTGCCATATGCCCATCCGGATGATTTGCCGGAAGGAGCGGATCCGAAAGTGTTCTTCCCTGAAAAACTGGAGCGTGATATGGAAAAGCTCTTCAATCACCAAGTGACGCCGGAAGAAGTCGCTTGCATCATCTTGGAACCGGTGCTCGGAGAAGGCGGCTATATCATCCCGCCAAAAGAATGGCTGGCGAAAGTGCGCGAAATCTGCGACCGCCACGGCATCCTGTTGATATTCGATGAAGTACAGACCGGTTTCGGCCGAACTGGCAATTGGTTCGCCGCACAGACTTTTGGAGTCACGCCGGACATCATGGCTGTCGCAAAAGGCATCGCCGCCGGACTCCCGCTCAGTGCGACGGTGGCATCGAAAGAATTGATGGATCAATGGCCGCTCGGCACGCATGGCACGACATTCGGCGGCAATCCACTTGCTTGTTCTGCGGCGCTTGCATCGATCGAAGTGCTGAAAGAAGAACGGCTATTGGAAAATGCGCAGACGCTCGGTGCTTATGCCCTGGAAGAGTTGGACAAGCTGAAACAAAAACATCCAACCATTCGCGAAGTGCGTGGCGTCGGGCTCATGATCGGAATCGAATTGATGGATCCAGAAACCGAACGCCCGGACGGGAAAGCGGTCATGACGGTATTGGATGATTGCCTGAAGCAAGGGGTGCTGTTCTATTTATGCGGCAATTCAGGAGAAGTTATCCGGATGATTCCGCCGCTGACGGTCACAAAAGAACAGATTGATGAAGGCATCAATATACTGGACAAGGCATTAACGAATTTGCAGTAACAAATGAAGGGGAATATATATAAGGGGGAAACGTTCATGACCAGCATACCAAAAGAGAAACAGGCCTTATCGCCATCTGCAACATGGAAATTTATCATCCCATCATTAATCGGGGCTTTGCTATTCCTTGTCCCTGTCTCCTATGACGGGCAAATTACAATCGGGGTCGGCATTCTTGCTTCATTCTTGCTGTCGACATTCGGGGAGTGGATTCCTGGATTCATTTTGGTTCTTCTTGGCTTCTCAGCATTCGCAGGATTGGCAGCGAGTATCGTGAAACCTGGATTCATCCAAAATTCCGATATGCTTCGTCCGATTTTCATCATCGGACCAGTTAGCTTGGCAATCCGCTTTATCGGATTTGCGGTTGGTATCATGGCCTTCTATGAAATAGGCCCGCAAGCGATTGCTTCACGCAATACAGGGGGCGTCGTGCTTTACGACTTGGCTCCGGTGTTGTTGACCTGGTTCTTGTTTGCCGGCATTCTCTTGCCGTTGCTTGTCGAGTTCGGCTTGATGGAGTTTGTCGGGACTTTGCTCAATAAAGTCATGCGTCCGGTATTTACATTGCCGGGGCGTTCGTCAATTGATGCGATGGCTTCCTGGATGGGCGCTGCGCCTGTAGGTGTTTTGGTGACGATGAAACAATACGATGAAGGCTATTACACGAAACGCGAAGCGGCCGTTATCGCGACGACTTTCTCCATCGCTTCTGTCGCGTTCAGCTTAGTCGTCGCAAACGTCATCGGCATTGGCCACCTGTTCCTGCCATTTTATCTAGCGGTTTCGGTCGCTTGCTTAGTCGCAGCGGTCATCATGCCGCGCATTCCGCCTTTGTCCCGTAAAACTGATACATACCGGGAAGGCGTCGGGAAACAAATCGACGACAGCGTTCCAGAGAATGTTTCTTTGGTCAAATGGGGATTTGAAGCCGCACGCTTGAAAGCGAGCCAAGCCGCGAGCGGCAAGAAGCTGGCACAGTCCGGCATCGGCACCGTTATGGATATCTGGCTCGGGTTGATCCCGCTGGTCATGGCTCTTGGCACGGCCGCGCTGGTCATCGCAGAATACACGCCGATCTTCCGCATCATCGCGTATCCGCTCATTCCGTTGCTGACACTTTTAGGCTTGCCAGAAGCGGCACAAGCGGCACCGACTTTACTGGTCGGATTCGCGGATATGTTCCTCCCGGCGGTGCTCGGCAGCAGCATCGAAAGCGATTTGACGAAATTCGTCATCGCTGGCATGTCGCTAACGCAGTTAATCTATATGTCGGAAATCGGCATCTTGATCCTGCGCTCGAATATTCCGGTGAAGTTTTGGGAGCTGTTGGTCATTTTTCTCTTGCGTACAGCGATCACTTTGCCGATCATCGTCTTGTTCGCACATCTTTTCGTATAAGCAGGAGCCTTCGCCATAGCGGAGGCTTTTTTGCTTTTTGGAAACAATGCTATACTCTCAAGTAAACGACTGCATTAAGAAAGGTGAGAAGGTCCATGAAGATCACAAAAGCAATCATCCCCGCAGCAGGTCTCGGCACCCGTTTTTTGCCGGCGACAAAAGCGATGCCGAAAGAAATGCTGCCAATTGTCGATAAGCCGACAATCCAATATATCGTTGAAGAAGCGATTGCTTCAGGCATCACCAGCATCATCATTGTTACAGGAAAAGGCAAGCGTGCCATTGAAGACCATTTCGACCATGCCTTTGAACTTGAACATCTCCTGAAAGAGCAAGGGAAGCTCGATGTGCTCGACTCGGTACTTGCTACATCAGAAGTGGAAATCCATTACATCCGCCAAAAACAGCCGCTTGGCCTCGGCCATGCCATCTGGTCGGCCAGGCATTTTATTGGAGATGAGCCGTTCGCGGTGCTGCTCGGGGATGATATTGTCCAAAATGATCCACCGGCGCTTCACCAATTAATCGAGCAGTTCGAGATAACGGAGAGCCCGGTCATCGGAGTGAAGGAAGTAAGCGATAGTGAAACGCACCGTTATGGAATCGTTGCGCCGTCCGAAATTGACGGTGCTCTCATGAAAGTCGACCATTTTGTCGAAAAGCCAGAGCCAGGCCATGCACCTTCAAATTTCGCCATCATGGGCAGGTACGTCCTAACGCCAGAAATTTTCCGCTTATTAGCCGAACAGGAACCTGGAGCAGGAGGGGAAATCCAATTGACCGATGCCATCGAAAAGTTGAATGCGATCCGTCCTGTCCAAGCATTTGCATTCGAAGGAAAACGCTATGATGTAGGCGAAAAATACGGTTTCATCGAAACGACGATTGAGTTTGCCTTGCAGCGGCCTGAATTGAAAGCGCAGTTGCTCGACCTGTTCGAAAAGAAATTGGCTGAGGAAAAGGCAGGACAATAGTTTGATATAGTGATTGAATTTTCTGATAATAAATGACATACTTGATATATCTTCAACCGAATGGACATAGTGAAGGAGGAGATCCGATGATTACAGAAGATGATATCCATGTCGACTACCGGATTGAGATGCGGCCCGGTACAGAAATCTTTGCCTGTAAAGCTGATTGCACGTTGAAGGGGCAGGAAGAACAGCCGCAAGTCGGGGATGCGCATTTCTATCTGTTCAATCCCCAGCGCAGTTCGCTTGAGTCGCTGGCCATGTATGCAGAGCATATCTCCGAAGGCTTGGGAGATGTTTATCGGGACTTGAAGCATATTCCGGATATCGATGATGTCTTTGGCTTGGTCGCGGTTTTTGACGATTTGCAGGTGACTGAGGAGGAGCGGAACAAAGGCATCGGGGAATCGTTCGGCCAGAAAATGCTAGAGGAGCTTCGGTTCTTGGATGTAGAGTTGCTGGTCGTTATCCCAGGCTATTATACGAATACCTCTAAGCAGGACGAAGCATACAACAAAAAAATCAGGGCGTATTATAAAAAGAATGGATTTAAGCGCTTAAAGAAAAACATGGAAAATCCGGTCATGTACACATACTTGTGACAAGGAAGCTGCCGATCCGGCAGTTTTTTTTCTTGCTCATTTTTATAGAGGAGTGGGAAGGAAAACGAAATAAATTTTAAAAGTTGATGGCAATTTTTGTATCCGCTTTCAAATGCTTTAGCTTAAGCATAATATGCCTTTCTTCATAACGATAATGATATCTGAAAATTAGAATTATATAGACATTTGTGCCTAATATATTTAAAAAATCACAGGATATTATTACTGACAATACTTTTTATACTAGTTTAAATTAATCTAATGTAGTAGTATAGGTTTATGATATTTCAATATTTATAATATTGGAATAAATAACAGGTATTTTAACCTATGCGATGGGGTGGGCGGAATGAAAAATAATTTAAAGCTCGGAATTCTGATTTTGATGGTGCTTGGATTCGGTTGGGCGTTATTCTCGCTGGTTCTGCCTTTTTCCACCGAAATGCTGCTGGTGGCGGGGCTATCCATCTTGTTCATGACATTAATTCATGAACGGTATGTATTCCTCTATGGCATAAGCATCATTTTGAGCTATGGGGTTTTCTTGACCGTATTTGCCTTTTTCTTCACACAGCGGCCGGATTTGGAAATCATGTATGTCTATAGCCACTTGCTGTTCACCGGCTTCATCTTGTCGTTCTGGTTGCTGCTGAACCAGATCAAGCAGATCGGCTATGAGGCGAGCGAATTGCGGCGCCAAGTGCAGCTTCTTCAGAAATACCACGGGGAAACGGATATCCTGACTGTCAATGAGTTCACTGAACAGGCGCAATGGGTGTTGAAGACGACTGAGCGCCGTCAGGAAGAAGCGTGGTTCGTCGAAATCACAATCAATACGAAAAACAAGCGCACTCAACAGAACATTAAAGAATCATTGGAGCGGGCGACTTTGTCGACCATCCGCCAGAAGTTTGACTTGGCGACTTCGACCGGGCAATCGATTTACTTGCTGCTCAAAGATATTGATGAAGAAGGGGTGCGCCTCATGATGGAGCGCTACCGTGACAAGGTGAAGCAGGAATTGAATTTACTGGATTCGCCGTATGAAGTCAGAAAGGAGCAGGTGTCCAATTTGAATGAATTGTCGCGTGCTTTGGGTAGAGCCATATGAATATTCTCATCACTGCCACAGTTGTCCTGTTTTGGATTTTGCTGCTGTTCTATTCCGCGGTGACGATCGGGGGCGTCTGGTACCGGCTGCGGTTCCGAAACCCGCCGAAGATCAAACATTATCCGAGCGTGGCCGTGTTGATCCCTGCACATAACGAGGAAATCGTCATTGAAAATACATTGCGCGCCATGGCGCGGCTGAAATATGAAGGCAAGCTGGATGTATATATCTTGGATGACAGCTCGAAGGATGGAACAGCTGCTATCGTTCAAGAATTTGCGGAAGTCTTTTCGCGCATCCATTACATTCCTGTGCCGCCCGGCAATCCGAAGGGTAAATCACGGGTCTTGAACTACGGTTTGAGTGTCACGGATTCGGATTATTTTGTCGTCTATGATGCCGACAACGAACCCGAGCCGGATGCGTTGGAGAAATTGGTCCAGGCGGCAGAAACGGTGCCGAACGCTGCAGGGGCTGTCGGATATGTCAAAACGAAAAATGTCGATACGAATGTGTTGACCCGTATGATCGCACTCGAATTCCAAGTGTTCCAACTGCTCATGCAATGCGGCCGCTGGGCTCTTTTCAGACTTGGGTCTCTCGCCGGTACAAATATGCTTCTGCGCCGTTCGGTCATCGAGAAACTCGGAGGCTATGATGTGTATGCCTTGGCAGAGGATGCCGAACTGACAGTCCGTCTGACAGCTGCAGGTTATGTTTTGCCCGTCATTCCGACTTCCCGCACTTGGGAACAGGAGCCCGAAACATTGAAAGCGTTCATCAAGCAACGGACACGCTGGCTGACTGGCAACTTGTATTTGCTGGAAAAATCAATGAAGGATTGGTCGCACTGGAGAGGCAGAACTTTCGTGCTTAGTTTGCAGCATCTCTTCACATACCTGATTTTTGTGTTGATGTTGCTGATTTCGGACATCTTTTTCATCCTAAGCATTTCCGGAGTTGATATCCCGAACATCGGTGCGCCGCTCATGATGCTTTGGTTTATGACCTATATCGTCTATACCGCGCAGCTTTTGAGTGCGCTCGTCGTCGATCGGAATGTTTCATTGACCAATGTGCTGTATGTGCTGGTCATGTACTTCACGTATGCCCAACTGTTCATCTTGCTGCTGATCCGCAGCGTGGCAACATATACATGGAGCAAATTGCGCAAAAAAACGATTGCCTGGGACAAAACCCAGCGCTTCAAAGGGAGAGTGGATTCATGAGGAAATGGCTCTTGCCGGTGATGACTGTGGCAATGCTCGCTGCCTGCAGCGAGGAAGCGAACGAACCGTCGCCGCAACCTGATGAACAGCAGACACCAGAAGAACAACCGGTGGAGCAACAAGCAGTGCCGGAGGATTTTGCGGAAGCGTATTTCGACGAAGATAATTTTATCCATGCCTACCCATCAACTCCCGATTCGCAATATTTGTCCGAGAGCATCGGCTTGTATATGGAATACTTGGTCATGATGGAAGATGAAGAAAAGTTCGCAGAGCAATACGAAAACCTCATGGATGAATTTGTGGTGGAAGAGGGAGATGACTTTTTCATTAATTGGCTGATTTTCGAGGATGCTACCGTCAACGCGTTAATTGACGATATCCGTATTGCGGCTGCGCTCAGGCAGGCAGATCAATTATTCGGCCAGCCAGAGTACTCAGAAACCGCAGACCGGATCATCGAAACCATTTCACGAGTCCAGACAAATAATGAATATACCGTTGATTATTACGACTGGGAAGTGAACTACCCTGCGCAGCGCGTGACACTCAGCTATTTGATTGCAGATGTCCCTGAAGACATGAAAGCCGACCAATTACTTGAAAATGTCAATGCAGACGAAGTGTTTTTCCCGGAGTATTTTGATGTGGCGGATGAAAAATATGTCGAAAATGAAATCGTCCATATGATTGACCAATTGCTTATTGCGATCAATCGGGAACGTATCGGCTTGTCTTCTGATGTTTTCGAAGAATGGTTGAAAACTGAATGGGAAGAAGAAAACCGTCTGTATGGCAGATATGATCGAGAGACGCAAGAACCAACAGTCACATATGAATCTCTGGCGATGTATTTCTATATGAATGAGTATTTTATAGCAATCGGTGAACAAGAGCGGGCAGATGAAGTGAAGGCCCGCGCAACGGAAATGATAGAGGGGAATTCCGACGGAGAAACGCATTTCTTTGACTTTATCCATTATCATCTGATGATGGAAGACGAGACGAAGTAGGAAAGGGGGCGCTGTTGATGAAGAAAATAATATCTTTCCTATTGCTGCTCACCTTCCTGGCCGCAAACCCTTGGCTAATCGCTGCAGCTGATGACTCATCCGGCGAAGAACGGAAAGTATTGATCCTGTATCATGCTGAAGAAGACACACAAAAAGAAGAAGTGCCTATTTTGGATATGCTGGTCGGGCATTTTAGTTCGGATATCACCATACAATCCATTGAGGACGCTGCAGCTGAATATGTCAAAGGCGATTATACGCATGTCATTTATTTTGGCCTTGGAAGACGGCAATTGACGGAAGAGGAATTATTCATTGTCGACCAATACGATGACATTAAGAAAATGTTCATCGGAAACTATTTTGAGTATTTCAAGGAAGCGCCGGACCTGCGCATCAATGATTACCGGACGATCGACGCAGTGGCCGGAGATGGTAAACTTTTCGACTTAAAGGAAGAAAAGGATATGATGCTCATCAATGGCATTGAGCAGATGGATGTTCTATACGAAGGGCAGGCATCTGACGGATCGTATCCGCTGATCTTTAAGAACGATAATTTATATTATGTCGCTGCCAACTCAATTACTGGCAAGCTCAGCGATATTGTCGGTGAATCATTCTTCGATTTTTTCGATGAAGAAAAAAACCAGCCAAAAAAATTGATCCGCCTGGAAGACATTCATCCGAGAAGCGACCCGGTTTTGGTCAAGCAAGTTGGCGATTATTTGGCAGAGCGGAATATTCCATATGCGGTGACGGTCGTGCCCGTCTATACGAATCCTGATACTGGCCAACGAATCCATCTATCTCAAGCGATTGAATTGGTGGATGTATTGAAAGAGATGCAGAAAAATGGGGCCAGCTTGATTCAACATGGCTATCTCCACCAGTATCGGGAAGATGAAACCGGTGAAGGTTTTGAATATTGGGATGTGGATCACGACCGGCCTATCTATCAGTCGAATACCGCTGAAGTAAAACTGCGTGAAGATTTTGCTTCGGATGAGGAATACCAAGATTTTGTCCAGAATGTCGGCTTGCCTTATGAACAAACTCATATTTATGATTCTGTCGTCAACGGGGTCTATGAAATGACGGCAGAAGGATTGTATCCAATCGCTTTTGAAGCGCCCCATTACTCCATGTCTCAAACCGGCTATAAAGAGCTATCCAAGTATTTCACGACATATATCGGCCAGATCCAAATTTCCGATCGGACCTATGACGGCACATTCGCGCCATTGTACGAATCTACTCCGGCAGGCCTTCACGGCATGAAAGTCATTCCGGAAACAATGGGCTATATCGATCCAGAGAATAAACAAGCGGTCGATGAAATGATGGAAAATGCCGATTATGCTGCACAATTCAGCGATAGTTACCTGGCGTTCTTCTATCACCCTTACTTAGGGATCGAGAAGTTCGATGAATTGATGACCCAATTGGAGAAATACGATCAATATGAATGGGTTGACTTGAAAGACATGGACCACAAAACGGAAGTGGACGGCATGATAGTCGAGACAGCAGATGGTGATATCGAGGTTTCGCGCCCAATGAGTGTCCTTGTTGCGCAGACGACCAGAGATCTTTGGTGGGTTGCTGTTCCGTTAATCATTTTCGTCATCATCGCTGCAGCCGCTCTTGCGCAGAAATTCCGCAGGCGCAAAACGGACAGCGAGTTCTGGGAAAAGCAATGAACGCAGTCAATTAGAGAAAAGTGGGGCAGGGAATTTCTCTGTCCCATAGTTTTTTTGTGCAAGCTAGTGTAAGATAATTTTGGTAATGGAATTCAATATCTTTTTGAGTTTTTACCAATTATTTTACGAGGAAGATAATAAAATGAATAAATTGAAATTTTTACCTTTTTTCATATGCTTAGCATTGCTTTCGGGAATCGCATTGCTTTATTTTCGTTGGCCCTTCTATGAATATGCTGTAGCGGCTGCTTTCCTTTCCGTTCCTTTTATCTCATTGCTGCCGAGAAACTGGTTGCCGTCCTTTCTGTTTCTCGTCTTGCTTGCGGCGATTGCGACTGCATTTCAACAGCCTGCAGCTTCACTGACATCGATCGGAACTTATTGCCTGTTGTCGGTATTTCAATTTTCGCTTTGGGTTGTTTCTGATCAGGTGAAATTGCTGGGGGAAGAAACAAAGCGCCTGAAAGAACAACGGCAAATCTTATTGCGTAAAGAAGGGCAACTTCGTGCGCTGGATTTACAGGAATTTGTCGAACAGGCTTTATGGATGTTGAAAACAAGCAAGCGTGAAGAACGCACTTGGTTGATGGAAGTGACGCCTTTTGTCAACTGCCCCGTCCAGACATCGGAATTGGAGCGGGCGGCATTGCAGTCGATTGTCCGGGAGCGGGATCTCGTAACAAGCCAAAAAGGCGCAGTTTATGTTTTGGTCAAGGAAACAGAAGGGGATTCGATACAGCCTTTATTGAAACGCATCGAGCAAAAAATGAATGCGAAGAGTGAAGCGGCAACATATGAAGTCAAAAAAACAGCGATTACCACAGTCGGTGAAATGGGGAGTTTACTCAGTTGAAGCGATTAAAGAAAAGTAAATTATTTATGTTGGCGTTTTTAGGGAGTTTGGTGACAGGAGGATGCGGAATGGTCAACGGGCAAGGGACGACCGTTCAGGAAACGGTCGCTTCCCATTATGTGAATGATGAAGGCGTCATCCACGCCTATCCGGACAATCGAGAGTCTGAATATTTATCGGAAAGCCTCGGCTTGTATTTGGAGTATTTGCTTCAAGTTGAAGATGAAGAAAGTTTTGCTGAGCAAGCGGCGATATTAAAAGGCCGTTTTTTGGTCGAAACAGGCGGGCAGGTATTTATCCCTTGGCGCTTATACGCAGAAGCGAATGTGAATGCATTGATCGATGATGTGCGTATCGCATCGGTTTTGGAAGGTGCGGCGGAACAGTTTGCAGAACCAGCTTATCTGGAACTTTCACAGCAGATTGTTTCTGCAATTGAAGACCGCCAACACCAGCAGGGGACAGCTGTTGATTATTATGACTGGTCCTATCGGATTGCGGGGAACCGGCTTACACTCAGCTACCTCATCGACGAAATGACCGTGCTTCCGGAATCGTTCGCTATGCTGGATACGGGAGAGCGCGAAGTTTTTTTTCCGGAGTACTATGACTTTGATGAAAAAAAATATGTGAAAAGCGGCGAAGTCCATATGATCGACCAATTATTAATTGCGGTCAATCGCTTTGATCAAGGCCTCCAATCCACTGAATTCGAGAGCTGGTTGATCGAAGAGTGGATTAATCAAGGCCAATTGGCCGGGAGGTATGATCGGGAAACTGGAAAACCGACTGTCGATTACGAGTCCCTGGCAGTCTATTATTACTTATGGCAGTATTTCGAACGAATCGAGCAAGCGGAATTTGCGAAGCAGGTAGTTGAGCGTGCGGAGTCGCTCGCAGGAGAGGAATTGCCGGGCGACCTGCATTTCTTTGACTTTATCCATTATCAGATGATGATGGACGAACAATAATTGAGCTGTTTCGGCGGAAGGGTGAAAAGGGAAATCCTTTTCATCCTTTTTGAATGGAGAAGATGCGGGTGTTTTCAGCTCATATAGTTAGTTTATTTTTCAGAAGGGTATGGAATCGGTAAGGAAAAGTTTGTGGAGGTGGTTGAATGGAGATGGTCATGGCGGTTTTTATTGGCCTAGCGCTGAGCGCGACGGTCGGATTCCGTATTTTCACACCATTATTAATAACAGGGATTTTCGAACGAGTGGATTGGGTCACTTTATCTGAGGGTTTCAGTTGGGTTGGCAGCACGCCAGCGCTTATTGCATTCGGTGCAGCCACGATATTCGAAATTCTGGTCAACTATATTCCGGCGGTCGGGTCGTTTATGAAATTGATTTCGACGCCGGTTGCGGCACTTGCGGGAATTTTGCTGACCGCATCGTTTATCGGCGATATGAATCCATTTCTGGAATGGGCAATCGCGATTATCGGTGGAGGCGGCGTAGCTACCGCTTCACATGCAAGCTTGACGGCAGTGAAAGGGGTCAGCGATACAGCATTGATGGGACCGGCTGTCTCAGTTGCAGAGGATGCCACTGCCACGATTGCCCCCATTTTGATTTTCTTTGTGCCAGTGCTGGCGATCGTCTTTTTACTCGGGATGGCGTTTATTATTTTTCGTTTGTATAAACGTTTTCTATACAGGAAAAGACCGGCTTGATTTGCTGTGGAATCAATATTTTATCAATCACGAAATATAAAAAAGCCATCCGAGGATGGCTTTTTCTTATGCCTTCAATGTCAGCGGGGAATGATCAGCACTTGGCCGACGCGAAGCGAATTGACATTGGTAATGTTATTCGCTTTGGCGATCGCAGTGACGGTCGTATTGTATTTTCTAGCGATACTGTACAGTGTGTCGCCGGCTTTCACTGTATACTTGACGCTCGTCACTGGCGGCGGTGCTTGTTTGACTGGAATGATCAAGACTTGGCCGACGCTGATAAGGTTGGTATTGGTGATTTTATTGGCGGATGCAATGGCTGCGACGGTTGTGTTGTATTTGCTGGCGATGCTGTAAAGTGTATCGCCGGCTTTAACGGTGTATTTGACGGTTGTGGATGGCGGCGGCGTCGGGGCAGTTGTACCCGGAATCACCAACACTTGGCCGACACGTATCAAATTATAATTGGTGATGTTATTAGCTTTTGCAAGAGCGGCAACAGTGACATTGTATTTTCTAGCGATGCTGTAAAGCGTGTCACCTGCTTTGACTGTGTAAGTCGCTCCACCTGTTGGAGGCAATTTCAACAGCTCGGAAACGGTGACGAATTTATAGCCTTTCGCTTTCAGTTTGCTGATCATGCCAGGCAGTGCACCGGGGGTTCCGGAAGCTCCGGCACCGGTATGCATCAAAACGATGGAGCCTGGCACAATATTGTTGACGACTTTATTGGTGATTTCCGTGGACGATAGGCCTTTCCAATCGATGGTGTCGATATTCCATTGGATAGTATGTGTGTAACCTGCATCACCGACTCCTTTAAATACGGTTGCATTGGAGGCGCCGAATGGGGCTCGGAAAATAGGTTTCGTCGATTTGCCTGTGACATTTTTATAAGCGGTTTCGGTTCGGGCAAGTTCACTTTGCATAGCGGCAATGCTGATTTTCGTGAAATCCGGATGTGAGTAGGAATGGTTGCCGACCTGATGTCCCGCATTGGCGATGTTGCGGATCCAGGTCGGATGATGATTGATGCCGGAACCTGTCAGAAAGAAGGTGGCTTTGACGTTATTGGTTTTCAGTGTGCCGAGAATTTTATTGATATTCGTTCCGTCAGATCCATCATCGAACGTTAAGGCCACCGCTTTACTTGTCGTATTGCCCTTCGTGACATAGGTAGAGGACGCGGCATCGGCTTGACCTGTGAACGACAGCAGTGAAAAGAGCAATAATCCCGTGATAGCTAGCAATTTGCTCCATCTGGATAACATTCTGCTCACCCCTTATTTAATTTAGCCGACAGACGGCTTATGTAGTTGGATAAAATTGTATGATTCAAGGCTCAAGAGTTTGGTTAATTTCTATTAAAGGCTGGCTTTTTATAGTCTTATTATATCACGTTCTAATACAAAAACTATCTTTATGATTGAAAATTCAGTTAATATTATTTAAGCTATAAGAAATCTTTCCTAGACAATAAAGGCTTCCATTTGAAACAAAAAGCTGCAATTGAGCGGGCATGAAAGCGCGAGTGTCTGAAAGGGTCTCGCGGCGGGTATGGAAAAGCAAATGATGGAACGGGAGGGCTAGTGCATGCATTATATGAATGAACCGACCATTGAAGCAAGGGGGGAACAGCCATATGTCGGCATTACAGCCAGGATTTCAGGACATATTGGACAAGCGCCTGACCTGGCGGCTGAAGTGTTGTCATGGCTGAGTGCGCGTAACGAATCGCCTGCTGGGCTGCCATTTATTCGCTTCTGGTGCCTGGATGACAATGACCAGCGCCTGATCGAAGTCGGCATACCGACCAAAAAACTGCTTGCTGAAGATCAGCGCATCCTGTCTGGGTATTTGCCGGGGGGAGATTTTGCCCATGCCATTCACATTGGGCCGCCGGAACAATTTTGGGTGTCAGCGGACGCGCTAGTGGGCTGGTTGGAAAGGGAAGGGCTTTCTGCAGCGCTGCGCTACGAAGCTGAGACAAAGATATGGGACGGGCACATGGCTTTTTTTGTCACCGACCCGCTCGAAAAAAAGTCGAACGATGACTGGGCGATTGAGTTGTTTGTTTTGCTGCTTGCTGATCATGCCGCATAAAAAGAAGCCACGCCATTTGCCGGGATCTGCCGGCAGACGGCGTGGTTTCTTTTTGGAACAGTGGACAGGACCATGATCATTAAAACACTATTTCGTGCAGCCGTTTCCGCTGTTTGGACAAAGCATGGATAGAGGCGTCGACCTCCTTGGCGATTCCGTAGCGTTCGTAAATGATGCGTGTCTTGAAAGTAGAGACTGCCTCCAATGTATATGGATGTTTGAAGATCCATACACAACCAAGTTGGGAGGGGGGGTGAGTCGGAAAGGCGGCGAACCCGCAATGTGAAAATAAAATAATATTTTCTTCATATGCCTTGAGATTATGACGTGTGGCTTTTCTGCGTTCGCCATTAGGAAAAGAAAGCAACATGGATGCTTTATCGATCAAAGTTAGCGGCGAATCGGGCGAATAGAAAATGCCGTATGTCGTGGTGATGCGTGAACGCCTTCCTGTCTCATACCATGATTCGAGAAATAAGACCTCCCGATCGACCTGCAAATCGCCGCAATTATTCATTCCGTTCCGCTCCTTTTAGCATTGTGTGAAAATCGTATCATTTATGATTTAATGAATCAATAGTATTTGCTTAAAATTGTAATTATTATGGTAATTAATAAAATCCTAAGTATCATTAAATGGATTTATTATCCAAATAATAAAGTATTAATATTCATATTCCGTTCTGGACGTAAAGAAGAAGCTTTCATAAGCTGTACTCACCCGGGAATAAACAGGACGTCCAGAAGGAAAAGAAGATGGAAGCTTTTACAGAAGTGGCAGACCAGTATGCGCCGATGATCTCATCGCTCATCCGCAAATTGAATATTTACACCGATTACGATGCATTCCGCCAACTTGGGTTTATCGCGCTATGGCAAGCGTGGGAAAAGCATGATCCGGAAATCGGCCATTTCGCGCCGTTTGCCTATCGCAGCATCAAAGGCGCCATGAAAGACGAATTGACAAGGCGCCAAAAAGGAGGCAAAAAGGTCAAGAATTCCGATTTATTTCTTGAAGAGGAAGAAGCGGTGGAATGGGTGGCCGAACAATTGCCGGACTGGCTGGATGCGGCTTTGTTGAGCCCGAAAGAAAGAAGGCTGCTTCAGGAGATGTATATAGATGGCTATAGCCTGACAGAATTGCAAAAACATTATGGCGTCACATTATCCGGCATGAAAAAGCGCAGGGAAAGGACCTTGACAAAGATACGCGCGGCAATTGACCATCCTTATAAAGATCGTTAAAAATAGCTGGAAGGGGAGGGGAAGTTATCGGTATAATAGTAATCTGAAACGGGAAAGGGAGGTGCAGCCATGGAAGCAATGATGACCGGCATGATCAATAATATTTTCTTCATCATTTTTCCAATCATCCTCTATCAGATGTTCGCGACAGCCGGGCAGCGAAACTTCTTCGTTAGCCACAGGATCACCATGACGATCTTGTTTTCCATCTCCATCATCCTATGCATGGTGTTTCCGTACCAATTTCTTACGGAAGATTATATATTCGATCTCCGGCAAGTACCGATGATTGTCGGAGCTTTATACGGCGGGCCCCTGGTCAGTGCGGTGCTGTTTATCGTATCGGCTGTCGGGCGTATAGCCATAGGCGGGGATGGCATGTATATCGCTATCTTGAATCAGCTGTTGGTGGCCGCAGGCGTGCCTTTTCTTGGTCCGCTTTACCGGAAAGTCAATCGCTGGTGGAAAGCGGCGCTTGTTTTCATTATTTCGATTGTGTCGCTGCTATTCAATATGTTTGCGGGCTATTTCTTCTTTGGGGACCCGATCCACAACTTGATTGGAATCTGGCTTATGCTCATGCTCAATCAAGGCGGCATCATCATCTTGACTGCTTTGCTCATCGAGCATCTGCAAAAACAGGAGTATTTATATAATTCGCTCATGCGCCATGAAAAGATGGAGACGGTCAGCCATTTCGCGGCGGCTGTATCCCATGAACTGCGCAATCCGCTGCAAAGCGTAAAAGGGTTTGTCCAGCTGCTTCAAGAATATGAATACCCGCGGGCGAAACAGCTGGAGTTCCAGCAAACCATTCTGGAGGAAATCAAAGTAGCCGAAGACTTGATCGACGATTACTTGATTTATGCAAAGCCGGTTTACGGTGAAATGAAGCGCATCGAGGTGGAACCTGAACTATCCCATGTCATCAAAATCATGACGCCTTATGCCAATGCCAGGAATGTAGAAATTTTTGTACAGGGCTCTGACGCTGCCAGCCCGATTCTAGGCGATTCGCAAAAACTCCATCAGGCTTTGGTGAATATCATCCGGAACGGCATTGAAGCAATGACGGATGGCGGAAAACTGCAGGTCGAGCTTGAGACATCTGCCCATACGGTTTGTGTGCATATCCAAGACGAAGGCGTGGGCATGACGAAAGAACAAGTCAAGCGTCTCGGGGAACCGTATTTCTCCAATAAGTCGAAAGGGACAGGGCTTGGTCTCATGGTCACTTACAGCATACTCAATCAAATGGGCGGAGATATTACCGTAGAATCGGAAGTCGGCAAAGGGACTAAATTCACATTGGAATTTCCAAAACTGCCGAATGGATAAAAAAACCGCCTGGATAGCCGAGCAACGGCTGTCCAGGCGGTTTTTGCTATTGGTTTTGGAGTTTGTGGAGAAACGGCAACACCGCTTGTTCCTTCAGTTTTGCTTCAAACATGATATCGACTTCATAACCTTCGACAAGCTTCAGCAATTCAGCAAAATCCTCTTCTGAGATGAGGTCATGATGGCGCAGGTCGGTGAATCCTTCTCGTCCTGTGCTGATGTGGATTTTTGGGCGCCCGTATCCTTCCCAAGTAGCCAGAATTTCCGAGAAATCGACCGGCTCCCCGTCGTTATTGCAATTATGATGATGTATGTCGAAACAAATCGGGACTTGGCACATGGCGTGAACATCAAGCACATCGCGCAATGTGAAAGTTTTGTCATCATTTTCAAGCCTCAATCGCTGTCGGATGCTAGCGGACAACATCAAGTAATTGTCGGCAAAACGCCGTTTGGCAGTTTCTTTATCGCCATATGCCCCGCCTGTGTGCAAGATGATGTCTGTGCCGCCGAGCAATTGAATCAATTTGTCGTGGTATTCAAGGTCTTCAATCGATTTCCGGACTACTTCAGGCTTAGGTGAATTCAACACCGTATACTGGCCAGGATGAACGGAAATGCGTATTCCATGCTCATCTACCAATCGGCGGATCTCGCCAGCAATCGCCAGGAAATCTTCATCTTCCCACCAGCGCCAATCATTGATTGGATGTGTCGACAACGGGATAATGGAACTCGAAGCGCGGTAAAAAAGAATGCCTTGTTCCAAATTCCAGCGAATGACTTCTAAAGTGGTTTCCATATTTTGGATGGTTAATTCTTTAATCTTTTCGATTCCTTCTTTTTCGGCTGTGGCTAGACGCAAGGTGCGAAAAACCGTTTTCAGCTCGGTGTTCATGCATGCATATCCTAATCTCATCGTTTTCAGCTCCTCCCGCACAATATACCCGATTTACGTCGAAAACACACGGAACTTGGGTATACTATTTAGTAAAGACGAGTGGAGGAGGAATTTCAATGACAGCAGAAATCACCAAAAATCCTACCGGCTACAACGCCACATTCGACAGATACTTCGAGCATTCCCTGGAGCAAGTATGGGCGATGCTGACAGACAACCACAAAATCCATCGCTGGTTTTCAGGCCTTCAAATGGAGGAAGAAGGCGAAACGGGCCATCTGACATTGGACATGGGACATGGGAAAAAGAAAGAATTTCCCGTCACTGACTATAAAACTGGAGAACTTCTAGCTTTTGAATGGGGTGATGACCATGTGCGGTTTGAACTGGGCCCGGATGGCCAGGGAACGAGAGTGAAGATGGTCGAAACTTTACCAAATATTACAGATCAAACCCCGAAAGACGTGGCGGGGTGGCACGTAGCGCTGGATATTATGGAAGCGATTTTGGATGGCCGGGGAATTGAGCGCACGTCTGAATGGGAGCGCTGGTATCCTGAATATAAGCGCTTGTTCGAAAGCATGGGCGTCGATTTTGCATAGAATGTTGAAGAACCCCCAAGCGGGCGATCCGCTTGGGGGTTCTTATCGGCTTTTTAATAGGGAATCGTTTCATTGGATGTATGGAATCACTTCCTAAAAACTAGATGAAATACCCAAAGAGGGTGGAAGCCGCTTGCTTCAGGAAATCTGGAATTCGTATTTGCGGTCTTCACGGAACTCGCCATTTTCATAGCTTCGCTCAGCGAAAGTAACCAGCCCGTCGTGATCGATGAGCAATACGGTGGCTGAGCGTGTTCCATAATCGGGCATTTTGATGAACATCGGCGACAGCGCACGTTCCAGATCCAGGCCGACGCCGGTTTGCGGGAGCAAGTGATCGGGCGCTTGTTCAGCATCCGCTAGAATTTCAAACAGGCGGTCGAGTTCCAAGTGTTCGTTTACCGATACATAAGCCTCAAGCTTCTCTTTTCCGCGCTCGACTTTCGGCCAAGGCGTGTTCAGGAAATGATTGCTTAACCCGTGCGTGCCAGGCGGAACTTTCACCGGTTCGCCGTGAATATTATTGTAATAATACAGCCCGTCGGCATCGCCTGCGATCAAATTGAATCCCGCATATTCCTGGTCATCGATCTCCCGCAAATAATCTTCAGGAGCGATATGGCCATCGAGGAATTGCGTGACCAGTTCGCCCCGTGATTTGGCGCCGGCTGCCATATGTTCGGGGTCCCGGTAATTGGTCAGTGCAGCGAAGCGCCCCGATTTATGGACGCCGAGCCAAGTGCCCATCTGGCTTAAATCGCGGCCGGCGAGAATTCCGTGTGAATCTTTCCAGAAATGGGCAGGCGCAGCGGGGCGTCCGTAAAACTCATCCCGGTTTGCGGCGACGATTAATTTATAGCGGGGGTGCTGCTGGAATTGCAGATTGATTAAGCACATAATAGTCCCTCCTAGTTGCGCCCGAGTGGTGGAATGAAAGCAAAAAATCAGTTTGGCTGCATGAATCTGCTTTCATTATAGCGGATACAGATGAGCTTGGCTTATGGAGTGCTTGGCAGTTGGGCGAGTGGAATCCATTGCATGGACGGTAACAAATGTGTCGATAGACGTTACAGCTAGGCGTAAAGTTCCTGATGAATGGAAAGTCTGATAAGATGTTAAAGAAGTTAAAACAAGTCAGTGGCATTATGGGGAATTGGGGGATTGAAGATGGGGAGAAGGCCTGAACGATTGGCGTTAGAGCGTGTATTGCTCGAAGGGATAGAAGAAATGATTTTCATTGTCAGGGTTGAAAAGGATGCTTGGGTTTACGAGTTCATCAATGAGGCGGTTAAAGTCAATACGCAATTGGATGACTCCGCCCTCGGAAAGGCATTTCGTGAAGTGCACGAACCGGAAATAGCACGACAGCTGATCCATTTTTATGAGAAGGCTTTGACGGCAGGGACGAGCATTTTCTATGAGGATTCTTATTATGCCCCAAACGGTGAACTGCGTTATTCAAAGTCGCGCTTGACGCCGATGTTCGACGATTCCGGCCGGTGCAGCCATATCGTCAGCGTGGTCAATGATGTGACGGAAGAAAAGCTGGCCAAGCATTCACGCGAAGAAGCGCTCAGCCGGCTGGAAGAAAGCAATGCCAAATATCGTTCGTTGTTTGAAAGCAACGGCGATGCGGTATTCACTTTGACATTGAACGGGCAAATCAACGGTGGGAACCGGATGGCCCGGACGTTAATCCAGCGTCCCATCAGCGAATTGGCAGGCAGGGATTTCTGCGAAGTAGTCGAACCAGCCGAGCATATGAGATCGTACGAGATCTTTCAAGAGGCAAGGGCAGGCCTCTATAAAGACCATCGGCTAAGCCTGAAAGCCGAGAACGGGGAAGCTATCGGCTGTTTAGTGAAATTCATTCCGATTAGCGTCTACGGAAAAGTCACCGGCTATTATTTGATGGCGAAAAACATGACTGAGCTGGATAGGCTGGTCAGCAAATATTTGGAGAGCGAGAAGAATTTTCGCGTGATTGCCGAGAATGTGTACGACGTTGTGATCTTGATGAATAGGCAAAAGGAATATTTATATGTATCCCCCTCGAGCCAGGAGATTTTCGGCATTGCCCCAGAAGAAGCGGCGTCGCAAAAACCGTTCTTTAACGTACACCCCGACGACTTGGCGCTTGTCGCTCAGCAGTTTCAGGAAGCTATGCAACAGGCAGGCCCATATTCCTTGCAGCTGCGCTTCGATCACCCGGCACGCGGATGGATCTGGGCGGAAATGAACGGAACTCCCGTTTACGATGGGGAAGGCGTGTTTTCACATATGGTCATGATCGTCCGAGACATTTCAGTTCAAAAGGATTACGAAGCCCAGTTGGAATATTATGCATTCCATGATTCCTTGACGGGCCTTCCGAACCGCCGCTATTTCCAAGAATACAGCCAGAAAAAGCAACAAGAGCAGGAACGGGCAGGCGGGAAAATAGCCTTGGCTGTATTGGACCTTGATGATTTCAAGTACATTAATGATGAATATGGCCATGATTTCGGAGATATGGTTTTGGTTGAGTTTGCGGGGCGCTTATCCAAATTGGAAGAACAAGGGTATATTCCTGCCAGGATGGGCGGCGATGAATTCGTTATCATTTTGGAAGGAGTAGCGACCGATTCCGCGGCTCAAGCAGCTGCACAACACATCCATGGTTTGCTTTCGGGCAACTGGGTCATCCATGGCAATACCGTCCCAGTCAATTTCAGTTTAGGAGCGGCTGTAGCGTCTTCGGCAGAAGAAAGCATTTCCTCCATATTAAGGCGGGCCGATGAAGCGATGTATAAAGTTAAAGGCAATGAAACAGATGCATTTCAATTACTAAAACCGTAAGCGGATGCTTACGGTTTTTTTGATTCTTTTGAACTAAGGCGTGAGAACGGCTTTATTTATTATAGGGCAAAATATATATTTGAATATTCGGAAATTAAAATGGTTTTCTTTTCCTGTGATAAATGATATGATTTCGTTAAATCAATAAACCTAGTTAATATACATAAAATGGATTAAAAAAACTAAAAGTAAATCTTTTGCCTTAGGACAAACGATTATTTCCTGCTATTTTGCGCTCCGTCCAATAAATGAGATTCCGAAAACTATAGATATCTGATAATTCGGATAAAAGAGGTGCAGTGCCATGAGTTATTTCGATGGGAAGATAAGCTCAGCTCTATTCTTTTTCCTCGTATGCTGTTTAGTGTTTTCCGGTGTCGGCATGAATATTTCAGCGGAGTCCAGCCGCCAGCTTGTGCTGGATGAGGGGATAGAAAAAATTGCAGCGGGCAGCCGGCTTTCTGTATTTGAAGACGAATCAGGCAGTTTGCAAATCGCGGATATTGATCAACCTCCATATGTTTGGAACTTCATGCCCGCTGGCAATACCCCGTTGAATATCGGGTTTAGCTCCTCGGTTCATTGGCTCATGCTTGAAGTGGAAAACAAGGCACAAACAGACACCGAATGGCTTCTCGAACTAGGGTCATCGAGTGTCGACGAAGTGAGCCTCTATACAGCTGATGGCGAAGGCGGATTCACGGTGGAGCAGGCAGGCCAGGAAGTTGAGGCGGAAATCATCCACAGGACGGCAGTTTTTCCGATAGCGCCGCCTCCAGGCGAATCGATCGTTTACTGGATGCGTGTTGAATCTTCTGCGCCGATTCAATTGCCGGTGACCGTTTGGAATCGGGAAGCATTCGAGAGCCAAACCAGGGAACAGGTCGCGTTTGTCGGGGTGCTTGGCGGGCTCGGGTTAATGTTTTTGCTCTATTATATTCATCGTTTTACTGTAATTCGTCAGCGCGCGTACTTGTATTTCGTCATTTATGCTATCACGGCGTTTTTCCTTTTTTCTTCTGCAGCCGGTTTGAGTTTGGATGTGATCTGGCCAGAATTGGATTTGTGGAACGGGCATAGTATGTTCTTCATGGTCGGGCTGTCAGCACTGTCGGTGACGCTGCTGACGGAAGGCTTATTGAATACGAAACGCCATTTGCCTGAAACGGACCGCATGATCAAATCACTGCTCATATTCAATGCAGTGGTGTTAACTACTTTATTCATTTCGCTCGAATGGGGGAGGCTCTTGCTCGTACTGTCACTCAGCTCCACACTGGCTGTCAGCTTGTTATTGGCAGCTTACGGCATGAAAAGGGGATTGGTGCATGCCCGTTATTACACGGTCTCTTTAATTTTCTTTTCAGTTGCGGCTGCTTTGAATGCCTTTTATGTCTCCGGAATCTTGCCGGTCACAATAGCAGCTCAGGGATTGATTTTCTTTTTAGGCATCTTTGCGGTCCTGTTTGCTGCATTAGCGCTGCGGGACAAAGAGAAAATCAGGGAGCAGGAAAGGCTTCAGCGTGAGCGAAATTCTACAGAACGGCAGCGAATTGAAATCGAACGACTCCGGCAAGCCAATGAACGCAAGGACGAATTGCTCGCCATTACTTCGCATAGCTTGCGGACGCCGCTGTATGGAATGGTCGGAATTGCAGAATCCCTTCAAGAATCGGCCTATAGCAAAATGCCGCATTCTGTTATCCAGCAATTGGAGACAATTTCTGAAAGCGGTAAAAAGCTGGCGCGAATGATCAATGAAACACTGGATTTTTCAGGGCCGAAACATCATATGCTGTCGTTGCATCTAGAAAAAGTGAAACTACCAGCCATCGGAGATTCTGTCATCCGCTTATGCACCCCTTTGCTGAAATCGAACGAAGTTAGCCTAAAGCATACAATTCCGGCTGATTTTCCGGAAGCGATTGCCGATCCCGAACGGGTGCGTCAAGTGCTCTACAACCTTGTCGGCAATGCAGTAGAGCATACGGAAAGCGGTGAAATTACCATTTCCGCAAAAATTATCAAAAAACAAGTCGCCATTACGATCAAAGATACAGGAAGCGGAATGGAAGAACAGCAATTGGAAAGCTTGTTTGACCCTATAGGCACTTCAACGACCCCTCATCTCGGCATCGGGATGGGGCTGAAAATCACAAAAAGGCTGGTGGAAATGCAGGGTGGCTGGCTGAAAGCAGAGTCGGCCATCGGCAAAGGATCTTCTTTTACCTTCACGCTGCCGCTTACAGAAGAAGAACGGGAACAGGAATCTGTGTCGCCAACAGAAATCAGGGAACTGACGGCTTCGCAGTTGGCAGATTCGCTGATCAAAGAAAAGAACGTCAAGAAGGGGTTGCGCATCTTGGTCGTGGAAGCGGAAGAAGTCAATCGCTTGATGCTGGTCCATCAGCTTAAAGGAGAAGGCTATAAGGCGGAAGGTGTCAGCTGCGGCGAAGAAGCGCTCGTGCATTTGGAGAATCGGCCAGCAGATTTGGTCATTCTCGATGACGAGCTTCCGGATATGGCAGGAGATGAATTATGCCGCCGCATCCGGGTCAATGCGACTTTGACTGAATTGCCGATCTTGATGCTGTCCGATAAAGAAAGTGTCAAAGAGAAAACAAATGCCTTCAGTGCAGGGGCCAACGATTACCTCGTGAAACCATGCGATGTCGAAGAGTTTCTCATGAGAGTGGAAACGCTCGCTACACTGCGCAGCATGACACAGGAAATCACCAATTTGAATTTCTTCCTTGAACGAAATGTCAAAGAGCGGACGATGGCTTTGGAAATCACCAATATGAACTTGTTGACGGTTAATGACGAAATCCAGGAAGTTGAAAAATCGCGCAATGAGATGCTCTCGGCAATTTCACATGAATTGGGCACGCCGATCACCCTGATCCACAGCTATATCCAGGCAGTGAAGGAAAGCTTGATAGAAGAAAACAATCCGCGCTATTTGGATATGATCCATAAAAAACTCTTATTGCTGGAGCGTTTGACAGAAGACTTGGTGGAGCTGTCGAAATACAAATCCGGCAATATGACGCTGCGTTTCGGAGAACTGAAGTTGGATGAGTGGCTGGAGAGGATTGCGGCCTCCATGGAAGCGGATCTTGCGCAAAGCGGCAGGCGCTTCCGATTCGAAAAGCCAAGTGGAAAAGAACAACCAGCGGATTGGCGGCTTTTGGTCGATGTGGACCGCGTCGATCAAGTCTTTTCGAATTTATTGTGGAATGCGGTCAAGCACACGTCGCCGGAAGAAGGGCGCATCACTTTGTCGGCAAGCATCCGGGCAAGTGCGAACATGCTGGATGAAACAGAAGCGGATGGCGAGTTGATCATCCGTGTAGAAGATAATGGATGCGGCATCCAAAAAGAAGCATTGCCGCATATATTCGACCGGTTCTTCAAAATCGATGAATCGATCCATTATAAAGGAAGCGGGCTTGGGCTCGCGATTGCCAAAGAAATTATTCAATCACATAAAGGCGAAATTTGGGCGGAAAGCGAAGAAGGCGCAGGCAGCACATTCATCATTGCCCTGCCCTTGAGATACTAACCCATGGGAGGGATCTTCATGAACAGTGCGACTGTATTGATTGTCGAAGACGAAGACGGCATCCGCGAATTGATGCGTTTGTTCTTGGTGAAGAAAGGCTATAAAATCATCGAGGCCGAAGACGGCTATGAAGCGATGGATGTATTGTCGAAAGAAAATCCGGATTTGATCTTGCTGGATATCGAAATGCCGGGGATGAGCGGCTTGGAATTATGCGAAAAGATCCGCATACGCACCAAGACGCCGATCCTTTTTGTCAGCTACCGCAAAGAACTGGCTTATAAAATTCAAGGGCTGGAAGTAGGGGGAGATGATTATATCACCAAGCCCTTCGATTTTACCGAACTCGAAGCGCGCGTCAAAGCAATCCTCCGCCGCAACGGCTGGAAGAGTGGGGAAGAGGACAAGCTGTCGATCCTGAAATTCGGTGATCTTCATATCCATGTTGATTCACGCGAGCTCTATGTGAAGGGCAAGCCCGTAAAACTCTACCATAAAGAATTTCAATTATTGCTCTTGATGGCCCAGACGCCGAACCGTGTCTGGACAGCCGAACAATTATACGACCAAGTGTGGGGCTATTATTCAGAAGGCGATGTCCAAACCGTCAAGGTCCACATCAGCAATCTGCGCCGGAAAGTGGAGAACGATCCAGCCACCCCGCGTTACATCCAGACCGTTCGGGGATTCGGCTATAAGTTTATGAATTGATATGGGAAGGCTGATCGTTTTTGCCAAACAGGCAAAAGCGGTCAGCTTTTTTTTATTTGCCGAAATTCCATGAAACTTTTTGCGTGCAAACATGACAAAAGCGCCACGAGGAATAAATTTTTTAGATAAATAAAACTAGTGAAACTATTTAACTTTGTTTTAACCTGCTCTCTTTAGTATGGGTTTTAACCGATAGGAAGACAGATCTCAAGGAGGAAAAGCAAATGATTGAAAACAAAATCAAGATGACGAATGAACCGCCTGTCAGTTTCGAGCAGCAGACCGTCTTCAAGCAGAGCCGGGAAGCCCCGAGTACACAGCCTTCCATCACTGGGCTTGGCCTTTCGGAAAATGTTGCAGGATCGCTTGCGTATTTGCTCGGATTTTTCTCGGGGTTCATCCTGCTGATGGTTGAACGGGAAAATCGTTTCGTCCGCTACCACGCTTTCCAGTCCGTATACGTCTCGATTCTTTTTTTTACACTGTTTACAGCAGCCGGCATGATGCCGATGACGGGATGGGTGGCCGAAGTGCTGTTGATGCCGATCGGCTTGGTATTGTGGATCATCCTTATGTTGAATGCGCATAACGGGAAGGCGCTTCGCTTATGGATCATCGGCCGCTTTGCAGAAAAACAGCTCCACTGAACAAGCAAAATCACCCCGTACATGGGGATATGAGGTGAAGACATGGAAAGTACATTCAATATGAAAGAGTTTTTCAAAAACCTGAAGAAACGCCTGCCGCTCATCATCGCGATGACAGTCGCTTTTGTCGCTGTCGCGGCAGCTGTCAGTTATTTATGGATGAAACCTGTCTATCAGGCATCGACGCAGATTCTCGTCAATAAAGCCCCGGCAAATGCCCAGGAATTCAGCATGCAGGATATTGATACCAACCTCCAGCTGATCAGCACCTATAACGTCATCATCAAGAGTCCAGCGATTTTGACGGAAGTCATCAACGAACTCGGGCTGAACGAAACCGTGCAATCACTGAACGAGCGAATCGAAGTCTCCAGCATCGAGGATTCACAAGTCGTGACACTCGAAGTCGAAGACGGGTCAATGCAGCAGGCGGTGTTGATCGCCAATACGACCGCCAAAGTGTTTGAGCAGGAAATCCGCAATTTGATGCGTGTCGACAATGTCAGCATACTCGCCCCTGCCACGATGCCTGCAAGCCCTGAGCCGGTTAAGCCGGATCCGCTGTTCAATATGGCAGTTGGCGCAATCATCGGCTTCATGCTCGGGACTGGCCTTGCGATTGTCCTGGATCAATTGAACACGACGGTACGCACGGAAGAAGATATCGATGAATTGCTCGGGCTGCAAGTGCTCGGCGTGGTGAGTCCGGTCGGCGACTTGGACAGAACGGATAAACCATCGAAACATACTGACAGAATGGAGTTGGATGAGAATGTTGAACCAGACAGCGTCAAAACGGCCGCTCGCCCGAAAGTTGGTAGCACGTATTAAACCGAACTCGGTGATCAGCGAACAATACCGCACGATCCGTACAACGATCAATTTTTCCTTGCCTGGCAATGAAATGAAAACTTTATTGTTCACTTCCGCTTCGAAAGAAGAAGGCAAATCGACGACTTCAGCCAATATGGCCGTTGTATTTGCAGAATCCGGAAAAAAAGTGCTGCTGGTCGATGCGGATATGCGGAAACCGACTTTGCATCACACCTTCAATTTGAACAATCATATCGGTTTGTCGAATTTATTGGTCGGCAAAGGGGAGCTTGAGCAAAGTGTGCGCGATAGCGGCATCCGTGGCCTGGAGCTGTTGACATCAGGTCAGGTGCCACACAACCCGGCAGAACTGCTGGATTCCCCGGTGCTGGATCAATTGGTCGCCGAGATGAAGGAACGCTACGATTTGATCATCTTCGATTCACCGCCGATCTTGTCGGTGACGGATTCCAAAATTCTTGCGAATAAATGCGACGGCACAGTGCTTGTAGTCAATACCGGAAAAACCGAAAAGCAAAGCGCAATCAAGGCGCGGGACAGTTTAGCGACTTCAAGAGCCTATATCGTCGGAGTCGTGATGAATAATTACAAACTCAGCAAGGACCATTATTACAGCCATGAATACAATTAATAAGCGGTACCTGCGCGAGGTGAAGGAGCTAATGACATGACGATTACTAGACGCTATACTTCATTGTTCTTGATCGACTCGCTGATCATCCTCTCAGCAACGTATCTCTGTTATTTGTTTTTGCTGCCATTCGATAACATCATGTCGAACCGGCTGCTGGTGCTCATGACGGTCACTTTGTTCATCGCCCATCATTCCTTTGCCTGGCATTACGGGCTTTACCGGAAAGTATGGGCTTACGCTTCAGTTCATGAGTTGAAGTCGATCGTCAAAGCAGTCACGTTAACGATGTTTGTGGCGACGGTCATGCAATATATCCAGACGGGCGGAGTGTTTGTCCGAATCCTGGCGCTGACATGGATGTTTCTCATTCTGTTTCTAGGCGCATCGCGTTTTTCATTCCGCCTTTACCATGAACGCGAGCCGCGCAAGAGTGAAGGCCAATTGAGCCGCACGATCGTTGTCGGTGCTGGGGAAGCGGGGCGCATGATCGTCCGGCAGATGAAGCAGAATCCGCAGTGGGGAAGAAAGCCGATTCTTTTTATCGATGATGACCGCACTAAATGGGGTCTGGAAATTTTTGGATTAGGCGTGGCAGGGCCCATTTCGGAAATTCCGCGACTGGCTGCCCACAACGAGATTGACCAGATCGTCATTGCCATTCCATCACTGTCGAAGAGGGAAATGGCAGAAGTCACAAAACTGTGCATTGAAACCGGCCTGAAAGTACAGACCATTCCGCGAATTGAAGATTTGATGGTTGGAAAAGTCAAAGTCAGCGATATCCGGGATGTGAAAATTGAGGACCTTCTCGGCCGCGAAGAGGTGCGCTTGGATATGGAAGCTTTAACAGAAAAAATTGAAGGCAAAAGCATTATGGTCACAGGAGCCGGTGGGTCGATCGGTTCGGAAATCTGCCGCCAAATCAGTGTTTTCAAGCCTGCCCGCCTCCTCTTGTTAGGCCACGGTGAAAACTCGATTTACACGGTCGATCGTGAGTTGCGTTCGAAAGTACCGAAAGAAATTGACATCGTCCCGATCATTGCTGATATCCAGGACCGCGAACGGATCTTCGAAATGGTCGGCAAATTCAAGCCGGATATCATTTACCACGCCGCTGCCCATAAACACGTGCCATTAATGGAAGCAAATCCGCTTGAAGCGGTGAAAAACAATATTTTCGGGACGAAAAATGTCGCAGAAGCGGCAGATCGCCACGGCGTCGGCAACTTCGTCATGATTTCCACCGACAAAGCTGTTAACCCGCCGAACATCATGGGAGCCTCCAAACGGTTTGCGGAGATGATTGTCCAAAACTTAGCGGTGTCTTCCGATACGACATTCGCTGCAGTGCGTTTCGGCAATGTCCTTGGATCGAGAGGCAGTGTCGTGCCGCTATTCCGTGAACAAATTGCAAAAGGCGGACCAGTCACCATCACCGATCCGAAAATGACCCGCTATTTCATGACGATTCCAGAAGCCTCCCGTCTGGTGATCCAGGCTGGCATGCTTGCATCAGGCGGTGAAGTGTTCGTATTGGATATGGGAGAGCCGGTGAAAATCGTCGACTTGGCACGCAATATGATCCGCTTGTCCGGGTTTGAAGAGGATGAAATCCAAATCAAGTACACGGGCATGCGGCCAGGTGAAAAACTCTATGAGGAATTGCTGGATCCGAGTGAAATCCAATCGGAAAAAGTGTTTGCGAAAATCCATATTGGAAAAGCCACTCCAATCAGCCAGGTCGAAATCAGCCGGATTTTGAAGAAGCTGCCTGAAATGGAGGAACAGGAAATCCGCGATACCTTGTTGAAGCTTGCGAACCGCCCGAAAGAAGAAAAAGTGAAAGAACCCGCATGGCAAGAAGAGTGGAAAATCGAAGGGGGATTGGCCTGATTACAGTTTCTGCCTACAAGCGCAGGGGGGATGCCAAGTGAAGCTGCTATCAACGGAACTGTATGGAAATTCTCCTATTTATCTCCAAAATCTACTGCTCAGTTTCCGGGAATACGCCAACTCACGAAAACGCTACGGCATGGGCTATTACCGCTTTCTTCACCAACTTTCGGGCATGGACGAGAATGACCGGCAGTCAGAAGAACGTTACCAGGATCTGGAACTGCGTTCGCTGCTGCGCCATGCCGCAGAGCATAGCGTCTTTTATCGGGATATGTATGGAAGCGATTTAGCTGATATCCGATTTGCCAGTGAATTGCGGCAGCTTCCGTTTATCGAAGAGGAGGTTTTCGATAAACGGATCGATGAAATCCGCATGCAAGTTACCCGGAGGAAAAAAAGAGAATCCGAAGCTTTAGGGGACGGGCAATCGCCGCATTTATGGCTGACCAATTTGGATCTGCAAAAACAAACGGCGGCCGTTGACTATTTTAAAAAGCAGCATGGCGCGATCAATCTGGAGATGAAACGCGCGACATTTTACAACGGGGATTTTGTTCCGCACGGCCAAAAGGAAGGGGCATTCTGGCGTGATATCTACTATCTCAACCAACGCCTGTATTCAGCCCATCATTGCACGGAGCCGTATCTCTCGGCAGTGGTGCGCAACCTGAGTGATTTCCGTCCTGATTTTGTTGATGGTTTATCGGAAGCGATTCTAGCGCTTTCCCGCTTCATCAACGATCATCGCCTTGTGCTGGATTTTCAAGCCATTGCCGTTTTTGTTGAAACGGACATATTGCCGGACAATGAGCGACTGGAAATCGAGAGTGCGTTCGGCTGTTCTGTTCGCAGGTGGAGCATGAAAACCGAGCGTTCACCATTTCTTTCGGAATGCGCAGTCGGAAATCTGCATTTCAATACGCGGACAGGTGTAATGGAGTTTACCGAGAAAGGCGAAGTGCTCTTGACCCGCTTCCATACAAAAGGGACGCCGGTGATTCGGCTGAAGATCAAAGACCAATGGATGCCGGTGCATTGCCCTTGTCCATGCGGCAGCGTGCACCCGGTGGTCCGTAAACCGCTTCAGCCGATATCCAGTTTTTTGCAATCCAGAAGCAGGGGGCGGGTGACCAGTTTGTATTTGGCGACCGTCCAGGAAAAATTCCAGCAAGCGGCGCCTTCGATGCAATTCGTCCAAAATTCAGTAGATGCAATCGAAATCTGGCTCAGCGGAATCGACCTTGTCCCTAAAGAACTTGAGCAAGACATTGTACAGGAAATGGCCGGCATATTCGGCGAAGACATGCGCTTTATGGTGAAAGGGCGCTCAGGTAGCCCGTCGGAAGAAATTGGGGCAGCCGGCTTGATTATCAATAACCTGCAAGTGCCACGGACTTGCCCAACTGAATACGGCATGGACTGAACATGCCGATGAATAAGAGGAGGCTGTTGTACATGAACATTCGACAGGAGACAGGAGCATCGGTTGTGCCGTTTCCGGTACCGGTTAAAGAAACAGGCGATAGGATTTTTCTTTCTGCCCCGCATATGACAGGAAATGAGCAGAGGTATATCAGCGAGGCGTTCGAGTCTAATTGGATTGCGCCGATGGGGGCGAACGTCAATCAATTCGAAGCGGAAATGGCTGCTTATGCCACGACACAGGCAGCAGCGGCTTTATCATCGGGGACAGCTGCGATCCATCTGGCGTTGCAGTTGCTGGGAATCGGCAAAGGAGACCGAGTGTTTTGTTCCAGTTTGACGTTTGTGGCCAGTGCCAATCCGATTCTCTACGGCGGAGCCGAGCCGGTTTTTATCGATTCGGAAGAAGAAACGTGGAATATGTCTCCGTGGGCACTGCAAAAAGCATTCGCAGCTGCAGAACAAGAGGGCAAACTTCCCAAAGCGGTGATTATTGTACATATTTATGGACAAAGCGCCCGTATGGATGAGCTCATTGCCCTTTGCGATCATTACGGGGTACCTGTCATCGAAGATGCAGCGGAATCGCTTGGATCCACATATAAAGGGAAAAAAACCGGCAGTCTCGGGGCATACGGCATTTATTCATTCAACGGCAACAAGATCATCACGACGTCAGGAGGCGGCATGCTGGTGTCGAACGATAGAAAAGGCATAGCGCAAGCGAGATTTCTCGCTTCCCAGGCAAAAGACGATGCGCCGTTTTATGAACATAGCCGCGTCGGCTATAATTACCGGATGAGCAATGTGCTGGCCGGCATTGGGCGTGCGCAGCTCGAAGCGATTGAACTGCGTGTTTCGGCCCGCCGAGCTGTCTTCAACCGCTATTTTTCAGCGCTTGGCAAGCACGAAGCGGTGAAATTCCAGCCTGAACTAGAAGGCACCCGGTCGAATCGCTGGCTGACTGTCCTGCTGCTCGATCCAGCCCGAACGGACCGGTCGCCTGATGCTATCCGAGAATGGCTGGAAACGGAAAATATCGAAACGCGCCGTGTCTGGAAGCCGCTTCATCTACAGCCATTGTTTGCGGGCTGCAAATTCTATTCCCATAATCCGCATGGCAAGACGGCTGTCAGCGAAAAATTATTTACGGAAGGGCTTTGCTTGCCTTCGGGATCTGACTTGCAACCGGAGCAGCAACAACGCATCATCGGGCTGCTAGAAGAAATCTTAGCTTAACCGCCCTTAGACGAAGCCGCATTTTGTGGTACGATAAGTACGAAATCAAAAGACGGTTCGCAAGGAGCAGATGAGTGTGAGAGAAAACACGAAAAATCAGCGAATGGTCAGGCTGCTTCCGGGCCTGGCCCTTTGTTTGTTGGTTATATGGGCAGGAATTTATGGAGCGGATGTGATCGGGGCGGCACTCGGAACGATGGGGCTGTTGCCGGAAGGCGGAAAAAGCCCAGTGTCGGGAATTTTCGTGGCGATTCTCATCGGCATCATTATCCGCAATACAGTGGGCTTACCGGAAATCTTCATTAGCGGCATCGGTTTTGCCGTTAAATATGCATTGCGTTTGGGGATTATCCTCCTTGGCCTGCGCTTGAGCTTGACGGAAGCCTTGACGCTCGGCGCCTGGGGCATGCCGCTTATCGTGGCATGCATCACGGTCGGGATTAGCGTCACTTTGTTTTTCACGAAACTTTTCGGCCAATCCAACCGGCTCGGCGCATTGATTGCGAATGGGACAGGCATATGCGGTGTGACCGCCATTATGGCGACAGCGCCGGTGATTCGCGCAAAAGAGAACGAAATTTCGTATGCTATCGCGAACATTACGGTGTTCGGACTGTTAGGCATGTTGTTCTATCCATATCTTGCTCATTTCTTTTTTGCAGATGAGCCGATCAAAGCCGGCCTGTTTCTCGGAACAGCCATACATGACACGGCGCAAGTGACTGGCGCTGCCTTGATGTACGAGCAAATGTACGACTCGACATTGGCACTTGATGTAGCGACCATCACGAAATTGACGCGCAATCTGTTCATCATCGCCGTAATCCCGCTTATCGCGTATTTATTTTTCCGCAGCGAAGGCCAAGATGGGGGCACGATGCCGAAATGGTATAAACTGTTTCCGTTCTTCATTCTTGGGTTTCTTCTGTTGTCGCTTCTACGCACGGTCGGAGATGCTACGCTCGCTTCAGGCGGCCAGGCGTTCGGCGTTTTCGGTGCGTCGGGCTGGGAACAGTTCTACAGCTTTTGGAGTTCATTCGGATCGACGTATATGCTCGGCCTTGCGATGGCAGGCGTCGGATTATCGACCAACTTGAAAATCTTCCGCGGGATGGGATTGAAGCCGTTTTACATTGGTTTGATTGCAGCCATCTCTGTCGGGGCGGTCAGTTTATTGCTCATTTCGCTGTTTGGCGATTTGGTGCAACTGGCGTATTGATTGGAAATCACCTGTGTGCCTTCATGAGGCGTACAGGTGATTTTTTATGGACTCAGAAATCTGTTTTCCCCCAGCTCACTGAGGGTATGGAAAAGTAATAGTGTTAAAAGGAGGAGAAGAGAATGGACATAGAAGCCGAACGCGATCTTCTGAAAGACGAATATGGCAATTATTATGTTGTTTCCTATGCCACGAAAGATTCCTTGACTGTGGTGAATGCGGCGCTTTATCATGCTTTCAATCAAGAGCTGACAGACGATTTTGTGGCAGAAGTGAAGCGTAAATATCCAAAAGGCGTAGCCGTCGGCGTCTATTTTGCAGATCTTGTGCATGAACAGATCGAAAAACTCGAAGACCCGGAATTTCGAGGGCATATTTATGATTTAAACGAAGTGCGGAAAGAATACGACATCCACCTGAAGCCGATTTATCATAATTCACTTCATCTTTGACCAGTCTGAAAGACTAAGAAAAATGTAGTTTTGTCTATTTATTAATGACTGAATATTCGGTAAAATTGTTGTAGCACCGATTAGTTGAAAAGGAGGAGAATTGATGAAATATCGCTTTGGTTTAGGAGGGCTGGCACTTGTGCTTACCGTAGCTGGCTGTGGGACGCAAGAGACTGTAACAGAGGAACCTGAAGAGGAAGCGGTGCAGGAAGAAGCTGTTGAAGAAGACGCGGCACCGGAAGAAACGCAGGTGGAAAGCACCAGCGGAGACAGCCATGACAGTGAAGAGGCCACTGTCGATCCGTATGATTATTTCCTTGAAGATGGATCGACTGCAAGGTTCGAAGGTTACGGCAACGAATTTGCCGAATTTACGTTGAGAACCGATTATATGGAGGCGAATCATGTCGCGACTTATGAAGAAAATGGCGGCACCGTCGTGTTGAGAGTCTATCGTTTGCATGATGACCGTATCGAACTCGTCAAACAGGAAGGTGAGTTTTATGATGAGTACACAGCGAGCTTTGAGGAATTGGAAGCTTTGGACGTGATTTCGACTTATCTTGAATTCCCGATCGAAGAAGGACAGGAAATCGGTGATGCGACTGTTGTCGAAACCGGTACTAGCTTAGAGACGCCATACCAAAATTTCGATGACGTATTCATGCTTGAATCGTTTGAGGGAGAAGACGGCGCGGTCAACCGGAATTATTTTGTGGAAGGCTACGGGGAAGTAAAACGTGAATTCCGCGGAAATGTCGACGATCCCGATGACATGGCGGTCACTTCTACACTTGCATCTATCGAACTTGGCGAACCAATCAAGTGAGCAGATGGATACGCTGAAAAGCCCGCTTATGCAGCGGGCTTTTTTGGCTGCATGAAAGACATGTTATTGTTAAATAAAGGAGAGGGTAGAGATGGAGAATATCGCAATTATCGGAGCAGGGACCATGGGTCATTCGATTGCATTATCAGCGGCATGGAGCGGATTATCGGTAAAAATATACGGTGTGGACGTTCGGGATGTGGAAAAGGCATCAAAAGGATTCGAAGTTAAATTACACCTTATGACAGACAATGAACTGATCAGCAAAGAGCAGGAAAAAGAGATAACGGAACGTGTTGCCTTTACAGTTTCCTTGGAAGAAGCCGTGAAAGAAGCGGAATTCATCATCGAAGCCGTGCCAGAAAACATGGTACTGAAGCATCAAATCTACCGGCAGCTAGAGGAACTTGTGGCCACCGATATAATCATTGCGAGCAATAGCTCAGGGCTGATGCCGACTGCGCTTGCCGAAGAGATGAAGCATCCGGAACGGTTCGTGTTGACGCATTTCTGGAATCCGGCACATTTAATCCCACTCGTGGAAATCGTCGGCGGCGAGAAGACTGATGAACAAACTTTGCAGCAAACGAAAGCACTGATTGAGCAGATGAACAAGCAAGCTGTACTGTTGAAAAAAGAGCTGCCGGGCTTTATCGGAAACCGACTTCAGTTTGCCTTATTCCGTGAAGCGCAAGCTTTACTGGATGCGGGGGTGGCGTCGAAAGAAGATATCGATGCAGCCGTCACATACAGCATCGGCAGGCGCTTGCCGGTGACCGGGCCGCTGCAGACAGCAGATCTCGGCGGTTTGGACATTTTTTATGCGATTTCAGATTATCTGTTCGAAGACCTATCGACAGATCGCAAACCGGGCCGCACACTGAGCGCGTTAGCTGGAAACGGCGAACTTGGCGCCAAGACAGGAAGTGGCTTTTACGACTGGCCGGAAGTGCAATCGAAAGCTGTGCAAGCGAAGCGGGAGGAAGCATTGATCCACTTTCTTAAACAGGATATGGAAAAAGAGTAATGGAACCTCACTATTTCTCTATCAGCCTAAAGTCTGAAATTAATCAGAATTATAAGAAAAGTCTTTCAATTTAATGAGGAGTCGATATAATAAACAATTATAATCAAAAGGGAGATGAGGCAAATGACCGATCTGAAAACCGATTCGCTGAACTTGCATAGAAGACATCAAGGGAAATTGGAGATTCGTTCAAAAGTGGCTGTGGAAAACGAGAGGGATTTAAGCCTCGCCTACTCTCCTGGCGTAGCCGCACCGTGTCGCGAAATTCATGCCGATCCAAGCAAAGTGCATGAATACACGATGAAGGGCAATACGGTAGCGGTCATTACAGACGGCACAGCGGTGCTTGGGCTCGGCAATATCGGCCCGCAAGCAGCGCTTCCGGTCATGGAAGGAAAAGCTTTATTGTTCAAGGAATTTGCCGGTGTGGATGCATTCCCAATCTGCCTGGATACGACAGATGCCGAAGAAATCATCCGAACCGTCAAATTGCTCGAACCTGGCTTTGGCGGCGTCAATCTGGAAGACATTGCCGCCCCGACTTGCTTCATCGTGGAGCAGCGCCTGAAACAGGAAATGAACATCCCGGTATTCCATGATGACCAGCATGGCACTGCCATTGTTACGCTTGCCGGACTGATCAACTCATTGAAATTGGTCGAAAAGGAAATCGAAGACGTGAAAGTGGTCGTGAATGGCGCCGGTGCGGCAGGCATCGCCATCGTCAAATTACTGGCGAAATTCGGGTTTGGCCATATCGTCATGTGCGACACAAAAGGCGCGATATACAACGGACGCCCGAATGGCATGAATCCCTTCAAGGCGGAAGTTGCGGAAATGAGCAATTATCAGATGGAACAAGGGCAGTTGGCGGATGTCATTGTCGGTGCTGACGTTTTTGTCGGCGTATCGGCAGAAGGCGCATTGACGGAAAGCATGGTGCGTTCGATGAATGAAGATCCGGTCATCTTCGCGATGGCGAACCCGAATCCGGAAATCTTGCCGCATGCCGCGAAATCAGCCGGTGCGCGGGTCATCGGAACAGGGCGTTCCGATTTTGCTAACCAGGTCAATAATGTGCTGGCGTTTCCCGGGTTGTTCCGCGGCGCCCTTGATGTACAGGCAAGCGATATCAATGACGCAATGAAAATCGCAGCGGTTGAAGCGATCGCCGCCTTGATCGCCACCCATGAACTTCACGAAGATTATGTGATACCGAAGCCGTTCGACCCGCGTGTAGCACAGGCGGTCGCCGAAGCAGTCTCTAGGGCTGCCGAAGAAACGGGCGTTGCCAAAGTATCGCTCAAAGAGCCTGCCCAGCAGATTGTCTTATGATAAATAGAAGAAAGCCTGAATTCCCCTCCCCCTGGAATTCAGGCTTTCTTAGGTTTAGCGGCAAGTACAAAGGCATGAAAAAAAGACTGTCCGGTTTCGTCAATTCGATAACGAGCCGGACGGTCTTTTTGAATGAGCACGATCAATCAGCGACACTCAGTCCTTTAGCGATCGCGATTTTTTCGAGTGCTTGGCTGAAATCGTTGATCAAGTCATCGGGATGCTCGAGTCCTGCGGAAAAGCGCAGAACCCCATCGGTGATGCCGCGCTTTTCGCGTTCAGCGGGCGGCATTGCGGCATGGGACATTGTAGCCGGGTAGGACAGGATCGATTCGACAGCGCCAAGGCTGACGGCGAACACAGGAATTTCCAAAGCATCTACGAGAATGCGGGCGGCGTCCTTATCTGCTAGGCGGAATGACAGCACACAGCCTGCGTGGCTAGCCTGACGCTTATGGATCGGGTTTCCGGGATGGAACGAGAAGCCGGGATAATAGACTTCTTCGACAAGCGGGTGCCTATGCAGATACTCGGCAATGCGTGCGGTCGTCTCGCCGGATTGTTTTGTGCGGGCGCCGAGCGTTTTGATGCCTTGGATCAATGTATAGGAATCCTGTGCGCCGAGCACAGATCCGAATGTATTTTGGATGAATGCCAATTGTTCCCCAAGCCCAGCATCTTTTGTTACCGCAAGGCCAGCGGTGATGTCGCTATGACCGGAGAGGAACTTCGTCGCGCTGTGGAGCACGATATCCGCACCGAGTTCGAGCGGATTCTGATATAGCGGTGTCATGAACGTGTTGTCGACGAAAGTCATGGCATCGTTTGCTTTGGCTAGTTTCGCAGCCATTTCGATATCGGTAATTTTCATGACGGGATTGGAAGGCGTTTCAATGTATACCACTTTCGTGTTCGGCTGGAACGCTGCGGCTACTTCGCCAAGGTCGGTCATGTCGACGAACGTGTAATCGACTTTGAATTTTTCCAGCACTTCCGTAATGAAGCGATAAGTGCCGCCGTAAACATCTTCCGAGACCAGCACATGATCACCGGCTTTCAACAGCATGAAGGCCGATGAGATGGCTGCCATGCCGGAAGAAAAGGCCAAGCCCCGCGCACCGCCTTCAAGTTTGGCGATCGTTTCTTCAAGCGATTTGCGCGTTGGGTTGCCGGAGCGGCTGTAATCAAACGGACCGAACGAATCGATGCTTTCCTGATGGAAAGTCGATGATAAATAAATCGGCACATTGACTGCGCCCGTTAATGGATCAATGCCTGCTGAATGGATCAATTTCGTCTCGCGTCGTTCACTCATGGGAAACGACCTCCTTTTCCAGTTTGGCCAAGGCTTGTGACAAATCAGCGATCAAATCTTCTGCCTGCTCGACGCCTACAGAGAAGCGGAGCAGGCGGTTACAGACGCCGCGTGCCGTGCGTTCTGCGACCGGCATATCGGCGTGGGTCTGCGTCGCGGGATACGTGATGAAACTTTCCACACCGCCGAGACTCTCGGCGAATGTGATGAGCGACAGGTTCTCGAGAAATGTCCCGACCCATTGTTCTTCGCGCAGGCGGAACGACAGCATGCCGCCTTTTCCAGGGTATAGTACGTCTGTCACGGTCTCTTGAGTTTCCAGAAAACGGGCGAGTTCTTTAGCGTTCGCTTCGTGCTGGCGCATGCGCAGCGGCAAGGTTTTCAAGCCGCGGATCAACAGCCAGGAATCGAGCGGCGACAGCACTGCGCCGGCTGAGTTATGGGCGTTGAAAAGCTGCTCGCATAAATCCTCGCCTTTTGCGGCGACTAGCCCAGCAAGCACATCGTTATGGCCGCCGATGTATTTGGTGGCGCTATGGAGCACGATATCGGCGCCGATTGCGAGCGGCTGCTGGAGAAAGGGCGTCAAAAAGGTATTGTCGACGATCAGCAAAAGCTTGTGGCGTTTCGCCAATTGTGCATACAATTCCAAATCGATCTCCTGCATCAATGGGTTGGTTGGGGTTTCAATGAAAATCGCTTTTGTCTTGTCAGTGATTTTCGCTTCAGCTGTTTTCGGATCGATGAAGGAATCGTAAACGGGGCGGATATGGTATTTCTCTTCATATTGTTCCAGCAGGCGGTAGGTGCCGCCATAAATATCTTCAGGAAGCAAAATTTCATCGTTCGGACGGAACAGGGAGAGGACCAGCTGGATCGCGGCCATTCCAGAACTGCAGGCAAAGCCTGCGTCGCCGCCTTCTAAATTCGCGATCCCTTCTTCGAGAAGCTGGCGTGTCGGATTTTTCGTCCGTGTATAATCATAGCCTGTGGATTTGCCAAGGCCTTCGTGTTCGTAGGCGGTAGAAAGATAAATCGGGGGATTGACCGCCCCGGTGCGTTGGTCGCTGCGGTTGCCGAGTTGTACCAGGCGTGTTTCTAAGCTATGTTGTGTCATGATCCTCATCCTTTCAAATCAAAAAGCAGGGGCTTTCTTCTATGATAAGAAGAAAGCCCCTGCCGTATATGCTATCTTCTCATCTACTAGGCTTCACCTATTGGAATTAGCACCGTGACAAACACGTCCGGTTGCTGAGACTTCACAGGGCCAAATCCCTCCATCTCTCTCGATAAGAATCATTTTATATAGTTGTGGTTGGTTGATGTTTTCCATCATACGGCAATTACTTTCGAAACACAAGCGGAATATTGAAAATAGTCTTATAAATGTCCCAGAGTCGCTCGCTTTTATTCCGGAAGCTGAAATGGTATGCTGAGGTATACTTTTATCCTGCCCAGCTTATACAAAGCTAGTTGCAAAGGGGTTCTGAATTATGTACATCGTCACATCGACCGTCATTGTGCCTGAAGATAAAGTGCAAGACGTCATAGAAATATACCAAAAACGATCGCGCCGTGTAGACCAGGCGGAAGGCTTCACTTCATTCCGGCTGATCCAAAACACGAAAAAGCGCCATGAATTGACCGTCCACTTGGAATGGCAATCCAAACAAGCCTACATGAACTGGGTCAAGAGCCAGGAGTTCAAGGAAATCCATGATTTGGAGAAGAATTATCCAGACCAGGAACTCGCGGGCATCGTCCCGAAAGTCCATCAATACGAAGTGGTGGCCGAATGAACCAGAAACAAAAACAGCAAATCGCGACCGACACGGCAGACGGTATATACGAAGCGTACCCGAATTTATGGGAACGTTTCGGCGATAAGGGATATGAACATACCGTCAAAGACAATCATCACCACTTGGATTACCTCGAAACCGCGTGGGAGCTGCAAAGCGAGCAATCCTTTCTAGACTATGCACTCTGGCTCGAGACGGTGCTCGTGAGCCGCAATGTCGAAACTGCGCTCATCATCGATAATTTTCAGCGGCTTATCGAAATTGTGCCGCGCTATACCGAAACAACGCAAGGAGATTTCATGCGGGGCTGCCTCGATCGCGCAGTCCGGTTATTGGAGCTCCCTCCACATAAAAGGGGCTGATCAAATGAACGAGTCAACACAGCTTTCGGATCTTTTCCTGCAGGGGCAGGAAGAGGAAGCTTTAAAATATGTCCAGGCTTTCCTGGAAAGCCATTCACATGAACAGCTCTACGGCGAACTTCTGACGCCGGCGATGTACCGCATCGGGGAATTATGGGAACAAAATGAAATATCGGTAGCGGAAGAGCACTTGGCAACCGCTGTTTGCGATTTTGTCTTGTCCGCTACGGAGCTGCGCAATAAAGATAAGGATGGCCGTAAAAAAGCGATGATCTTTGGCCCAGAAGGCGAAGAGCATTATATCGGACTTAAGATGGTCGCGGCGATGTTCCGTGAAGAGGGCTATGATGTCCGCTATATGGGACCGAATTTGCCGCTCGATTCAGCACTCGAATTGGCCGGTGAATGGCAGCCCGATGTTGTTGCATTGTCGGGTGCACTTGCACACCGCTTGCCGGTTTTGAAAACCTACGCCGAAGCTTTCTCTAAGGTGGACTCAAATCCAGCCGTCCTGATTGGCGGCAGGGCCGTCACTTTGTCGAGCTTTGCTGATTTGCGTATAAAAGGAGCGGTCGTCGTCCGGGAACTTGGTGCGCTCAGGGAATGGATCCGCACTGGAAAGGGGTCGAACGATGACACGCTCTCCACTGGCTGAATGGCCGCTTCCGGCTTTTCAATTAAACAATAGCTTTGCGGTCGTCGATTATTCCCAAGAGGCAGAACAGCTTTTCGGAAAACCAAAAAGATTTTTTGAATTACTCGATGAAGGCAGCCACGCCAAAGCGGAACGCTTGCTGAAAACACGCGGCAGCAAAAAACCTATCGAATTGAATTTCACCACAGCAGCTGGCTTCTTCTTGGCGGACGTCTATTACCGCTGGGATAGCGACTTTTCACTGAATCTTGTACTGGTGCCAAAAGATGACCAAATGGCTGCCATCACGGCTCAATTGATTCGCTTGCGGGGCCGCTTGAAAGAAACGGATTATGAATTGCTCAAGGAAAAAGAACGGTCGGATGCGCTGCTGGATAAAGTGCGTGAACTTTCCGCCCCGTGCATCGCAATCGGCGGAGGCTATGTGCTCATTCCGTTGTTCGGTAATTTGGATGCGAAAAAAGTTGAAGCGATCCGCCCGTATATTGTCACGCGCATCTATGAATACGAAGCCGAAACGGTCGTGATCGATTTGACGGCGATGGGTTCGGTGACGCAAGAAGGCGTCAGTTATCTGGAATCGCTCGTGCAGACCTTGGGCGTCATGGGAATCGATGCGGTCATCACCGGCGTAAAGCCGGACCATGCCCAAAAATTGCATCTGTTGAAACGGGAAATGAATTTGCGTTTTGAAGCATCACTGGAATCCGTCCTGACAACAGCCTCAGAAAATCAGTGATGAAACCGGCCATGGGAGCCGGTTTTTTTATGGTTAGGAAGCCTGGTGACTGGATGTTTGTTTCGTTTTCCATAGGATATCTGGTGATTTTTCGGGAATACATTTAGAGAAAAGGATTATTAAAAGCTGCAGTGGAGGTGTTGGCGATGGGATCATCACATGATCATTCGCATAGCCGCAATAAAAAAACATTGCTGATCGCCTTTTTGATCATCACCAGTTATATGGTGGTCGAGGCGGTCGGCGGATATTTGACGAACAGCCTAGCGCTGCTGGCTGATGCCGGCCATATGCTGAGCGATTCCATTTCGCTGGGTGTTGGCTACCTGGCTTTTTCCATTGGCGAAAAAGCAGCCGACCAAATGAAGACTTACGGCTATAAACGTTTTGAAATTTTAGCGGCAGTCTTTAACGGAGTGACGCTCGTCTTGATTTCACTTTATATTTTCTATGAAGCCTACCACCGGTTTTCAGATCCACCGGAAATTGCTACTTCAGGAATGTTGGCTATCGCGGTCATCGGCTTGCTCGTCAATATCCTCGTCGCGTGGATTTTGATGCGCGGCGGAGATACGAAAGAAAACTTGAATCTCCGTGCCGCTTTTTTGCATGTCTTAAGTGATTTGCTTGGCTCGGTCGGCGCGATTACGGCAGCCCTTTTGATCATTTTCTTCGGGTGGGCATGGGCAGATCCGCTGGCGAGTGTGGTTGTCGCTATCCTCGTCTTGATCAGCGGTTGGCGCGTGACGAAAGAAGCGGTGCATGTCTTGATGGAAGGGACACCAAAAAATGTCGACCTGGAGCAAGTAGCGCAGACAATCGAAGCGTTGCCTGCGGTGAAAAGCATTCATGACTTGCATGTATGGAGCATCACGAGCGGAAAAAATGCCATGTCGGGACATGTAGTCGTCAAAGAACATATCTCGTTCAAAGACAGCCAGCAAGTGCTTAGGGATATTGAACATGCGCTGTTGGAGCTGAAAATCGGCCATGTCACCGTCCAATTGGAAAATGAAGACCACCCACATGACGACTCGATTCGCTGCCAAGGGCAAGAAGAGGCTGAAGCGGCAGGGCATCATCATCACTGAAGAAAAGAATCGGCCACTAAGGAGCGGGAACATGCCGCTCCTTTTTTCTATGGAAATACGTGTTGCATATGTTTTATCATCCAGATCACTGCTTGAACATATAAGTATATGCTGATATGCTGTATTTGGCATTACAGTATTTAACCAGACCTAAGTATAGAAGCGGGGGGAATCATCCGATGGAAGTGAAAGCGCGCGAAATAGAAATTGACAAAGCGAGCATGGTGCTGAAGCTATTGGGCGATAAGACGAGATTGTCGATGGTCAAATTGCTCGAAAAAAACGATTGCTGCGTCTGTGAATTTGTGGAAATCTTCAACGTCAGCCAGTCGGCGATCAGCCAGCACTTGCGTAAATTACGGGATCTTGGGTTGGTGAAAGAAAAACGCAAGGGGCAATGGATTTTCTATTCATTGAACCAGGACAGTGAATTATACGACATGCTCATACAAGTCTTGGCATTCATTCCAAGCCAGGATGAGCGCATCGAGAGATTGGTGGAGCAGGGACTGCGCATTCGTTGTGAGTAATTGTTGATACGAAAAACGCAAGAAGTTGAATAAACATAGAGATACTAAAAACCATTCATGGAACAAGGGAGCTAATCAATATGACGAAAAAAACATTGTACTTTTTATGCACGGGCAATTCATGCCGCAGCCAAATGGCGGAAGGCTGGGGGAAAGAAATTTTGGGCGATGAGTGGCAAGTATTGAGTGCCGGAATCGAAGCGCATGGCTTGAACCCGAACGCCGTAAAAGCGATGAATGAAGTGAATATCGATATTTCGAATCAAACATCTGATGTCATCGACACTGAAATTTTAAACAATGCGGATTTTGTGGTGACGCTTTGCGGCGATGCGGCAGATAAATGCCCAATGACGCCGCCTCATGTAAAACGCGACCACTGGGGCTTTACGGATCCGGCGAAAGCGCAAGGTACCGAAGAAGAGAAATGGAAAGTGTTCCAATCGGTACGCGATGACATCGAAGCGCGCATCCGCCATTTCGCTGCAACTGGTGAGTAAGTGAAGTTTCGGGAGGGGGAGATTGCGCTCCAGGCCTTGCTTTAGGGCCACAGGATGTGGGTCATGCAGGCGATGCGACAGGACGTCGCGATATCGGCTGCCCGGGGGTCCCCCAGGAGTCAAGGCCTTCCGCTTCATCTCCAATATTAGAATGTTAAATCTTTCAAATCTAGCTGTTCGAAGTTTTGAATAGAGTAAGCATATGTACGATGACTCTAATCTTATTTAATAGAACCAAACTACACAGGTTGAAGGAGAGCTGAATATGAAAAAGGTAGAAATTTTCGATCCGGCGATGTGCTGTTCGACGGGTGTTTGCGGCCCTACTGTGGACCCGGAACTGACGCGCATCGCGTCGGCTGTGTATTCACTCGAGAAAAAGGGCTTTGCGATTTCACGCCATAATTTGACGGATGATCCTGGTGCGTTTGTGGACAATAGACAAGTCAATCAAGTGCTGGTCGATAAAGGGCCGGACGCGTTGCCGGTCGTGCTGGTCAACGGAGAAGTCGTAAAGATTGCCGAATACCCGACAACAGAAGAATTGGCAGAGTGGTTCGAGACCGCACCGTCTGAATTGCAGGAAAAGCCGCGCGTGCGCGTGTCACTGAACATCAACAACTAAAGGAGCATTCCTATGTATTCATTGTTCAATCCGAATCAAATGGCCGTCACTCCGTTTCTGTTTTTCACCGGTAAAGGCGGTGTCGGAAAAACTTCGACTGCGTGTGCCACAGCTGTCGCCTTAGCTGATCAGGGCAAGAAGGTATTACTCGTCAGCACCGATCCTGCTTCTAATTTGCAAGACGTGCTGGAAGTCCAACTGACAAATGATCCGAAATCCATTCCGTCCGTCGCGAATTTGTCCGCCTGCAATATCGACCCGGAACAAGCGGCCAAAGCTTATAAAGAGAGTGTCATCGGCCCTTATCGCGGCAAATTGCCGGATGCGGTGCTCGCAACGATGGAAGAGCAATTATCCGGAGCTTGCACGGTGGAAATCGCGGCGTTCGATGAGTTTTCGCATTTGCTGGCAGATGAAGAGATTTTAGCGCAATACGACCATGTGCTGTTCGATACGGCACCGACCGGCCATACGCTGCGTCTTTTGCAATTGCCGACGGCGTGGAGCGGCTTTTTGGAAGATAGCACACACGGCGCATCATGTCTCGGCCCGCTCGCTGGGCTAGAAGGCAAAAAGGCGCTGTACAAAAAAGCGGTGGATTCGCTGTCCGATGGCGATAAAACGACCTTGATTTTGGTTGCGCGCCCCGACAATTCCTCTTTGCTCGAGGCAGACCGTGCATCATTTGAATTAAAAGAAATCGGCATTAAAAACCAATGGCTCATCGTCAACGGGCTGCTTCAGACGCATCAGCCGGAAGACGCGGTCTCTACGGCATTCTACAAGCGGCAACGTGCGGCGATTGAACAGACACCTGAAGCGTTGAAGCAAGTGATGGCTTATTCGTTGCCATACGTTTCTTATTCGCTTACGGGTGTCGAAAACTTGCGCCATCTGTTCAGTTCATACTCAATCACTTCGTTCGAAACGGAAGAAGGGGGAGATCCGCTCGACTTGCCGGGATTGAACAGCGTCATCGATGACTTTTCCGAACACAATACGCGCGTCATTTTCACGATGGGCAAAGGCGGCGTCGGCAAAACTTCCGTTGCATCCGCCATCGCAGTCGGCTTATCCGAAAAAGGCTATAAAGTCCATTTGACGACGACCGACCCAGCAGCTCACTTGGCGTATACGTTTGAAGGAAGCGGCATACGCGACAATTTGTCCATCAGCAGCATCAATCCAGACATCGAAGTGGCGCGTTATAAAGAAACCGTCATTGAACAGGCAGGCGGCGGGATGACCGAGGAAGAGCTCGCTTATTTGAAAGAAGACCTGGAATCGCCGTGCACCGAAGAAATCGCGTTGTTCCAAGCCTTCGCCAAAGTAGTGGAGAAATCCGAGAACGAAATCGTCGTTATCGATACTGCGCCGACGGGTCATACTTTATTGCTGCTCGATTCGACAGAAGCCTATCATAAGGAAATGAGCCGCTCGACCGGTGATGTGCCGGACAGTGTGAAAAAACTATTGCCGCGCCTGCGCAATCCAAAAGAAACAGGCGTCGTCATCGTCACCTTGGCGGAAGCGACGCCGGTGTTGGAAGCGGCGCGTCTCGAAGAAGACTTAAAGCGTGCCGGGATTGAGCCGAAATGGTGGGTCATTAACCAAAGCCTTTATGCTACAAATACAGCAGATGCTGTATTGAGGGGACGCGCGATCTCCGAGAAAAAGTGGATTCGCAAAGTTGACGCAGAACTGGCCGAGAAATGCGCCATCATTCCTTGGCTCGAAGAAGAGAAAATTGGATATGACCAATTGAAAGAATTCATTTTATAATAATAGGGACATCAAATTAGTTTGGAAGGGATGAGGCAAACGATGAGTGAAGCATACCAGCAATTAGTGAAAGACCGCATTTTCATCGGCGGCGCAGCAGATGCGAAAACAGCAGTTGAAAATGAAGGCATCGACGTCGTCTTCGATTTGCGCGCAGAAGCAGGAGACAACGATGAAAGCTATACACGCATCCATGCACCGATTGTCGACGATTCTAAAGAACATCAGGATGAGTCGATACAAGAAGCGGTGGACGGGGTTGTCACTGCGTACGAAGAAGGCAAGAAAGTCTTTTTCCACTGCGCAGGGGGCAGCAATCGCACTGGTACTGTCGCAATCGGCACTTTGCTTGCATTAGGTGAAGCGAAGACGGTTGAAGAAGCCGAACAAATGGCGACGAACGTACGGCCGATCATCAGCGTGAAGCCGGAATTGAAAGAATCGCTGCACCGCATTTTTCCGCAAGCCTAGTCCATGTTAAAGTGAAGAATAATTGAAAAGAACAGGGGAGATGGAGTTTATGATGATTACCGATGAAGCTAAGAACTATATCCAGTCCATTCTGGAAGAACAGCAAACAGAAAACTTGCGCCTTTATGCAGTCGCCGGCTGCTGCGGCCCGCAAATCGGCTTGTCGCTCGATGCACCCGAACAAACGGATGAACTCATCGATGTGAACGGCATCCGTGTAGCGGTCGCGCCGGACGCAAAAGAAATGGCAGAGGAGCTCGCCTTGGATTTTGATACACAAGGCGAGCAAGGCGGCCTGGTCATGATCGGTGCGCCGACTGGCTGTTGAATAAAAAAAGAGCTCATCCGTGAGCTCTTTTTTTAATGGCTGTCGAGAAACTAAGGAAACCGTATTTTCCGAAGCTTATCGCTCGCTTTCCGTGGGGCGGGAATCGAGCCTCCTCGTCACTAAAAACGTTGCTCAACTCTCACTACGTTCGAGCATCGCAAATGAATGTGCTCAGCACAGCTTCGCTCATTCATTGCCTGGCGGGGTCTCTCAAACCCGCTAGTCCCACAGGAAAGATAAGGTCGACCTACGGGAGACATTGTCTTTGCGAAGTAATGCGCAGCATTATTGAGCAGAAGATTTTACGAGCAAACGTTTCTCCAAATACTCAGATAGCACATTGATTTTTGAATGTAGAAATGGTGATTTCCTTTTATATTCATAGCGGATTATAGACTTCTCCAACACTCTGGAAAAAGAGCTCATCCGTGAGCTCTTTTTTTAATGGGTTCCGTTTACTTTGCTTCTGCGTTCGAGCAGGACATTGTCGCGCCAGACGCCGTTGCGCTTTCCGATGCGTTCGCGGATGCCGACTTCCCTGAAGCCATTTTTCTTATGAAGCCGGATGCTTGCTTCGTTTTCAGGGAAGATTTTTGCTTCCAAGGTCCAAAAACCTTGCTGTTCTGAAGCCTGAATAAGGGCTTGCATAAGCTTGTGGCCGATGCCTTCGCCCGAATATATAGGGTCGACATAGATGCTCACTTCCCCGACACCCGAGTAAACCGTGCGTTTCGATACAAGTGAAAGCTTGCAAAAGCCACGTATTTGCGTTGCTGATTCAATAACCAAACGGCAATGGCTTGTTTCGCTATCGCTCCAGAGTTCATAACTAGGCGCTTTGGTTTCGAAGGTAGCGAGCCCGCTGGCCATGCCCGCTTTATAGATCTGCTTGATTTCCGGCCAATCCGACTCCACCGCCGGCCTGATGGTGTATTCCATATGCATCACTCCGATTCTTATTATTAGATTAAATATTAAAATAAATACTTGCAATTTGCAAGTTTATTTTGTATGCTATCACTAGAGGTGTTGAAGATGGAAAACAAACGTGAACTTTTTCAAAGCATGGTTAAACGCTTTGGCTTGTTGAATAAAAATTGCTGTACAGTTGACGATGTGGAAATCAGCTTGGTGCAAAGCCATATTCTTTATGAGATCGACCGCCGGGAATGGCCATCCATGCAACAAGTGGCGGATGCACTGGCGACCGACCTGTCAACTTTCAGCCGGCAAGTGCAAAGCTTGATGAAGATAGGCTTGATCACGAAAGTGCCATCTTCTGCGGATAAACGGATCTCGGTGCTGGGTTTGACAGAAGAAGGCCAGAAAGTAGCGCTTGCCATCCAGCGAGACATGGAGGCACATCTCGAGGAAATCTTCTCGCATATGACCGAATTTGAACAGGACATGGTGCTGCAATCGATCAAATTGCTGAACGAGGCGATGGCAAAATCATCTGTCTGCTGTAAACCGATGTATTAAGTTCGAATTAATACTTGCAATAATCAAGTTTTTGACAATTAGGAGGCCAAGACATGAACACTCAAACAAATTGTTGTTCAACCACTCCAAAACCCATCCAAATCGAAAGAATAAAAAAGCCAACGCCGGAATTGCCGGTCGTTATCATCGGGGCAGGGCCAATCGGTTTGGCTGCTGCCGCCCATTTATCGCTGGCAGGTGAAAAATTTTTGGTGCTCGAAGCTGGCGGCCGAATCGGCCATCACGTGCTGCAATGGGGACATGTCCGTTTGTTCTCTCCTTGGCAATACAATATCGATAAAGCCGCGCGAGCCTTATTGGACCGCTCTGGCTGGAATGCCCCAGCGGAGAATCAGTTACCGACAGGAGACGAGCTGGTGGAAAATTATTTGATGAAGCTGGCCGCCGTACCCGAAATCGAACCATACATCCGCCTCAATGCACGTGTCAGTGCCATCAGCCGAAAACATCAAGACAAGATGAAGACGGCGAATCGCGAGCATCAGCCTTTTGTGATCTATGTAGAGACTGAGGATGCGGAAATGGAGCGGATTGAAGCGAAAGCTGTCATCGATGCCACAGGCACTTGGGGCCAGCCAAATCCGCTTCAAGCCGACGGGGTATGGACGCAGAGCGAGCGCAGCCAACAAGAGCGCATTTTTTACGGCATCCCGGACCTACATGGCAAAGACCGCGAGCGGTTTGCCGGAAAACAGGTAGCCGTCATAGGTGGAGGCCATTCTGCCATCAACACTTTATTGGATCTTGCCGCACTTGAGGATGCTGGACATCAAGTGAAAATCTCCTGGATCCTGCGCAAGCCGAAAATTGAGGATGTCTACGGCGGCGAAGCAGATGATGCGCTCGAGGCAAGAGGTGAATTAGGTGCGCGTGTCCATGAATTGGTGGATTCGGGGCGTGTGGAAATCTTTACGCCGTTTCGGATAGAGCAGGTTTCTCGAAAAGATGGAAAGCTTTCCTTAATGGGTGATTGGCAAGGAAAAAGCCATTCGATTGAAGCAATCGATGAAATCATCGTCAATACGGGCAGCCGCCCTGATTTCTCTTTCTTGAAGGAACTCCGTTTGAAGATCGATAATGCAACGGAAAGCATCGAAGCACTCGCTCCGCTGATCGACCCGAACGTCCATAGCTGCGGAACGGTCCGGCCGCACGGCGAAAAGGAATTGCGTCAGCCGGAACAAGGATTCTACATCGCCGGCATGAAAAGCTACGGACGCGCGCCAACCTTCTTGATGGCGACCGGCTATGAACAAGTCCGCTCCATCGTCGCTTATATCAATGGAAACATTGAAGCTTCCGAGAAAGTGGAACTGGAGTTGCCGGAAACGGGCGTCTGCAGTTCCGGTGTTTCCAAAAATGGACGTCAGCCGATTGCTATCGGCGGCTGCTGCTGAAAGGAGTGGATTGTGATGACAGTCAATCACGGAGGCCGTCTGCAGCCTGCATACTTCAAGTCCTATCTTACGCTCATCATGTCTTCACGCGAGTGCAGCCTAGATTGTGCAAAAGAATATACGATTAACACATTTTTCCGTGGAAACCCCGAATTGTATGGGCGGGAAAGTAGTAATAGTTTTAAAGAAGCAGTCAATTCCATGCGCGGTTGACAGCAATCCAAAGAAATAAATCGAGTGGCGGGGGCGTCTGTCTCCGCCACTTTTTTAGATGGAAAATAAAAATCTAAAATGAATAAAAAAAGTCTGTTAATTAATGGGAATATTCATTAAAGTATATACAGGGCTTAAATAGTAAGAAAGTTCAGCGAAAAATTAGAGATGATAGGGTGGGAGCAAGAGAATGGAAGTTTGGGATTTGTATGACGGGGAGCGGAACCCGCTTGGAAAGAAACATATTAGAGGCAATAAATTGCAGCCTGGCGAGTTCCATATTGTTGTGGAAGTGATTACGCTCAATGCAGATGGAAGAATTTTTATGACGCAACGAGATCCGGCAAAACCGCTTCCGATGCTTTGGGAAACGACGGGTGGCTCTGTAGTGGCGGGGGAAAGCAGTTTGATGGGTGCGCTTCGCGAATTGGAAGAAGAAACAGGATTGCTCGCCAGGCCTGAAGAACTTCGCTTCCTAGGCAAAATGAAAGGCGGTAATTATTTTTTGGACAGCTATGTCTGGAGATGCAAAGAGAGCATCGACCTGGATGCGCTTCAGCTTCAACCTGGCGAAGTGTGCGCCGCGCAGCTGGTCAATTGGATTGAGTTCCAGCAAATGAACCGGGAGCGCTTGATCGTGCCTTCGGTCTATCAGCGCATGGAGCATTATTTCGAGAAATTGGCCTCTTTTTCGACTTATGCATGGGATGGTTCATTCAGGTAGTTGGAGGCAATACATAAATTTGCAGAAAGCTAAAATGCAAAAGGGGCGATAGGATGATGAAAAAATTGCTCAGTTTATTTTTTGTAGAAGACACCGATAAACAAGACGGCGGCAAAGATGGATACTTTATGGTTTTCGCAGCGTGGGGATTGATTCTGTTGGCGAATGGCATATCTGAATATTTTATTGGAAACGCATTGATCGACAACTGGTTTGTGATTTTGATGATCGGGCTCGTGGTATTTTCCGCTTCAGAAGTTTTTAACAAAGAAACTAGCGGGGAGGGCGATTGAAATGAGAACGATCACCTTGGCAAATGGCGAAACCGTCGAAGTGGAATGCCTGAGCTGCGCGTTGGTGGATGGCTTGATCGAACCTGAAGGCGGAGTCGTAGTGGAGACGGCGCATTTCCACGCCCATCAAGATGTGGCTTATCCCATCCCCGGCTTGATCATCCTCGCCTCAAAGCGCCATTTGAAAAGCTTGGACGAATTGACCGAAGCGGAGCGGCTCGATTACATCACGATCCTGTCGGAAATTCGCAAAGCACAGCGCGACGTTCTTGGCATCGAATCGGTCTATTATTTCTATAATGAAGATACGACGCATCATTTCCATACGTGGATGGTGCCGCGCTATGAATGGATGTACGAATTGGGGCGTTCCGTCGAGTCGGTGCGGCCGGTGCTTTTGCATGCGCGAAATGAGATGAACGATGAAGCGAATCTAAAGAGTGTCAGGCAAGCGATTTCGGCATTGACGGAAGAACTGAAGCGATGAAGAAAGTAAAAATCTTCGATGCCCATTTACATATTATCGACCCGCGATTTCCGTTGACCGAAAATCAAGGCTATTTGCCGCCTGCATTCACCGCTTCGAATTATGTGGCCGCTGTAGAAAACTTCGAAGTAACCGGAGGCGCCATCGTGTCGGGCTCGTTCCAAGGCTTTGACCAATCGTATTTAGTGGATGCACTTGATACGCTCGGTGACCGGTTTGTCGGCGTGACGCAATTGCCGGCGGACACATTGGACGAAGACATCCTCAATTTGCATGGAAAAGGCGTACGTGCCGTGCGGTTTAATGTGAAGCGCGGCGGTTCGGAAGCGATCGAGCGGCTCGATCATTTCACAAGGCGCGTCCATGACATCGCCGGGTGGCACGCAGAGCTGTACATCGATTCGGAAGATCTCGTGGAACTGAAAGACGTAATCAGCCGCTTGCCTGCCGTGTCCATCGATCATCTCGGCTTATCGAAACAAGGATTCCCCGAACTGTTGAAGCTGGTGGAACAAGGCGTCAAAGTGAAAGCGACCGGATTCGGGCGGATTGACTTCGACCCGTCGCAAGCAATAAGAGCCATCCATGAACTCAATCCTGAAGCGCTGCTCTTCGGCACCGACCTGCCGTCGACTCGAGCAAAAAAACCATTTCAAGCGAGTGATGTCACAGTTATTCAAGAAACTTTGGGTGACATCGAAGCAGAGAAAGTTCTCTATGGTAATGCATTGAAATGGTATGGAATTGAATAAGGTCTATCTCGAGCCAGCATCCTGTCCATTCGGCAGGCTGCTGGCTTTTTATATTTAGAAAGCTCTTGTGCTTTACGTTAACGTCAATGGTAAGCTTTAACTATCAAAAAAATCAGACAAAGGGGATGGGAGATGAAAACGATACGCGAAGCCGCAGAGGAATTCGGGGTGACCACGCGGACGATCCGCTATTACGAGGAACTAGGCATGCTGAAGCCAGAACGAACAGATTCCAATAAGCGGCTGTTTTCGAATGCCGAAATCGCGAAACTCAAGCTCATCGATCGAGGCAAAAAATACGGTTTCACACTAGAGGAAATCAAAGAAATGGTGCTGCTGTTCAATGCTGACCGCTCGGGCAAGAAACAGCTCGAACGCACAATCGAGTACGGCAAAAAGCAGATAGAGGAAATGGAGCGCCGCATCGAAGAACTTGAAAAGACGAAACAAGAGATGGAGTCTTTGCTAGGGGAGTTTAATGAAAAATTATCGAAACTGAAGGGGATGGCAAAATGAATATTTCACAATTGCTGGAGCGGAATGCACGGAAATATCCGGAACAAGAGGCGCTGGTGGGGATGGGGCAGCGTTTAACGTTCCGTGAAGTGGACAAAATTGCGAATAACTTGGCGCACTCGTTGATGAAACGGGGTATCAGCAAAGGGGACAAAATCGTCTTGTTCATGCCGAATGTACCGGAATTCGTTGTAAGCTATTTTGCTGTGCAGCGTATCAACGCGATCATCGTGCCGATCAGTGCAAAACTCGGGCCAAAAGAAATCGGCTATATCTTGGAACATTCAGATGCCAAAGCGCTTTTCGTTCATGAACTGATATTTGATGCTGTAAAGTCTCTGGAAACGAATGGATTGCTTTTGGTCAAGTCCGGGCAAGCAGTACCTGGCTGGGAAGCATTCTCCGACTTGATAAGAACGGAAACGGAAGAAATATTAACTTCCCATGCACAGGACGACGAGCCATCGACAATCCTTTACACGTCCGGAACGACCGGCAAACCGAAAGGCGTCCTGTTCAGCCATCGCAATGTGCTGACGGTTGCGCAGATGATCTGTGTCGAAATGGAGATGAAACCGGATAGCCGCCTGCTCCATATGATGCCGCTCAGCCATTCTGCACCGCTCCACTTGTTTTTGGTGGCCGGAATGATCGTCGGCGCGAAGCATGTGCTCGTCCCGACGTTCACGCCGGACTTGTTGCTTGATACGGTCGAAGGGGAACGGACGACCCATTTCTTCGGTGCGCCGGTCGCTTATCTCATGACCGCCAAACATCCAGAGGTCGGCCAGCGCGATTTGTCTTCGATGAAATGGTGGATTTACGGAAGTGCACCGCTGTCTGCGGGAGAAGTGAAATTCGTCCAGGAATCATTCCGTACCGATAATTTGGTCTGCGTGTATGGCCTGACAGAAGCAGGGCCGAGCGGAACCTTGATGACGGGGCCGGAACATGCGGAAAAAGCGGGGAGCATCGGCAAACGCGCCGCGCTCCATACCGAAATCCGCATTGTGGATCTGGACGGGCAGGACGTTGCGCCCGGCGAAGTCGGGGAGATCCTGCTCCGGGGCGAAGGCAATATGCTCGGCTATTACAAGAACGAGGAAGCGACGAAAGAAACCTTTATCGGCGATTGGCTGAAAACAGGCGACTTGGCGAAATTCGATGAAGACGGATTTATTTGGGTTGTCGACCGCAAGAAGGATTTGATCATTTCAGGCGGCGTCAATATTTACCCCAAGGAAATCGAAGAAGTGCTCATTACGCATCCCGATATTCATGAAACCGCAGTAATCGGGGTGCCGCATGCGGAATGGGGAGAAACGGTAAAAGCATATTTCGCCGCATCACGTGAATTGAGTGCAGAAGAAATTAAAGCATTCGCAGGAAATGAACTGGCAAGCTATAAAGTGCCGAAGCTCATAGAACAAGTCGAAGCATTGCCACGCAACGCATCCGGCAAGATCCTCAAGCAGCCGTTGCGGGAAGGGCGTGTTTAAATGGTCGTCTTGAAAGGTGCCACACCGAGCGGCGAACGCAATTTCTATGAAAATGACGAGACCTTGAAGAAAATATTGGCACAACAATTGCCGGAGGATTTTCTCCGCTATGCCCAACGTGAGCTGAAATCATTCGGCAAACTGGCTGCGGGCGATATCGACGAACGCGCACGCTATACCGACCGGGAAGGCGCACCGAAGCTAGAGAAATACAACCGTCTCGGCGAAGATATTTCACACGTCTGGGTCAATGAAGGCTATAGAAAGACGGTCGATGAAACTTACAGAACCGGTATTGTCGGCTATGTCCACAAGGAGATTCCGGAGCTTGGAAGAAAAGGCAATTACGTTTACAGCTTTGCGCAAGGTTATTTATTATCGCAATCGGAACCCGGCTTTTATTGTCCAGTGACGTTGACGATGGCGACAGCTTATTTACTTGACCATTATGCAGATGAAGCACTGAAGAGAAAGTTCATGCCGCATGTCTGTGCGACAGGGGACATGGAATTATTTGAAGGAGCGACTTTCCTGACTGAGCGCCAAGGCGGTTCGGATGTCGGGGCAAATGTCGTGCAGGCCCTTGAGACCGATGACGGTTACCGCTTGTACGGGGAAAAATATTTCGCGTCGAATGCCGGCATGGCGGGCGTCGCGATGGTACTCGCCCGCATGCCAGGGGCAGCGGAAGGATCGAAGGGGCTGACATTGTTCGCGGTGCCGTGGAAAGTGGACGGCGAACTGAACGGCATCAAGATCCGCCGCTTGAAAGACAAGCTCGGTGTCCGGGCGGTGCCGTCCGGCGAAGTCGAGTTCGACGGCGCGAAAGCATATATCGTCGGCGACCCGAAAAATGGCCTTAAGTATATGATGGAAGCGTTGAACTTGTCGCGCATCTGCAACGCGGTCGCATCGATTGGCATCATGAAGCGCGCGCTTGATGAAGCAGCGGAATACGCAGAACGCCGCAATGCATTTGGCCAAAAGCTCACCGCTTTTCCGATGGTGCAGGACAGCCTGATGAAGCTGCGTGCCAAGCAGGAGTTTGAAACGGCGGCGATCTTCGATTTGATTGGCTTGTACGACCACGTCACTTCCGGAAGCGCGACACAAGAAGAACAAGTGCTGAACCGCTTACTCATCGCGATTTTAAAGAAAGAATCAGCTGAACAGGCGATCCATTTCTCGCACGAAGCGATCGAGATGCACGGCGGCAACGGCTATATCGAGGATTTCGTCACGCCGCGCCTATTGCGCGATGCACAAGTGCTCACCGTTTGGGAAGGTACGGCGAATATTCTCGGGCTCGAGCTAATCCGCCTCGTTAATAAATTGTCAGCGCATGAAATATTCATCGACTATATCCAAAAACGCTTGGCAAAGCTGCAGGCGAGCGCTGATGTGGAATTGCTGAAAGAGAAAACGAAAGAGCTTGGTGAGGAGCTGACGGCGTTTGCCGGATTCGATGCGGCGCTGCAAAGCTTCGAGGCGAAGAGCCTGATGAAGAAAATGGCGCAGCTTTTCGAGAACACTGTCGCGCTTGAATGGGCTGAAAAACATGGCGGCATGTATGCGCCGCTTGCGGAAATTTTCACTGAAGTGACATGGAATACAAGAACAATAGGAGGAAAAATGAAGACCGTGAACTATTTTAAAGAAGTGATGGATAAGTAAAAAAATCACCCGCTGCGATTTTTTGCAGCGGGTGATTTTCTGTCTAGTAAGCAGTCAGGCATATGGTAAGCTGAATTCAGGAGTGACAATAGACATATTACAGCAGAACCTTTTCATTCAAGAAGCGTCCAGTTATTAACATATTGAAAAGGGGTGGGCAGATGGGCTTCTGGTATATGCTGTTGTTATTCATCGGAATTTGTTTATTTTTCGCAGGGATTTTGCCGAAAAGAGGATTTCCGCTCGTTGTGAAAATCGGCTTGCTCGTTGGCGGTGCTCTATGCATCGGCTTTTCCCTATTCATGTTCTCGCCAGGCAGCGCAGAAATCATGGCGGATTTGCTTGGTTTATAAACGAAAATGGAGTGATTTCAAGTGACGAAGATTTACATCATCCGGCATTGTGCCGCTTCTGGACAGGAGCCGGGGGCAGAGCTTACGGAAACCGGGATGGCACAAGCTGTAGAATTAAGCGGCTTTTTGAGTGAGCTGGGGATCGAGCGGATTGTCTCGAGCCCGTATACCCGAGCCGTTCAATCGATCGCACCGTTAGCAGAAGCGTTGGCTGTAGAAATCGAAACCGACGAGCGTTTGAAAGAACGGATCTTGAGTTCAGGAAATCTTACGGATTGGTTCGAGCGCTTGAAGAGCACATTCGATGACCACGATCTTGTGCTTGAAGGCGGCGAATCCAGCAGACAGGCGCTGGACCGTATTTCACAAGTCGCAGGCGAGCTTGAAAAAAGTGGCCAAACAGCAGCAATCGTTACCCATGGCAATATTATGGCCTTGCTTCTGTCGCGTTATGTAGAGGGCTTCGGGTTTGAAGGATGGCGTGCTTTAAGCAATCCGGATGTGTTTGTTTTAACTGATGCGCCAGATGGAAAGAGCGGGGAACGATTGTGGAATGAGGACTCTCGATGATTCAAGCGGTGCTGTTTGATTTGGACGGGACCTTGCTCAATCGGGATGCTTCAGTGGTGTCGTTTATCGACGGACGATCAATACGAACGGATGCATGGATCTCTCGGGCATATTCCGAAAGAGTTGTACGTCGGCCGCTTTATTGAATTGGATAGTCGCGGCTATGTCTGGAAAGACCGGGTCTATGCACAATTGATCCAGGAATTTGAAATCGAACAGACAACGGTGGAACTTTTATTGGAAGATTATCTCGCCCATTTTCGTTTCCATTGCCATCCTTTCGATGGCCTTCAAGCAATGCTGGAGAGCTTGAAACAACAAGGCGTGAAGCTAGGAATTATCTCGAATGGCAAAGAAAAGTTCCAGTTGGATAATATTAAAGCCTTGGGAATCGAGAAGTGGTTTGATGTGATCTTGATTTCTGAAAGCGAGAATTTAAGAAAGCCCGATCCGCGGATTTTTGAAAGAGCGATGGCCAGCTTGAATGTCTTGCCTTCCCACAGTTTGTTTGTCGGGGATCATCCAACGACGGATGTAGAGGCCGCTAAAATGCCGGCATGATCGGGGTATGGAAGAAAGATGCTGGGTGGAATGAAGCTGCGGCGGATTACGCTATAGATGAGTTGGACGAAGTGAATAGGATCGTCCAAGAGTTAAATGCATAAAATTAAATCAGGCTGTCGAGAAAGTTAAAAAGCCGTATTTTCCGAAGCTTATCGCTCGCTTTCCGTGGGGCGGGAATCGAGCCTCCTCACCCGCTATCGAAGACCCTTGTGCTCAACTCTCACTACGTTCGAGCATCGCAGAAAACCCGCTTGCTCCCACATCTGCTCCCACATCTGCTCTCACATTTGCAAGCAAATGCATCGCAAAAAATATTGCAAGCAGATGCGTCGCAAATGAATGTTCTCAGCACAGCTTCGCTCATTCATTGTCTGCGGGGTCTCTCAAACCCGTCGCTTCGCTGCTCCCACAGGAGTCGAACGAACGCTTCTCCAAATACTGAGATAATTCGTTGATTTTTAAATTGTGGAATAGTGTCACACTCTTTTCATTTATAGATGATTATAGGCTTCTTCAACACTCTGATTAAATTGTGTTTAGGCAAGTTTTCACCAAACTTACATAGGGAGTGGCGGTGCATGAAAGCAGTCTTATTATGGGGCAATTTATTGTTCAGCGGCTTTATGGCCATTTCGATTTCCATGTTTTTTGCAGAAGGGGCCATCGCGGAGAACTAAACGGACAAGCGCTTTGTTGCACCTGAATTTCTCTGGATGATCCCGCTATGGGTAGTCGAGGCCATTCTCGTCGTGATCTATTTCTATAAGAAGAAAGCAGAATCGGTTTCCTACCCCGTCATTTTATTGATTAACCTCGCGCTTTGGATAAGCATTTTCTGCAGTACGTGGATGTGCATGCACTTGGCAGTTTAGCTTCAGGGAAAAAATGGAATTCGATCTCTGAGCATTTTCTTACGCCTTCCGAAATTTGAGCGTTACAATAGGAGGGGTAAAGGAGTGCTTAAAGATATGACACAAAAAACATTTCAGCAGATTCCCGTGGCTGTGCTCGACTTGGCGCCGGTCAATGAAGGCAGCAACGCAACGGAATCATTTGCAAATAGCGTAGAACTTGCGCAGCATGTAGAGAAACTTGGTTTTAACCGCTACTGGCTGGCGGAGCATCACAATATGCCAGGCATCGGCAGTTCGGCAACGTCCGTATTGATCGGGCATATTGCCGGAAAAACCAACTCGATCCGCGTCGGTTCAGGCGGCGTCATGCTGCCAAACCACGCACCTTTGGTCATTGCGGAGCAATTCGGGACGCTCGCGTCATTGTATCCGGACCGCATCGACCTCGGCCTTGGCCGTGCACCTGGCAGTGACCAGGCGACTGCTTATGCTTTGCGCCGTACGCTACACAGTACGGGAGACGAATTCCCGCAGCAAGTGATGGAATTGGAGAATTATTTCTCCGATAAACCGGTCGGCCGAGTCAAAGCGTACCCCGGAACAGGCATGGACATTCCAATCTGGCTGCTTGGATCGAGTGGATTCAGTGCTCAACTCGCCGCGCAAAAAGGCTTGCCGTTCTCATTCGCCAGCCATTTTGCGCCGGACTTCACGATGCAGGCGCTGCAGTTGTACCACCAGAATTTCAAGCCATCAGCGGCGCTTGATAGCCCGTATGCGATGGTCGGTGTGTCACTTATCGTCGCCGATACGCAGGAACGCGCGGAATGGCTCGCCACGTCTTCGCAGCAGCAGATGTTTGCGTTGATGAAAGGCGAACCGACGACTTTCCAACCGCCGATTGATGATCTTGGCTCGGTATGGACGCCGCGTGAAATTGTCATGTTCCGGGATAAACTGAAATCCGAATCGATGATTGTCGGCACGCCAGAAGTGGTGCGCGAGAAGCTTGAAGCATTTGTCTCGAAAACCCGTGCCAACGAAGTCATCGTCAATTCACCGATTTTCTATCAGGAAGACCGCCTGCATTCGTATTCGTTGCTTGCGGAAATGATGGAATAATTTGAGCACCAGCCCTGAGCTGGTGCTTTTTTCAATAGAAAATCCCCCTCCGGTTAAGAAGGGGGAGCAATCAATGAAGGTCTCGGGATTTGGCTTCGTCGTGCTTCATGATTTGCATTTCGATATCTTCATCGTTCCTTGCATAGTCTGGGCCACCTTCGCCGATCATGTTCAAGATCGAATCGAATTCTTCAGCAAGCCAATCCCTCAATTCCTTCGGTTCCATGTCTTCGTCGATTCTTGCATAGTCCGGGCCGCCTTCGCCGATCATGTTCAAAATCGCATTGAACTCTTCATCGAGCCGCAATTCGACTTCTTTCCGTTCTACCCATTTGCGTTCCATGACGATATCCTCCTCCTGTTAAAATCGCAAGAACGACGGACCATCTCTATATTCATCTTTTATTATACAGATTATTCTGTCTTTTTAATATTAATTTGACTTAAAGGATTGGAATGATTTTTGCCGAATTGAACCATCAAGGAAAGGTGTGTGGCAGCGGTGGAAAAGACGATAAATGAACTGATTGGCGAATCTTCAGGCCATGTCAGTGTGGCAGTTAAATTCCGGTCAAGCCGAGTGTATATCAATAGCGGTGACACGATGCGTGCAGCCAGTACAATCAAATTGGCCCTTTTATTCGAAGCGTGCCGGCAAATCGCAAATGGCACGCTGTCGGGCGGCCAGAAAATTGCTTTCGGGGGCAAACCGACCGGAGGAGCAGGCGTGCTGGACCATCTGCCATCACTTAAAGAATTAGCCTTATGGGATGTATTGACTTTGATGATTATCGTTTCCGATAATGCCGCCTCGAATGCGGTGCTGGAGTTGCTTGGGAAAGAAACCGTCAATAAGGCGTGCAGCGATCTTGGTTTGAACAACACGAAAATCGAGCGGCACTTCATGGATTTCGAAGCGGCTGAAAAAGGGCTCGATAACCGAACCAGTGCAAGCGATATGATTCGCTTAATGGAAGCGTTCGCCATGCCAGGCGTATTGCCGGAGCGGGAGCGAAAACGGGCCATGGAAATATTGGGCAATCAGCAAAGCCGTAAACTGACAGGAGCCATCGAGGAAGATGAAGTGCAGTTTTACGGAAAATCTGGTGAACTGGCTGGCCTGCAGGCAGATGTCGGGGTTTTTGGGGAAGGAGAAAATGTCGCCATCGCTGCGGTTTTTGTGGAAGGGGCGGGTAATCCACTGGAAGCCTATCATTTGATTGCGAATATCGGGTTCTTAATCCATCAACAGATGAAATCGGTCACTTAAGGAATTTTAAAAATCCCCCTGGCCAATTTTTAGGCGAGGGGGATTTGGGCTTATTCAGCTAAATACTGTTGCATCGATTCAAAAAAGCGTGAAGATGTCTGCTCGAACCATTCAGAGTACGCCGATTCCGGATCTTCTGGAATGGTATAGGCAAGCTCGGTCCGCAAATCATCCGTCAAGGCCATCTTTTGGCGCGGGCCATCCGACGTCAGCCAATTGAATTGCGCGCGGCGGTTGTCGTTGGCGAATTGGACCCAATTGGTCTCGGTTTCAGGTGAGTCGAACAGTGCTTCGCTTGAAATGAGCATCCAGCTTTCGCTTTGGTGCTTCGGCGGGAGCCATAAGCTCTTTTCCATCACGCCTTCTTCGACAGGGAAATCGTAGATCTCATGGCGTAGTTCCTGTACGCGTTCACCGTTTCCAAGCGACAAGCCGCGGGACACATAAATATTGCCTTGCAGCGTTTCGGTGTCTGCACTGCGAATGACGCCAAAGGGATTGCGCGTGGCATCAGTGCCGTATGTTTCTTCCTCTTGCTGCAGCATCGTATCTTCATTCCAACGTGTAATCATGGCATCTTCCACGCCGCTGCGGTTCATCGAAAACGTAAACGGCATCCAGCTGGTGTTTTCGACTTTGTCGAAGAGGAGGATATCGCCGTTCGGCAAAGTTTCTTCCGTAATGGCCAGCGAACCGATCGACAAGGTCAGGAAGGTCAAGGGATAGGTGTCAGTGGTGACATTTCCATCTGTTTCTGTCTGTGCTTCGCCGAGTGTGATGAAGGTCGGCTTGTCGATGCTGAGCTCAACGTCTTCGTGGGTATAAAGAGTTTCTTCATTTTTCAAAAACATGACTGCTGTAAAAATGATCAGTGCCATGAAAAACAAAGTAATGATCAATATGACAATCTTTCTGAACAAAATTTCCACCTCAAATTTCGGGTATTTCCTGCACTACCGATTATAGCACGAGGGAAACCCGAAAATGGGCGAGAGTTTTGAGCATCACATGAACGTTTTCCGTTACAGTACTTTATCCAGGAAATCGCGTGCGCGTTCGCTCGCCGGATGTTTGAAAAAGCTTTCAGGCTCGCCTTCTTCGACAAGGGCGCCGTGGTCCAAAAACAACACGCGGTCTGCGACTTCTCTCGCAAAGCCCATCTCATGGGTGACGACAACCATCGTCATGCCGGATTTTGCAAGATCTTTCATGACCTCTAATACTTCCTTGACCATTTCCGGGTCGAGTGCCGAAGTCGGCTCATCGAACAGCATGAGTTCCGGTTCCATGGCAAGTGCGCGTGCAATCGCGACACGTTGCTTCTGGCCGCCGGATAAGCTATTCGGGTAGGCATCGGCTTTTTGTGCTAAGCCGACGCGCTCAAGCAATTGGCGTGCCTTTCCTTCAGCGTCGTACTTTTTGATGCCTTTCGCTTTCATCGGGGCATACATTAAATTCTCCAGCACCGTCATGTGGGGAAAAAGGTGGAAATGCTGAAACACCATGCCGATTTGCTGGCGGATTTTGTGAATTTCTTTTTTGGAGGCGGTCAAGTTCTTGCCATTGATTTCGATGCTTCCCGAGCTCGGTGTCTCCAGTAAATTCAAGCAGCGCAGAAAGGTTGATTTACCGGATCCGGACGGGCCGATGATCGCGACGACTTCGCCTTTTTGGATACTGGTTGTAATATCGCTCAATACGAGGTTGTCCCCGAATTTTTTCGATAAGGCTTGTACATCAATCACTAAGCTTCAATCTCCTTTCGACCATGCGCCCGATTACCGTTAAGCCCATGACCAGGCACCAATAGATCAGGCCGACAAACAATAGCGGCTCAAAGTTGCGGAACAAGTCTGCCCCGACCACTTGGGCGCGGCGCATCAAGTCCAGATAGCCGATCGTCGAGACGATGGCGGATTCTTTCGTTAAGGTGATGAATTCATTCATCAAGGCAGGCAAGATGTTCTTCAGCGCTTGCGGTAAGATAATGTCTTTCATCATCGCGCCATACGGGACGCCGAGAGCTTGCGCCGCTTCCAGCTGGCCTTTGTCGACTGCCTGGATGCCGGCACGGATGATTTCCGAAATATAAGCGGAGGAGTTCAAGCCGAATGCGAGAATTGCGGATAGAAATGGCGAGATATCATAGCCGGTCAATTGGGGGATCGAATAATAAATGATCATCAGCTGCAAGATAAGCGGCGTTCCACGAAAAATCGACGTATAAGCATCGGCGAACCATCTCATCGGCTTTGCTGAACCGATTTTAAACAGTGCCAGCACGGTCCCGAGAATGGAGCCGAGAATGATCGCGAAAAAGACGAATTTTAAAGTCACCCAAATCCCTTCGAGCATGAAGGGAATATACGGGACGATTTGTGAAAAATCTAGATTCATAACAGTTCCAACTCTTTTCTAAGGGCGAATTTTACTGCTCGTCTGTGAGCCATTTGTCTTTTAGTTCATCGAGTTTGCCGCTCTCTTCCATTTCAGCGAGGACGGCGTTGACATCATCCACCAAGTCACTGCCTTTCGGGAAGGCAACAGCCATGCCAGGAGAAGCCGTCGTCGGATCGTCAAATGCGTCAAGCCCCTGTGCTTCGATATAGCCGAGCGCGACTTGCTTATCCATGTAGGCAGCATCAATGCGTCCGGAAAGGATTTCCTGGATCAACGCGCCGGAATCATCGAGCGCCTTCAGTTCGAAATCGATCGCTTCTTCCTCGATGATGCTCTTGGCGCCTTCTTCCTGGATCGTTCCGAGTTGGACGCCAACCGTCAATCCTTCCAGGTCTTCAAGCGTTTCGAGGCCTGAGCCTTTTTGGGAGACGAACATTTCACCAGAATGGTTGTATTCCGTGGAGAAGTCGACGTTTTCCTTACGGGCATCCGTCGCTGACATGCCAGCCAATACCAGGTCGACACGGTCATTTTGCAAAGCGCCGATCAAACCGTCGAATTTCATGTCGGTGATTTTCAGTTCAACCCCAAGTTCATCTGCGATATAATTAGCAAGGTCGATATCAAACCCGACGATGTCGCCTTGTGGGTTGCGCGATTCAAAAGGCGCGAACTCAGCGGATGTACCCATTTCCAATACTTCTTTTTGCTCGGCAGCTCCAGTCGCTGTGTCTTCTTGGCCGCAAGCTGTCAATAGCAGTGCAGCAACGCCGCCTGCAAGTAAATATGATTTCTTCATAATAATTCCCTCCGTTGTATGTTTATTCGATAAAATGAATCTTAACACGACGACACAACAAGTAAAAGAGTTTTTATACATATTAATGAATAATTATTAATTCAAATAGTTCAGAAAATTGGAGTGTGAAAAGATGGAAACTTTGCTTTTGACAGGATTCGAACCTTTTTTGGAATACACGGTCAACCCAACGATGAGAATTGCGGAGAAATTGGACGGCGAACAGATTGGCGGATACCGCATCATCAGCCGTATCTTGCCGGTCGATTTTAATCATTCAGGTGAACTGATAGTGCAATGGATCGATGAGTTGAAGCCTGATGCAGTCGTTTCTTTGGGGCTTGCAGCTGGCCGCTACAAGATTACGCCCGAGCGTGTCGCACTTAATGTCAAAGATGGTGATGCCGATAATGAAGGCTACCAGCCGGTCGATGAACCGATTTCTGCACAAGGGCCCGCCGCTTATTTATCGACTTTGCCGGTGCGCAAGATGACACAATCTTTGATTCAGGCAGGGCTTCCAGCGGAGATTTCCAATACAGCTGGTGCATATCTATGCAATAATATTATGTATGAGGGACTTCATTACGCAGCTACGAACAAGCCGGAAATGCTGTCGGGCTTTATCCATATACCGGCGGATCACCAATTGGCAATTGAACACGGAAAGCTGCCGAGCTGGTCCCATGAAGACTTATTGCGCGGCGTGCGGATTTGTTTGGAAACGATGGCTGATGAAAGATAATGAAACTTAAAAAGACAGAGCCTTGGAGCTCTGTCTTTTTATTGTGAGCAGAAATAGATGGGAGAGAAATTCACAGCAAAAGAGTGAATATTCTTTATAGAATATAATGGCATTTTTTGTGAATTGCAGTAGGATAGATTTAACAAGAGTTTTAGGAATGGAGGTGCCTTATGCTTGAAACGGAGCAGCTGACAAAAAAATTCAAAGATACCATTGCGGTCGATGATGTGAGTTTGGTGCTTAGGCAAGGGGAATCGGTTGGGCTATTGGGGCCGAACGGGGCTGGCAAGTCCACGGCGATTGCCATGATTTCCACGTTGATGAAGCCGAGCTCGGGAGATGTGAAGCTTAACGGCAAGAGCGTGTTGAAAAAGCCTGGTGAAATGCGCCGTGTGCTTGGCGTCGTGCCGCAAAAAATAGCCTTATACGAAGAGTTGAGCGCTTATGAGAACTTGAAGTTCTTTGGCCGGCTTTACGGATTGTCGGGAAACGAGCTCGAACAGCGCATCGATTATGTGCTGGAACTCGTCGGTTTGGCAGACCGGAAAAAAGAGCTGGTCAAAAATTATTCTGGAGGCATGCAGCGGAGGGTCAATTTGGCAGCAGCGATGATGCATGAACCGGAAGTGCTGATCATGGACGAACCGACAGTCGGCATCGACCCGCAATCGCGCAACCACCTGTTAGAGACAATCCGCAAGCTCAACCAGGACGAAGGAATGACGGTCCTCTATACGAGCCATTACATGGAAGAAGTGGAAAAGCTCTGTGACCGCGTCTACATCATGGACCACGGAAAAGTCATCGCGGAAGGAACGAAAGAAGAGCTCAAAGCGATTTTGTCGGATCAGGAAACGGTGTTGATCGATTTCGACCAAAGTTATCCGGAACTCTTTACAAAACTCAGCGAAATAGAAGGGGTGCAGCAGGCGACAGCTGAGGAGCATAGCTTGAAGCTGATCATCCCGAAAGGAACAAGATTGCTTGCGGCTTTGTTCCACGAAGCGGAACGCTACGGGGCCCAAGTGGTCAACGTCAATGTCCAGACGCCGACCCTTGAAGACGTATTCCTGCGGCTGACTGGTCGCAAATTAAGGGACTGAGGAGGGGAGCTTTATGGGCGCTTTTTTGATAAAAGACATCATGTTATTGCTCCGCGACCGTTCCGAACTATTGATACTTTTAGCGATGCCTTTTTTACTCATCGCGATTCTCGGCTTTTCACTGCGCGGCATTTTTTCAGGGGATTTGGAAGCTTTGGAAATGGACATAGCGCTTGTGTCACAAGAGGACGAAGCGCAGGCAGTGGCGTCGCTTCAAAGTGATATCGAGGAAATGGGGCTGCCACCGGAAGAAACACAAGCGCTGAAACAGGCGGCTGAATCGGCCAGTCCGCAAACGATGCTTGTCTCCCTTCTGGAAGATGAGAGTTTGAGTGAATTAATAACGATTGAACGGATGGGCCGGGCAGAGGCGCAAGAAAGCCTGGATGAAGAAACGGTGGATGCGGTCATTACCTTGCCGCAAGGGTTTACAGAAGATTCCCTGAGAAATATGCTGTTTGGCGAAAGCAAAAGCGGCGAACTGGAATTGCTGGTAGCGGATTTATCATCTCCGCAAACAGATGTTCTCAAGTCCATCCTCAACGAATTTGTGCGCACCGTAAATTTTGAAGCATCGATTTCCAGGCTGTCGGGACAACAATCGGCAACGGAAGTGTCTGGCGGCATTGAAACGATCACTGCACGTCAGCCGATCACTTCGTTTCAATACTATACGATCGGCATGGCCGTCATGTTTGTGTTGTTTGTCGGGTCCACGATTGCCGGACAGGCGAATCTTGAACAAAAGCAGATGGTTTTCGACCGGATCCGTTTGTCGAACCGGCCGCCGCTGCTGTATTTGAGCAGCAAGGCCATCGCTGCAGCGGCAATTGTCTCGGTGCAGCTTACTTTATTGTTCGGCTTGTCGGCGTTGTTGTTCCAGACATTTGCAGCGGATTCTTGGGCTTTTTGGTCGGGGATCGCCATCATTTCCATCGTACTGGCATTATCGGTCGGTTGCCTCGCAGCTCTGATGGTTGCTATAACCTTGAGACTTGAAAGCGATGCCGTGCCAGCGATTTTCTCAGGCGGTGTCATTTCCCTAATGGCGTTTGTCGGCGGCAGTTTTATGCCGCTTGACGGCATGCCCGAAATGCTTCGGGCGATCGGCAATTGGACCCCGAACGGAGCGGCGCTGTCCGCCTATTTTTCCTGGCTGTTAGAACCTGAGCTCGGCCAATTGACAGGTCCGCTCTTGCGGATTGCGGTCGTAGCAGTAATCTTCTTGCTATTGGCACTCGCCATATTTCCGAGAAAGGGGGGAGCGGCATGAAAGCTGTATTCTTACTGCAATGGCGCCGTTTTTACCGAAAACCCCTGCTCGTGTTGGCGATGTTCGGGCTTACCGTCATTTTCGTCTCTGTTACAGCGGCAGGCGGGCAAAGCGGGCCGCAAATGATTCCCGTCTATGCGGATAAATCAATGAACAATCAGCAAGCACAAACTTGGATTGAACGTTTGAACGGCGGAGAACAATTCCAGTTTGAATTAATGTCCGAATCCGAAGCCCGTTCATATGTAGCGGAAGGAGACGTCTCCCAAGCCGTCAATTTGCTTGAAGCTGATTACCGTTTGCTTGTCGGCAGGGAAGATCCGGCGCGTTTTGCCTTGGATTCGTTCCTGAGACGCATCTATTCAGAAGAATTGCGTCTCGAAAATGCGGAGCAAACGACACCAGGAATCAGGTCGGAAATGGAGTCGGCCTTGTCTGAACCGGCGTTAACGCTATCAGTTGAATCGCTGCAAGGCGAGGAAGACAGTTTTCAATACAATGGGCAGCTTCAGCTATTGTTTGGCATGACCTTGTTCTTTGTCATCTATACGATCATGTTCAGCCTGGTACGCATCGTGGATGAAAAGAGGACAGGGACCTGGAGCCGGATGATCATTTCGCCGGTCCGCAAATGGCAGATGTATCTTGGCCATCTGGGCTATAGTTTTTTGATCGGTTTTTCCCAGATTACGCTTATTTTCCTATTGTTCCGCTTTGCGTTCGGCTTTGAGCTAGGGGATCGATTCTGGCTATTGATCGCCATTGCGGCATGCTACACATTTTCCATCGTCGCACTCGGGCTGTTGATTATCTCGCTCATCACCAAACCGCAGCAGCTTGGTGCCGTCATTCCGATTGTCGCGACGGGAATGGCGATGGTGGGCGGGGCGTTCTGGCCGATTGAGCTGGTGACCAATGAAATCCTGCTCGCGGTCTCGAAAGCATTGCCCATCACGTACGGTTTGCAGGCGTTAACGAGTGTCGCCGTCTACGGAAACGGCCTGAAGGCGGTCGCGATGCCGTTATTGCTGCTGCTTGGTTTCGGCAGCATCTGCATGGCGATTGCCATCCGTTTGATGGAATGGCGCAGCGCTTCATAATAAAAAAAGAATCGCTATGTGCGATTCTTTTTTAAATAATTTCCCAATTACGTTCAGAGGCGAGTGTTCGCAGTCGCGGTTCGGGACGAACAGCGACGGGATTGCCGACAAGTTCCAGTACAGGTACATCTGACAGGCTGTCGCCGTAGGCATAGCTGTTTTTCCAATCGATTGCTTGATCGCCAAGTGCTTCCAAGATCTTTTCGGTTTTGAGCGGCCCCTGGATATGGATAACAGGTGTTCTGTGTGCAAGAATATCTGCTTCATAAGGAACTTCTGTACCGATGATTTTCTCAATCGGCAATTCCTTCGTTACGGCATGCAAGAGCGGCGTAAATGCGCCGGAGACGAGCATGCAATAGTCTTCGTTGGAGACGTGCTGCTTTAGGCGCTCGACGACTTCGTGGTTGAAATCATCGTGCATGAGTTCGGCGATTTCGCCGAAGTATTCTTCCAGTTCTTGTTTGGAAAAAGTCTCGAGTGCGGCGAGGTAGGCCTGGACGGAACGAGCCCTCATTTTCGCTTCCGGGTAGATTTTCAGTTTATGGCCGATATATGGCGGCATGATGGCACGGTAAAATTTACGGTATCTGCGGCTGTGGATCGGGTGGTTCTTTAAATGGTTCATCATCAATTGAAATGTCTCTTTTGCATATAAAGTGCCATCGAAATCGAATATGGCGACGCGCATAGAATCCCTCCACTTTCATTTTCCTGCTGTTTCCATCATAGCGGAAACCTCCAGTTTTCACCAAGTATGTTTAGCCCTTTTCTTCACGAGGGTATGGAAAAGAAACGATGAAGCTGGAGGGGTAGACATGGCAAAGCAACGAATCACGGTCGGATATGTGGAATTGACGCAAGACGAATCGGACCGCCTGTTTGAAAAAGTGAAAGAATCGAGAGGCATCGACTCATACGGAGAACTCCAAAGTTTGATGGAAGACTACGATGCGACTGTCGAAGAGCCGGTCAAGCAACCGCTCAAGGAAGTGCTCGATGAAGAGGAAGCACCGGAAGAACCTGCGCAGCAAGGCATGCGTTATATCAATATTTTCAACGCTATCGAGGCTGATGAAAGCTACCGCATTGAAGCATCAAACCAGGAATGAACGATAGAAAAGGGAGATCCGATTATGGATCTCCCTTCTTTATTGTCTATTCGTCTTTATTCGCGATGCAGCGTTCGCATTCGTAGATGATCGATTCGCGGCGTTCCTTGATTTCACAACCGCATTCCCGGCATTCTTTACGTGTACGCGTCTCAAATGTTTGCATGTTTTTCATAGTGATCTCCTCCAGTTATTAGGTTAGTTTTTCGTACCCTGGCAGCGTCAAGAATTCAGCAAAATCACTTTGCAACGTGAGACTTGTAAACAACTCGCGGGCTTCCGCGTAGTGTCCGGTGTTATAGCGTTCTTCGCCGACCGTTTGTTTGATCAACGCATCTTCTTGTTCGATGATTTCGTGGAACAAGCTGACGTCGACGTTGCGGCCATCATCCAGTACGCCTTTCGGATGGCGAATCCATTGCCACACTTGGGAGCGGGAAATTTCCGCTGTCGCCGCATCTTCCATCAAATTATTGATCGGTGCAGCCCCGTTTCCGGAGAGCCAAGAGGCGATGTACTGGATGCCGACCGAGATATTGGAGCGGAGGCCTTGTTCAGTGATCGAGCCTTCCGGAACTTCGACCAGCTGCTCTGCGGTCACGTGGACATCGTCGCGCTGTTTGTCGATTTGGTTCGGCGTTGGCATGTATTTGTCGAATTGCTCCATCGCCGTCTGGACCATGCCTGGATGGGCGACCCACGTGCCATCATGTCCATCCGTCACTTCACGGCGTTTGTCTTCGGCAACTTTGTTGAAAGCGGCCGTGTTTGCTTGGTCATCGCCCTTGACCGGGATTTGTGCAGCCATGCCACCCATCGCCGGAGCGCCTCTTCGGTGGCAGGTTTTGATGCACAGCGAGGTATAGGCTTTCATGAATGGAACCGTCATCGTTACTTGGGAGCGGTCCGGGAAAATGTATTCCGGATTGTTGCGCATCCGCTTGATGACAGAGAAGATGTAATCCCAGCGGCCGCAGTTGAGTCCCGCAGAATGGTCGCGCAGTTCGTAAAGGATTTCGTCCATTTCGAATGCTGCCATGATCGTCTCAATCAACACCGTCGCCCGGATCGTGCCTTGCGGAATGCCGAGCTCATCTTGTGCAAAGATGAACACGTCGTTCCAAAGTCGGGCTTCCAGGTGGCTCTCAAGCTTCGGCAAATAGAAGTAAGGGCCAGTGCCGCGGTCAATCAGTTCTTTCGCATTATGGAAAAAGTAAAGTCCGAAATCGACAAGGCTGCCGGAAGTCGGCTTTCCATCGATGAGAAGGTTTTTCTCCGGCAGGTGCCAGCCACGCGGGCGCACCATTAAGACTGCCGTTTTTTCATTGAGTGCATATTTCTTGCCGGTTTCAGGGATTTCAAAATCGATTTGCCGGCGAACCGCGTCCCGTAGATTGACCTGTCCATCGATGACGTTGAACCAGCTTGGCGCTGTTGCATCTTCGAGGTCAGCCATGAACATCTTCGCGCCGGAGTTTAGCGCGTTGATGAGCATTTTGCGGTTGGTCGGGCCGGTGATTTCCACGCGGCGGTCTTTCATATCTTCCGGAAGGGGAGCGACCTTCCAGTCCCCTTCGCGGATAGCTTTCGTTTCAGGAAGGAAATCGAGCTTTTTGCCGCTATCGAGTTCTTGTTGTCGCACCTGGCGTTTTTCCAGAAGTTCGATCCGACGCTTGTCGAAACGAGTGTGCAGTTTTTCAATGAACTCCAGCGCTTCTGGCGTCAGAATCTCCTCCATGCCTGGAACCGCTTCACCTGTAATCTGTACATTCGATTTCGTCAGCACACGGATCACCCTTTCACTGTCTGGAATTGTTCGGTTTCAGTAGAGCCTTTCATCGCCGTCGTTGAGCTAGTTCCGCCGGAAACGATTTGTGAGATCTCATCGAAGTAGCTTGTGCCCACTTCGCGCTGATGACGAGTTGCTGTGTAGCCTTTCGATTCTGAAGCAAATTCAGCTTGCTGCAATTTCGAGTAAGCAGCCATGCCGTTGTCTTTGTAGTCGTAAGCCAATTCGAACATGCTGTGGTTGAGCGCATGGAATCCTGCAAGTGTAACGAATTGGAATTTATAACCCATCTTGCCAAGTTCAACTTGGTATTTCGCGATGGTTTCCTCGTCAAGCTTCGCAGCCCAGTTGAATGAAGGCGAGCAGTTGTACGCAAGCATCTTGCCCGGGAACTGTGCATGGATGGCATCAGCGAATTGCTGTGCTTCTTCCAAGTTCGGGTGGGACGTTTCGCACCAGATCAAGTCAGCGTATGGTGCGTAAGCAAGGCCGCGGGCGATTGCCTGGTCGATGCCTGGGTTTGTGCGGTAGAAGCCTTCCGGTGTACGTTCGCCGGTGATGAACTGGTGGTCGCGCTCATCGATATCGCTTGTGATCAAGTCTGCTGCATCTGCATCCGTACGGGCGATGATGAGTGTCGGAACGCCCATGACATCAGCTGCGAGCCTTGCGGAGACAAGGTTTTTCACTGCGTTTTGAGTCGGCAGCAATACTTTACCGCCCAAGTGTCCGCATTTTTTCTCGGAAGCGAGTTGATCTTCAAAGTGAACGCCAGCTGCGCCAGCTTCGATCATCGACTTCATCAATTCGTATACGTTAAGGGGGCCGCCAAATCCAGCTTCAGCGTCCGCGACGATCGGTGCGAACCAGTCAAAGCCTTCCGTGTTTTCAACGCTGTCGATTTGGTCTGCACGCTGCAATGCACGATTGATTTTACGGACAACATCGGGAACCGAGTTAACCGGGTACAAGCTTTGGTCAGGATACATCTGGCCTGCGGAGTTTGCGTCCGCTGCTACTTGCCAGCCGCTCAAGTAAATGGCTTGAAGTCCAGCTTTCACTTGTTGCACTGCCTGGTTACCGGTAAGTGCGCCGAGAGCGTTGACGAAAGGCATTTCGTTAATCTGGCGGTAGAGGCGATCTGCGCCGCGTTTTGCGAGCGTGTGCTCGATCATCACCGACCCGCGGAGTTTGACGACATCTTCCGCTGTATATGGACGCTCGATGTTCTCCCAGCGTTTATCTTCCTGCCATGCTTTGTTCAGTTCCTCGATTTGCTGTTGTTTGTTTACCATTCCAACCATCCCTTTCCGAAGTGAAAATATTTTTAATATCAACTGTATTAATACAGTTTGTTTTGATGTATATTAATATATAACAGAATATTCAGCCTGTCCTGAAAAAATGACGAAAGCCAGTATGAGCGGACAAGAGACGGAATATTCGGATGAATGGACTTGAAAGGGGAAATGGCTATGGCAAACACTGTATTGGAACAGGTAGGATTCATCATCGGAGACTGGATTCCGAAAGAGGCATCAATCGCTGTTGCGGCTAATAATCGGTATATCTACTACAAAGCGGGTGTCCATGATCTTTCCATTAAGGAGGGGCAGCTAGTATCATCCGGCACCATTGCAGCCCGTGTCGCTAAAGAAGGCAGCAAAGTCGAAATGTATGTCGAAGAAGCTGTTCTCGGATCTGCTTATTACGGCATCGGCTATCCGATTACCATCGATAACCGGGATGCCGTGCTGGTGATCACTTTGCCACCCGATTATGTAGTAGGGAGAAAAAAGCCGCTCGCCTTTTTGACCGGCAAGCAAGATGACAGTTGGCGGCCGATTCCCGTGGAGAAAGTATCCCATATAGAAAGCAGCCAAAAGAAAACCTGGTTCTATGCAGACGAAGATCCTTATTGTTCGAGCCATACGCTGAAGAACCTGAAAGAACAATTGCCTGATTATTTCTTGACTGTCCATCGTTCATTTATCGTTAATGTGCATTATATAGAAGAAATCGCAAAAGACGTCGCATCGAATTATGTGCTGACTTTGCGTGACGGCTCGACAATTCCTGTCAGCCAAAACTACACAGCCGATGTGCGCAGCCGCCTCGGATTTTAATAATCTTTACAATTGGTTCGGCAGGAAATGGGGCGTGTAAGTGGAATTCTCTATGCAGAACATAAAACGAGGGGAAAGGTGGAGGCGGATATGACAATCTGGCCTAAATCCAAGCTCGGCAATATTTCTGTTGTCTTCACGGTTGTCCCGTTATTGTTGGCGCTGGTCATCGCCCTTGCCGGCGCATTCCAGGAGTTGCCGCTGGCGTTTGAAGGGGAGATGTCCGATAACTTGCTTTTGACGTTTTTGCTGCTGATGTCCCTTGCATCATTTATCATTGCACTGTTCTCTGGCATTGCTTCTATGTTGATCCGGAGAGAACGTTCCATGGCAGTCATTGCTTCGGTTGTCGTCTCCATCATCGCGCTCGTCGTTTCGTGGAGCTGGTGGGTATAAGTTTCTTCTATATAAAAAAGCCGTTGAGTAATCGCTCAACGGCTTTTGGTAATTCATTTTATTCTTTTTGATATTGCTTCATTTTCTCATGTGCTTCTTCCTGTTCCTTATCGGCATCTGATGTGGATGGAATGAAGGGATTTTCGTTGAAATCCATCCGTTTCCCATAACGCAGCATTTCGTAGATGATCATGCCGTTATTGGGCATCCCGCCTTGTGTCTTCATGGGCACTGCGTCGAACAGTAGGTAGAAAAATGCATAGAAAACAAAGCGGTCCCAAAAAGTGATAAAGGATTGGATGATGCCATTGGCGAGCAAGACGTTTATGGTCAAGGCGAGCGAAAGCGTCATCAAAATAGGGCTGGCGTACAGAAAGATATATGCGATCTTGCTATCCCTTTTCAAGGAATCGTAAGAAAACCAGCTATACAATTGGTAATACTTGCGCACATCCACAATCCAGAGCTTAAAGACACGCGGGCCGGAACCGATCGTAAGCCTTGGGTTTTCAACCCCGACGATTTCACTGGCAATCAGGTAACCAGCTTCTCTAAGCAAAATTGTCAGCGGCAATATGATAAAAGCGGAAATAACGAGTGAAATAAAATCGGATAAGCCGAACATCGAATTCTCCTTTCTGTCTTAAGTAAAAAAACAAAAAGTATAAAAATAGGATTATTGTGCAAAATAAAAACACCAAAAAGAAGCTTGCACTCTCTTGGCGTTACTCCAGCTCAATCGTCTGGCTCACTCAACCGAATTATTCAAATAGATGCAATCAATTTTTGGGAAAAGGGCGTCAGTCTTGCATAAAAATGGCCATGTGCCGTAATGGTGAAAAATCAATTCCATGGTTTTATGATAGCCATTGAGCTAGACCATGTCAAAATATCCAATACCTCGTAACAAAGGTTCAAATAGCAAGCCAGTGATTGGATCGTGTATAGAAGCGAGGAAAAGGAATCTTGGTTTTCTATATAATGTGTTGTAAAAATAATGTAATAATAACAAGAAAATGATTGTTATTCTCGTTAAAAGGGTACTTAAGTAGTGATGGAAACAAAAATAAAACAGGAAAGTAGGGAGGTAAAATGACTGAATTTCATTTGACGCCTGTCCCTCCAGCCAACATGAAAGAGTCTCGACCGCCGAAAGGAAGAAAACGGTTATCCAAAGTTCTCTTATCATTTGCGCTAGTCTCGTCCGCAGCAGCAGTAGGCCCTGTTATGTCACCCAGTGCAGCTACTGAAGTGGCCAGTTATTACATTGTGCAAAAGGGAGACACGTTTTACAGCATTGCGAAAAAGTATGGCTTGGTAGTAGAGCAGCTGATGGCAGCGAACTTTACGACCAGCACCAAAATCATCGTGGGGCAAAAACTTGCCATCCCGCATAAAACTCAACAATGGTCTGGAAACCAGGAAGATTTGAATGCAAGAAATTATCAAGTGGTCAAAGGTGATACTTTGTACTCCATCTCCAAACGTACCGGTGTTTCGATCGACAGCATCAAGAGGCTGAACAATTTGACTTCCGACCTGATCATGATCGGCCAAGTCTTGACGCTGTACCCAGATGTCGGGGTAATTGAGCGGACTTCCGCTACGTACTACGTGAAGTCAGGCGATACGAAATACACCTTGCGCAACAAATTCGGCAACGCGATTACTTTGCCAAGCGGAGAATTGCAGGTGCTTCAGCCGCTTAAAATCACGGGAAAAGTTCTTGAACTCACCACCGAAGAACCTTTCGGACTGGCGGATGGCCGAGTGATTGAAGTGAAAGTCGGCAATGATTACTATGCGGTCAACCTGTACCAAGGAAACGAGCCTATTCAGCATCTGGCAGATCGCAATGATCTAAGGCTGACATTTACAGTCGTTCGGGTCGGCGAACGTTATGAAATGGTTTCCTATGCGGTGCAAGAGTTGGAATAAAATAGGGAGCCTGCGTTTAAACGGCTAAAGAAAAAATCACCCGGGCCTAGTTGGTCCGGGTGATTTTTGTCATATTGTGTTTATTTACGCTTGCTGGAGTTCATGACCAGAAAAAAGCGGCATCTCCATTTTCTCACAAACGAGAATTTCACGTAAAAACAGTGATTTTTTTGCGATGCAGCGGTCGATTATCGTAAACCCTGCTTGTTCGATCATATGGTCAATCGGTTCGATGGTGACAACGAGCAATTTTTTAGTGACCGGCAAAGCATGTTTTAAGATCTCCTGTTGTTCATCGGGCGTTGCGTGAGTGTACAGGTTATAGGGCATGTCGATGATGGCGACGTCATATTGCTCTGTAATGTCTGCAATCGCGCCCAAGTCGACCGACCCCGACAAGCCGAAATGCGCAATGTTTTCCCGCGAACCGTCAACGACGAGTGGATTGATGTCCCGGCCGACGATGTCGATCCCCATTGATAAAGCTTCAACGAGCACCGTCCCGATGCCGCAGCAAGGGTCGATCGCTTTAACTCCCTTCGGATCCGGCACGGCAATATTCGCGATGGCGCGAGCGGTTTTCGTGCTGAGCGCAGTTGAGTATTCACGCGGTTTTTGCTGGTGCTTGAACCAGACGGATTCGCTCAATTGATAGATTCCGAAGTGCCAGCGGCCATCATATGGAATCAACCCGAATATGATGTCGGGGTTGTGGACATCGGCTTTTCCTTTAATGACAAAGCCGATTTGACGCTCCATGTCACGCTTTTCGTCAAAATCCACTTGCTCAGCCGCGTCCAAGCCGTTGATTTTCGGAAAGATCACTTTAAATGTAGAATCCTCCATGTCCAATCCACCAGACCGTTTTACAATATCCGCGAACTCGGCTTCTTCAAACAAGAGCTCGATTCGTTCCTTGATGAATGGGCTCCGGCCTGGAGCGATGGCACGGTTGCTTTTGATGACTTTTCCACCAGTGTCTTCACCGAAAAATGCGCGCATTTCCAATTGGCATAAATCCTTCTCGTCTTGATGATATGCATAGGTATATATAAATCCGCCTGTTGGCGATAATGGTTTCAATTCATCCCGTCCTTCTTAATGCGCTCTTTTTAAATTTACATATGCCAAGTATACCAATACCAACAGTAGAATAAGTCACCTGCAACATCAAAAAGCGAAGTAAATTCGTCGAAACCTTATTTTGTAATAACCATCAATACATTTTCTGGCTCATTGCGAATACTAAATCCAGAGCGTGCTGGAGGATAGGGTTTGTTTTTGAAAAAACGAACAATACTGGACTCAAGTAGCAACAATTAATCCACCCCGATAAACAAAGGTAAGATTTCTCTGAATCTGGTACAATCCACTCGTCATTTAACTCTCAATTCATGTATTATTGCACGTAGTGGACAAGTTAACGAAATGTATTGAGACAAGGGCTCGCGTTAAAAAACGCAATCGCTTGTTATCAAGTTAGAAAGTTGTTTGGCGTACAGCGTTCACAGTAATAATGGATGATTAAAAAAGTAGTTGCTAGTTGCAGAAAGGTTGATTCGTAATGAGCATGAAACTAAACAAACGAGTTGAGGCGATTCAGATTTCCGGAATCCGCCAATTCGCCAATCAAATACCGTCTACTCCCGGAGCGGTCAATTTGACGATCGGCCAGCCGGATTTTCCTACCCCTGAAGCGGTTAAACAGGCAGGGACCGAAGCTATCCGCAATGATCAGACGAGCTACACCCACAATGCAGGTGCGATGGAACTGCGCCAGGCTGTACAGTCATTTTTCAAAGACAGCTACGGTTTGTCGTACCGTGCAGAAGATGAAATCATTGTCACAAACGGTGCAAGCGAAGGGCTCGATTCGGTATTCCGGACAATTCTGGAAGAAGGCGATGAAGTGATCCTGCCAGCGCCGACTTATCCGGGCTACGAGCCGCTCGTGCAACTATGCGGTGCCAAAGTCGTCTACTTGGATACATCAGAAACTGGCTTTAAACCAGATCCTCAAGCGCTCGAAGAACTGATCACTGAGCGTACGAAAGCGGTTTTGATGAACTTTCCATCGAATCCCACAGGCGTCACGATGGAGATGAAAGAGTTGGACGCTTTGAAAACCGTGTTCGAACGTCACGATCTGTTTATTGTAGCTGATGAAATCTATAGTGAAAACACATTCGGCGGTGCTCACTGTACATTTGCGTGTTTCGAGAGCTTGCGGAAGAAGACCATTCTTGTGCACGGTTTATCAAAATCCCATTCGATGACAGGGTGGCGCATCGGCTTTATTTTAGGGCCGGTGGAAGTGATGCAGCATGTGTTGAAAGTGCATCAATACAACGCCATATGTGCTTCGACCCCTTCGCAATATGCAGCGATGGAGGCGTTGGTAAATCAGCGCCATGTGCCGGCTGAAATGAACAAAGCTTATATCGAGCGGCGTGATTTTGTTTACAAACGGCTGACAGAGATGGGGATTGATGTGGTCATGCCGACAGGTGCATTTTACATTTTCCCGTCTGTGAAAAAATTCGGCTTATCTTCATATGATTTTGCCATCCGTTTATTGAAAGAAGGCGGTGTGGCAGCAGTGCCGGGGTCAGCATTCACCGAATATGGAGAAGGGTTTCTGCGCATTTCGTATGCCTATAGCATGCCGGTCTTAAAGCAAGGAATGGACCGTTTGGAAAATTTCATTTCCACACTCAAATTGCAGGCATAGCAACGATATCAGCCAGCCCACAGCGTAATAAGGAATGGGCTGTTTAGAGACTCAGCTATTGAATTCACTTGGCAATTCTGTGCCTTTTGTACAGGAGCCAAAATTTCATTAGCTCAATATGGAATAAATGAACTGAATTTTTGTTTAATTTCAAGTATATGGAAAATGAAAGGATTGGTCTACATGGAGCGTTTCTGGGACACACCGGAGAAAATGGAGGATTTGCTGTGCGAGCTGGTCAGCTGGGAAAGTATTTACCTGACGCAAGGAGAAGCGGAATTCCCGGTAAAATTAAAAGGGTTATTGGGTGAATTGGAGTATTTCAAACAGCATCCAGACCACTTGGAGCTCGGCGAAGTCAACTGGGGACGGACGTTTTTGACGGCGCTTTATAAACACGAAGACGCTGTGGATACGGTCGTTTTGATCAGCCATTTCGATACGGTGTCCACCGAAGATTATGGGGTGTTGCGCCCGCTGGCTTCAAACCCGCGCCTGTTGACGCGCGCGCTCCATGACCGGAAGGAAATGCTCACTGAAGAGGCTTTGGCTGATTTGGAATCAGGCAATTATTTGTTTGGCCGCGGCACGATGGATATGAAAGCGGGGCTCGCTTTGCACATGGCCTTGCTCGAAAAGGCATCGACGGAACAATGGCCAATCAATCTATTGCTGTTGACGGTGCCGGATGAGGAAGTCAATTCCAATGGCATGCGCCATGCCGTCCCGTTTCTACTGGAACTGGCCGAAACGCATCAGCTTGATTATTCTTTATTCTTGAACGGCGAACCGGTATTTGCCCAGGACCCAAAAGAAAGCGATTTTAAAGTCTACAGCGGAAGTATCGGAAAAATCATGCCGAGCGCCTTATTTTACGGGAAAGAAACACATGTCGGCGAACCGCTCAGCGGGCTGACTTCGAATTATATGGCTTCGTATTTGACCCAGGAAATGAGCTGGAACCCGAAATTCCGTGAAACGCTTTACGGTGAAACATCGCCGCTTCCGGTCACTGTCTTGCAGCGCGATGTGAAAATGGAATACTCTGCGCAGACGCCGTATCGCGCAGTATCTATGTACAATGTTTTTCTGCTCGAACGCAATGCAGAAGAAACGATGCAATTGTTTGAAGAAACGGCTCGTGAAGCGTTGGCTAAAATGAGCCGTGATTACGTCGAGATGTGCATGCGTGAAGGAATCGAGCCGGTCAACGAAGTGAAAGTTTTCCGCTTTGAAGAGCTGAAGGAATACGCGCTTGAAAAACTGGGCCAAAAAACGGTTGAGCAAATCATGTCGAATGTGACTGAGGATGTGGACCACGATGTGCGGGAGCAATCCCATGCCATCACCGATCAATTGTTGATTCAATGTCATGAACTGACGCCTGCGGTCATCTTGCTGTTTGCGCCGCCCTATTATCCGCCAGTCAATTCAAGCAATTCCAAGCTTGTCCAGAAATGCATTCAGCAAGTACAAGAAACGGCGTTAGAGCGGTTTGGCCTGGAAGTGAAGCAAGGCCATTATTTCAACGGCATTTCCGATTTGAGTTACGTCAATTTCCAAGACCAGAACGAAGGTTGGCAGACTTATGAACAAAACACACCTGTTTACGGCAGAAGCTACAGCGTCCCGTTTGATGCGATGAAAAAGCTTCAGGCGCCTGTATTGAATGTCGGGCCATTCGGGCGGGATGCGCATCAGCGCACAGAGCGTTTGAACCGCAAGAGTGCATTTGAGGAACTTCCTGTCCTGTTGGAAGATTTGCTATTGACTCAGTTCACGCCGGTATTGTCGAATAAATAAGCATAACTGGAAGCACGCGGGGTAAAGAAGGGCAAAAGGAGCTGATCGGAATGAAAGAAGCACAGTTTTTTCACTTTGAAGATGATGGCACCATCCCGAATAATCCCGGACTTCCAGTAGTTTTCTATCCCGCTGTATTCAGCGGAAAGACAGAGCGAATCGAACAGGCTTTTCAGCAGCATGGCTGGGGCAATACGTGGCAAGGGGGCGTATTTGATTTTCATCATTACCATAGCAATACGCACGAAGCGCTTGGCGTGGTAAGCGGATCTGCTCGTTTGCAGTTGGGTGGCGAACACGGTGAAGAAGTGGCAGTGGAAGCAGGGGATGTCTGCGTTTTGCCGGCGGGGACAGGCCATAAACGCCTATCGGCAAGCGATGATTTTCGCATCGTCGGCGCATATCCCGGGGGTGTGGAATACAACCTGAAAACCGGGGAGCCTGATGATCGCCCGTACGTACTGGAAGATATCCACAATACGCCGCTTCCGAAGACCGATCCTGTTTACGGCGACGAAGGGCCATTGCTTTCGGAGTGGAAAGCTTAAGGCAAGCAAAAAAAGACGAAGCGCAAGGTGATGACCTTGCGCTTCGTCTTTTTTGTTTAGGAATTTACTGGCCGACAAGCGCCGGTGCGAAAAATTCCTTGTATAGTTCATTAAGGATTTTTCCTTCGTCTTCTTTCAGGATGCCGAATACCAAGCTGACTTCGGAAGATCCCTGGTTAATCATTTCAATATTGACATTGGTGCGCGCAAATGCAGCGGCTGCTCGGGCAGTCAGGCCTTTATTATTGTTCATGCCTTCGCCCACCAAGACAATCATCGAGAAATCATTGCGGATGTGGACATCATCTGCTTGGAGTTCATTTTTCACCCGTTCGATGATGCGCTGTTCTTTTTCGTCATCGAGCTGATGGCTTCTGAGGATAACTGATAGATTATCGATACCGGATGGGATGTGTTCATAGGAGATTTCTTCTTCTTCCAGGATTTGCAGTAGTTTTCGGCCGAATCCGACTTCACGGTTCATCAAATACTTGCCGACATACAAAGTGGAGAAGCCGCTGTCTGCGGAAATCCCGGTAACAGGGCGCGGGGAGTCGGCGCGTTCCGCGACGATCATCGTACCTGGCGCAGATGGATTGTTGGTGTTGCGGATGCACAGCGGCACGGACGCCCGGTATGCAGGCATCAAGGCTTCATCATGAAGAACGGCAAATCCAGCGTAGGACAGCTCGCGCATTTCACGGTAAGTCATTTGCTCGATTTCCACTGGGTTATCCACGACTTGGGGATTGGCGGCAAACACACAGTCAACGTCGGTAAAGTTCTCATAAAGCTCAGCCTTGACTGCAGCTGCGAGGATCGATCCCGTAATGTCGGAGCCTCCGCGGTCAAATGTCCGGAGCACGCCAGCTTTTGTGTAAGCAAAAAATCCTGGGAACACGGTAATTGACGGCTTGTCGCTTAAAGCGGCAAGCTGGCTGTAAGATTCCGGCAAAGCTTGTGCGCGTTCTGGCGGATCATTGACGAATAAGCCGGCTGTATGTGGATTGACGTATTCCGCTTGCATTCCGATGGAAGTGAAATAAGCAGCGATCAGTTTCGCTGAATTGTCTTCCCCTGCCGCTTTAATCGAGTCGATATACAAATCATGCTGGCCGCTGTCTGCACGGAGGCGGTCTGAGAGATCGGCACGGATGATGTCGATGATATCCCGGTCGAGACCGAGTTCATCTGCGATTTCCGTGTAACGGTCGATGACTGCCTGCAAGGGCTGCTGGATGGATTCGCCCATTAATGCGGCGGATGCGAGACGGATGAGCAGGTCGGTCACTTTTACATCTCCACTATGGCGTTTGCCAGGAGCTGAGACGACCACAATCCGGCGTGCCGGGTCCGCTTTGATGATGCTTGCGACTTTTCTGATTTGCTGCGCGCTAGCGACTGAAGTTCCACCGAATTTGCATACTTTCATCCTATCAAGTCCCATCTTTTTTAATAGTCTGTGAAAAGGGTTGTTTTCACTAAAATATAATACTATAATGTCTCTATGACAAAAACAGCTGTTTTTTCACAGTGTACACACCATGGGAGGAATCGTCAATGAAAAATGAAATTTCAATCGGATTATTAGGTTTCGGGACAGTAGGGAGCGGCGTGGCGAAGATCATCCAGCAACACCAGGAAGATCTGCAGCACAAACTCGGCGCAAAAGTCGCGATCCGGAAAGTGTTGGTGCGTGATGCCGGGAAAGACCGGATATCGGACCTCGATCCGAATGTCTTCACGACAGACATTGAAGAAATCTTGAATGATTCTTCCCTCGACATAATTGTAGAAGTGATGGGCGGCATCGAAGGCGCCAGAGCGGCAATGGAACAAGCGCTGAAGTCAGGCAAGCAAGTTGTCACTGCCAATAAGGACGTCATGGCAGAATATGGGCATGATTTATTGAAACTGGCAGATGCCGAGAAATGTGATCTCTTCTATGAGGCGAGTGTAGCCGGGGGCATCCCGATCATCCGTACGCTAGAAGATGGGCTGGCTTCCGACCGCATCTCAAGCATGATGGGCATCGTCAACGGAACAACGAACTTCATCTTAACGAAAATGAAGCAGGAAAAGAAAAGTTACGAAGATGCACTTGCGGAAGCAACTGAACTCGGCTTTGCGGAAGCTGACCCGACAGCGGATGTCGGTGGGCTCGATGCAGCACGCAAAATGGTCATTTTATCATCGCTTGCCTATTCGACAGAAGTGAAATTGGATGATGTCAATATCCGCGGCATGGATACCATCAAGGATGGCGACGTGGAGATGGGCGAGAGCTTGGGCTATACGATGAAAATGGTCGGCTCTTCGACAAAAGATGAAGACGGCATCGACGTTTCGGTTGAACCGATTTTCCTGGCGAACAGCCATCCTCTAGCTTCGGTCAATAACGAATTCAACGCCGTTTATATCTACGGGGATGCAGTTGGGGAAACGATGCTTTATGGCCCAGGAGCAGGTTCATTGCCGACAGCGACATCCGTCGTATCCGATATCATCGCAGCATGCAGAAACTTACTTCTCGGCGTAAACGGAAAGCGTGAACACGCTGCACAGCACGAACGGGTGATCAAACCTGCAGATAAAAGCTGTTCAAAATACTTCCATCGTTTGCTGGTGGATGATGTCGTCGGTGTATTGTCTAAAGTGAGCGCCATCTACAGCAACCACGGAGCAAGTATCCAATCGATCGTACAGAATCCAGGAACAAATGAAACCGAAGGAAAAGCGGAGCTCATTTTAAAAACACATGAAATCTCACGCCAGCAGCATTTGGATGTCTTGAAAGAACTTGAAGGAATGGCAAGCCTGATCAGCCATTACCGCATTGAAGGGGAGGATGCAGCATGAGATGGCCTGGACTGATCGAACAATACAAAGAGTGGCTGCCGGTGACGGAAGCTACGCCTCAACTAACTTTGCAAGAAGGCAATACACCGCTGATCCATCTCGAAAAGCTATCTGCTGATTGGGGCATCGAGGTTTACGCCAAAATCGAAGGCGCCAATCCTACCGGTTCTTTTAAAGATCGCGGCATGGTCATGGCAGTCGCTAAAGCGAAGGAAGAAGGCAAGAGCGTCCTCGTTTGTGCATCCACAGGAAACACATCGGCATCGGCCGCTGCATACGGCGCAAGAGCGGGCATGCGGACAATTGTCGTCATTCCGGAAGGCCGCATCGCGCTTGGCAAGTTGGCTCAGGCAAAAATGTACGGTGCAGAAATTTTGGAGATCAAAGGCAATTTTGACGAAGCGCTGGAAATGGTCCGTGAAATCGGCAAATCCCCAGGCATCGCACTCGTCAACTCAGTTAACCCGTATCGCCTCGAGGGCCAGAAGACAATCGCTTTCGAAGTGATCGAGCAACTCGGGAAAGTGCCGGACCTATTCGCGCTTCCTGTTGGCAATGCCGGTAATATTTCAGCCGCTTGGAAAGGCTTCACTGAATACGCCGAACGTACTGGCGAAAAACGGCCTGAACTGCTCGGTGTCCAGGCGGAAGGCGCTTCGCCGATCGTCCAGAACAAAGTGGTGGAACAGCCTGAAACTGTCGCGACGGCAATCCGCATCGGCAACCCGGCAAGCTGGCAATTGGCACTGAACGCACTCGACGAATCAAAAGGTACGATCTTGGCGAGAAGTGATGATAAAATCCTCGAAGCTTACCAGTTGCTCGCTAAGACAGAAGGCGTCTTTGCGGAACCGGCATCCTGCGCATCAATCGCGGGCCTCAAAAAACAAGTCGAAGACGGCCAAATCAAAAAAGGATCAACCGTCGTCTGTGTACTGACAGGAAATGGCCTGAAAGATCCGGCGACAGCAATCGAAGTCAGCAAACAAGACGGCATGCTCGAAGCCGCAAACATGGAACAGTTTTGGGAGGAGTTAAAAAAGGAGGTCAAAGTATGATCGGTAAAGAGTTTTCGATCGCAGTGCCCGCATCCACTGCCAATTTAGGCCCCGGATTCGATTCCATCGGCCTTGCCCTGGACCTCCATTTGAATATTCATGTGTCGCCTGCAGATTCCTGGCAGCTTGTTTATAAAACACCGGAGTACGCCCATTTGTCCGGTGTTGAAGATAATTTGATCCTGCAGGCGGCTGAACGCACAGCTGCCGCATATGGTAAAGAGTTGCCGGCAGCCAAATTAGAAATCGATACGGATATCCCGCTCGGGCGGGGGCTCGGCAGCAGCGCTTCAGCTATTGCAGCAGGCATTGAATTGGCCAATCGTTTGCTCGATTTGCGTATGTCCGACCAGGAAAAAGTGCAAATCGGTACCGAAATGGAAGGCCATCCGGATAATATCTCCGCTTCACTGCTCGGAGGGCTGACAATTTCCTATTATGACGAAGAGCAGATTGAAACTGTGCACGTTGAACAAGTCGATATCGGGGTCGTGCTATTGATCCCCCAGGAGATTTTCCTGACAGAAGAGTCCAGAAGCCTGTTACCCGAACAGCTTCAACATGCTGAAAGTGTGCGTGGAAGTGCCGCGGCCAATGTGCTTTCTGCAGCGATGGTGGGCGGCGATTGGGAAAAAGCCGGCAAGCTCATGAGCAAAGATACGTTCCATCAGCCGTATCGTCAAAATCGCTTCCCGGATTTTAAGGAAATCGGTGAAGCGTGCCAGAAGCTCGGCGCTTACGGATACGCAATCAGTGGAGCGGGCCCGTCCCTTTTCATCCCGGTCCGCGCAGGCGATGAACAACGCATCGCACAAGCGCTCGGCCAGCTATTCCCGCATTATGAAAGCATGGCAATGAAGCCGGCTCGTAGCGGCACCAAATCACATGAAACAGTAGCATAAGAAAAAAGCTCCGGATCCTTGGATCCGGAGCTTTTTTTGCATAGTATGCAAGTTATTCACAATTTGATGGAGATGTATTTGGTTTCAAGGAATGCATCGAGGCCTTCCTGTCCGCCTTCACGCCCAACGCCGCTTTCTTTCATTCCGCCGAATGGGGCTTGTGCAGTCGAAGGCAGGCCATCATTCCAGCCGACAATGCCGTATTCCAGGTTCTCGGCGACAAACGTTCCGCGCGACATGCTTTCAGTAAAGAAATAAGAAGCCAAGCCGAAGCGTGTGTCGTTTGCGAGCTTAACCGCTTCTTCATCGGTTTTAAAGCTCATGATCGGCGCAACGGGCCCGAAGGTTTCTTCGTTCATGACGAGCATATCTTCTGTAGCATCAACGAGAACGGTCGGGTTGTAGAAGTAAGCATCGTTTTCCGTCTGGCCATCACCCCCAACCAATACTTTTGCGCCTTTATCGACGGCGTCTTTTACGTGGCGCTCAACTTTTTCATATCCATCTTTGTCGACGAGCGGGCCGATATCCACTCCGTCTTCGAGGCCATTGCCGACTTTCAATTGGCCGGCTGCTTGCTTCAATTTCTCGGAAAATTCATCGACGATTCCTTCTTGGACGTAAATGCGGTTGCCGCATACGCAAGTTTGCCCAGCGTTGCGGAATTTTGATGCCATGACGCCTTCGACCGCTTTGTCGATATCTGCATCATCGAGCACGATGATCGGCGCGTGTCCGCCAAGTTCCAATGACAGGTTCAACATCGTATCAGCACCTTGTTTCATCAATTCCTTGCCGATTTCAGTCGAGCCAGTGAAAGTTAATTTGCGGACTGATGGATGGCTCGTAAACACTTTGCCGATTTGTGAGGCGCTGCCGGTCACCAGGTTGACGACGCCTTTCGGGAATCCAGCTTCCTCAGCCAGCTCAAACATGCGGACGGCTGTGAGCGGGGTCATCTTCGCCGGTTTCGAGACGAAGGTACAGCCGGCTGCGAGGGCAGGCGCCATTTTTCGTGCCATCATGGCTGCAGGGAAATTCCAAGGGGTAATGGACGCGACAACGCCTACTGGCTGCTTGTTGATTTGGATGCGTTTGCCGTCTTTACTCGCAGGGATGGTCCGGCCATAAACGCGTTTGCCTTCTTCCGCGAACCAGGAAATGAACGATGCGGAATATTCCACTTCACCGATCGCTTCTTTTAGCGGCTTGCCCATTTCCTTCGTCAGGATTTCCCCGACTTCTTTTTTATGTTCCAATAGGAGATCATGCCATTTCATTAATAATTCTGCGCGTTCATAGGCGGTCGTCTTCGACCAGGAAGGAAATGCCGCAGCTGCAGCTTCGACTGCTTCAGTCGCTTCCGATTCGCCGCCATTGGGGACTGTGCCGACTTGTTCGCCGGTTGCAGGATTCATGACATTGATTGAATCGTTGCCTTTATCCGTCCACTCGCCATTTATATAATGTTTGCCGTTCATTTAAACTCCTCCTTAAATTATGCTTCTTGTAGTCAATACCTCACCTGGAAAATCTCTAAACTTGCGCAGGGGGATGGCTGGCACTTGAAAAATTCAATAAAAAATAAATAATGGACTCAAAAAGTTCACGCCCTGAGAAATACGCAATATATCGCTATTGGTTACGCTTACATTAAAATGAACGTTTATTCAATTTAAAGTTATTTCGAAATAGTCTATAAATTATATTTCCGAACTCGAAATTCTGTGCTACTATTGCTTAAAACTAATAAGCTTCAGAAAAAACCTGTTCTCGTATAATGTTTTGAAGCTGAGAGAGGAATGAACAATATGCCCCAAATGTTGGCCTTGGCCATTATGGCTTTCATCCTGTTTATCGGAGAACTCATCTCCATTCGCACTAAAGCTTGGATTCCCTCGATTTTCGTCAGTGGGGTATTGTTTTTAATCGGTTATTGGACATTCTTTCCGGAAGATATCGTGACCATCGGGGGTATCCCGCCGGTCGTTGCCACTTTACTGATTTATTTGCTGATCACGAATATGGGGACCTTATTGTCGCTGGATGAACTGAAAAAGCAGTGGCGCACCATTTTGATTGCCTTGTCCGGCATCTTGGGGATTGTCGTCTTCTTGCTTGCGATCGGGACACTGTTATTTGATTTCCAGACCGTCATCGTCGCCATCCCGCCTCTTGTGGGTGGATTGGTATCAGCACTAATCATGTCGGAAGGGGCAACGGCTGCAGGGCTTCCGACGCTCGCGGTGTTCGCCATCGTCATTTACGTCATCCAAGGGTTTGCGGGCTATCCGCTGACTTCTGTCATGCTAAAAAGAGAAGGGCGCAACTTGCTGCAGAAATACCGCAATAACGAATTGACGGATTACGCCCCTTTGGCAACAGGAACGGCTGAAGAAAAAGTCCAGGACGAAAAACCAAAGTTGTTTGCTGCGTTGCCTGAGAAATACAATACCGATTTCTTCAAGTTCTTCCGGCTTGCTTTAGTCGGGTATGCTGCGTATCTTGCTTCCACATTGGCAGCGCCGATTGTGGAAATCAGCCCATATGTATTGTGTTTATTGTTCGGGGTATTAGCGCGTTCGATTGGATTCTTGGAGCGCCACCCGCTGCAAAAGGCAAATGGCTTCGGCTTTGCGATTATGGCTTTGCTGCTATTCATCTTTGACGGTTTGAAAACGGCGACGCCTCAGATGATGCTGGAAATTCTTTATCCGTTGATTGGTTGCATCATTATCGGACTCGTCGGGATGTATATCTTTTCATTCATCATCGGGAAGATCCTCAAAGTCAGTAAAGAAATGGCCTTCGCTTGCTCGTTGACTGCGCTTTATGGATTTCCCGCAGATTACATCATCACGGTTGAAGTGATCAATGCATTGACGCAGGACGAAAAAGAACGCGAGATGCTGACTAGCCGCATGCTGCCGCCGATGCTCGTCGCCGGATTCATCACGGTCACCATCGTCTCGGTAATCTTGGCAGGAATCTTCGTCGGTTTCCTGTAAACAACATTTAGGAGGGTTTTGCAGTGATTCTTGAAGCGATCAAAAAAGAAATAATAAATCATGCCGGGGAACTGGTTGATATCCGAAGAAAATTGCATAGCGAACCAGAACTATCTTGGGAAGAGTATGGGACTACGGAGTACGTTTTTAACTATTTGACTGAACTTGGTATTGGATGCCGTAAAACCGAGCCGACCGGTGTCATTGGAGAGTTAGTTGGCGCAAAACCCGGAAAGACGGTGGCGCTGCGGGCAGACATGGATGCTTTGTCTGTCGAAGAGCTCACTTCGGATTTGCCGTACCGTTCCAAAGAACAAGGGAAAATGCACGCTTGTGGGCATGATGCCCATACAGCGATGTTGTTAATTGCCGCAAAAGCGCTCGTTTCGGTCAAAGACCAGCTCGAGGGTACGGTCAGGTTTTTGTTCCAGCCAGCAGAAGAAGTCGCAACAGGCGCACGGGCCATGGTCCAACAAGGCGCGATGGAAGGCGTCGATAATGTATTTGGCATGCACATTTGGTCACAAAGCCCGACCGGGATGGTATCTTGTACAGCAGGGCCATCATTCGCGTCTGCTGATATTTTCAATATCCGCTTCACTGGGCGCGGCGGGCATGGCGCCATGCCGCAAGCGTGCATCGATGCGTCGGTCATGGCGTCTTCGTTTGTCATGAATGTCCAGTCAATTGTCTCAAGAACAATAGACCCGCAGCAGCCGGCCGTTGTCACGGTTGGCAAAATGACGGTCGGCACACGCTTTAACGTCATCGCAGAAAATGCGCTTATTGAAGGCACGGTCCGCTGTTTCGACCCGACAGTGCGCGATCATATCGAAAAGCAGCTCGAAGTATATGCCAGAAACACTGCCGAGCTCTATGGGGGAACTGCTGAACTCGAATACATCCGGGGCACGCAGGCGGTCGTCAATGAAGCTGAAAGCGCACAGTTGGCCCGTGCAGTTGCAGCGGAAGCTTTCGGGGAAGATGCTTTGTACCATGAAGAGCCGACGATGGGCGGAGAAGATTTCTCATTCTTTTTGGACGAAGCACCAGGCTGTTTCGCATTGGTCGGAGCGGGGAATCCAGAAAAAGATACGGAGTGGGCGCATCATCACGGGCGTTTCAATATCGATGAAGAGGCACTTTCAACCGGTGCGGAATTGTATGCACAATACGCTTATTCATACTTGAATAAAAAATAATTGAATCGATGGAGGGGCTTATGGGAAATAGCACATTATACGAAGACTTGATCAAGGGATACGATAAACAATTGGACCATTCAGGAGTCAGCGGGGAACGCCTCGCAAAACGCTTGCATGCCTTGTCGGAAATCGGCTATACCGAACCAGGCGGAATCAAACGGCCGGGGTTATCCGGTGAAGAAAAACAAGCCAAGCAATTGGTCAAATCCTGGATGCAAGAGGCTGGGCTTAGCGTGAGAGAAGACGGTGCCGGAAATGTTTTCGGTTCTTTACCGGGGCAGTCGGATGGCCCTGTTATCGCGTCGGGGTCCCATGTCGATAGCGTACCGAATGGCGGCAATTTTGACGGGCCGCTCGGCGTGCTATCTGCGCTTGAAGTGGTTGAAGCTTGGAAGTCAGTCGGCTTTGTTCCTGAAAAACCCTATGAAGTAGTAATTTTCACCGATGAGGAAGGCTCGAGATTCAATAGCGGCCTGACCGGGAGCCGCGCGATGACGGGGGACATTTCTGAACAAGAGATGAAGCAGTTGCGGGATTACAACGGGGAAGGCTTGGAACAAGTTCTAAATTCTTACGGCAGCTCTCTGGATGGATTCCGCAAGTCGGTTAGGGATTTATCGGAGCTGGAATTGTTCGCAGAAGTGCATATTGAGCAAGGCAAAAAACTGGAGCAAGAAAATCAGCCGGTTGGCATCGTCAGCGGAATCGCTGGCCCGGCCTGGATGGAAGTGAAATTTTCAGGTCAGGCAGGACATGCCGGCAATACGCCGATGATCGGCAGAACGGATAGTTTGGTCGCAGCTGGCGAATTTGTCAGCCGCTTGCCTGAACTTCCCCGAGCGATCAGTGAGACGGCGGTGGCGACGGTCGGCAAGCTGGACGTATCGCCAAATGGCATTAATGTTATTCCTGAGCAAGTCGTGTTGCATGTCGATGCGCGTGACATCTATAAAGAACCGCGCGACCAACTCGTGGAGCGCATTCGGAGCCTGGCAGAAGAAGTAGCTGACAAGCACGGGGTTACTGTTTCACTCCAGCAAAATACGAGCATCACGCCTGTGCCAATCGCAGAGGAACTGCAGCAGGAAATTTCGGGAATACTGAAAGAACAAGGAATCGAGCCGGTGCGAATCCCTAGTGGTGCAGGCCATGACGCCATGATTGTCGGGCGCCATATTCCCGTTGCGATGCTGTTTGTGCGCAGCAAAGACGGCATTAGCCACAATCCAAAAGAATGGTCGTCCTTAGCGGATTGTGTACATGGGGTTCATGCTTTGAAAGCGTTCATCGAATCGAGAATGTCAAAAGCATAAGTCATTCTATTGGAAGACAGAGGAGCTGCCTCTGTCTTTTTTTTGTGTAAATAGACTTGAAATATATGGATGAAGAGATCCTTATTATGGAATTATCAGGTTAAATTGATATAGAGTGTATATTTACCGGTAAATCGGGTATATAGAAAATAAGCTATAATACTAAAACCAGTACGGAGGTGATGAACGTGAAAGCAGTTGAGAACAATGCTTCCAATAATGCGCGCCCATTTTCTGAAGAAAAAATCCTGAAGGAATGCCGCCATTATTTTTCATCGGAAACTGCTCGAACAGCAGAAATCGCTGAAAGATTTATGGAATATTTCATCAGAAATGCCTCGTCTGAAGGCGTGCTTTTCAAGACGATTAAAGAAATTACACACGACTTGAATATTTCTCACCAAACCTTGACCAAAGTACTCAAACGGCTCGAGGAAGAAGAGATTATCTATAGAAGAAACGGCATCATCGGTTTGTGGCAGGAATAAATTGAGCGATCTGAAGAATCAGCTTAGCGAAGACTGGCGGATATTCCGTCGGTCTTTTTCTCATGCCAATTTTAGCTTCAGAGTGTAAGGGAACCGGGATTCAAAGAGAGAATGACATCCTTTTAATAGATACATATAACTATATTAATTTTAGTTAATTTAAATAGAATGTCGTATACAGTCTATTTGCTTATATTTATTAATATTTTTTATGAAAATCCGCTTAAAAGTGTAGAATGAACCAAGGAAGTGTGATATAAAGGTACTAGAATAATCTGAATTTTTAGATAGGAAGATCGATAAGGTAGAAGTGAGGAGGATGTGAAATGGTGAAACAATTAATTGGTCGCCGGCTTCTGGCGTGCATCAGCCGGAATTTTGTATTGGTAGCTGGCACGACGGTATCCACAGTCTTTGCCGTATGGCTGGTATCGGTCTTTATCTATGAGCCGGAATACATGGCTACAAGCCAAGTATTTGTCGAACCGCTAACATCCGAGACAATTCATGGAGAGGCTTTAGCCGCATCTGACTATCAAACGCTGGAAGCTTATCAGGTATTAGCGAAAAGTCCTGCTGTCCTATCCCAAGTTCTTGAAAACACAGCCAGCCCTTATTCAATGGCCGAGCTGCATGATCGTATTGCGATCAACCGGCCGGAAAACTCCCAAGTCCTGAATATTGTTGTCTCTGCAGGAAATAAGAATGAAGCTGCTACCATAGCGAACGCCATTGCTTTCAGCTTGCAAGAAGAAGTAACACATTTGTTGAAAGTCGATAATGTGAGCGTCATCTTAAAGGCCGGCACGTCCCACGGCGCGCTTGAAGAAAACGGCAGTCTGAGTGTCCTATTGTCTCTTGCAGCTGTTGCCGGGCTAGTCGCTGGAATTTTACTGAGCGTGACATTCGAGTTATTGGGTATTGTAAGACGCTATATTCAATTTAGCAGAAAGAAAAGCGCTCATTTACAAACCGTCTTCAAATAAGCAGCAGTTAAAGCAGGGGTGAGATTATGTACAAGCTGGTTTCCATTCAAGAGCATCTCAAATGGCAGGAAATACTAGATGCCTTAGACATACAGGATATTTACTACACGACCCAATACTTTTTGAGTGCCCTTAAATTGGATCCTGGAGAAGCTTACCTCTTTTATTTTCAATGTGCAGACGGTGAAGTGGCGTATCCTTTCATCAAACGAACAGTCAACGAAGCGATGCCGCATTGTTTCGATATAGCAACGCCCTTTGGGTATGGCGGCCCGGTCTTGAATATCCGTTCCGATAGCGCATCGCTCGTAGAGAAATTCAGGAAAGAGTTCACCGAGTTCTGCAGGAAAGAACAGATCATCGCTGAATTCATCCGCTTTCATCCTTCCCGTCAGAATGCAGAATTCTTTAAAGGCTCCATGCAGTTATTGCCCTTATACGAGACATATTCGATTAATTTGAAAAAATGGCATAGCCTTTCCGTGATGGAGAACAACTCTTCATCTGAAGTGGATTTCCGGAAGTTAGGGACCGTCCGCCATATGTTCGAATTCCTGGTCCTTTATTATTCGAATGCCCGGAGACGGGAAGAAGCTGATAGCTATTATTTTTTCACCAACGATTACTTCGAAGCCTTAGTCAGTACACTTGGCCCCAATCTCCATCTGTTCGGGGCGTATATAGAAGAGAAATTAGTTTCCGCCTGCTATGTACTTGCGATGGGCAAGACCATACATTTCCACCTGGAAGGCAATTTGCCGGAAGGACACACCCATCAAGCGGATCGTGAACTGCTGGCTAAAGTAGCTGAATGGGGCGTGGAAAATTATTACGAAGAGTTTCATTTGGGAGGAAGCCTAGACAGTGATTTGGGCGATGCGAAACGGGAGATTGCCAATATGTCGCCATCCACTTTTTTCATCGGTAAATGCATTCACGAACAACAGCTGTATGATCGATTCATTTCTCTGGACGACGAAGACATTATCCGGCGCTACCGCAATATATGAACCGAATTCAGCAAATACAGGGAGGTATACTAAATGAGATATACACAATATAAAGGGGTAGTGGAACGGGAGTATAAGAAGTCGCTGCGCAAAATCATGTACGAATTATGCGTTGTTGAGGGGTTGGATTCGGTTAATGGGGCGTTGCGTCTTGGCGTTGCAAAAACCATCTTTGAATACTGGCGCAATTTTTACAGATACGATGACCATCAGCGTCTATTCGACCAAAAAGTACAGGAGCTTGACAAAATGCACTTTCTTTACGTAAATGAAGGGAAGAAGCCAACTGTTACGGAACCGCTTCATCATACCGATGAGTCCAGTTTGGAAGGGTTCAGAGAGCAAGTGGAGCAAATGGCTGCTTATTATCGCGAAGTACATGCTGAAAGCAAAGGGTTGGCCGTCGAAGCGTCCAACCTGCCATTATATGAATTCGTTGAAGAACTCCTTCAGCGCTACGAGGCTGGCGAGTTGCTTGAAGAAATAATGAAGAATTCACTAAATGCTGAAAAGGGGTAGTTCCGAAAAAAATGCAGCCATTTACAAAGAAAGCGATCGAAGTCATGAGAAACATACCGCAAGGAAAAGTAATGTCATACGGACAAGTGGCTCATGCAGCCGGGAGCCCGCGTTCTGCACGCCAAGTCGCGAGGATTCTTCACAGCATGAGTGAAAAACACAATATCCCCTGGCACAGAATCGTCAATGCAAAAGGTGAAATCGCCCTCAAAGACGGGGAAGGGAGATACACCCAAAAACTGTTATTGGAAGAAGAGGGGCTTTGCTTTGAAGAGGATGGAAAAGTCTCTTTAAGTCGCTATCAACACTTTCCCGTACTGTAAGCAAGAAAATGTAAGTTTACCACAGGCTTAAAAAAGGGTATAAACCTGCATCGACAAATTTTTTTGTGCAGAAATGGGGAATTATAGTGGCTACAGAAAATAAACCGGTAATTGGTATTACGGCCCGCGTAGAAGAAGACCAAATGTATTCTTTGGATCCTGTCTACGCCAATGCCATCTTACAGGCAGGTGGATTGCCTTTGATTGTCCCGATTGTGGACGAAGAAGATATTCCACTTCTTTGTGAACGATTGGATGGATTGATCGTAACAGGCGGAGGGGACATCAACCCGAATATTTATGGGGAAGAGCCTCATGTCCGTTTGGGCGCCGTTTATCCAGGCAGTGATAAATATGAAGCAGAACTTATCTTGAATTTCCTTAAACTAGATAAACCGTTTATCGGAATGTGCCGGGGCATGCAAATGTTCAACGTGGCTTTCGGTGGTACCGTGTATCAGGACCTTGAAGCTCAATATGAAGGCACACTTTACCAGCACAAACAAATGGCAATGCGGACACACCGCACGCATTCCGTAAAATTGGAAGAAGACAGCTTATTATATGAAATCATGAAAGAAAAGGAATTCCACGTGAATTCTTTCCATCACCAAGGTGTTAAAGATGTCGCAGAGGGCTTAGAAGTAGCAGCTCGTGCGGCAGATGGACTTGTCGAAGCATTGCAGAGCCCAAATCATCAATTTGCGATGGGCATCCAATGGCATCCTGAAGAATTTGCGCTGCAAGGCGATGAAGCTTCTCGCAATATCTTCTCGTACTTCGTCAAAGAATGCTTGATCGACAAAAAACAAAATCAATAAGAAAAAAACGCAGGGGCTGCCCCTGCGTTTTTCTTTTGTAATAATCAAAAACCCGCCCTCCGTATTGGAAGGGCGGGTTAGCAATGCAATTAATAAATTATGCTTTCGGGTTAACGGACCAAGGCTCAGGTACACGAGCTTTCACAGCCACTTGATCTTGGACAGACCAAGGTTCAGGTACACGAGCTTTCACAGCCACTTGATCTTGGACAGACCAAGGCTCAGGTACGCGGGCTTTCACAGCCACTTGATCTTGGACAGACCAAGGCTCAGGCACACGAGCTTTCACGGCCATTTGATCTTGGACGGACCAAGGTTCAGGTACACGAGCTTTTACTGCAACCTCTTCAGTATTAGTTGAAGTTGAAAATGCCGGTAACGAGCTTAAGGCGATTGCAGATATAAATAAAATAGCCAAGCCTTTTTTCATATTTTCCACTCCCTATCTAATATTCGTGACTTTCATATAAGCATTTTTGGCTTTTGTCATAAATTCAGCAGATTCTTTAAACTTTTCCTGCCTAAAATATATACTACCCAAATGTCCGTAATAATATCCTAATTCGTTGTAATTTTCGGAATCCTCTAAGCTGGGAACTAATTTAGCAAGAACCAGTTTCTCAAATTGCTGCTCTTCGTCATCTAATAAATGAACTAAACATATGAACTCTACATAAGCTTCTCGAAATGCTGCGTTTGTGGGTGAGTCTAATCGTAAATCTTTGTTTTTTATTCTTTCTAATCCCATTTTTATTATATCTCTAGCCTTTTCTTCGTTGTCCAATTCTAAATAACTTTTAATGAGTATGCAGTATGTTAATATACTATCTGCAAAATATTCATCAGGAATGAACTTTAAGGAATTGGTTAAGTGCATTATGGCGTCTTCATAGTTCTGATAGATAAAATAAGAATACCCTAAGTTAAATTCGGTAGTGAATTTCAAAATGTCTATATCTAGCTTGCTGCCAATGGTTAAAGCATTTTTATAATGTTCCAATGAAAGCTTATAATTGCCGAAGTTTTCATGGCTTATGGCAATATTAATGTGGCATTCAACAATTCTTTTAGGTACAAATTCTTGTTGATAAATTTTTAATGCCATCTCTGAATATTTATAAGCAAGTTCAGTTTCTCTCACTTGAGTGCTAGAAATTCCAATCGAATAATAAAGGTCTGCCAGTTCCGCGGCAGAAATTGTATTTGGAACGATTCTCTCAGCAATCAAATAAGTTTTTAATGCATTCTCATAATCATTCAAAATATAATTATAGTTGCCATTGTATTTGTGATACAGATAATACTGTTCTTGATTCATAAACTCTTTGAAACGGTCCATCTCTTTGATTTTCTTTTCTGCACTTTCTAAATCGCCCGTAATGATGAAGTAGCGGATTTGTTGGATATCGAATTCAAGTTCGACGTCTTCATCAGCGCGCAAAAGAGGGTGGTTGCAAATGTCTGCGTAATGCTCCATGATCTTGCCTTTATTTTGGGGATGGAGCAATGAATTTTTAAAGTTTTTCACTAGCACTTTGCCAATTGGATTGTCTTTAGCAGCTAGCGGGATTTCAAGTTTTTTGCATAATGCTTCCAAATCTTTCAATGCGGGCTCTTTTAACCCGGCTTCAATTTTTTTTAAATCTTTTGGAGAGAAAATGCCTGATGCAGTTTCTTCCATGCTGAAACGTTTTTTCAGCCGATGATATTTCAGTCGCATTCCTGTGTCCATGTCCGCTCTCCTTTCCGTTTGCATGGGCAGTACTTCAATCATCCATGTAGGAGAGTTTACCTCCGCTTGGCCAGGCGGCCCTGACAAGCGTATATCCGAGAGATTGTTTAGTACGATAATTACCGCCTCCACATCCACATTTTACTTTAATTACATATATTAAATCTATGATATCATCAATTTTCAAAATAAACTGCTTTTTTATTTCTATTACTCTGGTTTTGAGAAAAAAGGTAAAAAGTGCCTAACAGCTAAAATAATAGCCAAATCATTACAGTATTTGGACTTACTACTAGTCCTTTTGTTCTATCGCGATAATTTCGTGAAAGTTTAGATAAAGTACAATGAAGGGTAAGGAAGAATAATGCAGCAGCCAAATCAATCAAAACGGGGGTATTATAATGAACTCATCAAATAAAAAAGTACTTGGAATTGTGTATTCTCAGGAAGATTTCGATCGTAAATTGACCCAACTCAATGAACAAGGATATTCTGCAAGTGAAATCCATGCGGTGGCTGAAAACGCGGATCAACTAAACAGCCATCAAGTGGAAGTAGAAAAAGCGGGGTCTGTCGGCGATAAGATGAAGAGTTTCGTCACAGGAAAAAGCGCAGTTAAGGAATCGATTGACTCACTGGGCTTATCGGAAGCAGAATCGCAGCGCTATACAGAAGATGTCGCTAAAGGCGGAATTCTTCTATATGTGGAAGGCGAAAGAAAAGGCATTATCGATGCAGTGAAAGAATCTGAAGGGGCACCGGAACATGAACCGACTGATGCAGAACGCCGTCAGTATATCCAATCCGTCGATAATAATTACGACGAACAGGAAGACCGTTTTGCCCGCGGAGAGACTTTTTTGCAAGATCCGACACTGGTGAAAGACGAGCGCCATGTTTCGTTTACGACGCAAGAAAAACCTGAAGTCGAAAAAGCCAGAGGCGGGACCAGTAAAACCGAAGCGCAAAGCAAGACCGATAGAAAATACAGATGATATTTCGCCCCGATCTCAAAAAGATCGGGGTTTTTTCTGTTGTGCATCAAATTAAAGCATATCAGGATTGAAATCATTATATAGAAGAAACGAAATGTTTTAGGAACGATAAAGTGCGGGTAAACAAATAGCAAGACAAGTTAAATCAGGAGGTTTTATGAATGGCACAGACAAACCGTCAATTTGAAATCGTTTATACGCAGGAAGAAATGGAACGCGCCTTGGAGGCTCTTATTTCTAAAGGTTATCGGAATGAAGACATCCATGTGCTGGCAAATGATAAAAACTTAGTGAATGAAGCCCACGACCGCTATGGAGTAGACGCTAACAAAGCGAACTCTTTCGGCAACCGCATCAAAACTTTGTTGACAGGAGAGGACAAAGCCCGTGCTAAGCTGGATGAATTCGGCGTCGATCGTGACACGGCCGATCATTATGAACGTGAGATTGAACGAGGAGCTGTCCTTTTATATACGGATGGTGCTCCAAATGGAAATGCTGAGAGTGAACATTTCTCCTCCCATTCTGACGACAACCGTCCTATGGACATGGATGCAGGGGAACGCAATACAGCATTTGCGCCGTTTGGCCGCGATGTTGAGCGGGACGGCAGAATGCATGATGACGAAAAGCTCATCGATAAAGATATCCAAAAACACGAAGGTCGTCATGATACGGGAGTTGACGGCATCTACACAACCGATGCCACGCGTGAGCAGACGAATAAATCCCAATTGCATAGTAAATCACAAGATTCCCGTTTGAAAGGCGATGAAATTCACCCGACAAGCGACCGTGTCAACCCATCGGAAGCGGAAAAGCCATCCGAAAAACGCATGGAGCATGAACCGAAACTTGGCGACCAAGACGGGGAGAAGGAACTGAACCGTGAAGACGGCGTGAATCGCCGGCAAGACGAACCTTCACCGGGAGTGGATCCGAACCTTGGGCCTGCGCCATTCGGCCGTGATTCAGAAGAAGAACATCTGGCTGATACAGAGCGCCGTGACGATTTTGAATCAACGAAAAATCCTAGAGATGTTGACGATTTCCATAAAAATGTAGAGAAGAAAACCGGTACGCCACCGACGCCGCGTCTATTCTAAAAAATAAAAAGGACGGAGAAATGTTACATTTCTCCGTCCTTTTTATTGTCTGCATTTATTTTTTATGGGTACTGCGCGCAATGATGATGCCTATAAGCGTTCCGATGATTGCAGGAACAAGCCAGCCGATTCCTTGTTCATAAAATGGCAAGTAAGAGAAAATCTGTGTAATTGCATTGAATTCAAAACCGGAACTCTTCAATGCATCAAAGACGCTAACGATACCTGTAAGCACAAGCGGGATGATATACACATACGATTTTTGGTAAAAGGAATGATCGATAAATGATAGGATGACAAGGACAATCGCCAGTGGATAGATGGCCAATAACACCGGCAAGGAAATAGCGATCAATTGAGTCAAGCCGACATTGGCAATAATGGTAGAAAATCCGGCAAAAATGAACACATAGGCAACATACGGCAATTGCGGAAAGACTTTATTGAAAAACTGGGCTGTAGCTGACACAAGTCCGATAGAAGTCGTCAGGCAAGCGAATGTGATGGCCGCAGCCAAAATAATGCCGCCGATTTCGCCGTACAGTACGCGTGAAGCGAGTGCGATGACTTCTCCACCATTGTCCTGCATGCCGATGGCTTCTACACTAGTGGCCCCGATATAGCTTAAGGACAGGTAAACGAGCGACAATCCGGCTGCCGCGATGAATCCGGCGTAGGCGGTCGTTTTCAGGATGGCGTTCTTGTCCTCGACGCCTTTTGCGCGAATTGATTGGATGATGACAATCCCGAACACGAGCGCGGCAATTGCATCCATTGTCAAATAGCCTTGAAGAAAGCTTTCAAAAAACGCTTCGGTGTCATAATTCCCGACAGGTGCGCCGATTGGCCCCATAGGCGTCAGAAAGCTTTTGATAGCTAAAAAGCTAATGACGACGATGAGGATAGGTGTCAGGATTTTGCCGATGCGATCGACAAGCTTGGTCGGGTTCAACGCAAACAGCACCGTGATGACAAAGAAAATGATGGTAAACAGGAATAAGGACCAGAACGATGACGCCAAGTCAGCGGACAAAAAAGGTGCAGTGCCAATTTCAAAGGCGACAGTGGCTGTTCGGGGAATTCCGAAGAATGGCCCAATTGCCAAATAGACGATCATCGTGAAAACGATACCGAATACCGGATGGACCCGCCCAGCAATCGACTGCAGGTCTCCTCCAGCTTTTGCGATGGCGAGTATGCCTAATAGCGGCAAACCGACACCTGTCAGCAGAAAGCCAATGATGGCGGGAAGCAATTGTTCGCCTGCTAATTGGCCGAGGTAGGGAGGGAAGATTAAATTTCCGGCACCGAGGAACAGCGCGAAAAGCATAAGGCCAATCGTTAAAGTTTCAGAGTTTGTAAGCGTTTTCTTATCCATGGGAGTTCTCCTTCTACATTAAACATAGTCGCACAAGGACTTATTATAACTGAATTCACGCAGTTATGAAAATTAAAATTTGGAAATAAAAAAACCCAGCAATTCTGCTGGGTTTCATGTGCTTATTTATCTTTGTTAAAGCCTTCTTTAAACTTGCCGACCGTATCTTGCACCTTGCCTTTGGTTTTATCTGATTTGCCTTCAGCTTGCAAGTCCGGGTTATTGGTCGCGTTGCCCACCTGGTCTTTCAATTCGCCTTTGCCTTTGCTGACGGCGCCTTTCAGTTTATCTGAGAATCCTTCTTTATCAGCCATTTGAATGCCTCCTTTGGAATTTTCTTATTGAATATATAGCCTGTTTTTAAATTTATAAACCTCCGCTGGAAATTAAAAAGCTTCCCTGCAAAAGGGAAGCGCCAGTTTATGATTTTAAGGGTTGTTCGTTGAGCGTTTCTTTTGCTTTTTCCTGTACCGAAATGCACAGATCCTGTTCTGCCAACCGTTTTAAGGTGGTCAATGGCGTGGCTGCGTTAGCGGCGACGCCTTTGCGGACTTCGGGATGCTGATCGAGTGACAAGTCAACGAGGAGCCCTTCGCAATTAATGGAACGTGCGAGCTCAGCCCGTTTAAGGTAATCCATTTTCAATACAGCTGCTTCATCATAAGGAGACCATTCTTTCTTTGATGCATAAAATAGAAGATTGCTGTCCATATTCCGCACTCCCGCTCAAATTAGTATGATATTCGTGATCCATGGGTTTATTATAGCATAATATGGATATAATACTATAAAAGTGCCTATCAATTCTGAAAATTAGCAAAAAAATTCATTTTCCAGTCCAAAAGAATCATGCATGCAATTTATTTCATCAAAATAGGAGGGAGCCGGAAACTTTTCTTCAATGGAGACCGTCTATAACTATATGAAAGATAAAGAATGGCAGCATATATCACTTCCTTTTTTTATCGTCCATGCTATAATAATGATGGATATGTATGTAAAATGAGAGTTTTTTAAGGAGGAAGGACATGCTATACCTGACACTGGTTGTGGCATTCATCGCTTCGATTCTCCTGACACCCCTTGTGAAGAGATTCGCATTTCGCATCGGGGCAGTGGATCGGCCCAATTACCGAAAAGTACACGCAAGGATCATGCCGCGGTTAGGCGGATTAGCCATATTCGGATCATTTTTGATCGCTTATCTATTCCTTCAACCAAAGGATCCGGTTTCAGCTGCATTTGAGTCTTCGCTGATCCCGATTGAAACAGCAATCATTATCGGTGCGTTTTTGATCATCGTGACGGGCGTCTTGGATGATATGCTCGAAATTACAGCGAAGGCCAAAATGCTTGGCCAGCTGGCTGCAGCCGGCGTCGTGGTCATTGGCGGCGGGCTCGAAATTTCATTCATTAACTTGCCGTTCGGGGGCGTTTTGGATTTCGGCTACTTCAGCATTCCGTTGACGATCATTTGGATCGTCGGCATTACCAATGCCATTAACTTAATCGACGGGCTGGATGGTTTGGCTGCAGGCGTTTCAACTGTTGCGCTTTTGACACTGACGGCGATGGCCTTCATCATGGGCGATATTTTCGTTATGTCGACAGCTGCCATACTTGCCGCAAGCTCCATCGGCTTCCTGTTTTATAATTTCCACCCCGCAAAGATCTTCATGGGGGACACAGGGGCCTTGTTCCTTGGCTTCATGATTTCCGTCCTCGCTTTGATGGGTTTCAAAAACGTGACAGTCGTTGCCTTGATTATCCCGATCATCATGCTCGGCGTGCCAATTTCGGATACGTTCTTTGCCATTGTGCGCCGCGTACGCGAGAAAAAATCAATCTCAGAAGCAGACAAATCGCATTTGCATCACTGCTTGCTGAACATCGGGTTTTCGCATAGCCAAACCGTTCTGATCATTTATGGTATTTCCGCGTTGTTCGGGCTTGCAGCTTTGCTATTCTCCCAAGCGACATTATGGGGAGGCATCCTGCTAATCGGCGTTATGCTTCTGGCAATCGAATTGTTTGTGGAAGTGGTCGGTTTGGCAGGGAAGAATTACCGCCCATTGATCAATTTAGTGAGAATGATAGGAAAGTAAAAAGCGGCTGCGGCCGCTTTTTTATTTTGCCAAAATGATTAAAGACGCAAAAAAAACCTAACAACCGTAGTGGTTGCCAGGTTTTTTATTCTTCTTCCTGATCTGATCCGGTGGCTGGAAAAGCCTGTTCGGTAAGGTCTTCTTCATTCAAGGACAGATTGGACGTGTCTGGTTTTAGGCCAAGATGGCTTTGGAGAATATCTTTCAATTCCTCAAGCGACTCTTCATCGGGCATGTAATAGTAAATGCCAGTCGACATATCATCGTATCCTTGGACGCTCATCGATTCTACATCCGGCTTGCCGTTTTTCGCATATTCGAAGAATGCCTGCATATCGCGGAAACTCAAATTGGTTTTCATGTTATCCCCGACTGCATCAATGACATTGCCGTATTTACTGATGGATCCCGCGGATAAGGCTTTATCCATGATCGATTCAAGAATCATCTGCTGGCGCTTTCCTCGTTCAATATCATTGTCATAATAACGGGTTCTCGCTAAGGCCAAAGCTTCACTTCCGTTAAGCTGCTGGATTCCTTCTTCGAGTTCAATCGCATTGTGTGAATCGGTTTCATCTTTTTCTTTCAAATCATACGGCACTTCTGCTGTGATTCCGCCGAGTGCATCAACGACATCGACAAAAGCATCGAAATTCATCGTCATGTAATAATCAACCGGCACATCGAGCAGGCCTTCGACACTTTCGATTGTCGAACGAGGGCCGTTCAGTGCATAAGCGTGAGTGATTTTGTCTTCATAGCCTGAGTCAGGAATGAAAGTGTACGTATCACGCGGAATACTGACCAGCTTCACTGATTTGTCTTCATTGTTCAAGGTCGCCAACACTAAGGCATCTGAACGGATGTTATCGCTGCTTTGGTCACGTGCAGCGCTATCGTCGATTCCGATGAACAAAATCGAGATATTGTCGTTCAGCGGTTCAACTTGTTCTTCACGAAGATCTGATTTGTCGCGTCCATCTGCAGATTCATAGGCGTTGTTCGCGGCAAACTCGGCTTTCTTTACTAGCCAAATTCCAAATGCGGATAAACTGATCAACAGGGAGACGGCCAGAATGGCAGAGATCTTAATGATTTTCCGCCGGCGGCTGGACTTGACCTCCCGCTGCATTTTTCTACTCATTATAGTTGCTCCTCTAAAGGGGGATTATGTGCGGCTTTGGTAGTAGCCAAGCACATGAATGTGACTTTTCACTAATCTGATGGACATAGTGAATTTACGAATTTTCATTTTTTTGTGCTGTGGATATTATACAGTGATTTTTTCTGCGCGTAAATGAAAAGAAACTAAGCGTGGGGAAATTCGAGGAATTCGCTGTACGCTGACTCGATTTCAGCTTGCCCATTCGTCAGTTCATTGACCCAGTCGATAAACTGCTGTTCTTTTTCGACTGGCACATGGATGGATAGCACCACGGCATCGGAATAATCGATTCCTGCCAATGGATAATCCGACTGGCGGATTTCGTTTTCGATTTTGCCGAGCCATGTATAATCGATGGACACTTTCATTAAATGATGCAAACGGCGTTCCACTACACCGGAAGCAGCAATCGCTTCCGAGGCGGATTTTCCATAAGCGCGGATCAGCCCGCCGCCGCCCAATTTGATGCCGCCGTAGTAGCGCGTCACCACCAGCACAGTATCTTTCAATCCCTGTTTCTTCAGTACTTCCAGCATAGGAACGCCTGCAGTCCCGCTGGGTTCCCCGTCGTCGTTCGCTTTTTGGATGGAATCGTGTTCACCGATGATGTACGCTGAACAATTATGGGTAGCTTGGCGGTGTTTCAATTTGATGGAATCGATGAAAGCGATTGCTTCCGCCTCCGTTTCGGCCCTTGCTGCATGGCCGATGAAGCGAGATTTGTTTATGAGTATTTCTGCATTGGCAGAAGAACCTACTGTTATGTAATTTTCTCGCATTTTTATTCCCCCTGTTGTAAAATGAAATCAGATAATTTGTAATGTATTCTTAATATGCTGTTGCGTATATAGTGATATACTTGTTAAAGCCCGTAAGGCGAAAGAAGCAAAGAGACGGATGGTTACAGTAAGTATAGCTAAGGCGGTTTTAGAATGGCAAAGAAAAACGATGGAACTTCATTAGATTCCATCTTTGACGAGCTGGTCGCAAAGATGGACCAGTCGAAACAGGATATTTTCGCCATTAGCGAAGAAAGTCGCCGCAGCTATGAAGAGATGAAGGACGAATTGGAGAATGTCAGGGCGAACATCAGCCGCATCATTGCGGAAGGTGACGCACTTGAAGAGCGGACCCGCTCGGCACGCCGGCGACTCGCAGAATTATCGGGTTCATTCGAATCTTTCACTGAAAGCCAGGTTCGTGAAGCTTTTGAGCTGGCCAACGAATTGCAAGTGCAATTATCCTTGAACCGCGCCGAGGAAAAAAAGTTTCGGCAAAAGCGGGACCGCCTGCAGCGTAAGCTCCAGAAACTGCTTCAGACAATCGAACGTGCAGAGCGGCTAGTCAATCAAATCAATGTGGCCACCAATTATTTATCGTCGGATCTGGAAGATTTCGGGGATGCGGTCGACAAGTCGAAGAGTAAGCAGGATTACAGCTTAAGGATTATCGAAGCTCAAGAAGAAGAGCGCAAGAGGCTATCGCGTGAAATTCACGACGGACCGGCCCAGATGATGGCGAACGTCCTGCTGCGTTCGGACTTAATCGAAAAAACCTACCGCGAAAAAGGTGCGGATAAGGCCTTCAAGGAAATTTCTTCGTTAAAGGATATGGTGAGGCAAGCGCTTACGGAAGTCAGGCGCATCATCTATGACTTGCGTCCAATGGCGCTCGATGATCTCGGGCTGGTCCCGACATTGAAAAAATATCTGGAGACGATTGAAGAATACAATCGCGGCGTCCGGCTGTTTTTCCATTCCAATGGAAATGAGGTCCGGCTCCCGAATAATTTTGAAACTTCCATTTTCCGGCTCGTGCAAGAAGCGGTCTCGAATGCGATTCGCCACGGCAAATCGACAGATATCGAAGTCAAGATGGAATGGCTCACTGAGCAGGTGTCCATCATCATCAAAGACAACGGATCTGGCTTTGACCAGGAAATTGTCAAAGACCAGTCATTCGGCTTGACCGGCATGAGAGAGCGGATCGAATTGATCGGCGGAGAATTCTTCATCAACTCCACGCTCGGCGAAGGAACGGTGTTAATGTTTCATATCCCGCTGAAGGCGGGTATGTAAGATATGGTATTTTGAGGAGGACGACATAATGACAAAAATTATTATTATTGATGACCACCAATTGTTCCGGGAAGGCGTTAAGCGCATTCTGGACTTTGAAGAATCATTTGAAGTGGTCGCAGAAGGCGGAGACGGCGAGGAAGTCATCAAGCTATACGAAGAGCATCAGCCGGATGTTGTGTTGATGGATATCAACATGCCGCAAAAAAATGGCGTCGAAGCAACGGGTGAACTAATTGAGAGATTCCCGGACGCCAAAGTCATTATGCTGTCCATTCACGATGATGAATCGTATGTGACGCATGCCCTTAAAACAGGCGCACTCGGCTATATGCTGAAAGAAATGGATGCAGACGCCATCATCCAGGCGATCAAAGTGGTCGCAAAAGGCGGCTCTTACTTGCATCCGAAAGTGACCCGTAATTTGGTGATGGAATTCCGCCGTTTGAGCGAACGTGAAAACAAAGGGTCTTTCCATCAAACAGAGATCCGTCGCCCTTACCATTTACTGACAAAACGCGAAAGCGAAGTTTTGCAGCTATTGACGGACGGACAGAGCAACCGCGTAATCGGTGAAACCCTGTTCATCTCAGAAAAAACAGTCAAAAACCACGTCTCGAGCATTCTGCAAAAAATGCAGGTCAATGACCGTACTCAGGCAGTCGTCACAGCTATTAAAAACGGTTGGGTAGAAGTACGTTAAAAAAACATTTGGCGGCAGCGGATTCCGATGCCGAAAATTAAAAAAGCGCTGGAAGCCAAAGCTTCCGGCGCTTTTTTACATGCGTCCGATGCAGAACTGATAGATCGATGCAGTGACTAAGCAGTCCCCGAGCGCATCATGGGCGTTGTGTTCGAGCTCAAGATAGGCGGATAATGTCGTCAATTTGTGGTTCGGTGTTTCGGTGATGAATTTACGTGCCAGCCTGACCGTATCAATGACTTGGTAAGGCGGCACCGGCGTGATGTGCTCAAGAGCATAAAGGAAGCCCATATCAAATGGGGCGTTGTGGGCGACAATCGGCAAATCGCCGATAAAGTCGATCAGTTGGGGAGCAATTTCCTCGATGACTGGCGCATCTTGGACGTCTCCGTTGCGGATGCCGGTGATGCGGGTGATCGTGCTGGAAATCGGCCGTTCCGGATTGATCAGCAGGTACATCGTATCTTGTTGTTGATGCCCGATATATTTAACGGCACCGATTTGGATGATCTTATCATCGCCGGCACGCAAGCCAGTCGTTTCAAAATCCAACACGATATAGTCGTCTGCCGGTTCCATCGTCAAATTGTATTTTTTCGCTCGTGCAGCGGTTCTTCTTTTCGGATATGTGCGTGTGTCATTCATCTTCTGGTTGAGCAAGCGCTCTGCCTCCCATTTTTCCAAATGATCGTCTCCTTTCGGTTTCCTTCCATTGTACATGACAGTGGAAGGAATTGTCCTGTCGCATATTGACACCGTTTCTTCATTGTATTCCGTGTGAGGCTATGGCAAAATGAGCGCAGGAGGAATGCATCATGAAAAAATGGATAGTTGCAACTGGGCTCATATTGGCGCTCGCAGGTTGTTCGGACGAAGACGATTCGTCGGTCAATGGCAATACTGCAGAAGACGGCAATGCCACCAATGAAAATAATGCGGTTGAACACGGGATCACAGACCAAGAAGTAGGGTTTACATTGGACGATGAGGGAGACGTCGTCGCTGCGGATGTTCCAGAAGCTGAAAAGCAGGAACTCCTTGGCGCGTATGAGGAATACATCGCGGCTTTTAATGCTGAAGACATGGACCGCTATATGGCGATCATCGCTGAAAATCCGGATGGCTTTGACCGTGAAGAAGACCAGCAGGCATTGAGCGAAGCCTTTGAAAACTACGACACGACATACACGACGAGCGACGAAACAATCGTCAAATACGAAGAGGACCGGGCGGAAGTGTTTGCCACCATCAATGTGGAAATGAATGAAGCCGGCACGGAGCAAGGAATGCAGCAATCCGGCCGCCAAGTGGTCGTTTTCAAGAAAGAGCAGGACGAATGGAAAGTGACAAGCCTGCATTTCATCGGAAATCAATAATGAAAAACTAAACGAAGGGCTTTTCCTGGCAGGCAAATGGATGCTTGTAGCCGGAAAAGCTTTTTTGGATTCGCGCCACGCTAATTAATGTTGGAAATAGACCTTTCAATGGACAGGATTTTCTGTCTATTAGCAGGCAAGTTTTGGTAAGATAGCAGTGGAGGCTGATTGAAAATGAAAACAGCAATTGTGACAGATAGTACAGCATATATTCCGCAGCAGCAGGCAAAAGATAAAGGCATACATGTGGTGCCTCTTCAGATTACATTCGGCAATGAGTCCTATGCGGAAACTGAATTGGATGCTGTGGAATTTTACGAAAAAGCGCGTGAAGAGCTCCCGAAAACCTCTCAGCCGCCAATCGGGGAGTTTATTTCATTATACGAGCAACTTTCAGGGCAACACGAGGAAGTGGTAGCCATTCACCTGTCCAGCGGCATCAGCGGAACAATGGCTGGATCGAAGCAGGCGGGGGAGATGACCGAAGGCGTGGATGTCCACGTGTTCGATTCTGAAATCGCTTGTGCCGTTCAAGGGTTCTATGCGCTAAAAGCAGCGGAACTGGCGGAGCAAGGCATGGATGCCAAAGGAATTTTGGCAGAACTTGAGGAAATGAAAAAAACCTTGCGTGCTTATTTCATGGTGGAAGACCTTCGCCATTTACAGCGCGGCGGGCGTTTGTCAGGAGCGCAAGCGTTGGTCGGCAGCATGCTTCAGATCAAACCGCTGCTGCATTTCCAGGACAAGCTGATCGTTCCGTATGAAAAGATCCGCACACGAAAAAAGGCGATGAACCGCATTGCGGAAGAATTGAAGAAAGACTGCGGCAAAGAACCGCTTCAAGCGACGGTCATCCACGCCAACCGGCTCGAAGAAGCGGAAAGATGGAAAGCGGAGCTTGAACTGGCCTGCCCGGATGTGGAGTTCACGATTTCTCATTTCGGTCCGGTCATCGGCACGCATTTAGGAGAAGGCGCGATGGGCCTTGGCTGGGCAAAGAAATGACCGGCCAAGGCCTTTCGGCTATAAAAAAGGAGGAAATCCATGCAAGCAATCGAAGCATTTTTAACAGGAAGGATATGGATAAAGCAATTCATTCCGTTCCCGGAAGAAGTCACACAGGAAGCAATCGATAAAGGAAGTGTACGCGTAGTCAGCGGTATATCGGCTGACGGCCAGTGTACAAGATGTCTGGAGACGTCGCCCGATTATGTGATTCCATTCCAATGCGCAACGTGCGGCGAAGTTTGCCGCTATTGCCGGACATGCATCAAGATGGGGCGCATCAGCAGCTGCACAGAATTGGTTTTGTGGACATCTCCAGCACTTCCAAAATCCGCCCCACGTGCCTTCGGGTGGGCCGGCAGCCTGACGCCCCAGCAGGCAAATGCATCAAAAGCCATCTCCGAAAGCATCCGAAAGCAAGAAGATCACCTCTTGTATGCGGTATGTGGTGCCGGAAAAACAGAAATTCTATTTTCCCCGATCTATGAAGCGCTGCAAAAAGGATTGCGCATTTGTGTGGCTGCACCGCGTACCGATGTTATCCTCGAACTCTCACCCAGGTTCAAGCAGGCATTCCCCAATGCCACCGTCCACACACTCTACGGCGATAGCCCCGAACAAACCGGCTACGGCGAAATCATCCTGGCCACCACCCACCAATTGTATCGATTCCAGGAAGCTTTCGATTTACTATTCGTCGACGAAGCGGATGCTTTCCCGTATTCGCTTGACCCATCGCTTGAACGGGCTGTGAAAAAAGCCGCCAAGCCGTCCGCTCCCGTTATCTACATTTCCGCCACCCCATCGAAAACACTCCAAAAACAAATTGCCGAACACTCCACCATATTCAGGCGCTATCATGGCGCGCCACTGCCAGTTCCCGCTTACCGGGCGATGTGGAATTATGAACGCTGTATCCGAAAAGGCAAGCTTCCTCTCCCATTAAAATACTGGATAGAAGACAAGCTTCAGAAAAAGCAGCCGTTCCTTTTATTTTTTCCGTCCATCCAGTTGATCGAACTAGCAAGCCCGCTGCTGAACAAAATCGATTGCACAATTGATGCTGTCCACTCGAAAGATCCACAGCGCAAAGAAAAAGTGATGCAATTGAGGGAAGGCGGCTTATCCGGTCTTGCCACCTCCACCATTTTAGAACGCGGCATCACCATACCCCGGTTGCAAGTCGCCGTCATCGGAGCCGATCACCGGGTATTCGACCGGGCAGCGCTCATTCAAATTGCCGGGCGGGTCGGGCGAAGCGCGACAGACCCTACTGGAGACGTCATCTTTTTCCATAATGGCATCACCAGGCAAATGGACGCGGCAAGGGAAGCGATTCGCTTCTATAACAAGGAGGGAAAAGCATGAACTGCTGTCTATGCGACCAAGCATTGCGCTTTGTTCCCTCGTGGCGCGGCATTTTTTTGTACGAACCTCCAGAATTGGTGTGCCAGCTGTGCCGAAATGAATTTTCGAAAATCATCGGGCAAGTCTGCAAATTTTGCGGCAAAGAAGGCGAAGCGATATGCAGCGACTGTTCTTATTGGGAAGAGCATGGCTACCGCGATCTCATTCGCTCAGGAAAAGCCCTTTACCGCTACAACGAGGCCATGAAAGACTGGTTCCACCAGTACAAGTTTTTGAAGGATGTCTTATTGGCTCAAGTGTTTGCCAAAAATTTCCGGGAAGCTTTGAAGAATGAGCGGGCAGTGGTCGTGCCGATTCCACTGAATGAAGAAAAGCTCCACGAACGGAGCTTTTCGCAAGTGGATCAATTGCTGCTAGCGGCAGGTGTTCCGTACCGGCATTTGCTCGAGAAATGCGGCGAAACTTTGGGGGAGAAAACACGTCAGGAACGGATGGCGACAAAACAATTGTTTCGACTGAACGGGGAAGCGGTCCCGAAACAGCTGGTGCTGGTGGATGATCTTTATACGACAGGCACCACCATGCGGCAGGCTGCAAAAACTTTGCAAGAAGCGGGCGCAGAGTCAATCCGCATACTCACTTTGATTCGCGCGTAATGGAATAGCCAATTGACTCTTAGGCAATAAAAAAACAGCTGCGTAGCAGCCGTTTGTGTTAATGTTCATAAATCATTTTGCGTGTCATGCCGCCGTCAATCGTCAAACACTCCCCAGTGATGAAAGAATTGTCCGGATTCGACAAGAACAGGCATGCTCTAGCAATGTCGTCCGTAGTGCCGACGCGTCCGCTCCAATGCTGCTCATGGTCGACTTTGCGGAGCTCTTCCCGGTCGCCGGTATGTATCCAGCCAGGGGCAATAGAGTTTACCCGGATGCCTTTTGTATGGAGGCTTGCTGCGAGTGAATGGCTGAGGGCGAAAATCCCGCCTTTGGAAGCGGAGTAGCTTTCTGTCCCTTGTTCGGACATGAACGCTCTTGTCGATGACATATTGACGATTGAGCGGATGTCTTCGTTCATATAACGGGCAGCTTCTCGGCTGCAGATAAACACACTCTTCAAATTCGTGTTGAGCACGCGGTCCCAATCTTCTTCCGTCAACTCCCAAAGCGGCGTGAATTCCGAAATGCCGGCATTGTTGACCAGCACATGGATACTGCCGTGCGCGTTATGAATGTCGGAAAAGACGCGTTCGACTTCCGAAAAACTTCCTACGTCACACCGGCGGTATTCCACTCCGTCGATTTCGACTTCTTCAATATCCAAGCCGATGACGTTTGCGCCTTCTTTTTGGAAATATTGTGCTACGGTTTTCCCGATGCCTTGTGCGGCACCTGTCACTACAATCGTTTTATTTGTAAACATGGACTTCATCTCCTTGTCATATTGTTTACCTTTTTACTACAGCGCTGAAACTTTTTACGTTTCAAGAAGGATTCCGTAGGGAACAACTAGAAATAGATAGATAGCAAAACAGAAGGAGGAGTTCACATGCTGCAATTCAACATCAGAGGCGAGAATATTGAGGTAACTCCCGCAATACGCGAACACATCGAGAAGAAGGTAGAGAAAATCGAACGCTACTTCACCGATGGAGCGAATGCAACAGCGATGGTCAATTTGAAAACGTATAACCATAACCAAACAAAAGTGGAAGTTACAATTCCGATGAAAAACCTAACACTACGTGCTGAAGAACGGCACGATGATCTCTATGCAGCGATCGATTTGATCGTTTCAAAACTGGAGCGTCAAATCCGCAAATATAAAACGAAAGTCAACCGCAAATTCCGTGACCGCGAAGGAATGGGTCTCGCGTTTGCTATAGCTGAAAGCGAAGCGCAGAATAATGGTTCTTCGGAATCGGATGATGAGGAAGACTTGAAAATCGTCCGTACAAAACAATTCGATTTGAAACCGATGGATGAGGAAGAAGCGGTTCTTCAGATGAACATGCTCGGGCATAGTTTCTTCGTCTTCACAGATGCTGAGTCAAACGGCACGAACATTGTCTACAAACGAAAAGACGGTTCTTACGGATTGATCGAAACAACTTCATAACATTAAAAGCCTCCTGTAACGGGAGGCTTTTGTTATGCAGTGATTTATATGCGCACTTACAGAATCTTCACTTGTACGGAGCTGTATCAATAACCGGTTGTTTTTGGCATGATTTTGTGGAGTGGCGAAAAATGCATTGTTTGCACGCTTTATAGTGCAGTGTTAAAATGAATGGTGAGATTTTTTTTGAAAATGCTGCATATGATTAAGATAAACCCAAAGAATGAAAATATGAGCAATAGCGGTTTCTACGCTGTCTTCAGCTGGAATCGCCATGCAGGGAGCGGTTAAACATGCTTGGAGTATTGAATAAAGTATTTGACCCGAACAAACGGGATTTAAAACGATTGGAAAAAGTGTCAGACCAGGTGGAAGCGCTGGCCGATGAGTATACGGCCAAGACAGACGAAGCCTTAAAAGCAAAAACAGCCGAATTTACAGCACGTTTCGAACAAGGCGAGTCGCTCGACGACATGCTGCCTGAAGCATTTGCGACTGTGCGCGAGGCATCAAAGCGCGTACTGGGGATGTATCCATTCCGCGTCCAGATCATGGGTGCTGCATCGCTTCATCAAGGGAATATTTCCGAGATGAAGACTGGTGAAGGTAAAACTCTGACTTCGACGATGGCTGTCTATTTGAATGCCATCACGAAAAAAGGCGTCCATGTCGTGACCGTCAACGAATACTTGGCGAGCCGCGATGCTGAAGAGATGGGCCAGCTCTACAATTGGCTCGGCCTGACGATTGGGCTCAACGTCAACAGCTTGACGAAAGAACAAAAACGCGAAGCTTACCAAGCAGATATCACCTATAGCACGAATAATGAGCTTGGCTTTGATTACTTGCGCGACAATATGGTCCTTTATAAAGAAGACATGGTTCAGCGCCCGCTTCATTTTGCCGTAATCGATGAAGTCGATTCAATCTTGATCGACGAAGCGCGGACGCCATTGATCATTTCAGGCCAGGCGGCAAAATCCGCACAGCTATACATGCAGGCGAATGCGTTCGGCCGGCTGCTGCAAAAGGACTCTGATTATGCTTACGATGAAACGACAAAAGGCGTCGTGCTGACGGAAGAAGGCATCGAGAAAGTCGAGAAAGCTTTCAGCGTTGACAACTTATTCGATTTAACCCATGTGCGCTTGAACCACGCGATCAACCAATCGCTAAAAGCGCATGTCACGATGCAAAAAGACGTCGACTACGTTGTTCAGGATGGCGAAGTGGTCATTGTTGACCAATTCACCGGCCGACTCATGAAAGGCCGCCGCTATTCAGACGGTCTTCACCAGGCGATCGAAGCAAAAGAAGGCCTCGAAGTCCAGAACGAATCGATGACCATGGCCACAATCACGTTCCAGAACTACTTCCGCAAATACGAGAAATTGTCAGGTATGACCGGTACGGCAAAAACGGAAGAAGAAGAGTTCCGCAATATTTACAACATGAACGTCATCTCCATTCCGACGAACAAACCGATCATCCGTGATGACCGTGTCGATTTAATTTATGCGACAACAGAAGGCAAGTACAAAGCGGTATCTGAAGACATTATCGAGCGCCATAAAAAAGGGCAACCGGTTCTTGTCGGTACCGTAGCGATCGAAACGTCCGAAATCATTTCCGCGTATTTGACCAAAAAAGGCATCAAGCATTCGGTCTTGAACGCGAAAAATCACGCACATGAAGCTGAAATCATCCTAGATGCCGGCCAAAAAGGTGCCGTCACGATTGCCACGAATATGGCAGGCCGCGGAACGGATATCAAATTGGGTGAAGGCGTCATCGAAGCGGGCGGACTCGCTGTCATCGGTACGGAACGCCACGAATCCCGCCGCATCGATAACCAGCTGCGCGGTCGTTCTGGACGCCAGGGAGATCCCGGCGTGACGCAATTCTATCTTTCGCTTGAAGATGATTTGATGCGCCGCTTCGGTTCGGACTCCATGCGCAATATGATGGGCAAACTGGGGATGGACGATTCCCAGCCGCTGCAATCACGCATGGTGACGCGTTCTGTCGAATCTGCCCAAAAACGGGTGGAAGGCAATAACTTCGATGCACGTAAACGTCTTTTGCAATATGATGATGTGTTGCGTGAACAACGTGAAATCATCTATAAAGAGCGTATGGAAGTGCTCGAGACCGATAATATGCGCGAACTTGTCGACAATATGATCGATAGCTCGATCGGCCGCATGGTCGCAAGTTATACAACAGCAGAGAAGCCGGAAGAGTGGCACTTGAAGTCGTTGACGGAAGTGATTTCTGCCAATCTCCTGCCGGAAGATACTATCACTGAACAAGATCTGGAAGGCAAAAGGCAAGACCAGATCATCGAATTCGTGCGCAGTAAAGTAACAGCGCATTATGATGAAAAAGAAGTTGAAATGACGCCTGACCGCATGCGTGAATTCGAGAAAGTCGTCCTGTTGCGTTCAATCGATACGAAATGGATCGACCATATCGATGCGATGGACCAGCTGAGACAAGGGATTCACTTGCGTGCATACGGCCAGAACGATCCGCTTCGTGAGTACCAGAACGAAGGCTTTGCCATGTTCGAAGCGATGATCGAGGCGATTGAAGACGACGTGGCGAAATACGCCATGAAAGCGGAAATCAAGAATAACCTCGAGCGTGAAGAAGTGGCAAAAGGCCAAGCTGTCAACCCGAAAGAAGGCGGAGATGCACCACGCAAGAGAAAAGAGCCGGCACGCCGCGAGATGGAAGTCGGGCGCAATGACTTATGCCCATGCGGCAGCGGTAAAAAATTCAAGAACTGCCATGGGGCAGCTTCGTAAACGAGTGTTTATGGCCGAAGAGCAAAAGCTCTTCGGCATTATTATGAGGAGGAACTTTATATGATGGAATTAGCGGATATTCGCAACGAGCTCGACAAAACAGCCGAAAAATTGGCGGACTTCAGGGGGTCTCTTTGACTTAGAAAACAAAGAGGCACGTATCCAGGAATTGGACGAACGAATGATCGACCCGAATTTCTGGAATAACCAAGAAGAAGCGCAAGTGGTCATTTCGGAAGTGAATGCATTGAAAGATACAGTCAATCGCTACCGGAAGTTCGAAGAAGAGCAAGAGAATATGGAAATGACGCTCGAATTGTTGCGCGAAGAACCAGACGAGGAACTTCATGAAGAGTTGAGTGGGGAACTGAAGCAGTTTCTTAAAGACTTGAACGCGTTTGAGCTGGAGCTTCTATTGAGTGAAGAATACGATAAAAACAATGCCATATTGGAACTGCATCCAGGCGCTGGCGGAACGGAATCCCAGGATTGGTGCTCGATGCTCTTACGCATGTATACGCGCTGGGCGGAGAAACGCGGTTTCAAAGTGGAAACTTTGGATTACCTGGCAGGAGATGAAGCCGGCGTCAAATCAGTGACACTCGGCATCAAAGGGCATAATGCTTACGGCTATTTGAAAGCTGAAAAAGGCGTTCATCGCTTGGTCCGCATTTCGCCGTTCGATTCCTCAGGACGCCGCCATACATCTTTTGTATCGTGTGAAGTGATGCCGGAGTTCACGGGCGAAATCGAAATCGATATCCGCACCGAAGATCTGAAAGTCGATACTTACCGTGCAAGCGGTGCCGGTGGACAGCATATCAATACGACAGACTCCGCTGTCCGGATCACCCACTTGCCGACCGGTGCTGTAGTGACTTGCCAACAGGAACGTTCACAGATTAAAAACCGTGAGAAAGCGATGCAAATGCTAAAAGCGAAGCTCTACGCATTGAAAATCGAAGAGCAGGAGCAGGAATTGCTCGAAATTCGCGGCGAGCAAAAAGAAATCGGCTGGGGCAGTCAAATCCGCTCTTACGTTTTCCACCCGTATTCCATGGTTAAAGACCACCGGACGAACTACGAGACTGGGAATCTGCAGGCCGTCATGGATGGCGATCTGGATGGATTTATCCACGCCATGCTGCGTTCGAAAATGCAATAAGCTAAAAAACCCTGCGCCAATCATCGTAAATACGACTCCCAAAAGCGATTGCTCCATAGAGCGGTGGCGTTTGGGGGTTTTTTTACGCGTAAAAAGGCAATAGAAGAACAAGAAGCTTATATTTGCCAAGGAGGTTCTGAATATGATGACCCATCAATTACTGATCTTGCTGATCATCGGCTACATCGTCTACACGATCGACATTAAAAAGAACTTTTTCCCAGTTCCCGTCGTATTGGTGGCAATCGGTTTAGGGCTTTCATTTATTCCGTATTTCGATGAATTCAATATTTCAAAAGACATCATCTTCAATGTCTTCTTGCCGGCAATGCTGTTTACCTCGGCTTATCAATTTCCTTTGAAGCAGTTAAAGCAAAACATCGGCATCATCGTCAGTTTGAGCACGATTGGTCTCATCCTCACAGTTGTTCTGCTCGGCTTGTCCATCTATTTCGCAGGCGGGCTATTTACCAGCTTGACCCTCACGTCGGCTTTTTTGCTGGCGGCAATCCTGACGCCGACCGATCCGGTGTCGGTAACCGCTATTTTGAAAGAAAGCAGCGGTGCAGAACAGATTGCCGATGTGGTTGAAGGGGAGTCGATGATCAACGACGGGACAAGCATCGTCTTTTTCACGATTTTCCTGACAATGTATCAAACCGGGAACGGGTTTTCATTGGGCAAATTTGTCTCGGAATTGCTGCTTGTTTCGCTAGGCGGAGTTATGCTCGGAATCGCTATCGGCTGGTTGATGAGCAAGACGATCCGTTTCACCCAGGATAAAAAATATCATGTCATGCTGAGCGTCATTGGAGCTTACGGCGCTTTTTATATCGGCGAAGCCATCGGGGTATCGGGCGTGCTTGCGACAGTGGCAGCCGGAATATTCGTCGCTTATGAAATGGGCAAGGATATCAAGGAAGATACACTCCCTCAGTCATTGGACGGTTTCTGGGATATCGTCACCCCGATTTTATTGGCGGTGCTGTTTTTGCTGATCGGCATACGCGGTGCAGAGTATCTGGCTTTTTCAGGCTGGTGGTTTGCAATCGTCATTTTCCTATTGGCCATCATCGTCCGCTTCCTCGTCATCGCGCTGTTCATTTACGGAGTTCCTAAATGGCGGCATGAATTCAATAATGATTTTTCGACGATTACCTTAACTGCTTGGTCAGGAATCAAAGGCGCCATGTCCGTCGCACTGTTGCTATGGCTCGAAGAAACGGCTTCTGGGCAAGACCAGGTGCTGATTTCCCTGGCATTTGCGGTGATTTTGCTGTCGCTCGCCATTCAGAGCATTGGCATTTATCCATTATCGAAAGTACTAAAAAATCTTCAATAAAGGAACCAGCGCAGCAAAACGTGAAATTTTGGCCGATTGAAGCAAAAGTTTGTTCCGTTGTGGAATGGTTATTGCTTTATCCAGATGAAGTTCACAAAAAACGGGGGGTCTGCTATACTCTGACAGGGTTCAAGTGAATATAGAAGGAAGAGGAATAACAGCTTATGGGCAAACGAAATATACGAAAATCAAAAGATCCACATCCGGTTTTGACGAGCGTGATGGATTATATCTCCGTCCTGGCAGGAGCGGCGATCGTCGCCATTTCATTCAATGTGTTCCTATTGCCGAACGAAGTGGCGTCGGGCGGAGTCAGTGGCATCAGTACGATTCTATTCGGCTTGTTCGAATGGAAGCCAGCATTCGTCCAATGGGCATTCAATATTCCGCTGTTCATCTCGGGCGTCATTTTGCTCGGGAAAAATTTTGGCATCAAGACGGCGGTCGGCACGGTATTTCTGCCGCTCGTCGTGTTCATGACTGAAGATTGGGAAGCTTGGACGAGAGATCCGCTGCTCGGCTCGTTGTTTGGCGGCATCATGGTCGGTCTCGGGCTAGGAATCGTGTTCCGCGGGAAAGCATCGACTGGCGGAACCGATCTTGCAGCCCAGATCATCACCAAATACACCGGCCTCACTCTCGGGACAAGCGTTGCGATCATCGACGGCATGATCGTGTTGGCAGCTGCCATCGTTTTTGATATCGAAAAAGGATTGTATGCATTGATCGGGTTGTATCTGACGACCAAAACCATCGATTTGGTGCAGGTCGGATTCAGCCGTTCGAAGATGGTATACATCATCACGAACAAGCAAGTAGAAATCCGGGATGCCATTTACGATGAAGTCGATAGAGGGGTAACGGAATTGACAGCAACCGGCGGCTACTCAGGAAACGAAAAACCGATTTTAATGGTCGTGATTCCGCAGACAGAATTTACAAGGTTGAAACAATTGGTTAAATTGATCGACCCGCAAGCTTTTGTGATTGTGTCCGATGCCTCCGAAGTGCTCGGGGAAGGTTTCAAACGTGCCTAAATTTGGTATACTCCTATAGAAGGTAAAAAAAGCAAGACAAAGAGGAGGATTTCCATGAAAAAGCAATTGATGACCGTATTGTTCGGTTCAGTTCTTGTACTTGGTGCATGCGGCGGCGGGGAAGAAACATCTCCTGAAGAACCAGCTGATACAGGCGGCGATACAGAAACTGAAACAACGACAGTGGATGCAGAAGCAGTCATTCAGCAAAACTGTATTTCATGTCACGGTGAAAACTTAGAAGGTCAAGGCAATTTCCCAGCATTGAACGATGTAGGATCGCGCTTGTCACAAGAAGAAATCCTTTCCGTCATTGAAAATGGCCAAGGTGCAATGCCTCCGAACATCATCGAAGGCGAAGAAGCGCAAGCCGTAGCAGAATATCTTGCGAACCAACAATAAACCGGCATTTTGCCCGGTTTATTTTTTTTGCCATAAAACAAGGCATTACTATAGATATATGGTAAAAATAAGGAAAATAATAATGAGTTAAGACCTCATGTTATTAAAATTTCAGATAATTGTTTGTATCGAGACTGAGTCTGAATTGAAATGTAACTGTAACAAAAAAGGGGTTTAGGAGTGTTATAATAACCGTGCTGCAAAATTTGCTATGTACTTGGGAAATAAAATTTGGCGGAATGCCGAATGATATAGGTGGTTTATTTAATGATACAAATGAAAAATGTCTACAAAAAATATCCGAACGGCATTGTGGCACTCAATGGATTGAATGTTGAGATTGCCCAGGGCGAATTTGTATACATCGTCGGCCCGAGCGGAGCTGGAAAATCCACGTTCATCAAAATGATGTACCGTGAAGAGCGCCCGTCTTCAGGGCAAATGCTTGTCGATGGAAAAGATATCGCAAAATTGAAGAACCGGAAAGTTCCTTTTCTTCGCCGTGACATCGGCGTAGTGTTCCAGGATTTCAAACTATTGCCTCGCTTGAACGTTTATGAAAATGTTGCGTTTGCACTTGAAGTTATCGAGGAAAAACCGCAAGTCATCAAAGAGCGCGTGATGGAAGTGCTCGATATGGTCGGATTGAAGCACAAAGCGAAAATGTTCCCCCGTGAATTGTCCGGCGGCGAGCAGCAGCGTGTGTCCATTGCCCGTTCCATCGTCAACACGCCGAAAGTGATGATTGCCGATGAACCGACAGGAAATCTTGACCCGGACACGTCGTGGGACATCATGAATCTTTTCGAGCAGATCAACTCGACGGGAACGACGATCATCATGGCGACCCATAACCGGGAAATCGTCAATAAGTTAAGACATCGCGTCATTGCCATCGAAGGCGGGCTGATTGTGCGCGACGCAGCCGGAGGTGATTACGGCTATGAAGATTAGAACATTTGGCCGTCACATCAAAGAAAGCCTCAAGAGCCTTGGCCGGAATGGCTGGATGACATTTGCATCTGTCAGTGCCGTCACGGTTACGTTGCTGCTAGTCGGGGTATTCGTCATGATTATGATGAACCTCAACAAAGTCGCTGATGATCTGGAGAACGATGTCGAGATCAAAGTCTTTGTCTCGCTTGACGCAGAGGAAGAAGACATCACAGAGCTCGAAGAAGAAATATCGGGTCTGGATGGCGTCGAATCGGCCGATTTTTCAACGAAAGAAGAAGAGTTGACGGATCTTGTACTCGACTTTGGCGAAGAGCTCAGCTTGTTCGAGCAAAGTAATCCATTGTTTGATGTGTTCTACGTAAAAGCGACAGAACCTCAACAGACAGAAACAGTAGCGAAAGAAATTGCTGCACTTGAATATATCGAAGACGTAGAGTATGGGGAAGGGAAAATTGAGAAGCTTTTCAATTTCCTTAACGCAGGGCGCAATGTTGGCCTGGTCCTCATTTTGGCATTATTGTTTACAGCGATGTTCTTGATTTCGAATACGATCCGCATCACTATTGTGGCGCGCCGTACCGAAATCGAGATCATGAAACTCGTCGGGGCAACCAATTGGTTTGTCCGTGTTCCATTCATTCTAGAAGGCATGTGGCTCGGGATTCTCGGTTCGATCATACCGATTGGCCTAGTCGTACTGCTTTACCAAAGGATTACGGAATTTGTACAACCCCGGCTCAGCGGAGAACTCTTCCAACTACTTGAGTTTTCACCTTTCATCTACCAAGTGAGTGCATTGATCTTGGCGATGGGTGTCTTTATCGGGATATGGGGAAGTTTTATGTCCATTCGCAAGTTTTTACGTGTATAATCAATTCAAGGCCTATGGTCGCATATTAACCATAGGTCTAAAACTTACATAAATTAGGAAATAAAATACAGACATAGAAAAAGAACGTAAATCCAAAGGGGGAAAACGAACTTGAATTCGAAGTCTAAATGGATGTTGTCCGGCGTTTCATCAATTCTCGCATTGTCTTTGCTAATGCCTACTGCACATGCAAACAGCAGTAAGCTTGATGAATTGGAACAGGAGCAACAGCAAGTCCAAAAAGAACAGCAGAAATTGGAAAAAGAACGTAAGGAATTGGAAGAAAAAGAAGAAGACCTGAGCTCAGGCATTCAAAAGAAAGAAGGCGAGATCCAAGAAACGTCTTCAAAACTCGACCGCATCGTTTCGGAAATCCAGCAATTGGATAAGAAAATGCAGGAAACACAGTCGAAAATCGATACAGTACAAGCTGAAATCGACCAAACTAAAGAAGAAATCGATGAATTGAAAGAAGCGATCAAAGAACTCGAGCGTAAAATCGACGAACGTACCGAACTATTGAAAGAACGTGCGCGCGCCATCCAGATGAGCGGCGGATCTGTCGAATACATAGATGTTCTATTGGGTGCCAATAGCTTTATCGATTTTATCGACCGTTTTTCAGCGGTCAATACCTTGATTGAGGCTGACCGTGAAATCATGCGTGAACAAGCGGCCGACAAAAAAGAATTGGCTGCGAAAAAAGAAGCAGTTGAAACGATTCTTGCCAATCAAGAAGAGCGCCGCACTGAACTTGTTTCATTGAAAGCCTCTTTAGATAGCCAGAAAAAAGAACAAGCAGGCTTGAAAAACCAAATGGAAGCAGAACAAGAGCGTTTGGCTTCAGAGAAAAATAATTTGGAAGCACAGCATGAAGAAGCGCTGGAAGTCAGCGCTGCAGTTGAAAAGCAAATTATGGGCCAGCAATCCCGCATGGCAAAACTAGCTCAGCAAGAAGAAGCTGAACGCACGCGTATTGCAGAAGCTGAACGCAAAGCAGCAGCGGAAAAAGCAGCTGCTGAAAAGGCGGCAGCTGAGCGTGCTGCAGCAGAGAAAGCAGCAGCGGAACGGGCAGCAGCAGAAAAAGCGGCAGCTGACAAAGCAGCAGCAGAAAAAGCAGCAGCTAAATCTTCATCTGCAACTGCCAGCACTGCAAGCCCGGCACCGGCACCAACGCCAGCACCAGCACCAGCACCAGCACCAGCACCGGCTCCTGTCGTCAAACCGTCAGCAAACTTCGTGATGCCGGCATCAGGGCGCCATACATCAGGATTTGGCGGACGTGATATCGGAGACGGTGCGGAGACGCATCTTGGCTACGACATCGCCAATAGCCCAGGAACGCCTATCGTGGCATCAGCTGCGGGATATGTGTCGTTTGCTGGATCAATGGGTGGTTACGGGAATGTCATTATCATCAACCATTCAATTAACGGGCAACCGTATGCGACTGCATACGCTCACTTAAGTTCGATTGGCGTATCAGTGGGCCAGAAAGTAGAACAGCGCCAGTTTATCGGCGGCATGGGCAATACCGGCCGTTCGACAGGTTCTCATTTGCATTTCGAAATCCACGTGGGATCTTGGAATGGTGCGCGCAGCAATGCTGTGAACCCAGCCAATTATCTCTCTTATTAATCCTAAAAGCCGCCTAGGCCATTCTTTCCGCTTCACGACTGGTGAAGTTTCGGAAAGTGGCTTGGGCGGCTTTTTTCGTTGACACAATTTGTTGCGGAACAATTCCGGCGAATTTACTGGCTACGGACAGTTCGTTTATCGTATGATGGTAACGGAATGGAGTGAAAAGAATGTCGAAAAAAATGATCGGGCTCCTGATAGCCGCCATTCTGGTCATTGTTCTCGCGGTATGGGCCGTCTTTGACAGTCATAAAGAAGACCGCGCACTGAATAAAATGGCCCTTGGCAGCACTGTCGATTTTTTGCCGACCGATGAAGGGCTGGCAAAAGGCGAACTCGCTCCCGACTTCGAATTGACGACGTTGAAAGGCGAGGAAATGCGCTTGTCGGATTACCGCGGCAAAGCGGTCATCCTTAATTTTTGGGCGACTTGGTGTCCGCCTTGCCGAGCAGAAATGCCGCATATGCAAACTTTCTATGAGAACCAACAGGATAAAGATGTCGAAGTGGTAGCAGTCAATTTGACGACAGAAGACCGTGGCATGACGGAAATCGAAAACTTTGTTGAAGAGTTTGGCTTGAGCTTTCCGATTCCGATGGATGTGGATGGAGATATTGGCGCACTCTATCAAGCGTTTTCCATTCCAACTTCCTATATCATAGACAGAGAGGGCCGTGTCCTGCATAAAATTGTCGGCCCGATGGATGAAGAAATGATGAATGGATTTATCGAAGAAATCAATGAGGGGGAATCATAATGACATCAGTCGATACGAAATCTGTACACACAGCAGGCATGGAAGAGCGGACGATCCGCCCGAAAGTCATGCCGATCTATCAAACATCCGCTTTTTCTTTTTCTTCTTTAGAAGAATTGGAAGGCTATTACGAAGGAAACGGAACTTATCTCTACACGCGGACAGCTAACCCGAACACGGATGCACTCGGCCAGACAGTCGCACAGCTAGAAGGTGCACCGAAAGGCGTTGCTGCGTCTTCAGGCATGTCCGCGATACTCGCGGGTATCCTGTCAGTTGCAGAAGCGGGAGACCATATCCTCGCCGCAGAGGATGTATACGGTGGAACTTTCCATTTGCTGAAGGAAGAATTGAGAAGGCTTGGCATTACGGTCCATTTCGCTGATTTCTCGGAAAGCGAAACGATTGAGCAGATTTTGGTCGATTTCCCTGAAGTGAAATTGATGGTGAGCGAATCGATTACCAATCCATTTTTGCGGATTGAAGACATCGAAGGGCTCGTTCAATTGAAAAATCAATACGGAGTTAAAGTAATGATCGATAATACATTCGCGACGCCTTATACGTTTACACCTTATACACAAGGCGTGGATTTGGTCGTACATAGCGCCACCAAGTACCTTGGCGGGCATAGTGATGTCACATCAGGCGTATTGGTAGGCGATCCGGTTTTAATCGAAGAAGCCACAAAACGTGTCGTGAACCTCGGCATGAACTTAAGTCCTTTTGAAGCATGGCTAACGATACGCGGCATCAAAACATTGGCGCTTCGGATGGAAAAGCAAAACGCCAATGCACAGGCGATTGCCGATTTCCTGCAAGATAAGGCACGGGTGTGGTATCCGGGGAAAGGCGCGATTGTTTCATTTGAACTTCCTGAAACTGCCGACGTCTCAGCCTTCTTTTCTTCACTCGGCTGGATCAAAATCGTTCCGACTTTGGCTGGTGTCGAAACGACCGTCTCTTATCCATTTGGCACGTCTCACCGCGCATTATCCGCAGAAGAAAAAGCGCGGATTGGTGTAACTGAGCGGGTCGTCAGGCTTTCAGCCGGAATCGAAGGCATTGAAGATATCCTTGGGCAGCTAGAGCAGGCGTTTAACTGATTGAAAAAGATGTAGGGCTATCCCTGCATCTTTGGTACAATGGAAGATAAGTTCATTTAGCTTAAGGATGGTGTCAGTGGAGTGTTAACGGATTTTTTGATGGCGATCGCCATGTTTTTTCTTAACCCTGTTTTTTATGTCGCATTATTTGCTGCGACGATGCTTGGATATTTCCGCGTTAAAAAAGAACGCCGCATTTTCCGCACGCGGATCGTGTATGGCGGAACAGAATTTAAACGCTTGCTGAAAGATGGCTGGTTGTATGCGTTAATCTTATCGGTCATCGTCGCTGCTGCCGGTTTGGCAGTGCCGATGGAATGGTTGATTGCACTCAGCGTCGTGAGCATTATCGTCATGCTGACAGGTTTTTACCACTTGGCTTCTTTCGTCTATTTGGCGGGAGCGGCTGCACTGGTCGTCTGGTTGTTCGAAGCCAATGATTGGGTGTTGAATCTAGGGTTCGCTGAAATGACGGGCAGAGGGCTTGCGGATGGCTGGCTCATTTCAGTCGCGTTGATTGCAGGGCTTTTGCTATTCATCGAAAGCCGCATGGTCGAAAAGTCAGCTGCTGCTGCCGCTTCGCCGCGTTTGCATAAATCGGCTCGCGGATTGCGTGCCGCTGCCTATATTTCCCGCCGCCTATGGCTGATACCGGCCGTTCTGGTCGTTCCTGGAGAAATGATTTCCGAATACGCACCATACTGGCCACAGCTGCCGATCGGGGAATCGGCATTTTCATTCATTTTGTTCCCGCTGGTATTTGGGTTCCAAGGGCGCAGCAAACGGACGCTGCCTGTCTATTTATATCCGAAGATCGCGAAATCGATCGCTTGGTCAGCTGTGTTGACGATCGTCCTTGCCTTATTCGGTTTCCTTTGGCAGCCGATGGCGATCATCGCGCTTACCGTCGGAGCATTGTTCCGTTTGGGAATTAGCTTGTATTATGCACAGAAAGAGCGCAGCGGAAATTACACCGTGACACCACAAGCGCAAGGCGTCATGATCATCGACGTTCTTCCAGGATCTCCTGCAGAGAAAATGGGGCTTGTGCGCGGGGAAATCATCCGCAAAGTAAACGGCACGACCGTTACGAATGAAACAGAACTATACGAAGCAATCCAGCTCAATGCAGCGCATTGCCGCCTGGAAGTAATCGATCACAACCTTGAAATGCGTTTGCGGCAGCATGTCGTCTTCCGCCATGACCATCACCGCCTGGGTCTCTTGATTGTCGAGTAAGGAGAGAAGAATATGGAGTCAATGGTGACTAAGTTTTTCCTATCGCTGTTTGTGCCCGGGCTTCTGGTTATCCTGTTTACGCGCGTGACGTTCAACCATTATGTCGGCCTCATATTGACCGTGGCATTGATTGCCGCGGCCGTTTATGCCGGCTTCACACATACGTGGCTATTGTTTATCGTCAACGCCGCTTCGTTAACAGCTGGTTTCTGGTATGCGAGCAATATGTATAATAAAAGAAAAAAAGCCGAAGCTCATGAAAATGAGTGACGGCTTTTTTTCTTATCCGAACCAAAGTCCATATACGGAGAGAATGGCAATGGTCCCGAGCACGACGAGGATAACGTTCGCCCCGGTAAACGCGATGGCAAATGCGGATGCGGCCCCGATCACGCCGAACCAGACGTTTTCCTGTATGAAGAACACGGCCGGGAAAATCAATGCGCCGAGCACGGCATAAGGAATATTTCGCAAAACATTCTGTACAGCTTCCGGTAATTCACAGCCTTCCAAAAAGGTTAACGGTATTGCGCGTGGAATATAAGTAACAACGGCCATTCCAAAAATCATCCACCAAAACCAGGCATCCATCAGGCGGCAACTCCTTTCCGTGAAATCAGTTCAATGATGATCGCTGAAGCAAGCGTCGACACCATGATCGCCCAGCCAGTGGACAGCCAGCCGGTGAAATAGAACAGTGAGTTGAAAAGTGCGGCGATCAACGCCAAGCTGACAACTTTCCGGTTGCCTTTCATGGACGGCACGAGCAAGCCGACGAACATCGCATACAGTGCGATCGACATGGACGCCTGCAGGAAGCCTGGGAGGCTGGCGCCGATCAAATGGCCAAGCGAAGTGAATGCCACCCAGCTTCCGTAGGAAATAACGATGACACCCGCCGCAAACGACGTACGGATCTTGTCGCGCGGCTGCGTAGCGAGTACAGTAAACGTTTCATCGGTTATGCCGAATGCGTACAGTGCTTTTTTCCAGCGGGCATCCGGTTCCATCTTTTCATTCAATGCCGCGGTCATCAAGAAGTGGCGGATGTTGACGATGAATGTATTGACGACAATAAGCGCCGGGAGTACACCGGCTGTGATAAGGGAAAGTGATATGTACTGGGCAGCGCCGGCAAAAACGAAAATGCTCATGGCAGTCGCTTCGATGAGCGATAAACCGGTCGTTTTGGCCAGCAGCCCAAAAGTCAACGCGACCGGGAAATAGCCGATGGCGATGCTGGCGCCTGCTTTCAAACCCGAAGAGAATCCGTGTTCTTGCAATTTGTTCCGCTCCTTTTGCCGCAAGTATTTCTCTTTTCCAAAACGGGAGAAAGAGTGTAAAGTAATTATAATAGCATAGCATATTTTCTCCTGTTTTAAGATTCATTATTGAAAAATCGCGCAATTTAAAAGGAATGAGCTTATGTCGGATTTTTTCACCATGGAAAACATTGTCGAGTTAACGCAATCTTATCGGGCATTCGGCCCGTTTATCGGATTTTTGCTGCCGTTCATTGAATCGTTTTTGCCGTTCTTGCCGCTTTTTGTCTTTGTCTTCGCCAATGCGACAGCCTATGGATTGTGGCTTGGCTTCCTTCTGTCATGGGGCGGGGCAGTCGCGGGTTCCTATACCGTATTCCTGCTGATCCGCAAGTTCGGGCAAGCGCGATTCATGAA